>CAYLPJ010000021.1:0-6946 GCA_964385465.1 uncultured Planctomycetaceae bacterium | reverse complement strand
CTGAGCGAGCGAAGCGAGTCGAAGGGCGGTCTTCTGCCCTGCTTTCTGACCGACCCGCCGCTGGCGCCCCGCCTTGCCTATCATCTGATCGAAGCCCGTTGACGCCCCAACGCAAAGGACGACGACGATGAAACTCCAAGGCAGGAAGATCGCCCTGATGATCGATCGCGAGTACCAGGAACTGGAGGTCTGGTATCCCTACTACCGGCTCGGCGAGGAAGGCGCATCGGTGACCCGCGTGGCCCCGCGGGGCGGTGAGGAGTACCCCTCCAAGCTCGGCTACCCCTGCCCCGCCGACGTCGCCGCCGCCGAGGCCGACCCCGCGGACTTCGACGCCGTGATCGTACCCGGCGGATGGTGCCCGGACTACATGCGCCGCGACGAATCCATGATCGCCTTCATCCAGGGCTGCGCGAAGGCCGACATCCTCCTGGCCGCCATCTGCCACGGCGGGTGGATGCTCTGCTGCACCGACGCCCTCCGCGGGCGGCGGGCGACGAGCTTCCTCGCCATCCGCCACGACATGCTCAACGCCGGCGCCGACTGGGTGGACGAGGAGTGCGTGGTGGACGGCAAGGTCATCACGGCCCGCAAGCCCGACGACCTGCCGGCCTTCTGCAAGGCCATCGTCGACAGGCTCGCCGGCTGAGCCGCTACTCGAACACCGCCGAACCGATGCGCAGCAGGGTCGCGCCTTCTTCGACGGCGACGGGGTAGTCCTGGCTCATGCCCATCGACAGGTGGCGGAAGCCGTCCCCGCCGGTCTTCTCGCTGCGCATCTCCTCGAACAGCTCCCGCAGCCGCACGAACGACGGGCGGGCGGCCTCGGGGTCGTCGCTCAGCGGCGCCATGGTCATCAGGCCGATCAGCCGGACGTGCTTGAGCGTGGTGATCATCTCGCCGAGGTGCATCGCGGCACCCACCGCCACGCCGTACTTCTGCTGCTCCTGCGAGCAATTGACCTGGAGCATCACGTCGACGGTCTGCCCGGCCCGCTCGGCGCGGGAATCGACCTCCTCGGCCAGGCGGAGGGAGTCCACCGAGTGGATCACCGGCGAGCAGCCGAGGACGGCCTTGACCTTGTTCCGCTGGAGGTGCCCGATCATGTGCCAGTGGACCGGCGCTGGCTGGGGCTTGCGGCGGCGCCCCAACCAGGCGGCGACCTCCTCGGCCCGGGGCGCGAGCTGCTGGGCCCGGCTCTCTCCCAGTTCGGTGACCCCGAGATCGACAAGGTGCTTGACCTCGTCCAGGCCGACGGTCTTGGTCACCGCGACCAGGGAGACCTCCTCAACCCGGCGTCCCGAGCGGGCGCAGGCGGCGTCGATCTCCTCGCGGATACGCTGAAGGTTCTTCTCGATCCTGCCTCGGGTCACCGACATGATCGGAAGGATAGCACCCCCGCCGCCGAGACGCAAGCCCCCCCTGTGTCAGTTCTGTCCACCCCCCCGGACAGTGGACACACGGAGAGACGCATTCTTCAAACTATTGACGTAAAAGGGCTTATAGAAACACGGCCCGTGTCCGCCCGGAGGGTACGGGATACACCTTACCCGGCAAAGCGGACACCGCCGCGGCCCGACACCGGGGCGGGCGGGGGGTCGGCTAGAACTCGGCGGTGAAGAACTTGCGGAACTGCCCGCCGGAGGTCTCGGCCAGCTTCTCCATGGACATGTTGACCTCCGGGTCGCCGTCGATGGTGATGGCCACGATCGGCACGCCCTGCTCCTTGGCCTTGGCGGCGGCAGCCATCGCGCCGCCCACCGGTTTCCGGGCGATCAGCACGATTGTCCCGGGGTTGCGCTCCAGCGCCGCCGTCAGCGACCGGGCGATGTCCGTCGCGCCGGTCGGGACGGTCGCCTTGACGAAGGACTCGAACTTCTCCTTGCCGCTCTCGCCGCCGGGAACGAACTCCTCGCCCATGGCCCGGTCCTCGTCCTCCCGGGCGATGATGGCCGTAAACTGCCCCCCGCCCGTGAGGGACTGGATCGAGTTGGACGCCATCACGCGGGCGGCATCGAAGGTGCCCCGCATGCTGGAGCCGCCGTCGATGACGTACACGATCGGCGCCTTGATGTCCTTGATGTCCGCGATCGCCGGGCCGGATTTGCTCACCGCCAGCGGATCGACCTGCGGCGGACCCTCCGGGGGCAGCTTCGGCCCGCCGCTGGGCAGGTACATCAGCGCCAGCGTCATACCCACCGCCACCATCAGCGCCAGCAGAATCAGCAGCACGATCGTGATGATGCCCTGGACCTTCACCGGCCGGGCCATGGGAATGTGCTCGTGCTCGCCGATCGCCGGGCCCGTCGGTCCGGCCGGGGCCCCGCCGGGCTCCTCCGGGCGCCCGCCCGGCTCGGCGGGCCTTCCCGCCGGCTCCTCGGGCCGGCCGCCGGGCGCCTCCGGACGGACGCCCTGTGCGGGCTGGCCGGACTCGTCCGGCACGAGGGCGAGGGCCTTGCAGTAGGGGCAGCGGCACATCCCGCCGGCGAAGGCCTCATCGATCGATATCTTCTTGCTGCATTCGGGGCAACGAATCTTGATCGCCATCGAGCATCCTTCCGCGGTCTTCAGTGGGTACCCGTCGAATCCGCCCGCATTGTACGACAGCGCGGGCGGTGTTGACAACGGGCCGGCTTTGCCCGATGCTCCCCGACGCCCGATCCGTTCAATCCCCCGCGAGGGCCCGCCCATGAGCGACCTGGACCGACTTCACCTGATCCGTCCCGACCGCCGCACCCACCGCCAAGCCGTCCTGGACCTTACGGGCAAGACCTTCGGCTCGCCCTACTGGGGCTGGCTGGAGTACTGCACCAAGGGCGGGTACGTCGACGGCTCCCATTACGACTGGGACGCCTCGACGATCGGCCTGATCGGCACCGAGATCGTAACGCACTGGGGAATATGGGGCTACGATATGCGAGTCGGCTCGGGCACGCTGCGCACCGCCGGGATCGGCGGCGTTGCCACACACGGCGAGAGGCGCAAACGCGGCCTCATGGCCGCGACCGCCGCCGAGGGCTGCCGCGCCGCCAGAGAGGCCGGCTACGACGTCAGCGTCCTGTTCGGCATCAGCGATTTCTACCACCGCTTCCGCTACGTCCGCGCCTGGCCGGGCCATGCCTACCGCGTCGAGTTCCGCCACCTGCCAACCCTCAACGCCCCCGGGCGCATGCGCAAGATCCCCCCCCGCCACCGCCAGGACCTCGCCGCCCTGTACAACCTCCACGCCGAGGGGCTGACCGGCACGGCGGTTCGGCCGACCTACGGCAGACGGGCGAAAACCTGGTCCGGCTGGATGTGGACCGACGAGGCCGGCGCGGCCGCGGGGTACGTCTTCGCCGACGCCGGCGGGGAGAACCTGGACGTGGTGGACTGCGCCGGCGAGACGGACGCGGTCCTGGGCGCCTTGCGGCGGCTGTGCCGGCGGCTGGGCAAGCGACACGTTGTCCTGCCCTCCCTGCATCACGACTGCGAGCTGGCGAGACGGTTGCGGCGCGGCACCTGCCGCATCGAGACCCGCTACACCCGCCGCGGCGACGCCATGATCCGCACGCTCGACCTGAATCGCTGCCTGGCCCGCCTTGGCGGCGAGCTCGAACGGCGGCTGAAGGCCTCCCCCCTGGCCGACTGGTCGGGCAACCTGTTGATCGACGACGGCGAGGACAAGGCCACGCTGGCGATCGGTGATGGCAAGGTCGCCCCGGCCGGGGCGACGCGGACGAGGCACGCCGTCCGGGGCGGGGCCGAGATCGCCCAGCTTCTGATCGGCACGGACGATCCGCTCGAGACCGCGGCCGCCTTCGGCACGGCGCTGACCGGCGACGCCGCCGACCTGCTCGCCGCGCTCTTCCCCGCCCGAGACCCCACGCTGGCGGTGTGGGATCATTTCTAAGCGGTCCCAAACAGGTTCGTTGCGGTTCCTGCGCCGGACGCGGCTCGCCCGGCAAGGCGGCCGAAGCGGGCGATGCCGTAGCATCGCCGATGCGGGCCAACGCGGCCAGGCGGGCCGGGGACCGGCAGGAACGCAACATGACGTATCTGGGGCCGGGTCCGACGTGCGTTCGGCGGCGTTGCCCGGGACGCCCGCGGGCGTCCGGGGAACTTTCGCCGGGCATCGAGCGTCTGACAATCCGTCGCGAAAGGAACGAACCAGGCGCCGAGGCGGCGCCGCAAAGGAAAGGGGTTCAGCGATGGCGCGACGGACACTCATCACGGCGACGGTACTGGCGGGGCTGATCTTCTGCGGGGCGCTGCACGCGGCGGACGCCGACGCCGGCGGGAACGGCGACAAATGGAAGCCCGCCGTCGATCCCAAGCCGCTCAGCGACAACGTCAAGCGCGGGCTCGGCTGGCTGGTCGAGCACCAGCTCGAAAGCGGCGCCTGGGGCCAGGGCGAGGAATCCCGACACATGGGCGGCGGGGGCAAGCTCAAGGACACCGCCAGCGTGGCCGACACCTGCATGGCCGCGATGGCCCTGCTGCGTTCGGGCAACACGCCGCGCAGCGGCACGCACGCCCGGGCCGTGCTGCGGGCGGTGAACTACGTTTGCGCCGAGATCGAGAAGTCCGACGCCGACTCGCTGTTCATCACCGCCACGCGGGGCACGCGCGTCCAGAGCAAGCTGGGGATGTACATCGACACCTTCATGGCCGCGATGCTCCTGCCCCAGGTCCAGCACGAGATGCCCGACGCCGACGGGCGGGACAGGGTCTCGACGGCGCTGGACAAGGTCCTGCACAAGATGCAGAAGAACCAGCGGGAGGACGGGCGATGGGACGACCGCGGCTGGGCGGCGACGCTGGCGCAGTCGGTGGCGGTCAAGGGCCTGAACCTCGCCGCCCAGAGCGGCAAGGACGTGCCCCGGCCGGTGCTGGCGCGAGCCTCGGACGAGTCCCGCAAGCGGTACGACAAGACCAGCGGCACGTTCGCCGGGGGCGGCTCGGCGGGGGTGAAGCTCTACGCCGCGGCGTCCACCCTCGGCGGGCAGCAGGACTCGGTCAACACCGCCAAGGCCCGCAAACAGGAACTTACCGCCGATCTGGAGACCGCCACCGCCGAGCCGCGGCGGAAGGAGATCCAGCGCGAGCTCAAGGACATCGAGGCCCGCGAGGAGGACCTGAAGCAGACGCGCGAGGCCGTCGCGGCCAAGCTGAACGACAAGCGGTTCATCGCCGGGTTCGGGTCCAACGGCGGGGAGGAATTCCTCAGCTACATGACCATCGGGGAGAGCCTGGTCATCGAGGGCGGCGACGCGTGGGAGACCTGGGACAAGTCCATGACCCGCAACCTCAACCACATCCAGAACCAGGACGGCTCGTGGACCGGGCACCACTGCATCACCGGGCGGACGTTCTGCTCCTCCGCCGCCCTGCTCGTGCTGATGGTCGACCGCGCCCCCGTCCCCGTGGCCGCGAAGATCAAGAAGTGACCGCCAGGCGGATGACATCCGCGACCCGCGGGGCGCTGCTGGCGGCGGGGCTCCTGGCCTCCGCCGCCGGCTGCGCCCCGTCGGCGCCGGGCGACGGGCAGTTGACCGCCGCGATCCACGGCGCCCTCTGTGACGCCCGCGACGTGCTGCTCGCCGCCCAGCAGGACGACGGCGCCTGGCGCAGCGAGGTCTACGGCTGCTTCCGCAGCGGCACCGAGCTGACGCCCCACGTGATGAGCACGCTGCTGTTCCTGCCCCACGACGCCAGCGAGCCCACGGCCGCCTTTCGACGCGGCGTGGGCTTCCTCTGCGGCTTCGTCGATCCCAACGGCAGGCTGAATGTCGGCGAGCGGGACTGGCCCTTCCCCATCTATTCCGCCGGCTCGGCCAGCCGCGTGGTCGTCCTGGAACGCCGCACGCCCCGGACGCGGCGGACCCACGCGGCCTACCTGGCGTACGTTCGCCGGCGACAGCTCGTCGAGCACCTCGGCTGGCGCCCGCCCGACGAGCACTATGGCGGCTGGGGCTTCTCCATGGGCCTGCCGCGAAAACCCGCCGCCGGCCAATGGCCCGAGCCGTTCACCGAGTCCAACCTGGCGGCGACGATCTTCGGCCTGGCGGCCCTTCGCTCGGCGCGGGCCCCGGCCGACGACCCGGCCTACCGCAAGGCCCTCGCCTTCGTCCGGCGGTGCCAGAACTTCGCCGAGGACCCCGCCGACCGCGATCCGGACTACGACGACGGCGGGTTCTTCTTCATGCCCGGGGACGTCGGACAGAACAAGGCCGGGCTCGCAGGCACCGACCGCTTCGGGCGAAGGCGGTTCGCCTCCTACGGCACGATGACCGCCGACGGCGTCCGGGCCCTGCTCTGCTGCGGGCTGGGCCGAGACCATCCCCGCGTCGTCGCCGCCGTGCGATGGCTGGAGCGGAACTTCTCCGCACAACACAATCCCGGGCGGTTCGCGCCCGACCGCGAGGTGCTCCGCGACGCGACGTACTACTACTGGGCATGGGCGGCCGCCCACGCGTTCCTCGCCGTCGGTGCCGAGCGCATCGAGGGACCGGCCGGGCCGCGAAACTGGGCGGCCGAGCTGGCCCGAGAGGTCCTCGCCCGCCGCCGCGAGGACGGCACGTGGGTCAACCCCTACACCGACGCCAAGGAGGACGACCCCCTGGTCGCCACCCCCTTCGCCGCCGCCGCCCTGATCATCTGCCGCGAGGCCCTCGCCGGCCGCCTCGCCCCCGGCCGTCGCTGCCCGGTGACCGGCGCGGGGCGCTGAACGGCCGCGTCCGGCTTCGCTGAGCCACGGAAAGCCCCGGAACGCAGCGGCGAAGCCGCCCTCCATCTTCGCCAACGCGGGCCGCCTGTACAGCGCGGGCCGTCGCGGCGAGCGCGGTTGGGTCGTCCTCGAAGCCGCCCCGCGCGCCCCGTCGAATCGGCGCGCCGGCCATCGCACTCCCGGGCCCTCGCCGCCAAATATGGAGTGCGGCGGCAACGACGCCGCTTTTCCTCGCCA
>CAYLPJ010000020.1:0-90966 GCA_964385465.1 uncultured Planctomycetaceae bacterium | reverse complement strand
AGTACGTCATCGAGGCCCTGCCCGCCGAGGGCGGCTGGACCGAGGGCATGATGTACATGACGACCATGCTGGGGCACCTGACGGACGTCGCCGCCGCCCTGGACCTCGTCCGCGGCGACAACCTCGGCCTGGTGGACAACCCGCGGCTGACCGCCTCGCTGGACTTCCGCTTGTACATGATGGGCGGCGACGACGTGCCCATCAACTTCTCCAACATCCGCGAGAGCTCCAGCGAGTATTGCTTCCCGGCGGGGTACTGGTGGGCCCACAAGTGCGGCCGGCCTGAGTGGGCGTGGTTCGAGGACCGCCACCTCAAGCCGGTACGGGACGGCGGGCTGTACCACGACATCGAGGCGTTCTGGTACCGCCAGCCGTACCAGGGGGCGCGGGAGCCGCGGCTTCGCCCGGTGCGGCATTTCCGCGGGCTGGACTGGTTCAAGTGGACCGGCGAACGGACGTGGCTGGGCCTTCGCAGCGGCAACAACGGGCTGAACCACAACAACCTGGACCTGGGTCACTTCGTCTTCGGCGCGGGTGCCGACCGCTTCCTGATCGATCCCGGCTACGGTGCAGGCCAGACCCGCCAGCACAACGCCGTGACGTTCCGGGGCAAGGACCAGGCGATCGGCGCCGAGGCGAGGATCTTCCGCGTCCGCCAGCGCCCGGGCGGGTTCTACCTCGCCTGCGACCTGACCACCTGCTACCCCAACTGCCTGACGTACCACTACCGCCACCTGCTGCTGATCGACGAGACGCACCTGGTGGTGATCGACGACGCCATGGGCCACCGGGGCCGGCGGGTCGGCATGGGCCTGCACCTCCAGACGCACCTGCCGCACGAGCTGACCGACGGCGGCGCGCGGATCGACGGCGAAGGCACCTCGCTGCACGTCCGCCCGCTGACGCCCGTCGCCGAGATGGAGGTCGAGCAGTGGACCTGGGCCGAGCTGCCGGTCACCACGCTCCGCTGGAAGCCCAGGCCGGACCTGGTCCGCGCCCGTCACGTCATGCTGCTGACGCTCGCCGAGCCGGACTGCGAGCTCGCGTTCGACTGCGACAACGCCGCCATCACCCTCGATGGCCGAACGTGGCGCGTGGACCTCGCTGAGGCCGTCGCGCCGTGGCCCGAATAAGCCAGCAGACCCAAGACCCCCGAGAGGACCGGATTCGACGATGCTGCCCGATGAGATTCACGAGATCATACGCGGGGGCACGGTGATCCCCGCCGTGCCGCTGGCGCTCAACGCCCGGCGCCGGTTCGACGCCCGCCGCCAGCGGGCGTTGATGCGCTACTACCTCGACGCCGGCGCCGGCGGCCTGGCCGTCGGGATGCACTTCACCCAGTTCCAGATCCGCCGCCCGGAGGTGGGGCTCTACGAGCCGGTGCTGAGGGCCTGCGGCGAGGAAGCCGACCGCTGGTCCGCCGAGCGGGGGCGGGCCGTGGTGAAGGTGGCCGGCGTCGACGGCACGACGGCGGAGTCGCTGGAGCAGACCGCCGTCGCACGAGAGCTGGGCTACCACGTCGCGATCGTGTCGATGACAGCCTTCAAGGACGCATCGGTGGCCGAGATGCTCGCCCACGTCGAGCGGATCGCCGCGGAGATGCCGGTCTTCGGCTTCTACCTGCTGACGGGCGTCGGCGGCGTGGCCCTGCCCTACGCGTTCTGGCGCGGGCTGGTGGAGATCGACAACGTCTGCGGGATCAAGATCGCCCCGTTCAATCGCTACGGCACGGTGGACGTGGTCCGGGCCGTCGCCGAGGCCGGCAAGGCCGACCGCATCGCCCTCTACACCGGCAACGACGAGAGCATCCTTCACGACCTTCTCACGCCGTTCCGTTTCGGCGAGAGCGCCCCGGAGGTCCGCATCCGCGGCGGGCTGCTGGGCCAGTGGGCCTGCTGGACCCGCCGGGCCGTCGAGCTGCTGGAACGCGTGCACGGCATCGTCGACCGCGGCGAACCGATCGGGACCGACCTGTTCACCCTTGCCGGGCAGATTACCGACGCCAACGCCGCGATCTTTGACGCCGCCCACGGCTTCGCCGGGAGCATCCCCGGCGTCAACGAGGTCCTGCGCCGCCAGGGCCTGCTGGAGGGCACCTGGACGCTCGACCCCGAGGAGACGCTCAGCCCCGGCCAGGCCGAAGAGATCACCCGGGTCTGCAACGCCTACCCGCACCTGACCGACGACGACTTCGTGGCAGAGAACCTCCAGCGATGGCTCGACGAGGCCGGCGGCTGAGCCCGCCGCCAGGAGGCAGCACGTGAACGTACTGGACGACATGCAGCTCCCCGAGCGGATCGAGGGCGTCGACGAGCTGGAGGCACTGCTGGCGACGCCCACCCGCGGGCTCGTGGAGGACTTCGCCCGGCTGGACGGCGACCTGATGATCCTCGGCGTCGGCGGGAAGGTCGGGCCCACGCTGGCGCTGATGGCCCGGGCCGCCTCGCCGGACCGCAAGGTCATCGGCGTCGCCCGCTTCTCCGACCCCGACGTGCGCCGCCGACTCGAGGCCGCCGGCGTCGAGTGCCTGCCCTGCGACCTGCTGGAGCCCGAGCAGGTCGCCAAGCTGCCCGACGCGGCCAACGTGGTCTACATGGCGGGGCGGAAGTTCGGCACGGCCGGCGGCGAGCCGTTCACCTGGGCGATGAACGTCAGCGTGCCCACCTTCGTGGCCCGGCGGTTCCGCGACTGCCGCATCGTGGCCTTCTCGACGCTCTGCGCCGTGCCCTTCGTGGACGTCCGCGGCCCCGGCGCCGACGAGCAGATCCCCCCGACACCCTTCGGCGAATACGCAAACTCCTGCGTCGGGCGCGAACGCGTCTTCCAGCACTTCGGCGAACAGAACAACTGCCCCGGGCGGCTGATCCGCCTGAACTACGCCATCGACCTCCGCTACGGCGTGCTCCAGGACGTCGCGCTGCGCGTGCGAGCCGGGGAGGCGATCGACCTGTCCACGCCGGTCGCCAACATCATCTGGCAGGGCGACGCGGCGGCGTGGATCCTCCGCTCCCTGCTGCACTGCACCACGCCGCCGACGCCGCTGAACGTCGGCATGGCCCGACCGGTGCGAATTCAGGACGTCGCCAACCGCTTCGGCGAGCGGTTCGGCCGACGGCCCGTGTTCGTGGGCCTGGAGCAGCCGACGGCGTGGCACGCGGACTGCTCCGAGGCCGCCCGGCTCTTCGGCGAGCCGGTGGTCAACGTCGAGACCATGATCCGCTGGAACGCCGACTGGATCGAGCGGGACATGGCGGTCTACGGCAAGCCCACCCACTACGAGCAGCGCGGCGGGGTGTTCTGAGCCATGCCCTCCCCCCGGCCGAGAACGGTCTTCGTCACCGGCGCCAGCCGCGGCATCGGCCTGGAGTTCGTCCGCCAGTGCCTCGACCGCGGCGACCGCGTGCTGGCCACCTGCCGCAACCCCGACCGCGCCGAGCCGCTGGCCCGCCTGGCCGCCGGCTGCCCCGACCGGTGCGTCCCGCTGCGCCTGGACGTCGGCGACGCGGCGCAGATCGACGACGCCGCCCGCCGGGCCACCGAGTGCTGCGACCGGATCGACCTGCTGATCAACAACGCCGGCATGCTGCCCGCCTCGCCGCGCGGCCTGGAGGCCATGGATGCCGACGACCTGCTGACCGCCCTCCGCGTCAACGTGCTCGGGCCGATGCTCGTGACGCGCTCGCTGCTGCCGCTGCTGCGGGCCGGCGAACGGGGCGTCGTGCTCTGCCTGTCCTCCCGCGTGGGCGTGACGCGCCCCCACGTGGGCGACGGGGCCCAGGCATACGGGTACGGCATCTCCAAGGCGGCGCTGCACCGGGCCGTGCCGCAGATGGCCGCCGAGATGAAGGCCGACGGCATCCTCGTCGTCGGCATGGACCCGGGCTGGGTCGAGACGGACATGACCGGCTCGGCAGACGTGCCCGACCGCTACAAGCTGGACCCGGCCCGCGCGATCGCGGGCATGCTTCGCCTGGCCGACGCGCTGAAGCCCGAGGACACGGGCCTGCTCTGGCGGTGGACGGGCCAGCTCTGTCGCTGGTATCCTCCCGACGAGACGCCGGAGGAGATGCAGGTGAGCGGTACGGACCCCGCGGGCCCGGCCGCCGGAAAGGTGCTGCGATGACCGCAGGCGAGACAGCCGACACGTCGGCCCTGAAGTGGTGCTTCTCGACGCTGGGCTGCGGGGAGCTGGACCTCGACGCCGTCCTGGCGATGGCGGAGCGGTTTGGCATCGCCCACGTCGAGCTGCGCATGCTCGAGGGCGAAGTGCACCTGCCGAAGGTCTTCTCCCGGGACGTTGACAGCCCGGCGGCCCTGGCCGAGCGGGTCGCCGCCGCCGGAGTCGCCGTACCCATGCTGGACACCTCCTTCCGGCTGGTCGGGCCCAAGCAGGCCGACCGGGATGCCCTTCTGGAGTTCGTGCCCTGGGCCGAGGCGATCGGCGCGTCGCATCTCCGCGTCTTCGACGGCGGGAAGTTCGCCCGCAAGCTGGACGCCGCCGTCATCGATCGGGCGGCCGAGACGGTCCGCTGGTGGCGGCAGCAGCGCGAGCAAGGCGGCTGGTCGGTGGACCTGGCCGTCGAGACTCACGACGCGCTGTGCACCACCGACGCCTGCCTGCGCTTCGAGAAGGCCCTCGACGAGCCGTTGGGCATCCTGTGGGACACGCACCACATCTGGTTCAAGGCCGGAGAGGACCCGCAGGAGACGTGGGCCTCGCTGAAGCCGTTCGTCCGCCACGTGCACATCAAGGACAGCGTCCGCGAGCCGATCGGCAAATTCCCCTACACCTACAAGCTGCCCGGCGAGGGCGACTTCCCGCTGGATGCGATCCTCCGACGCCTGGCGTGCGACGGCTACGAGGGCTGCGTCTCGCTGGAGTGGGAGCGGGCGTGGCACCCGTACCTCCAGCCGCTGGAAGAAGCCCTGGGCGCCCTGGGGCGCTGGCGAGGCTGACCGGCACGACCTGCAACCACCCACCCGAAAAGGAGAACGCGATGACCAACAACACCAGCCGGAACTTCAACGTGGCCCTCGTCGGCTGCGGCGGGCGGGGCAACGGCGCCCTGCGGGACCACCTCGAGGCCGGCAAGCTCATCAACGAAGGACTCGGCTGCGAGCTGACGCTCACCCCCGTCGCCACGGCAGACAACAACGCCGACGCCGCGGCCAAGACGGCCAAGGAGTACGACATCCCCGACGACCGCTGCTTCAGCGGCCTGGACTCCTGCCGGCAGATGCTGGACGCGGTGGACGCCGACATCGTCCTGATGGCCACGCCGCCGCTGTTCGTGCCGGCGAACTTCGAGGCGTGCATCGAGGCCGGCAAGCACGTGTTCGTCGAAAAGCCCGTCAGCGTGGACCCGGTCGGCTGCCGGCGCGTCATCGCCACCGGCGAGAAGGCCCGCGAAAAGGGCCTGACCGTCGTGGCCGGGACGCAGAGACGGCACCAACTGGAGCGCCTGCCCCACGTTGCCGCCCTGCGCGACGGGGCCTACGGGCGGATCCTCGGCGGACGCGTGGGATTCTGCATCGGCAAGATCTTCTCCAACGACCCCATCGGGCCCAAGACGCCCGACGACCTGCTCGCCGCCGGAAAGTGGCAGCTCTGGGTCGAGATGTCCGGAGACATCATCGTCGAGCAGCATATCCACAACATCGACGTGGCCAACTGGTATATCGGTACCCACCCCGAGGCGGCCGTGGGGTTCTGCGGACGGGCACGCCGGAAGGCCGGCAACATCTGCGACTACTTCAGCACCGACTTCGAGTACCCCGGAGGCGTGCACATTCACAGCATGGCCCGGCAGATCCCCGGCTGCTGGTTCTGGATCGGCGAGGAGTTCACCATGGAGAAGGACACGGCCGAGGAGCCCAGCCTCGACGCCGTCGTCCCCGCCGACCTGCCCCGCGCCGAGAAGATGCAGGTCCAGGAGCACGTGGACATGCTCTACAACCTGCTCAAGGACCAGCCTCTCAACGAGGCCCGGCAGGTAGCCGAGTCCACCGCGACGGCGATTCTCGGCCGGGAGGCCGGGCGCACCGGCCGGCGGGTCACCTGGGCGGAGCTGATGGAAGCCCCGGTTCCCGAGGCCGATCGGGAGGAGGGCCAGCCGGACCTGTACAACCTCCGGCTCCGCCCGAGCTTCGAGGACTTCCTCGCCGGCGACATCCCGCCCGAACTGTACCCCAAGGAAGAGCCCGCCCTCCCCGGCCAGCCGCACTGACGGGAGCCGGTCTAGCAGTCCGTTGAAGAAGTGCTTCGCAGCCGAGAGCGAGGGATTCTTCGCGCCGCCAAGGACGAGAAGCGAATGCGAATCCACGAGATTCGTCGAGTTTCTCGGACGCCGGCGACGCGGAGAAGACCCGCTCGCAGGCCGAATCGGCTTCTTCAACGGGCTGCTAGGCGGCGTCGCCGTTGCCGGTCTGCATGCGGTACATGCGGGCGTACCACCCGTCGGCGGCCATCAGGTCGTCGTGCGTGCCGCGCTCGGTGATCCGCCCGTCGCGGAGGACGAGGATCTGCTCGGCCCCGCGGATCATGCTCAGCCGATGGGAGACGACCACGGAGGTTCGCCCGACCATCAGGCGGCCGAGGGCGGCCTGGATGGCAGCCTCGCTGGCCGGCTCGACCGACGCGGTGGCCTCGTCCAGAAGCAGGACGCGCGGGTTGGTCAGGAACGCCCGCGCGATGCAGATCCGCTGCTTCTGTCCGCCGGAGAGCTTCACGCCCCGCTCGCCGGCGACGGTCTCGTAGCCGTCAGGCAGCGAGAGAATGAACTCGTGGGCGTTGGCCTGGCGGGCGGCCTCGATCATCTCCTCCTCGCACGCGTCGAGCCTTCCGAAGAGGATGTTCCTCCGAATGGTGTCGTTGAAGAGGAAGGGCTCCTGGGCGACGAGGGCCAGGTGCCCCCGCAGGGAGGCCTGGGTGACCCGGCGAAGGTCCGCCCCGTCGATGCGGATGCAGCCGTGGCGCGGGTCGTGGAAACGTATCAGAAGTGAGAGCATGGTGGACTTGCCCGCCCCGCTGGGCCCGGCGATGCCCAGCATCTGTCCCGGCTCCACTCCGGCGGTCAGGTCCCGCAGCACAGGCTCGTGGTCCTCGCGGTAGGCAAAGCCGACGTTCTCGAACTCGATCCGCCCCTCCATGCCCGACAAGTCGCGGGCGCCGGGGACGTCCTCGATCTCCAGCGGCTCGTCCATGACGTCGAAGATGCGTTCCGCCGCGGCGATCGAACGCTGCACGCGGTCGTTCACCCGCGCCAGCGAGTGCACCGGCGCGAACAGCCGGTACCAGTAGCCCCGCAGCGCCACCAGCCCGCCGATGGTGAACGCCCCGGCCAGCACGTAGTAGCCGCCCACCCCCAGCATCACCAGATTGCTCAGCGACGCGACGATCTGAACCTGCGGGCCGAAAATCGACTGGGCCCGGACGCTCTCCACGGCCGTGTCGTAATGACGCCGACTCTCCTCGTCGACGCGCTCCTGCTCGATGTCCTCGCGCACGAAGGCCTTGATGACCGCCATGCCGACGATGTTCTCCTGGATCTTGGCCGACACGTCGCCCAGCCTCTCGCGGGCGGCGCGGTAAAGCGGGCGGACGCGGCGGTTGAACCGCCAGACCAGCACGGCGATCAGCAGCAGCGGCACGACCAGCGAGAGGGCCACCTGCCAGCTCAGCAGGAAGATGATCGTCCAGACGATGACGAGCTGGACCACGCTGCCGATCAGCTCGTCCACGCCGCGGGTGGCCAGGCGGGTGACGTTCTCGACGTCCCCGGTGGCGCGGCTGACGAGGTCCCCGCTGCGGCTGTCGTGGAAGAACCGCATCGAGTGCTGCTGGAGCCGCCCGTACAACCGGCTGCGGAGGTCAAAGCCCACCCGGTGGGCCACCACGCCCAGAACGTACCCGTGCAGGGCCGACAGCAACGCCCCGACGATCTGCACTGCGAACATCAGCCCCAGCGTGCCGCCCAGAAGGCCCAGCCGGCTGCCGCCGAACATCTCGACGAACCGCGGACGCTCGCCCAGCAACACCTCGTCGACGACGAACTTCCAGAACAACGGGTTGAGCATCTGCACCGGCCGGGCCAGAAGCAGCAGCCCCAGCCCGCCGGCGAATTTCCAGCCGTAGGGGCGGAGGTAGGTCAAGATGCGGCGGAACGTTCCCAAACGGCGCCTCCGTATGTGTGACGGCGATTCAGGCGGACGAAGACCGGGCGGCACAGTGTCTCACGACACGCTCTCCCTGCCAAGCCCCGCCGAGCAGGGAAGCGGCAGGTAACGCGTTGCCTTCCGGGGCCGGCGGTCATTATCCTATGGAAGCATGCATCGAGACTCCGCCGCGCCGGCGGCGGGCGGTGCGCTCATTTCACCTCGGAAAGGACCTGCCGTGAAACCTGCCGCGTTGATCTGCGCGTTCGTGGGCGCCACCGTCTGTGCGGGCGGCCCGTATCTTCCCTCGGCCGGAGCGGACGACGGATTCGCCATCGAGACCTCCTCCTTCCTGGGCGGGGCCGGCTTCGACGACGCCGTGGTCGGCGCGGCCATCGGGGGGGATGGCACGATCGTGCTGGCGGCCAACCTCGGCGCCGACGCCGTCAAGCGGATGGGGCTCTCCGCCCCGCCCGGGGCGAAAGGCAATCATGGCGCGATCCTCCGTCTGGACGCCGCCGGCCGGAAGATCCTGTCAGTGGCGTTCGTCGCCGCCCGCGTCGGCGACCTGGCCGCCGACGGTGAGGGCAACCTCTATCTCGCCGCCGGCGACGACGGCGTGCTCAAGCTCTCCCCCAACGGCGGGCGGCGGATCTGGCAGGCCGACGTCGGCAAGGCCGAGCGTGTGGATGCCGCCGCCGACGGCCACGCCGCCGCGATCGCCGGGCGGACGGTCCACATCCTCTCGCCGGCGGGCAAGCGGCTGGGGCAGTTCAAGGGCGGGCAGTTCACCTGCGACGTCTGCGTGGACGCCGCGTCGAAGACGGTGATCGTCACGGGCTTTCGCAATGCCCGGGCGTTCGACGGCAAGCGGACGTACCCGGTGCAGATCTGCTACATACGCGGGCACGGCTACGACGGCGAGAGGAAATGGACCGACTACGACTGGTCCACCGACCGCAAGTCGGACCGCTTCCTCAACAAGCCGACGAACAACATGGCCGACTCCCGCGGCGACCGCTGCGCGATCGGCGCCGACGGCAAGCTCTACGTGACGTTCCAGGTCGCCGGGGGAAACCACCTGTTCCGCTACAGCCCCAAGGACATCACAGAGAAGGTGAAGATCGTCGGCGGGGACAAGTACCACAATTTCTACAACAGCCGGTCGGAGCATAAGAACGTCTTCGGGCGGTACGACCCCGCCACCGGCGAGATGCTGGCCGTCCAGCAGTTCTGCGGACGGCTGGACAGCGGGCGGGCCAATTCGGTGGTCACCCGGGAGGGAGACATCGCCGCCGACGCGGCCGGGCGGGTGTACGTCGTGGGCAAGGCGGCCTACGGCCTGCCGCTGACGCTCAACCCCGACAACGGCGACTACACCGGCGGGGGCTTCCTGCTGATCATGTCCACGGACCTGTCGAAACGCCTGATGGTCACGCGGACCTGCGCGGGCAAGGGCTCCTGCCACGCCGTCGCCGTGCGGGGCGAAGGCGGGACCGCCCGCGCCGTCTACGGCGGCAGCGGCATGGTCGAAGGGATGTTCGTCCGGAATGCCGTCCAGGCCGAGCCGGCCGACACAGGCGGCGGCAAGAAAGACCCGAAAGACGCCTTCTACGTCGTGGTCGAAGACAACTGATCCCCCGGCGCGGCGGCAGCAGGACCGTCCCCCGCCGCCGCGCCCAAGCGGAGGCCGAAGCATGCGTGCTCGCAGACTCGCGCCGTTGCTGTGCCTCGCAGCCGTCCTCGCAGCCGGCCCGGACCCCGGCTCCGCCCCGGGCGCGACGCCCACGGACAACCCGGTGGCCTCCCACTACGGCGCCGACGCCGGCTGGCCCGCCTGGACCGACCGCATCCGCTGGTCGCGCGCGATCGACATGGCCGCCTACGCCAAGGGGCGAACGGCGTTCGAGAAGTTCGAGAACGCCCGCGACGAGCTCGCCGCCGCCGGGGGCGGCGTGCTCTACTACCCGGCCGGCACGTACGACTTCTCCGAGGGCCCGTTCGACGGCCCCGCCGGGCGCGGGCTCATGCTGCCGTCCGGCGTGGCCATCCGCGGGCAGGCCCCCACCGGCCGGCCGCGGGCCGCCGACGGGCGACTCGAGCTGCCCACGAAGTTCGTCTTCGGCTTCCAGCGCCGCGCCGACAAGGCCGTGGACGTCGGCCGGCGCCTGACGCTCGTGCTCGCCGACGCGGACATCCGCATCCGCCGGCGCGGCAAGCAGCCCGAGCAGGTCCAGCCGACGGACCTGATCCTCGACTTCGCCGTCGCCGGCGGGAAGGTCCAACCGGAGGTTCGGGCCTTCCGCCGGGGCCTCGGCCGCGACGTGTGGAAAGGGGAAGCGACCGTCAAGGCGGACGGCGCGTCGCTGAAGATCGCCACCGGCAAGCTGCCCATCCCGCCGGAGAGACGTCGGCGGAAGAAGGATCCCCCCGACTGGCCGCAGGTGGCGTCCTACGAGCTGGACCTGGAGGTCGAAGGCAACAGCGTGACGGGCAGCTACACCGGCACGTGCCGCGGTCGGAAGACCTCGGGGAAGGTCGCCGGCCGTATGCTCACCGTCCGCCCCGAGACGCCGCGCGCGTGGAACGTCGTGGGCCTGCGCCCGCCGAAAGGCGGGTCGATCAAGGACGTGGACGACGTCGGCATCGCGTGGGTGCACCTGATCGGCGCGACGGTCTACTTCGGGCCCGAGGTGACCTGGGGGCAGACGTGGGCGACGGCGGGGTCATGGAAGAGCAGGTACGTCAAGCCCTCCTGGGCCGACCGCGTGCCGGACGGCACGCACCCGTGGGACCCGTTCGCCGGCGGGGGCAAGCTGTTCGTCGGCTCGGGGGCCGGGCGGCTGGTGTTCGGCTGCGTCCTGGAGCACGCCGCGGTGCTCAACGACATGGTCCGCATGGGCCGCCCGGACGACGTGAAAGGCTTCGGCGACGACGGCTTCTACATGCACAAGTTCGGCCCGCGGATCGGCGTCTACGGCAGCGACGTGCTGGTGGCCAACAACCTCCTGCCGCTCAGCCGGGGGCGGAACTTCAAGTACCGCCAGCGGACGCGGCGGACCTGGCCGAAGGGCGGCGCGGGGATGGGCTTCGACCCCCCGCGGGAGAGCACCGTCTTCTTCGACTGCAACAAGACCTGCGGCGTGCAGATCAACAAGACCATGCTGGGCCTGACGAAGGACTCCCCCACCGGCAAGGCGGGGGCGGGGTTCTTCGCCGAGAACGTGGTGGTGATCGACAACCACGTCTTCAACAACGGGCACAAGGGCTTTGACGTCTCCGGCTCGTGGGTGATCATCGCCGGCAACCGTAACGAGCGGGCCATGCTCCGCGAAGGGTGGGACCCCGAGCGCCTCGGCGGATGGGAACTCACCCTCGACGGGCACCTGGAGTCCTCCCCGGGCGGCAACGGGGCGATCTCCGACAACCTCTCCCGCGCGTTCGACCTGGCCGGGCGGAACCTGTGGGTGCACCGCAACACGTACAACAACCTCGGCAGCGATCCCGGCAACGACGGCGAGGGCATCCTCTGCCAGGCCCACGGCGGCTCGCAGGTGTACTCCTGGGCGATCACGCGCAACAGGCACGACAAGGGCGACGGCGAGACCGGCTATATCGGCGGCTGGGACGTCAACATGGCCGGGGCGCTGTTCGGCTGGAACGATGTCCCCGGCTGGATCGGCTCGATCAACGTGGGCAAGCGGACGTCATCGGACGCGGCCTTCACGGGCAACGAGGCCGGGGCGATCAAGCCCATGCCCGGCTCGCAGGTCGGCGACGGCCCGACCAGCCCCACGCCGCCTGGCGAGGTCGCGGCGGCGGTGTACGAGGGCCGGGGCGTCCGCGTGGCCTGGACGGACCGCTGCGAAGGGGAGGTCGGCTTCCGCGTCGATCGCCGGGCCGGCGAGGGTGCGTGGCGGGCCATCGCCTACCGCCCGCCCCGCATCGAGGGCCACCCCGACAACCCGCAGGTGTGGATCGATTTCCTCGCCCCGTCCGGCGTGGCGCTCCGCTACCGCGTCGTCGCCCTGAACGTCGATGATGACGACGCCGGCGCGTCCCAACCCGCCGGCCCGGTCACCGTCCCGCCGGCCGAGGAGACTCCCTGATGCGACACGCCCTGCTGATCGCGGCCTGCCTGGCGGTGCTGTCGGCCCCCGCTGCCGGCGCCGAGCGGCTCGACCCCGGCGACGCGACGTGGAACATCCGCCTGGTCGAGCTGTGGGGGCGGGAGGAGAAAGGCCGGCAACGCAATCTGGACATCTACCCGGTGTTCGAGGACGGCAAGTGGGCCCGTGCGGTGGCCACGGCGCGGCGGTTCAACACGTCGATCCACTTCGTGGACGTCGCGGACGTCCGCCTCGACGGCCGGTCCGTCCGCGGGACGCTGAAGATCACGATCTCGCCGGACCGCTGGGTGCCCCGCGACGGGCAGATCGTCCGGGCGGAGATCGGCATCGAGGGCGAACTGACGCCGAGCGCGGACGCCTCGGCCAAGCATGTCTGGAAGCTCGCGGGCCGGTACGAGGGCACGGTCGGCGGGGAGAAGGTCTCCGGGGAGATCACCGGCGGGGTCGAGCCGACGCAGACGGATTTCGACTCGTCGGTATGGTCGGTGATGCTCAACCAGGTGGTTCCGCCCGGGGCCGTGGACCGGCCGATGCTGGAGATGCGCCTCGGGCTCAACGACGGCAAGGTGACGTGGGGCGAGATCGGGCCGACATGGCGGGACCACGCCCACCGCGTCTGCCGGCTGGACGTCTCGCGGTTCCGCCACGCCGGCGGGACCGTCACCGGCAGGGCGGCCATTCCCGCCCGCGCCGTGGACGTTGCCGCCGACCCCGGCGCCCGAACGGAGCTGGCGGTCAAGGTCGTACGCGTTCAGGGCCTGCCCGGCGGGCGGGCCACGCTGACCACGCGGCTGGACGGCAAGGTCGTCGACGGCCCCATCGAGGCCTTCGGGCGCGGACTGACGCACGTCGGACCCTCCGCCGGGGCCGACGACGAGCTCTGGCGAACGCGGGTGGACACCGCCCGCTGGTGGGTGCCTGTAGAGGGCTTCGAGCCCCCGGGCCCCGGCGAGCACCCGCGCCTGCTCTTCCGCCGCGGCGAGGTGGCCGCCCTCCGGGAGAAAGCCGAAACGCCGGTCGGCAAGGCGATCGTCCGGCGGTTGCGGGCGATCCTGGGCCACGGCGGCGAGAAGCTGCCCACGGCATTCAACACCACGCCGCCGCACAACCACAACAAGAGCCCCAAGCTCCCGCTGGGCGTGTTCACGACGTGGCACGGCGCGGGGTACGGAATGCTCTACCAAATCACCGGGAAGCGGAAGTACGCCGACCTGGCCCGCCGGGCGGTGGAGCTGGCGTTCGAGGGCAAGATCGACCGCGACAACCGCTACGCCTGGTTCAAGCCCGGCACGGAGCTGCGGGTCGGGGCCGTCCTCGCCGCCATCGCCTACGCCTACGACCTGGCCTACGACGGCTGGCCGGATGACTTCCGCCGCAAGGTCGCCGCGGAAATCCAGAACTACCGCAAGGTGGTGGCCACCGGCGGGGAGGCGAGCATCCGCAGGCTCTGCGGGCGGACGGGGTATCCCCCGGGCAGCAACCACTACGGGGCGCACTTCGGGGGCACGGGCGTGGCGCTGCTGGCGATCCGCGGGGATGCCGGCACGAACACGGAGTTCATCGACGCCCGCCTGGCCGAGATCGACCGCATGATCCCCCAGATGCTCGCCCAGGGCTTCGGCGACCACGGCTGGTACGCCGAGGGCCACCACCCCAGCCGCGTCTCTTCCCAGTGCGGGCTGGTCGAGCTGCTCCAGGTGATGCGCACCGCCGCCGGGCGGGACTACCTCTCCCCCCGCCCCAACGCCCGGTGGCTCACGCTGCGGTGGGTCGCGGAAATCCTCGCTGAAGACGGCGGCAAGGCCGTCGTCCCGCATCGCGGCACGTACGGCAACGACGTCCTCTACGGCCGCGCAGGCGGCGGGCTCAGCCAC
The DNA here is from genome assembly GCA_964385465.1 of uncultured Planctomycetaceae bacterium. Lineage (GTDB taxonomy): Bacteria > Planctomycetota > Phycisphaerae > SM23-33 > SM23-33 > CAYLPJ01. Next base: position 76,805 of record CAYLPJ010000020.1, on the reverse strand, counting down.
GCCGGGGAGATCGCTTTCGGCCTCGGCGCGGTGGGCAAGAAGTACGCCCCCGCCGTGCTGTGGACATGGCGGCGTTTCCTCAAGGACAGCGAGTTGGCGGGCACGCCGTGGCGAACGGACGACGAGCCGATCTACAACGCCTTCGTCTACCCGCACCGGGCGGTCTTCGCCCTGGTGAACTGGCCGATCGGCGTCGAGCCGGTCAACCCCGCCGAGGTCATGCCCAAGGCCTTCGCCGACACGATCCACGGCTACTTCGTCTGCCGCAACCGCTGGCGGGACGGCAAGGACATCGTCGTCACGCACCTGCTGAACGTCGGGCCCAACGGCTACCACCGGGTCAAGGACGCCGGGACGGTCCGCATCCGGGGCCTGGGTATCCGCGCCGACTGGCGGACGAAATTCCGCGGCGGCGTGGTGACCGACTATCGCCCGGGGGACGACGGCTCCATGACGCTTCGCACGCGCCAGGACGGCAAGCCGTGCTTCCTGGCCGTGGACCTCAGCGGCGCGGCCGCGCCGGCGGTGCTCGTCGGCACCGGGCCGGGCTTCGAGCAGGTCGCCCTTCGCGGCGACAAGGGCAAAGACGGCGCGTCGGCGAAGGCCTCGACCATCCGGGCCGGGGGGCGGACGTTCCACGTGCTGACGCTTCAGAACGGCCCGGCGCCGGCGGTCTCGGCCGACGGCGACGGGATACGCATCGGCGGCAGGCGGTACGGCCTCCGCGACGGGCGGCTGCACATCGGCGGCTGAGCCCGGCAGACCGAACGGACCCGACATGACACGACCGACAATCGCATGCGTTCTCCTGGCCGCCCTCGGCGCCGCGGCATCGGCGGGGGGCGAGGAGGTCGTCCTGAGGAACCCCACCGGCCGAGATGTCGCCCACGAGGCCATCCGCCTGCCCCTTACCGTGCCCGAGGATGCCGAAACCGGCCAGTACGCCGTGGAGCGAGAGGGCAAAGCGGTCCCCTGCCAGCTCGGCCCGAGCGATGGGCGCAACCGCCTCTGGGTGCTGACCTCCCTCGACTCCGGGCAGACCGCGATCTGCCGCGTCCGCAAGACCCCGCCGCCGAAGACGGCCTCGAAGGTCTCCGTCCGCCGGGAGGGGGATTCGTGGGTCTTGGGCAACGGCCTGCTGGCCGTCCGCGTCCCCGCCGTCGCCGGCGACCGGACCCCCCCGCCCGTCGAGGCGCTGCGGCTCGGGAACAAGTGGGTCGGCGCCGGGCAGTGGCAGACGGACCGGAAGCTCCGGGCCTTCGACGCCAGGGTGCTCGGCAACGGGCCCGTCTTCGCGAAGGTCCGCCTTCGCTACCGCTTCGAAGGCACGGCCGGGCTGTACGACAACGTGCCGGCCTTCGCCGAGGTGGACGTCACCGTCGTGCCGCAACGGCATCACGTGATCGTCGAGGAAGCCCACGAGATGGCCCGCGGGGACGCGTGGGTCTTCGACGCCGCGGCCGGGTGGGGGGCGCGCTCGGCGATCTGCATCCCGCACAGCGGCGGCTTCGAGCGCCCGGACCTGGGCCCATGGCCTCCGGACAGCCTCAAGCCCGGGCAGACGCGGATGGGCAAGACGCTGCTGAACCTCATGCCCCGCTGGACGCAGGCCTACGACGAGGGATGGCTGTTCGCCTGCCACGACGGCGAACGAGCCGCCGGGGCCATGGTCGTCCACGCCGGACAATGGTACTGGCCTCACAACAACATGATCGCCGCGAGGGTCCGGAAGACCGCCGACTACGCCGGGCTGCACTGCCCCACCTGGAAAGGCCGGCGGACCTGGTTCCTGCTGGCCGGGCCGGCGGAACTGTGGCAGGGCAAGGCCGCCAAGGCCTACGTCACTCGCAACGCCTTCCAGTCGCTGGACAAGCTCAACAACGACTACGTGCTCACCTGGCCCGGCCTGGCCGAGTCGCTGGCCGCGAAGGGCTCGAAACGCAAGCCGAAGCTCGGCGGGTTCCGGGGCCAGGACTTCTTCAGCAGCGGGATGAACCCGACGGGGATGATGCGCAGTTTCGGCCGACGGGCCGTGCGGGACGCCGGCAAGCCGGGCAACCTCGATACGCTCACGCACACGCAGGTGCTCTTCGACCCGGATTGCTACGGCTCCTACTGGAACTACTGGTCGCCGGAGAACCCCAACTTCTTCACGGACTTCATGCGCGGCCCGATCGCCATGACGGCGCGGCTGAAGGGGCATCCGCAATTCAAGCGGTTCGCCGAGCGGGCCGAGCAGGTCTTCCGGGAGGACCTCTATCACTCGATCACGCTGCCCGGCGGGGCCGGTCAGGAGTGCCCCGGCTACGTCGCACACGCCATGAAGTCCTGGGCCGCCCTGGCGCCGCTTTGCAGGGAGCACCTCGGCTTCGACCCGACGACCTGGCCGCGCTACTCCGCCGGGGCGTCCTTCCTGCTGCATCTGTCCCAGCCGATCGCCCCCGGCCGGCGCCGCTGCCACCCCGGCGGCGACACCCACCCACTCGGGCCGGACGTGATGGAAATCGCCGAGAAGTTCGGCGCCGACGAGAACGTCCGCGACTTCCGCACCGAGGAGCTGCCCGGCTTCGGCGTGGTCTTCCGCAACCGCCCGGGAACGGACCGCGAGACGTACCTGGCCTTCAAGAGCGGGCCCAACCGCGGGCACTACCACGGCGACCAGCTCTCCTTCCACTACTGCGCCGACGCCCGCCAGGTCGCCATCGACCACATGTGCAGCTACGCACCCCGCGCCGGCGCCGAGCACATGCACAACCGCGTCGCCTTCCACACCGACAAGCTGCCCTGGGCGAACATGGACGGCTACGAGCGGGTCATCGCATTCAAGACCGCCGACGACGCCGACGCCGCCGTCGGCCAAGTCGAGAGCCACCGCCTCCGCGTGACCACCGAGTACCCGCCCGAGGGCTGGGACGTCTACCTGCCCCGCCAGCCGCTCGAGACGCCGCTGCGCTACCGCCGGACCGTCGTCGCCATGAAGAACGGGCCGCGGGACTATTTCGTCATCCGCGACCAGTACGTCGGGCCGCCCGGGATCAAGGCCACCTGGTGCCTGCACGTCCTCGGCGACGCCTGCCGCCGAAAGGCGGGGCGAATCGAGTTCGGCAACCTGACGGTGGTCTGCGCGGCCCCGCGGACGTTCGAGTTCGGCCGGCACGACTGGGACTTCAAGAAGGTCAACAAGAAGACCGGCGAGACGATCATCCACGAGAAGACCGCCGGGGTGCGGCTGACGGTCTCGGGCGAGGCCGGGGAGTTCATCACGGTCCTGTACCCCGGCGGCGAGACACCGCCGATCGAGCCCGTCGACGGCGGCGTTCGCGTCGGCGGCGACGAGGTGATCTTCGCCGGCGGGATCGACGATCGCGACGCTACCGCCTACGTCACAGCCCGCCGAGACGGGAAGATCCTCCTGTCGCTGACGGGCAAGGACGTGGACACGGACCGCTCGCAGGGCCAGATCGGCCTGTTCGTCCCCGACGCGGGCTATCCCTTCGGCACGATACCCGACTGGCTTATCCGCCAGCGAAACGCCGTCCCCGCCTGGGCGCCCGACCGGGCGAGGGCCCTGCGAGCCGGCGAGATGAAGGCCGGCCGAGTGCCCGCAAACTGACGCTTCACAGTATCTCCAGCGATGGTGCCGACATGACGCGACGCATGCTGTTCGCTCTCGTGCTGCTGCCGGTGGCCGCCGCCGGCCTGCGCGTCCGCCCGGTCCGGGCGGACGGTCCGCCGATGTCCCCCAACCCGGCCCGGGTGGTCACGGCGACGTACCTCGGCGGGGCCGGCACGGAGTGGCTCTCGGCCGGGGCGATGCTGCCCGGCGGCGACCTGCTGCTCTGCGGCGTGAGCCTTGACGCCGAGCTCACCCTCGGCGGGGTCAAGGCGAAGGTTCTGGGCGCCGACGCCCCGCCGCTGCCGGCGGTGACCGCCTTCCGCCTGCTGGCCGCCAAGGACACCGGCGAGGTCGCCGTCCCCGATGTCGAGGCCATCACCGGGCTGGGCGGCGACGAGCCGCCCCCGCTGGCCGAGCGCCCCGACCCCCGCGAGGTCAAGCGGCGCAAGAAGGCCGACACCGAGGCCCTGCGATCCATCCCCCGGGGCATGCAGTGGGCGCGCGAGGGCGAGTCCGTCGAGCGCCAGACCGTCTACCGCAAGCTCAGTTGGTTCCAGCCGGAGGCGACGGGGTTCCTCGTCGTGGTCACCGACGACCTCAAGACCGTCCGCCGCCTGCTCCGCCTGCCACGCGGGGCGGGCTCGATCACCGCCGCGGCGATCGGGGACGACGGGGCGGTCTACATCGCCGGCTCGGCCACCGAGCGGATCGCCAACCTCTGCGACCGCGTGACCGCGGAGACCGTCGACGACCCCGAGGGCGTGACGGACTCGACCTTCGGCTGCCGGCGGACGTACCTGGCCAGGCTCAGCGGCGACCTCTCGCGGGTGGAGTGGCTCCGCGACATCCGCGGCTGGAGCATCGGCCCCGTGCTGCGGGTGCTGGATGACGGGTCGATCTCCCTCCATGGGCCCGGCCTGCGGACCTACACGCCGCAAGGCAAGCTGCTGCGGGCGGCGTCGATCCGAAACACCCGCGTCGTCAGCGGGCTGGACGTCAACCCCGCCGACGGGCGGTTCGTCCGCGTCGGCGACTGGATGAGCCCCACCGGGCGCGAACCCTACCGCAACCCGCGCCTGTACGTATACGACCCCGACGACAGAACGCACAAGCACCTCTACGCCTGGCGCGGGCCCTTCGTGGGCGTCGACGCCCTCCGGCTGGTGGCCGACTCCGCCGTGCGGAAGTGCGCCTACGACCATCGGGGCAACCTGGTGGTCTCCACGTGGAGCCACGGGGGCAACAACGTGATGTTCCGCTATCCCTACGACATCGAGCGGTTCGTGCCCAACCGCCTCGGCCACCGCCCGATGTCCACGTGCGTCAGCGTCATCAAGATGGGCCCGGACCACAACGTGCTGGCCTCGACGAGGACGGACGCCTACCTGATCATGGACCTGGCCTGCGCGGCCGACGGCTCGATCGTGTGGCTGGCCCGTACGCGCACCGTAGCCATGCCCAACGCCCTGTGCGGCGAAGGCGCGGGCGTCAGCCTGGCCGTGACCGATCCGAACCTGACCGGCTACCGGTTCTTTTCGCCGGTGCCCGCCTGCGGAACCCGCCTGGCCGCCGGAGGCTGCAACGACATGGTCGACGGCTGGGGCTTCGCCTCCGGGCGGGCCGGCGGTCGAGTGATGCTGCTGTGCCTGACCGGCGCCGTGCCCGAAGAGACCCACGAGGGCCGCACCTTCGCCCCGCCGCTGGTCCGCCCGGTCCAGGGGGCCTTCGGCGGCGGGCTGATGGACGGCTACGCGGTGCTGCTGGACCTGACCGCCGCCGAGCCGTGGCCCCGGTACGCCCCGCCAAAGCCCCGCCCCCGCAAGCCCAGGCCGTACGACGGCCCGCCGCTGGCCTGGCCCGGGGAAGGGCAGGTCTTCGAGCTCGGCACGGAACGGTACGTCACCGTCAAGGCCACCTTCCGCGACGCGCCCGAGGCGATGTGGCCGAGCTTCTACGCCGGCCGGGCACGCCGCGGAGGACGGTTCGTCTACAGCCGGCGCGACGCCGCCTGCGACGTCACGCTCGACTGCCCCACCGTCCTCCAGGAAGAAGGCCTCCAGGGCCAGCGCGTCTGCGGCGAGTTGGTGTCCTTCACCGTCCGCCAGGCCACCGACCGCAAGGGCCGCCCCCGCCGCGTGGCCGAACTGGACAACAAGGTCCTGCTCGCGCTCGACGCGATGGGCCCCTGGCAGCGGGAGGACCAAGTCGCCCGCCGCGGAGCCCACCACTACCCGCGGGCCCGCTGCACCGTCTCCGGGAGGCTCACCGTCGGGCCCCGAACCGTCGACGTCCGCGACGCCGACTGCTCGGCGCAATTCCGCGTGCCCAAGCGCACGGACACCTCCCGGCCGGGCACGCGGCCGAACATGGCGATGCTCGTCGTCCGCTTCGCCGTCACCGGCGGGGAGATCGGCCTGACCGGCCCGCTGGCGAACGAACGGATCGACGTGAAGTTCACCTTCTCGGCGTCGTCGGACGTGGACTACTCGGCGCAGAAGCCGAAGGCCCCCGACGTGCCCGGTACCCTCGAGTAGCCGTCACCTCAACAGGGAGCAACGCCCATGCGCGCAACGGGACGAAGTGCGTCGATCGCGGGGATGCTGGTGGCAATGCTGGCGGCCGCCGGGGCGGCCGAGGCGGCGTCCAAGCGGAACGCCGTCCGCAAGGAAGACTGGACCGTCGTCCTGGAGATGCCGGTCCCGCCGAGACGGGGCAAGCCGCGCCCGCCCGTGCCGGCCTGCCTCTGGCTGCCCGACGGGGTCGGCAAGGTCCGCGGACTGTACTACCCGGGCAACGTAATGATCGAGAAGAAGCTCGCCACCGACCCTCGGGTCCGCAAAGCCCTCGCAGGCGAGGGGATGGGGATCGTCTTCTACCCGCTGGGCGCATCGATCATCAAGGTGGGGCATACGTACATCGAGAAGGCCCTGGCCCGCCTGGCGGCCGAGAGCGGCCACCCGGAGGTGGCGTTCGCGCCCATGCTCACCGCCGGCCACTCCGCCGCGGGGCTGTTCTGCCGGAACGTCGCCTATTGGAAGCCCCACCGCGTTATCGGCGTGGTGATGATCAAGAGCGGCAACTTCCACCATGCCATCGAGGACTTCAACCGCAGCCTCCGCGGCGTGCCCCTGATCCACTTCAGCGGCGAATTCGAGGAGTACGGGCCCGAAGGCGGAGACCTCGGGCGCGGGCTGCGGTCCCGCTACGCCACCACCGGCGAGGACGGCGAGACCCGCAACCAGACCCAGTGGGTCATGACCCGCATGCAGATGCTCGACCGCCGCCGAAAGCACGAGGACAACCTCTGGTCCCTCGTCGTCCACCGCGGCGGCAAGCACACGACCTGGAACGACGACATGACCGACCTGTTCGTTCAGTACATCCACAGCCTCGCGGCCGCGCGTATCCCCGACGCGGCGCCCGACGGCAGGACGGAGGTCCGCTGCGTCCCGCTCACCGCCCGCGACGGCTGGCTGTACGACGCGGACATCAAGAACCCCACACACAAGCCGGCACCGTACGACGAGTACGCCGGCGACAAGCGCCTGGCGTTCTGGGCCCCGGACCGGGCCATGGCCGAGGCGATCCGGGACTACCACCGGCGCCGGCCGTGGTCCCACCCGGACCCCACGGCCGGAAAGCCGGCAGCCGAGCGGTTCTACCCGCCGCCGATCCTGAAGGACTTCGTCGACGCGGGCCCGCCGCCGGCGCTGCGCTGGTCCGGCGGCGACGGGGCATGGGACGGCGAGGGAACACGATGGCTGCGAGACGGCAAGGCCGTCGCGTGGCAGGCCGGCTCCCGCGCCGTCTTCGACGGCCCCGGCGGGGCGGTGACCGTGCCCGCCAACCGGACGTGCACCGGGCTTCTGCTGGGCAAGGGCTACCGACTCGATCTCGGCGAGAGCCGCCTGCACGTCCGCTGGCATGCGCGATTCGCCGACGGCTGCGAGCTTCGCGTCCGCCTGCATCGCAAGTCCCCGCGTGGGATCGGGCGCTCGGCGGCCGTGGTCGTCGAGGGCAACGCCAGGCTGGGCGGGCGGCTCGTCGTCGAGGCCGAGGACGGCCTCAAGCACGGCGATTACGGCATCGTCCGCGCGGTGGGCATGGTGGAAGGGGCGTTCGCGGACGTCGTCGCCGGCGAGGGGTTGACCGTGCGCCGCGTGGGCTCGGGGGTATACGTCAGCATCCCGAAGCCCGTGACCGCCCGGGAGTTGAAGGAGCGGCGTGAGCGTGCGGCACGCAAGAAGGACGCCGCGGTCCGCCGCAAGCTGGGCCTGCCCGGTGGGCGCCCGGATCCCGGGCCGCCTCCGCTACGCCCGAACTAGGCGTTCCGGCTGCGTCACATCGGGTTCGCTCCGCCCTCAGAGCAGCCCCCCGCGCGTGCAGCCGGGCCGCCGGCGTGTGCCGACGGCCCGGTCTGTCAGCGTCCGGTTGTTGCCGGGCCGTTACGCGGCCTTGCGGCGGCGGCGACGGAGGGCCACGCCGCCGAGCCCGACGGCCAGCAGGGCCAGCGTCGTCGGCTCGGGGACGGCCACGTCGTCGGTCGTCAGGCCGTAGTTGCGCTTGTAGCTGATGTAGTCGAGGTAGTCCACCGACCCGTCGAAGTTGACGTCGGCGGTGAGGGCCCCGGCCTCCAGCAGCGCCAGGTCGTCGCGGTCGACCTCCTGGTCGAAGTTCATGTCGCCCAGGATGGTCAGCCCGAAGGTCACGCCGTTGGCGTCCTCGGCGATGCCGATGGTCAGCTCCGGATTCGCCGCCGCCAGGTCGCTGGAGATGCCCGTCGCACCGTCCCACGCGCCCGTGCCGTAGCCCTCGGCGATCTCATCCCAGAGGTCCGCCAGCACGCCGTCGCCGACGGTCACGTCGCCCTCGCCGACCTTCAGCAGGCCGTTGGCGTCGAGCGTCAGCAGATCCGTCGTGCTGTCGGCGTCGCCCAGTTCCAGCGTCCCGGCCACGGTGACCGTGCCGGCACCCGTGAACCCGCCGGCCCGAAGGGTCGAGCCGTCCTCGACGACCACCTGCGATGCGCTTGGCCGCCACTGGTACAGCGCGAGGACCTCGGCGGGGGTCAGGGCGACGTCCCAGATCATCACCTCGTCGAGCAAGCCGTCCCAGCCGCGGTCGTTGTCTATCGGGTCGTTGCCGATCCACACGTCCCGGACGGTGTTGGTGTTGATGGCCACGTCGTTCAGGCCCGACCGGCCGTCGTCCTGGCCGTCGACGAACAGGATGATGTCGTCTACGTTGGTCCCGCCGTCGGGGAAGACCGCCACCACGTGGTGCCACTGATCGTCCCGCAGGTCGGTCGTCCCGATCGTGTAGCCGTTATGCACCTCCAGCCGCAGCCCGCCGTCGGCTCCGTTGTTTCCGGTCTGGGTCCGCCAGACCCACTTGTCGCCGCCGGACTGGTTGTTGCCCCAGCCCATGATGGCGACGTCGTTGCCGGTCGTCTTGATCCAGGCCGACATGGTCCGCGGCGTCGCGCCGGCGACGCCCTGGTAGCCTGTCAGCTCCAGGTGCTCGCCGCTGCCGTCGAAGTCGCCCGCCTGGCCGAGGCCCTCGGGGCCGGAGGCGAACTCGATCGTCCCGCCGGATTCGATGCCGTCCCGCTCGTTGCCGGACGTGTCATCGAAGGTCCCGTTGAAGCGGAAGCGGGCCTCCAGCCCGTCGTCTTGCGGCACGGATGAGACGGCGCCGGTGATCACGGTGTCGCCGAGATCGACCGTATTGCCGCTCCGCACCGCCACCGTGCCGGCGTTGGCGATGCCCATGTCCTCGAACGTGCCGCTGCCGGTGAACTCCAGCGTGCCGCTGGCCTGCACGTTGGCATCGAACTGCGGCGAGCCGCCCGCCACGCGGGCCGTGCCGAACACCTTCATCTGCCCGCCGAGGGCCTCACCGTCGGTCAGTTCCATCGTGCCGTCAACCTGCACGGTCACGGTCCCCGGCACGTCCAGCGTGCCGCCGGAGACGCCCACCGTCGAGCCGGCGGGCACGTCCAGGTCGGGCGTGCCCAGCCGCCCGGCCGGGATCGATACGTCGCCGCCCAGGGCCACCGACGTCGCGTCGACGTCCGCCCCGGCCGCGAGGGTCATCGTCGCGCCCGGCTGGACGCTCAGCGAGCCGATCGTCGCCGGGTTGGCGATCGAGAAGCTCGACACGCCGGTCAGCGAATCGGCGGTCAGCCGGCCGGCGCCCATCGCGAAGCTCGGCGCGGGGCCGTCGACCACCAGGTTGCCCACCGCCAGGTCGACGGCAGAGCCGGTGACCGTCCCGCCCACCGAGCCAAGATTGAAGTCCGCCGAGCCGCCGGCGCCGAGGTCCAGCACGCCGTTGGCGTCCACCGTCAGCCGGTTGCCGGCCGACGCGGCCGCGCCGAGCTCCAGCCTCCCGCCGACGGTCACCTGGTCATAGTCGGTGAAGCCCGCGACCTTCATCGTCGCGCCCTCGTCCACCAGGAGGTTCCCCTGGCCGACGCCCATCAGCCCGGCCGCCTCGTCGGCCGACAGGGCCCGCGTATAGACGTAGAACTCGTCCATCAGGCCGCGGAAGTTGGTGAGGCTGCTCTCGTAGATGCCCCAGTCGCCGCCGAAGGCGCTGGAGCCGCTTTGCTTGCCCATCGCGCCGTCGTCGCCGTGGCTGAGGAGCTCGCCCTGATTCAGGGGCAGGGCGTTGGCGTCCTGATCGGTAAGGATACCGTCGATGTACAGCGAGAAGATCCCGCCGTTGGCGTCGGGGTTCTCGTCCAGCGTCACCACCATGTGGTGCCAGGCGCCGCCGACGCCCGGCGCCTCCAGGTCGCTGTGCTCGGGGTACACGCCGGCGCCCGGATCGAGGTTCTTGTTGGCCTGGTCCATGATGCGGGCGACCAGCGTGTCGCCATGGAACATGATCCCCGCGCCGTTGGTGTCGCCGCCTTGCTCGAAGAACACCTGGTCGTTGTTGGTCGTGGCCGTCTGGTAGAACCACGCCGCGTAGGTCCTCTGAGTAAAGGCGTTTTCGTACAGGTCGTCCGTGCCGATGTCGTGGTTTCGGCCGTCGGACGTGGTGTCGAGCGCGCCCCCGACGGCGCCGTCGGGAGCGTACTCGCCGCCCGACGATGCCAGGTCGTAGCCGCCCCAGCTATCCTTGCCGAGGTCGTTGGGGTCGTCGAAGCTGTACCACGCCGCCAGGCCGTCGGTGCTCAGCTCGGCCGGGAGGGTACTGGTCAGCACCGTGCCGGACAGGTCCGTCGTGCCGGACACCGCGTGGAGGGTGCCGTCGCTGTGGATGGTCGTCGTCGCCGCGAACGTGCCGTCGCCGTCGAAGACCATCTGTCCGCTCGAAGAGACGGTGGCGTCGAAGTCGCCGCCCCCCCCCGCCAGCCGCAGCGTGCCGTCCACCGTCACGCCCGGCCCGTCCAGCCGCCCGCCGGAGGTGATCTCGACGGTGCGGCCGGCGCCGATGGGCAACGCGGTCTGCACGGTGACGGGGCTGGATGCGGTCAGGTCGCCCTGGACGTCGAAGGTATCGACGGTCAGCACGCCCGAGCCCAACGCCACGGCCGCGCCCGGGCCGCTGACGGTGAGCTGCTGGACGTTCACCGGGCTGCTCGCCCCGCCCAGCGTGCCCGCGAGGGTCAGCTCCTCGGTGGCCAGCGTCCCGGCCGTCCCGACGTCCAGCACGCCGCCGGCGTCGATCGTCAGGCCCGCGGCGGAGCTGGCGGCATCGCCGAGCTCGAGCCGGCCGCCGTCGCTCACGGTGACGCGGTATAGATCGCTGACGCCCTTGACGGCCAGCTCGGCGTTGGCGTCGACGTTGACGCGGCCGAGGTCAACCGAGGGATGAGCCAGCCGCAGCACGCCGACATCGCTGAGGGCCATATCGTAAACGTGGACCTCATCGATGGCCCCGCGGAAGCCGGGCGGGCCGTCGGTCTGGAACGACGTGTCGTTGTCTGCCAAGCCCACGCCGCCCTGGTCTGAGTGGCCTGCGATGCCGTCGGCGAGGTTGGCGTTTGTGGTGGTGCTGTCGGCGACTTCGCCGTCGATGTAGAGGCGGAAGTCGCCGTTGTCGAAGTAGTAAATGAGGTTGTGCCAGTTGGCGTCGGCGGGCAGGGCCGCGGACAGATTGGCCTGATCGCCGCCCTCCTTGGCCCGGGCCTTGATCGTGCCGCCGTCGGCGATCAGCGTCAGCCCGTTGGTGTTGCCGCCTTCGTCGAAGATCACCTGCTGGCCGGTCGGGTCGTCCTGCTTGACCCACACCGAGATGACCCGATCCTGCGTGCCGTTGGGCAGGTTGTTGTCGTTGAGGAAGTCGTCGCCGCCGCCGAGATCGATGATGCCGTCGGCCTCGCCATCCGAGCCCTCGACAAGCATCGCCCCGCCGACCACGCCGGTGGGCGTCCATCCGGGCGTGCCGGCCGGCACGCCGTTGAGGCCGCCCACGTCGTCGAGGCCGAGATCGTTCGCGTCGTCGAAGCCGTAGTGGATCCGCAGACCCACTTCGCTCGGCCCGGTGACCGTCACGCCGCGGATGACGGCGTTGGCCATTTCGGTCCGGCCGCTGCGGGCCGTGATCGTGCCCGTGTTGCTGATGTCGCCGCCGTTGTAAACGTAGGTGGCGTTCGCATCCGGCGTCAGGTCCATCCGGCCGGCCTCGGCGATGGTGGTCTCGCCCAGGAAGCCCGTCGCGTCGCCGTGGAAGCGAACCGGCGCGGTGTTGATCAGGCTCCCGTCGGTGGGGCCGACGACGACCGTCGAGTCCGCCGGACCGGAGAGGTCGGTGACCTCCAGGGCGCTGCCCGGCTCGGCGGTGAACTCCATCGTCGCGCCGGAGGCGATGCTCACCGGGCCCGGACTCACCGTCGCGCCGGCCGCGGCACGAAGCTCGCCGCTGTTGTTCGCCGTCACGGCCGTCGAGGCGAACTGCCCGCTGTAGTCGTTGTCGGCCGTGACGGTCAGCCTGCTGTCCGCCGCGTCGAACGTGACCGGGCCGAGTGTGAGGTCCCGGTCGGTGTGGGCGGCGTTGCTGTCGTAGGTCAGATGCACCGTGCCCGCATCGCCGAGAACGCGGATGGGTGTGGCCAGCGCGGCGTTGGCGTCCCGCCGGACGGTGAACTGCCCGCCGGTCATCCAGACGGCCGGGACGTAAGTGAACTCGGCGGCCGAGCGGTTGGTCAGCGTTCCGTTGACCAGGTGCAGGGAGACGCCGCCGTTGGCGTCGCCGATCTGGCCGAGGAAGGTGGCGTCGAACGGATCCTGGCCGGTCTCGCCGATCTGAAGCATGCGGTCGCCGCCGGTGCTGACGACGTTGTCGATCGGGAAGGACTGGGCCCAGTCGTCGCCGGTCGAGCGGTCGCTGACGGCGGCGTTGCCGTCGAGCGTCAGGTTCACGGTGGTCTCGACGTTCTGGCTCCGGTTCCAGAGGCTCAGGACGGCGCCCTCCTCGAGGGTGACGTCGGAGAGGTACAGCGGGATGACCTCGCTGCCGGAGGCCCGGTCGAAGCTGAGGCCGAAGTTGCTCTCCCAATCCGGCTCGGAGGCCTCGACGATCACCGGCTGGCGCCAGATGACGCTGTTGGCGCCGGTCGGTGCGAGTTCGCGGCCGGTGTCGAAGACGGGGAAGGTCGCCCGGCTGGCGCCGCCGAGGACGAACGTCTCGGCCAGCCACTCGTTGGGGTCGGTGGCGGTCAGCAGCTCCTGGAACCGGGAGGCGTTGTTCTGGATCCGGAAGTGATCGCCCCGCCAGTAGATGGAGCCCTTGATGGACCGCTCGTTGGGATCGCCGTTGATGTTGCCCGACCAGTTGAAGGTCATGTCGGCCTCGTCCCAGCCGTAGACGTCGTTGGCGGAGAACGTCTTGTGGACGGTCATGTAGGTGAAGTCGGCGTCGTTGCGGAGGATGAGGTCGTCGATGATGAACGACGAGTCGATGCCGTCGATGGTGTCGTTGAAGCTGTCGCTCTTGAGCTCGACGTCGAACGAGCCGTTGACGACCTCGACGTCGCCGCCGATCATCACGCTGCGGAGCCACACCCGCCCGTCCATCTGGCGGACGAGGCGGTCCGCATTGCCGCTGCCGCCCACCGTGGTCATCGCCTCGACGTTGCCGACGCGGAGGGTCATCGCCTCGGTGGGGTCGCCGGGCAGGCGCATGTCGACCTGGTCCTCGAGCTTGAACGTCTTGCCGTTCGTCGCGGCGATGCCGACCCAGTCGTTGGCGTCGGCGGAGGAGGGCACGGCCAGTCCGCCGCCGTTGTTCAGTCGGCCGTTGCCCCAGGCGCGGTTGATCAGGTACGAGCCGGCGCCCATCCTCAGCGGGTGGGCGGGATCGAAGCGGTCGTGGTGCTCGCGGTCCTGGATGAAGATGATGCCCTCGACGCCCTGGGGCCAGTTGTGCCCGTCGGGGTTCATGGTCTCGTACATCCAGACCAGCGACGCGCCGGCATTCCACTCGAAGGTCACGCCGTTGTTCATCCGGTTGCCGTTGCTCGTGCGGACGAACCCGCCGTCGCGGACGACGATGGTCCCGCGCTGCTCGCGGTCGTTGTCGTCGTCGAGCATCAACATGCCGCCGTCCTCGATCACCAGCGTGCCGTCCGGCTTCAGGGCCGTCTGCGAGACGAACCCGGCCTGCCCGTTGGAGATCACCACGGTCTTGCCGTTGTCGACGGCGTTGTTGCCCAGGGTCAGCAGGCGGTCGTTGATCTGGCTCTCTGTGCCCTGGCGGGTGAGCAGTTCGTACGTGCCCGACGGCGCGCCGTCCTGGCCCTTCCGGCTCTCGAGGCGGAACTCCCCGCCGCCGATGACCAGCACGCCGGTCACCGTGTTGTTGGTGTTGAAGGCGGCGTCCGAGTCGATGTAGATGTCTTCCTGGTTGCCGGTGTGGATGACGATGCCCTCGCCGCTCAGGTCGTTCACCGTGCCGCGGAACTCCTTCATCGCGCCGGCGACGTCGTGCTCGACGCGGCTCCACACGCCGTACGCCACGCCGTCGTAGATGTCCGTCGTGACGTTCGCGTCCGGGTCGGCGTTGACGCTGATGATCCGCCCGTCGCTGGCGTCGCCGCCGTAGACGGGTGCGTACAGCGTCAGCCCGGCCGGGATGTCGTTCTCGTTCGGCTCGGCCGAGCCGGCGAAGACCGCGCCGTCCTGGAGGACGACGTTGGCGTTGGGCTCATCGGCATGGCCCGCGCCGACGATCCGCAGCCCGCTGGTGTCGCCGTCGATCAGCGACAGCGGGGCGACGGTCACCTTCGGCAGCGTCGCGGCGTTCTGCGCGACGCCGAAGGTCACCCAGCTTCCCTCGTTGGTGCCCGCGGCCGTGATCGGCGGCAGCAGCGCCAGGGCGTTGGGCGACTGGCTGGACAGCACGCCGGCGTCGTCCAGCGTAAAGGTGTCGGCCTGGATCTGCCCGACGGCGTCGAGCCGCCCGCCGGTGACGGTCAGCATGTTGGCGTCCAGCAGGTCGCCGGTGACGGTGGTCACGCCGCCGAGCACCTGCGCGTCGTTGACGGCGGCGTTGGCGTCGAAGCCGACCGTCCCGCGGAGGACGGCCAGCGGCAGGTCCACTTCGCCGAGGCCGGTGAACGTCCCCGGGCGCTCGACCGTGAGGCTGTTGGCCGAGAGGACCTCGTTGGCCTGGAACGTCCCGCCGTTGACGAGGATGCCCCCGGCGAGGTCGACCGGGGCGTTCGCCTCGAGCATGCCGCTGTTGACCGTCACGCCGGAGGTGGCGTTGAGCATGTCGTTGAACCGCAGCGTGCCCGTGCCGTTGACGGTGGTCTCCCCGACGTACTGCTCGTCGTTGACGACGACCAGGCTGTCGCCGGTCATGTTCAGGTTGCCGTTGCCCTTCACCGCCCCGTCGATGCGGAGGACGTGCTCGCCCTCGGCCCGGACGGTGAGGGTGGCACCGTAGGGAACGGTCAGGTCGTTCGGCCGGACCGCGGTGACGCTGCCCTCGGTGGCCCGGTCGGTCTGGGCCCGGGCGGCGAAGGAGCCGCCGGCGGAGGTGATGGTCACCTCGTTGTCGAAGATCACGTCGTTGCTGTCGGCGGTCGCGCCGCTGAGGACGATCCCGCCGCCGTCGATCACGAACGCGGCGCCGGGCAGGGCCCCGAAGTTCGGATCGACCGAACCGTCGAGCAGGACGTTGACCCGGCCGTCCCGCACGGTGATGTCCGTGTTGGCGTCGGCGGGCGTGACGTCCAGCTCGTCGAAGGTCAGGTAGCCGCCGCCGAGCTTGGTGATCGTGCTGCCGCCGGCCGCCTCGGTGTACGCGCCGGCGTACATCGTGCCCGTGGCGTCCACGGTCAGGTCGCCGGCCAGGTCCGTGCTCTCGAAGCGGACGAACTGCTCGGGGGCGTCCGCGTCGGCCATCACGTCCAGCGTCACGCCGTCGGCGGCGGTCAGGGCGCCTGTGAGGACGCTGACCTCGCCGTTGACGGCCGAGTCGGCCGTGAGGTCCACGTCGCCGGCGAGCTCGACGAACTCGGGCGTGACCATCGCGGTGCTGCGGAACAGCAGGCCGTTGCCGAGGTCCTCGGGATAGAAATACGTATCCGGGTCGATGCCGGCGGTCCCGTCGCGCTTCATGCCGAAGCCGTGCGTCTGCCCGACCCACTCGTCAAAGCCGTCGTAGTAGCCGTACCCGCCGCTGCCGTTGGAGAACCGGATCTCGATATCATACCAGCCGGGCTCCGCGGGGGTATAGGTCCCGGTGCCGACGGAGTCCCACGTGCCGACGTCCATGACCGTCGTACCGTCGATGACCACGCGGGTGTTGTCGTCGATGGCCTCGGCGAAGCTCGTCGGGCCGGTCAGGTAGACCTCGCCGGTGTAGATCAGCGTGGTGTTGTCCGGCCCGATCGCCAGCCAGGGGCTCTGGGGGTTGTCCGCGGTCTGCCCGCTGCCGGCGCCGTTGATCCGCAGCGCCCCGTCGGGCCCCAGCCGCACGCCGAGGTTCTCGGGGTTCGGGCCGTTGGCCATGTGGCCCGAGAGCGTCCCGGCCACGAGACCGGGAACGTCGGCCTCGTGCTGGACCGCCTCGACGAACAGCTCGCCGCCGCTGAGCGTGACGGGCATGTCGTCGATGGAGTTGCCCGCGATCCCCGCCGCGACGGTCGCCCGCCCGCCCTGGACGTCCAGGGCCGAGCCGGCGGCGAAGTCGTTGTCCAGGTCGGTGGCCCGCAGCTCGCCCGGCCCGGCCTTGACGAGGTTGACGGCGGCCCCGCCGTCCACCGGCCCCAGCGTGGTGGCCCGCTTGGCGGTAACGGTATCGAAGGTGACGGTCCGTCCGGGATCGCCATTGAGGACCGTGGAGGTGAACGTGGGCGCCCCGTCGACGGTGAGCGTCCGCCCGCCCTCGACGGTCAGCCCGCCGAAGTCGGCCCAGCCGCTTGTGGTCATCCGGAGGGTGGAGTCGGCCGTGACGGTCACGTCGTTGCCGAAGTTTCTCGTCCCGGTGATCGTCGCGTAGGTCCACATGTCGGGATCGGCGCCGGGATTGACGCGGAACTCGCTTCCGCCGGGCGGGGTGACGAAGAAGTTCGCCGACTCGCCGCCGCCCTGCTCGCGGCTCATCATGATGATCGAATACGTCCTGTCGCCCTCGAGGGTCAGCGTGACGTCGCCGCCGTGACCGGTCGGCGAGCTCCGCCCCTCGGACGCCTGGAAGATCCCGTCGTCGTTGATGTCCACGTAAACCTGCCCGACGTCGTCGTTCTGCCACCGGAACCGGTAGCCGCCGTCGGCGTCCTCCGGCGTGGTGAACAGGCCGCTCCAGGCGCTGATGAACTGGTCGCCCCGCCAGCCCGTTCCCTGCTCGGTGTAGAGCGTGCCGAAGTTGTTGTAGTAGTTGATCGGCCCGGTCTCGACGGCCGACGTCGTCGGGTTGAGCTGGAGCACGCCCTTGTCGCCGATGAAGATTCGGCCGGTCTCCTCCTCGTACATCGCGCCGGCCAGGACCATGTTGTTGTTGTTGCCCTGCCCGGTGAAGAGGCTGGCGTTGAGCCCGGGCTGGATCACGCGGTTCAGGCCGTCTACCTCCAACGTGCCGCCGTTGAGGACGACCTCGGCGTCGCCGAGGCTGTCCTGCGTGGCGTTGTTGACGGCGGAGAGGACGCCGGAATCCACGCGGATCCGCGAGCCGGCGACGAGCGAGCTGCACGGGTCGGCCAGGCTCACCGTGCCGGCGCCGTTGACGATCATGGTCCGCGAGGCGCCCAGGTCGGTCACGGGGGCGTTGACGGTCACCGTCTGGTCGATGGCCGGGGCGATCGCGCCGCTGTCGGAGGCCAGCACCACGCCGGGCATGCCGTTGGGCTCGATGGTCAGGTCATCCTGTGCCGCCAGCGTCCCGCCGAGGGTGACCTTCCCGGCGTACGTGCCGCCGGTCTGGAGATCGAAGGTCGCGCCGGCGGCGATCCGCAGGTCCGTCGTCGCCCCGATGGCCGGGAGCTGGGCGACCTCGAGCGTCCCGGCGCGGACGTCGGTGATCCCGCCGGCGTAGGCGTTCGTGCCGTTAAGCGCGACGGTGTCGCGGCCAACCTTGATGGTGTTGGCGTCGGTGCGGTCGAGGGCGTTGGAGTCGATGGTCGTCGTCCCGTCGAAGTCGCTGCCGAGGACGTAGTCGCCCGAGGGGAACAGCGTGGCGGTATCGGCCGCGGTGAGGGTGCCGCCGGTGTTGGCCACGCCGCCGCCGGCCATGGTGAACGTCAGCGCCGCGCCGGAGCCGGCCAGGTCGATCGATCCGCCCTCATGCACGGTGACGCTGCCGGCTCCCGCCAGCGCATCGGCGGCGGTGAACTGCACCGGCATCCACACGTCCACGTCGCCGGTGACGCCCTGGGCGACGGCGATGCGCGCCCTGCCGGTGCCGGCGGCGTTGTTGTTCGGGTCCGCCGTCGGGTCCCAGCCGAAGATCATGTCCGTCGGCCCGCCGACGTCCGGCTGATTGGCCGCGAGGGTCAGCATGCCCTCGCCGCCGCCGAAGCGGTAGCCCTCGGTGCCCGGCTGGAGCGTGCCGGTGAAGTTGGCGTCCTGCGCGGCCCCGAGGGTGAGGTTGGTCGAGCCGGTGAAGTCGATGTTCTGGTTGTTTGCGAGCGAGAGGCCCACCACGCCGGTCGAGGCGGCCACGTCGACCTCGGCGTAGTCATGATTCTCCGCCTGGACGGTGTAGAGGCTGCCGGCGTTGATGACCACGCTGTCGGGTGCGGCGTTGGCGTCGCCGGCGATGACCGTCCCGCCGGGGCTGGCGCCGAGGGTCAGCGAGGCCAGGTCGTTGTCGCCGCTCAGCAGCAGCGTGCCCAGGCCCAGCTTGGTCAGGTCCCGCCCGCCGGTGAGGTCGCCGGTGAAGGCGGCCGTCCCGCCGTCGACGGTCCACGTCCAGTTGGCGTCCAGCACTTCGTCGCCGGTGAAGCTCAGCGTCGCGCCGTCGCCGACGTCGAACGTGGTGTCGGCCAGGTCGGTGAAGCTCGGCACGGCCGCGTCGGCCGCGGCCTCGATCGTCCCCGACAGGCCCAACTCGTAGCCGGCGTCGAGGGCGGCGGTCGCGATTTCGGTCGTTCCGGCCAGTGCGGCGGTCGGGGCGGTCGAGCCGGCCATGGCGTCGGCGAGCACGAGCGTGCCCCCGGCGGGGACGGTCACGTCGGCGAGGTCGGCATTGCCGGCCTGCATCCGCAGCGTGGCGTCGCCCATGGTGAGCCCGTAGCGGCCGGAGAAGTCCGCTCCGGCGGCGTCGACGACCAGCGCCGCGCCGTCCTGGAGGTACACGGCGTTGCCGGATTCGCCGAGGGCGTTGGCGTCGGCCATGACGAGCGTCCCGGCGGCGATGTCGACCCCGCCGGAGAAGCTGTTGTCCGCGTCGAGTGTCAGCGTCCCGGCGCCGACCTTCTCGATCCCGCCGGTGCCGGCGATGGCGCCGGTGACGGCGAAGTCCTCGCCATCGGAGGCCAGGCCGAAGGTCACCATGCCCAGCAGCTCAAGCGGCGCGGCGAAGGTCACGCCCTCGGCCTCGGCGTAGATGCCGGCGCCGCTGCCGAGCTGCATCGTCTGCGTTCCGCCGGCGTTGTCGGTCTGGCGGAACGAGGCGTCGATGCTGCTGGCGAGGATCAGGTCGCCGAGGAGGGGGACGTTGTCAAAGGTGTTGGGGTCCAGCCCGCGGGGGCCGATGCTGCCGGCCATGTCGTCGGCCAGGCGCAGGTTCCGCGTTTCCACGGCGGCGAGGTCCACGGCCGCGTCGGAGGTCACGTCGGTGAGCCCGTCGACGAAGATGTTGTCGTAGCCGGAGATCGGGTCCTCGACGGCCAGCGTGCCTCCCATGACGTCCACCAGGCCGCTCCAGGCGGTCGAGTCACCGAGGACGGTCGTTCCGCCGTTGACGGTGATCAGGGCGTTGAATCCGCCGGTCAGCGCGCCGAACCGCGCGGTGGCGCCGGCGGCGTTGACCGTCAGCGCCTCCTCGTTGAGGATCGCGGTGGCGCCGAAGTTCGTGTCCGTGCCGTTGAGGTCCACGATGGTTTCGAACCCGTTGGCGTCCACGGTGGTCGCGTCAAACGCCGCCGCGTACCCGCCGTCGGTCTGGAGGTCCACGGTCAGCCCGTTCGGGCCGGCGATGCTCAGCGCGTCGAGCGTCAGCGTGCCCTCGACCGCCGCGGCCGGCCCGGAGGCCCCGACCGAGATGATCGAGCCGTCGCGGGCGTTGACGATCCCGCCGAGGTCGGCCTCGCCGTCGCCCTGGACCGACAGCCGCCCGCCGAGGAGCGTGACGTTGGCGTCCTGCACGGCGCCCGCGCCGGAGGCGCTGAGGTTCCCGCCGGGCCGGACGGTCCACCGCTGGGCGCCGTCTACGTCCCCGCCGATCAGCAGCCCCGCGGTCACGTTGGCGTCGTCGATCGTCAGGTCCGTGTTCGAGAGGTCCATCTGGATGCCGAAGTCGGCCGAGATGACGTCCACGATCGCGCCGGGGCCGAACGTGGCCGAGCCGCTTGTGAACGCGGCCGTCTCGGCGACCACCTCGATGCCGTCGGCCGTGCTGAAGTTGCCGCCGGCGACGACGAGGTCGTTGGCGTCCAGGTTGCCGCTGGCGATCAGCGAGCCGCCGGTGACCTGCACGGCATCCTGCACCTGGGTGTCGCCGTTGAGCAGCACCGTCGCGCCGGAGGCGTCCAGCGAAGTCGCGGTCAGTGTGCCCTCGACGGTGAGCGCACCGGCCGAGGCGGCCACGGCGTTGGCGTCCAGGGCGTCGCCGGCCAGCAGCGTCCCGCCGCTGACGGTCACGTCGGCCGAGGGGATGATGACCGCCTCGCGGGCCTCGAGCGTGCCGGCCTGGACGTCGATGCCCGAGGTGTTGGTCACGACGCCGTCGATCTGGAGCGTGCCGCTGCCGGTCTTCGTCGTGCTGCCCCCCTGGGCCATGTCCGCCAGGCGGACGGTGGCGTCGCCGGCGGCGACGAGGTTGCCGTTGCCGTCGATCCGCCCGCTCATCCAGAGCGTGTAGGCGTCCGAGGCCGTCAGGGTCAGGCTGTTGGCGTCGGGGATGGTCATGTCGCCGGCGAAGCTCACCGTCGCCGGGCCGGGCATCCCGCTGCCGTTGCGGTAGGCGCTGATCCCCGAGCTGCCTGCCAGGCCGAGGTCGCGGTCGACCGTCACGTCCCCGCCGGTCTTGCTCGTGTACACCAGCTCCGCGCCGTCGAGGTTGAACGCCGCGTTCGGCAGGGGGCTCTCCAGCCCGGTGACGACGACGATCTTGCCTTCCATCGCCTCGACCGTGGCGTTGGCGTCGCGAATGGCCGCCTGATCGAAGACCAGCGTGCCCTGTCCGTTCTTGCGGA
The DNA here is from genome assembly GCA_964385465.1 of uncultured Planctomycetaceae bacterium. Taxonomy (GTDB): domain Bacteria; phylum Planctomycetota; class Phycisphaerae; order SM23-33; family SM23-33; genus CAYLPJ01. The sequence continues at coordinate 55,374 of CAYLPJ010000020.1, read as the reverse complement.
ACAAGACCGCGTCCGCGCCGGCGTCGAACCCGCCGGCGTAGACGATCACGCCGTCCTCGACGTGCAGGCCCGTGTCGGCCGCGCCGTTGGGGTCCAGGATCGTCTGCGTGAACCGGACTTCCGATCCGCCCTCGCCGAGGACGGTCAGGTACGAGCCGTCGCGGAGCGTCAGCGTGTCCATGGGGACCACGCCGCCGATGCCGAGGATCTCGAACTCCGAGTCCGAAAGCACCTCGACGGGGCTGTTCCACTCCGGCACGCTGCCGCCGAGGTTCAGCAGCGTCGAGAGCTGGGCCTGCGTCAGCGAGTCCTCCCAGATGCGGGCCTCGTCCAGGACGCCCTTGACGCCTGTGAGGTCGCCATACTGCGAGAAGTTGTTCACGGCGCTCTGGCTCTGGATGATGCCCAGGCCGGGCTGGTCGCTGTGGCCGCCCTCGAATGTCCGGGCGCCCAGCGAACCGACCAACTCGCCGTTGAGGTAGAGCTTCATCACCTGATCTTCCAGCATGAAGGCCAGGTGCTGGTACTCCCCGGCCGTCAGCGTGGCGCCGGTGATGAGCGAATCGTGCGTGCCATTATTGGACATCAGCGCGACCAGCCCGCCGTCGCTGCTCAGGACGGTCAGGCCCTTGGTCCCGCCGCCCTCGTCGAAGATGACCTGGTTGCCGTCCAGGTCCGTCGGCTTGATCCACATCGTCACCGCGCGGTTGTCGGCCTGCTGGTGGAAGAAGTCCGCGCCGGAATTGTGGCCGACGATATCATCGAGGTTCACGATCCCGCCCGTGCCGTCCAGCGCCATCGCCCCGCCGCGGTAGGCGTCCATCGTCAGCGTCGCCCCGGTGCCCGCGTTGACCACGTCCCCGTCGTAGCCGTTGCCGCTGTCGTCGGTGCCCAGCCCGTACGTCCCGCCGACCGAGTCGAACGAGTAGTACGCGTCGGCGTCGGGGACCTCCGCGTAGGCCTGCACGCTCAGCCGCCCGCCGTCCAGCGTGACGGTGGCGTCGCCCAGCGAGTCGCCGTCCTCGGCCGCGCTCGCCCGGACGGCGCCTTCCTCGATGCGGACCGACGCCGTGGCCGGCATGTTGCCCGCGGCCGTCGGCGCCAACTCCACCGTGCCGGGCCCCCGCTTGGTCAGCAGCCCGCCGGCGGGCAGGGTCATCGCGCCGAGCGAGCTGATCGTCTCGGCCGGGGTGATGATCGTCGCCGTGTCGGCCGCGGTGGTGTCGGTGAACGCGACGAAGCCGTCCAGCGTCAGCTCGACGCCGTCGGCGATGTCCAGCGAGCCGAACAGCGCCCGGGCGGGCCCGACGGCGCTGAGGGCCTCGATCGTCGTGCTCTGCTGGACGCTCACGTCGCTGGCGGCGAACTGCCCGGTCCCGGCCACGCCGGAATACATCGTCTCAATCGCTTGCGGCGTCAGGGCCGTGGTATACAGCGAGACCTCGTCCATGTAGCCCACGAGCCCGCCGATGGGGAACTGGCCGGTCCCGTCGGGGCCGACGTCCAACGAGGAATTGCTCCCGCCGTAGGAGCCCAGCGAGGGCCCGCCGGTGTGACTGTTGATCGTCCCGGCCGGGTTGGCCGACGGCAGGACGTTCGTCTCGAAGTCCGCCAGCTCGCCGTCCACGTACAACGACCAGACGCCACCGTCCAACACCGCCGCGACGTGGTGCCACTCATCCTCGCTCAACGCCGCGTCCGTGTAGAGGTCCGACCACTCGCCCTTCGGCTCGCCGCCGTCGAGCTGCGGGCCATTGTTGTTCATCACCCGCGCGACGATCGTGCCGTTGTCCGACATGATCGCGATGCCGTTGCCCGTGCCCCCCTCCTCCCAGATAAGCTGGCGCCCGTCCTGCCCGCCGCCGGCGAGGTCCGTCTGGCGAATCCACCCGGCGAACGATCGCGTGGCGAGGCCGCCGTCGTCCCAGTGGTCCGAGGGACCGTTGTTGTCCCCCTCGGGGAAATTCACGAACCCGTCCGTGCCGTCCAGCAGCGCCGCGCCGCCGCGGACCCCGTCGGTCGAGGCCGTCGGGTCGCCCTCGGTCTGCGCATCCTGCCCCTGCCCGCTGTCGTCGAACCGCAGGTCGCCGTCGGTCGGGCCATCGAAGCTCCAGTACGCCGCCGCGCCGATGGGCACGACCAGCGTCGTCTCGGCCACGGTGACGGTCATCGACCCGCCGTCGAGGACCACGTCCGCCCCGGCCAGGCTGCTCTCGCCGTTGAGGCTGGTGGCCTGGAGCACGCCGTCATCGACCTCGATGGTCGTGGCCGCGGCGTCGTCGGTGGCCGATGGCCCGGTCAGCTCCAGCGTGCCCGCGCCGCCCTTGACCAGCGTGACGGAGTTGGTGCCGTCGGCAAGCTGCCCGAGCTTCGTCCGCGTGGCGGCAGCGGTGTTGACGGTCACCAGGCCCTCGCCCGGCGTGCTGAGGGTCACCTGCCCGGCAACCGTCACGTCGGCGTTGGCGTGGAGGACCGCGTTGTCGCCCAGTTCCATGGACCCGGCCGTGGACGCGCCGGCGACCGTCAGGGCCGCCCCGTCCTTCAGCGACATCTTGCCCGTCGCCGAGAAGCCGCCGTTGGCGTCGACGCCCGAGCCGTCCCAGATCGTCACCTGCGCGCCGCCGATGTTGCCCTCCGTCGTCAGCGTCACCGCGCCGAACTCGCCGATGGACATGTCGCCCATGGCCGCGTCGGCGCCGGTGTTGCGGATGGTGGCGTCGGCGTCGACCAGCACGACGTTGCCGTAGCCCCCCGACGCCGCGGTCAGCGCCAGCTCCGCCCCGGCGGCGGTGAAGTTCACGTAGGCCTCGCCGAGGGCGTTGGCGTCGACCAGCTCCAGCACGCCGCCGGTGAGGTAGGCGTCGCTGACCCCGGTGATGCCGCTGTTGTCCCCGGCCAGCACGAGGCGCCCGTCGGAGACGTTGACCTCGATGTCCGAGCCGCTGACGGCCGCGGAGATGGTGTTCGTCCCGCTGCCGAGTTGCCAGAGACCGCCGGCGCCGATGCCCAGCGTGCCGTTGACGATGTCATAGCCGTCGGCGGAGCCGCTGAACTGAAGGCCGTCGATGGCGCTGACCTGCCCGAGCAGGTCGGGGCTCATCCGCGCGGTGTTGGCGTCGAAGATGGCGAAGGTGTCGCCGGCGGGGGCGCCGACCGGCGACCAGTTGTTCGGGGCGAGCCAGTTGGCGTCGGTCGCGTTGCCGGACCACGTGGCGTTGGCGCCGAAGGCGCCGCCGGCGGCGAGGGACAGGACCGTCAGGGCCATCGCGGCGAGGGTGAGAGGGATTCGGCGATGCTGGATCATGGCGATTCTCCCTGGAAGCATGCGTGAGGGGGATATGGCAGGCGGAAGTACGTCAGGCCGCCGACAGAAGGCGGCAGCAGATGACAAAGCCTTGCACATATGCGACATGTGCTCTCCCTGTTCGTTCTGGCTTGACGCGTCGAGAGATCGCCCGTTGGCTTCGGGCCATCCGCCCTCCGGCGTCTCGCGTCGGTACGCTGAGCCGGCCACTGCAAACAGGATGGAGTGACAGTTCCTCTTCTTACCTATTCAGCCCGGGCATTGCAGAAGTGCATGGTGCTGCGAGAGCCCGAACTCGATGCCCCTATTCTAGGCCGGATCGGCCTGTTCGTCAACAATCGGTTGCAGACTGTGAGGCGGCGAGGGCGGGGGTCATCTTCGCCCGGCGACGGCGAGGCGGACGCGGTAGACACCGTCGCGGGCGGTGATGAAGAGGGTCTTGCGGTCGGTGCCGCCGAAACAGCAGTTCGCGGCGGGCTTTGGCGTGCGGATGCGGCCGATGAGCTTGCCGGCGGGGCTGAAGACCTGCACACCGTCGGCAGCGGTCGAGTACAGCCGCCCGGCACGGTCGGTGCGGATGCCGTCGGGCACGCCGGGGCGGATGACGGCGAAGACCTTCCCCTTGCCCAGCCGGTTGCCCTTGAGCACGGGCAGGCGCCGGATGTGGTGGGGCCGGCCGCTGTCGGCGATGTACAGGTGCTTCTCATCCGGCGAGAAGCACAGGCCGTTGGGCATGTCGAAGTCGGACGCGACGGCGACCGGCTCGGAGGCGTCGGGGTCCAGCCGGAAGACGTGGTTGGCCTGCTGTTCCCGCTTGCGGCGGCCGAGGCCGTACGGCGGGTCGGTGAACCAGACGGTCCCGTCGCTCTTGACGGCGGCGTCGTTGGGACTGTTGAGCTTGCCGCCCTTGTACGTCGCTGCGATGACGCTGACGTCGCCGTTGGGATCGGTCCGGGTGACGGTGCGGCTGCCGTGTTCGCAGGTGATCAGCCGCCCGCGGCGGTCCGTGGTGTTGCCGTTGGCATGGTGGGACGGCTTGCGGAAGACCTTCCGCTTGCCGCCCTCGGTCCACTGGTAAATCGTGTCGGCCGGGATGTCGCTGAACAGCAGCATCTTCCGCGACGGCAGCCAGACCGGGCCCTCGGTGAACTTCAGGCCCTTGCAGATCCGCTCGACGGATGCCTTTCGGCCGATGACCTCGTGAAAGGACTCGTCCACGACATCGATCTCCTGGGGGAGGGCAGTGTCTTTCATGGTCGGCTCCTTGGCCGGGGCGGGGGGCGGCACGGCGGGGGCAAGGGCCCAGCCAGCCATCAGCAGGGCCACGGCGTTGAGGATGTGCGGTCGCACGGTAGGCTGTCCTTTTCATTCAGTTCCGCCCGGTCGGTCCGGCCGCGGTGCGGGCATCTTACCCGATCGGCCTCCCGTACGCTCCCGGATAGTGGGGCGGTCGGCGCGATAGGTTGTCCGGGCTGGGCGGTTCAACAAGCGCTCGGTTCCCTGCACACACGGAGATTCCCCATGAAGCGAATCCTGACCATCGTTCTGGCGTTGTCGGCGGCGTCGGCGGCGGGCGGCGAACCGTACGTCTGGCTGGAGGGCGAGGCCCCGACGAAGGCCAACATCGAGATTCCCACCTCGGCGTGGAGCGGGGCGGAGTTCCTGTCCGACGGCAACTGGGCGGGGCTGGCCGCTCAGCCCGACGAGATGGAGAAGGAGATCCCCGAAGACGGCGCGCTGGTGTCGTATGACTTCGAGGTCGCCGAGGCGGGCACGTACGAGGTCTGGGGGCGTATCGGCATGGAGAGCATCCGCACGCCCTTTGACTGGCGGATCGACGACGGCCCCCGGGACACGATCACCAAGCAGGAGCCCGAGGACGTGGCCACCGACCTCCAGGAGCTCGGGCGGTGGAAGTCCATCGGCTGGGTGCTGATGGGCGAGGCGGAATTGAAGCCCGGCAGGCACACGCTGCACATCCGCATTCCGCGGGCATACGGCAAGGACAAGAAAGGCGCCCGCGGCCCGAAGCGCGTCGTCTGGACGGCCGACGCGTTCTGCCTGTACCGCGGGCGGTGGGTGCCCAACGGCAAGCACAAGCCCGACGCCGACTGGCGGACGGAGCAGGACATCGCGGCCGAAAAGCACGTCTTCGCCATGCCCGCCGCGGAGAGCCCGCGCGTGGCCCTGCCGCTGCATGGGCGTTGGCAGATGGCGCGGTTCGACGAGCGGGGCCTCGTCGAGGACCGCGAGGGCCCCGTGCCCCTGCCCGAGCTGGACCTCCACTGGGGCTCGATGTCCGTGCCCGGCGACCGCCGCGTCCAGCGGCCGGACCTGGTGTTCAACCACCGCTACCTGCTCAAGACGCGCGTGGACGTCCCCGCCGGACACAAGGGCCGGGCCTTTGTGCTGGACTTCGACGAGGTCAGCACGTTCGTGACGGTGCACGTCAACGGCAGGCGGATGGGGCACCGGACGATCCCCCTGGCCGGCTGGCAACTGGACGTGACCGAGGGCATCGAGCCGGGCAAGGTCAACGAGATCGTGGTCGGCGTCAAGGACCGTTACTACGCCCTCAAGCAGAGCCGCGGCGACCGGCCCAACACGCGGTACGCATTCAACCGGCCGGAAGAGTACCTCGACCGCAACCAGGGCACGACGCACCAGTTCGACTACCCGATGAAGGGCCACGGGGCGAACGGCATACTCGATCGCGTGAAGCTGATCTCGGCCGGGCCGGTGTACGTCGCGGACGTGTTCGCCAAGCCGAGCGTAACCGACAAGAAGCTGGCCCTGGAGATCACGCTGCACAACCCGACCGGCAAGGCGGCGAAGGTCCGGGTGGGCAACCGCGTCGAGCCGCACGGCGGCGGGGATGCCGAGAAGGCCTTCGCCGCGGTGACGAAGACCGTCCCGGCCGGGGAGTCGCTGACCTTCGAGGTCTCCGAGCCGTGGAAGGACCCGCACCTGTGGTGGCGGGACGATCCGTTCCTGTATGACGTGGTGACCACGCTGTCTGCCGGGGGCAAGCCCATCGACGAGGCCCGGACGCGGTTCGGTTTCCGCCAGTGGGAGATCCGGGGCACGGCGTTCTTTCTCAACGGCGTGCGGCAGCAGCTCCGGGCGGACCTGTCCTACGGCGGGGCGACGAAAGAGACGCGCAAGGACGCCGTGGCGTTCTGGCGGCAGAGCGGTCAGAACATGTTCCGCCTGCGGTTCCACAGCGGCTGGGGGGGCATGCGGCAGGCGAGGGCGCTGGACTTCTTCGACGAGCACGGCGTGCCCGTCCGCAAGACGGTCACCACCTTCGACGGCCAGCACGCCAGCTATGCCCTGGCCTTGAAGGAGGAGCGGGACGGCAAGAGGGTGAAAGTGGCCAACGAGGCGCTGTTCGACAACGTCCGGGCCCAGGCGCGGGCGCGAACGCGGGACTACCGCAACAACCCGTCGGTCTTCCTGTGGGAGCTGGACAACGAGATCGTCTACATCAACGCCCGCAACTTCGGCAACCTGGACGTCGTCGAGCCGGAATTCAAGAAGATGGCCCGCGCCGTCGGCGAGGTCGACCCCACCCGCCCGGGCATCAACGTTGCCGGCGGGCGGGCGCTGATGGACCAGTCGCTGCCGGTCAACGGCTGTCACTACGAGACGGCCAACATGCGGGAATACCCCGACATGGCCTACGGGCTGGAGGGCTGGACGGGCACGAGCGCCAAGCAGCCCTGGCCGATGGCCATGGACAAGCCGATCTTCCTCAGCGAGGACCATTTCATCGCCGGCAAGCCGCCGGGGTGGTTCGCCCAGGTCGGCGGGGAGCGATGCTTCCTCGGGCGGTCCTACACCCGCGAGGCGGCCGCCCTGTCCACGCGGATGCTCAGCGAGGGCTATCGTTGGATCGACCTGGCGGGGTTCCATTTCTGGCACGGCGACAAGTCCACGGGCGGGGGGCATTACATCAGTTGGCAGCCCGTGGCCGTGCTGTGCCGGCAGTGGAACACCACCTTCGGTTCGGGCGCCAAGGTGTCGCGGACGCTGAAGGTCTTCAACGACACGCACCACGACACGCCGATCGAGGCGTCCTGGTCGATCGAGCTGGGCGGCAAGAAGGTCGCCGGCGAGAGCAAGACCTTCCGCGTCCCGCCCGGCGAGGCTGAAGTGTGGCAGATCGCCTTCCGCGCGCCCGAGACGACCGAGCGGCTGAGAGGTCGGTTTGTGCTTCGCGCCGCACGCGACGGCAAGCAGGTGTTCGATGACGCCAGGGACATCAGCGTGCTGGACGCCGACGGGGCGCCGAAGCCGTCGGCCGACGGCGCGAAGGTCGTCGTGTGGGACGAAGGCGGGGCGGTCTCCGCCCGCCTCCGCGACCGCGGCCTCGAGTTCACCGCGATCAAGGCGCTGGACGAGGTGCCCGGCGACGTGGACGTGCTGATCGTCGGGCCGGATCTCGTCTCGCCCCGCCAGGCCACCAGCCCGCGATGGCGGCAGTTCGCCGCGTCCGGCGCGAAGGTGCTCGTGCTGGACCAGCAGCACCCGCTGCACTACCAGGCCACGCCGGCGGACTTCGAGGTCACCGACCACGTCGGGCGGATCGCGTTCAGCCAGGACATGACCCACCCGGCCTTCGCGGGCCTGGCGCCGGAGGACCTGCGGTTCTGGTCCGACGGACACGTGGTCTACCGCCACGCCTACCGCAAGCCCAGCCGCGGCGCGCGATCGTTGGTGCAGTGCGACGGGATGCTCGGCGAGACCGCCCTGGCCGTCTGCACCGTCGACAAGGGCGCGCTGGTGCTCTGCCAGCTTGCCATCGGGACCAAGCTCGGCGTCGATCCGGTGGCCACCAGGATGTTCGACAACCTCGTCAACTACACGCTGGGCTATCGGCTTGAGCAGAAGGCCACCGCCGTCGTCTTCGCCGACGGGAGCCCCGCCGCGAGGATGATCGCCGAAAGCGGCCTTGTCCATGACCGGCTGAGCGATCCCGTCAAGGCGGTCGCGGCCGGGAAGCACGAGATCGTCGTGGTGGAGGCGACGCCGGCGAACCTGCGAAAGCTGGCATCGAGGAAGGACGCGGTCCGGCGGTTCCACGAGTCGGGCGGCTGGCTGATGCTCTGGGGCGTGACGCCGGAGAGCCTGGAGCACTTCAACGCCCTGGTGGGCGTCAAGCACCTCCTCCGCCCGTTCCGGCTGGAGAAGGTGGCGCTGACGGCCCCGCGCGATCCGCTGACTACCGGGCTCAGCCAGCGCGACGTAGTGATGTACACCGGGCAGAAGATCTTCCGCCACAAGGGCGATCAGTGGCTGGCCGACGACATCTTCAGCCACGTCGTCGACTACGACGACATCGCCCCGTTCGCCGCCTGGCCACAGCCGGCGTACTTCAACGACCCGGACGTCACCGGCCCCGGTCGCGACACCTGGCCGCTGAACATGGTCAACGGGCTGACGGGCACGGACATGTGGGTCTACACGTTCACGATCCACGCCCAGCGGGGGGACCCGACGAAGTTCACGATCGACCTGCCCCGCACGGAGAAGGTGATCGGCCTGCGGCTGCGGCCGAACCGCGTCTGCGACACGCTGCGGTCGATCACGCTGACATTCCACGCCGACGGCGACACGACGAGCGAGAAGCTGACCGTCGAGCCCTACACCCGCGAGACGCTGGCGACGCAGGAGTGGGAATTCGACGCCCGCGCCGCCGACCGGGTAACGATCGACCTGTCCGACATCGACGTCGACCGCGACCTCACCGGGCTTGACAACCTCGCCCTTCGCGTGAAGCGGTCGTCGAAGTTCTACGAGAAGGTCAAGCCCATGCTGAACGTCGGCGGGCTGGTCCGCTACCCGCAGGGCAAGGGCGGCATCCTGCTCAACCAGCTCCACATCCCCGCCCGCGAGAAGCTGCCCGAGAACGCCGAGAAGAAGAAGACCATCTTCACGACCGTGCTGGGGAACCTGCACGCGACGTTCGAGGGCGCCCGGTCCATCCTGCCGGGCGAGGGGCTCCGGTACCACCCGGTCTCGATGGAGAAGCACTGCAACCTGTACCTGGATGGCGAGCAGGGCTGGCCGCTGAAGCCGGACCTGGCCCACCTGCCGCTGAACCGCCAGAAGTTCGAGGGCGTGGTCTACCAGATCCGCGACTTCAAGACCTCGCCGCTGGAAAGCGCCGTCACCCTCCAGGGCATGCCCCGCGTCAAGGCGCCCAAGGCCGTCGAAGGCATCGAGGTGGGGCGCAAGGCCGACGCGCTGTTCTTCCTCCACACGATGGTGGAAAAGCGAGAGTGGAAGCCCGGACGCCGCCGGCGCGAGCCCCCGGCCGTGTGGGAATACGTGGTCCACTACGCCGACGGACAGACCGCCGTCGTGCCCGTGAACTACGGACTCGGGGCCGCCCACTACGTCCAGGCCCGCCCGACGGGCCTCAAGGACGCCGTCCTGGCCTGGGCCGCCGCCTCGCCCGGCGCCGAAGAGGCCGAGAGCGGCGAGACACCCAAGACGGCCGTCTATGCCATGCAGTGGACCAATCCCCGCCCCGACGTGGCGATCGCGTCGGTGGACATGCGCCAGGGCCCCGGGCGTCGCTACGGCGCGCCGGTGCTCCTGGCCGTCACGGCGGCGGAACGGATCGAGTAGCCGGCCTGGAACGCGGCCCGACGTTGCGGGAACGCGCGCCCGGCAGTCGCCAAGCTGCGCCTGAGGTGTCCGGGAGAAGTCCGCATCCCCGGGGCTGTCGGCGCGTTTAAGCGCGCGCCAGCCGAACAAGGCCACGCTGGCGTGCCTACAATAGACAGGCGCTGTGCGAGGCGGGAGGGGTTTGCCTCGGAGGGCGCCACGATCACGGAGACAGCCCGGGACCGCGAGACAGGTTGCCGGACCGCGTGCCGGTCTTCGCAGGATGCGTTCACTCAACCAAGCCGAAGGCCAGGCCCAAGTCAACCCAGCCGTGAGGTACCTCGTGATGAAGACCAACGCGTTGCCGCTTGTTGCGTTGCTGCTGCTATGCCCCCTCATGCGGGCGCAGGCCGAACCCCCCGCCGAGGCCAAGGCCCGGGCCGCCTACCAGGCCGCCGAGAAGGCCGCCAGGGAAGCTGAGGCCGCGGTCGGCCCGCTGTGGAAGGCCATGAAGGCAGCCGATACCGCCTACGCCAAGGCCAGGAAGGAAGCCAACGCCAAGCGGGCCCGGGCCACCGAGACGAAACGCCTCGCCGGCGAAGGCGGCCAGCAGGACCTCAAGCGGGCCGAGGCCGCCGTTCCGGCCGCCCGGAAGGCCCTCGCCGAGGCAACCAAGGCCAAGCCGCCCCTGGACAAGGCCCTCGCCGCCGCAAAGACCAAGGCCGAGCCGCTTCAGAAGGCCTACGACGACGCCGAAAAGGCCGCCCGAGCGGCGGAGCTCGCAGCCAAGAACGCCGCCAACGCCGCCAACAGGCTGGACCGGGAAGCCAAGGCGGCCGACGCCCGGGCGACCGCCAAACGCAGAGTCGCCGACACCGCCAAGGCCGCCCTGTCGCGGGCCCGCAAGAGGCAGCAGGACCTGGAGAAGCAACTCGCCGACGCGGCCGCCAAGCTCCCCGAAGCCCAGAAGCACAAGCAGGCCGCCGACAAGGCGCTGGCCGACGCCGCCAAGAAGGTGGCCGAGGCAGAAGCCGCCTTCAAGGCCGCCGAACGCGCCGCCGCCGACGCCAAGGCCAACGCCGGGAGTGTCTCGAAGGAGGCCAGGCAGAAGGCGGACGCCGAAGCCAAGGCCAGGCGAAAGGCTGCCGAGGCCGCCAAGGCCGAGCTGACCAAGGCACAGAATGACGTCAAGCAGGCCCCCGCGCGGGCGGAGGCGGCCGCCAAGGCCGTCGCCGCGGCCACCGCCAGGAAGAAGGCCGCCGACGCCGCCCAAGCCGAGGCCGCCAAGCGAACCGCCAAGGCCGCCGCGGTCGCCAAGGCCGCCGCGGAAGCCGCCGCCGGCGCGGCCGCGAGGGCGAAGACGGTTGCCTCGAGCTCCGACGCCTCCGACGCCGCGAAGAAGCAGGCGGCCGAGGAAGCCGCCGCGTGGAAGAAGACGGCCGACGCCGCGAAGGCCGCCCTGGCCCAGACGCGGCAGGCGGAGAAGTCCGCCGGCTCCGCCGCCGACGCCGCCGGGAAGAAACTCGCCGACGCGCAGGCCCGCAAGAAGGCCGCCGACGCCGCCCTGCCCAACGCGAAGAAACGCCTGGAGGCCGCGACCAAGGCCGCCCGGGCCGCCGAGCAGGCCGCCGGAAAGGCCGAGGCCGCAGCAAAGGCCCTGGCGGCAAAAGCCGGCATGTCCGACGAGCAGAAGAAGCAAGCCGCGGCGGATGCGGCCGCCAAACGGAAGTCGGTCGACGCGGCCCGGGCGGCCTGGGAGCGCGCCCGGGCGGCCGAGCGGGCAGCCCGCCAGCAAGCCAACGACGCGGCCCAGAAGCTCGCCCGGGCCACCGCGAAGAAGAAGCTGGCCGAGGCCGGCCTGACCGGCGTCAAGAAGCAGATCGCCGCGGGGACCACGAGGGCCGACGCTGCCGAGCAGGCCGCCCGGGCCGCCGAGAAGGAGGCTGCTGAGACGAAACGGGCCGCCGACGCAGCCGCCGCCAAACGGAAGGCCGCCGCGGACGCCGCGGCCGCACTCGCCAAGGCGAAGAAGGCCCACGAGAACGCCCGCGCCAACGCGGCAAGAGCGACCAAGGCCGTCACCGACGCCACGGCTGCGAAGAACCAGGCCGACGCCCGCCTGGCCAAGGCCGCCAAGCAGGCCGCCGACGCCGCCAAGGCCTTCCAGACAGCCGACAAGGCCGCCGCAGACGCCGAGGCCAAGGCCAGGAAGCTCTCCGGCGAGGACGCCAAGTCCAAGGCGAGCAAGCAGGCTGCCGACGACGCGGCCGCCAGGCGGAAGGCCGCCGACGCCGCCAAGGCCGCCCTGGCCAAGGCCCGCGAGGCAGAGAAGGCGGCCAAGGGAGCTGTGGCGGCCGCCGAGAAGAAGCTCAACGAAGCCAGAGCCGCCAAGACAGCCTCCGATCAGGCCCTGCCGAAGGCCAGGAAGCAGATAGATGCCGCGGCCGGGGCGAACGAATCGGCCCGAAAGGCCGCCGGTGAGTTGCTGGAGTTGGACGCGGCCAGCAGGAAGGCCGCCGCGGCCGCCGCCGCGAAGCGCCAGGCAGCCAACGCCGCGAAGAAGGCGCTGGACCCGGTTCAGAAGGCACTGGAGCAGGCGGCCCTGAAGGCCAACCGTGCGACGCAGGCGCTGGCTCGGGCGAAGAAGAGAAAGGAGTCGGCGGAGAAGCACCTGGCGAACCTGAAGAAGCGGATCGCCTCGGCCAAGAAGACGCATGTCGCCGACGAGAAGGCCGCCAAGGCGGCCGAGGCCGCCGCCGTCCCGCTCAAGAAGGATGCCGAGAAGAAGCGGGCGGCGTACGTGGCTGCCAGAAACCTCGCCGGCGAGAAGCGTGCTCAAGCCGAGCAGGCCAAGGGCGTGCTCTACCGGCTGGTCGCCTCCCGTCGCGTGCCGAAGCTGCTGGACAGCCCCGGCCCGGCCAAGCCCTCGAACAAGATCGACGAGCTCGTCTTCGCGAAGCTCAAGTCCCTCGGGATCAAGCCCGCACTGTGCTCCGACGCCGTCTTCCTCCGCCGTGCCTACCTGGACGTGACGGGCACGCTGCCCACCGCCGAGGAGGCCAAGGCCTTCATCCGAAGCAAGGACAAGAACAAGCGCGTCGCTCTCGTCGACCGCCTGCTGGAGCGGAAGGCCCATTTCGACTACTGGGCCATGAAGTGGAGCGACATCCTCAGGGTCAAGGCCGAGTTCCCCGTCAAGGTCTGGCCCAATGCCGCCCAGGCCTACCACCGATGGATCTGGGAATCCATCGCCGAGAACAAGCCCTACGATCAGTTCGCCCGCGAGCTGCTCACCTCCAGCGGAAGCAACTTCCGCGTCGGCCCGGTCAACTTCTACCGCGCCATCCAGAACAAGACCCCCGAGGGCGTCGCCGCGGCCACCGGGCTGGCGCTGATGGGCACGCGGATCCACTCCTGGCCGCAGGAACGCCGGGAGGGCATGGCGGCGTTCTTCTCCCAGATCGGCTACAAGCCCACCAGCGAGTGGAAAGAGGAGATCGTCTTCTGGGACCCGCTGAACTCGACCGAGGTACCCGGCAGCACGGCGCCGGGCGTGCCCGCGGTCGACAAGTCCGTGACCGTGACCAACACCATCCCCCGCGAACTTGAGAAGCCGCTGAAGCCCAACGGGCCCCTGAAGGCCGTCTTCCCCGACGGTGCCAAGACGGCCGTCCCGCCCGACCGCGATCCGCGGGTGGTCTTCGCGGACTGGCTGATCCGGCCGGAGAACCCGTGGTTCGCCAAGGCGATCGCCAACCGCACGTGGGCCTGGATCATGGGGCGGGGCATCATCCACGAGCCCGACGACATCCGCCAGGACAACCCCCCCAGCAACCCGGAGGTGCTGACCTACCTGGAGGAGGAACTGGTCTCCCACGGGTACGACCTCAAGCACCTCAAGCGGCTGATCCTGACGTCGACGACCTACCAGCTCTCGTCGGTTCCGCGATCGACGAAGCCGGAGGCCGCGGCCCATTTCGCCCATTACCACCTGCGCCGCGTCGAGGCGGAGGTATTGATCGACGCCCTCAACGACATCACGGGCAGCTCGGACCTCTACACCAGCGCCGTCCCGGAGCCCTTCACGTACATCCCGGAGGACATGCCCGCCGTGGCGCTGGCCGACGGCAGCGTGACCAGCTCCTTCCTGACGCTGTTCGGGCGGTCCGCGCGGTCGACCGGCATGGAGAACGAACGCGTCAACCAGCTCGGATCGACGCAGTGGCTCTACATGCTCAACTCCGCGGCGATACAGAACAAGCTCTATCAAGGCCCCAGACTCAAGGCGATCATCGCCGCCGGAGGCAAGCCGGCCGAGATCGCCGAGAGGCTTTACCTGACTATACTGTCACGGTTCCCCACCGAACCCGACATCCAGGCCGCCGAGGAATACGCCAAGGCCGGCGCGGCCAAAGGGCGAGACGTCTGGCTGGACCTCGCCTGGGCGCTGATCAACAGCCCCGAGTTCCTGCTGCGGCATTGACCCCCGCCGGGGCGAGGCAGCGCGATACCCGAAACACAGACGGTTCCTGCACCACGGTTGATGTGGAAGCGGAAGGAGAGCACCGAGTATGACTTCAGATCACCATCGAGACGGGCCGGAGCGACTGTCCAGACGTGAAGCCATCCGGCGCGGTGCCCTCGGCGCCGCCGGCATGATCGCGGCCACGGGCTTGAGCCCTCGCGACCTGGCGGCCAAGTCCAAGAAGAAGCCCGCGGACGCGGTCGCCGAGCTCAAGGCCAAGCGGGACGCGGCCGCCCGTGCCAAGGCCAAGAAGAAGGGCAAGGTCAAGTCGGTCATCCAGATCTTCCTCTGGGGAGGCATGTCGCATACCGACACCTGGGACGCCAAGCCCGGCACGGGCTACGACTACCTTGGCGAGTTCGACAAATTCATCCCCACCAACATCAAGGGAGTCCAGTTCGGGGCCCTGTTCCCCTACCTGGCCAAGCAGGCCGACAAGTTCTCGCTCATCCGCAGCATGACCCACGGCATCAACGGGCACGAGACGGCCGCCTACCTCATGCAGACCGGCCACAAGGCCGGCGGACGCCTGGCCTACCCGAGCGTGGGGGCCATCTTCTCCTACTTCAAGAAGGACCAGTACAAGGGCCTGCTGCCTCCCTACATCGTGATGCTCCGGGCGGCCGGGCGGTTCTCCGAAGAGGGCTTCCTCGGCCCGGCGTACAAGCCCTTCGCCACGGGCGGCAATCCCAACGCCGACCGCTTCGAGGTTGCGGGCATCGTCAACCGGGGCATCAACGACACCCGCCAGCGGGCCCGACGCGACCTGCTCGACAAGACCAACACCATGGGCTACGGCTTGTCGGAGGTCCCCGAGGTCGCCGAGGCCGAGGCCGCCAGACAGAAGGCCTACGGCTTGATCCTGGGCAGGGGGCGAGAGGTCTTCAATCTCAACAATGAGCCCGCCGCTCTGCGCAACCGCTACGGCCGGCACACCTTCGGGCAGGAATGCCTTGCCGCACGGCGAATGGTCGAGGCAGGCGTGCCCTATGTAACCATCAGCTTCCCCGGCGGGTGGGATACCCACAAGAACCACTTCCCCACCATGAAACGCCAGTGTCCCATGCTCGACCAGGGGCTGGCGGCCCTGCTGGAGGACCTGAGCAACAAGGGCCTGCTCGACAACACGCTGGTCTGGTGCACCGGCGAGTTCGGCCGCTCGCCGAAGGTCTCCTGGGAGCCGCCGTGGAACGGCGGGCGGCATCACTACGGGGCGGTCTTCACCGTCCTGGTCGCCGGCGGCGGATTCAAGGGCGGGCAGATCGTCGGCGCCTCCGACGAGAAGGGCGCGAAGGTCAAGGAACGCCCCGTCTACCCGGCGGACCTGCTGGGCAGCTTCTACCTCCTGGCGGGCATCGATTCCAACGCCAAGCTCCCGCACCCGTTGGGCTTCGAGGCACGCGTCCTGGACGCCGAGAAGGAAGGCATGCGATCGACGGGCATGCTGGAAGAGATCATGTAGCAGCCCGGCCCCCGGTGGGGGCCTTCGCCGAAGAGAAGCACGGAGAACGTCATGGATACGCGTACGAAGCTCCCCGTCCTGGCTCTGACTCTCCTGGCGGCCGCGGCGACGCCGGCCTTTGCCCAGAGCCAGTACATCGGCTACGTCTACCCCGCCGGCGGGCAGCAGGGCACGACATTCCCCATCCGCCTGGGCGGCCAGAGGCTGACGCATCCCTCGGAGGTGATCGTCACCGGCGAGGGCGTGTCCGTTCGCCTCGTCGAATACTACGAGGTGATGGGCAACCAGGAGCTCGGCCTGCTGCGGCAGCAACTGCGGGAGCTGCGCAAGAAGAAACCGCAACTGAGCGAGGCGATGGTCGCCAGGATGGCCTACTACGAGTTCCCCAAGGTTCCCGAGCCACCGAAGCGCAGCGGCCTGGTCTGCCCGGCGTGCGGGCAACTCAACCCGCTGACCGCCACCGTCTGCGACAAGTGCAACGCGTCGCTGGATAAGGCGCAGGTCTCCGGGCCCGCCGCGGGAGGCACGGCGAAGAAGGCGCCGAAATCGGACATGGAGAGGGCGCGGCAGAACCTGATCAAGCGGATCGAGAGGCGGTTCGCCGAGGATGAGCGCCAGCCGGCCGTGCGGTCGCACAGAGAGCTCGTCTTCGCGGAGGTCACCATCGCCCCCGATGCGAAGCCCGGCCCGCGGGAGATCCGCGTGGTCACGAAACAGGGCGTCTCCAACGCGATTCCGTTCTGCGTCGGCCAGGTCCCGGAAGTCGCCCGCAAGCCGATGAAGACGGCCCAGAAGCCCGTCCTCGGCAAGGAAGAACGGGCCAAGCGGAACAGGCCGGCCGAGGAAGAGCAAGTGCACGTCAAGCTGCCCTGCACGATGAACGGGCAGGTCGCCTCGGGAGAGATCAACCGGTACCGCTTCGAGGCCCGCAAGGGCCAGCGACTGGTCATCTCCGTCAAGGCCCGCGAGCTGGTGCCCTACATCGCCGACGGCGTCCCCGGGTGGTTCCAGGCGGTGCTGAAGCTCCACGACGCCGACGGGAAAGAGGTGGCCTACAACGACGACTACCGGTTCCACCCCGACCCGGTCATCCTCTTCGAGGTGCCAGAGGACGGGGAGTATGTGCTCGGCATCACCGACGCGCTCTTCCGCGGCCGCGAGAGCTTCCTCTATCGCATCACCATCGGCGAACTGCCCTTCGTGACCAGCATCTTCCCCCTCGGCGGCCGCGCCGGCCAGCCCGTCAAGGTCGAGACCCACGGGTGGCACCTCGACAAGGCCCGGCTCGCCGTGCCGCCGAAGAACGCCGCGCCCGGACGGCATCTGGTCGCGGCCGACAACGGCCGGTTCACCTCAAACTACATGCCGTTCGCGCTGGGCACGCTGCCGGAATGCACCGATGCCGAGTCCAATGACAAGCCGGCCAAGGCGCAGAAGGTGAAGCTGCCGGTCGTCGTCAACGGCCGGGCGGACCGCCCGGGCGACTGGGACGTCTTCGAGGTTCAGGGCAAGGCCGGGCAGACGTTGGTCGCGGAGGTCACCGCCCGGCGGCTCGGCTCGCCGTACGATTCCTTCGTGAAGGTCACCGACGCCGCGGGCAAGGTGATCGGCCTCAACGACGACCACCACGATGCCGCCTCCGGGCGGAACACCGACCATGCCGATTCCTACCTGATGGTGAAGCTGCCCGCCGACGGGAAGTACTACGTGCACCTCGGCGACACGAGGCGCCACGCGGGCAAGGCGTACGCCTACCGCTTGCGGATCAGCAACCCCCGCCCCGATTTCGACCTTCGCGTCGTGCCCTCCCGCGTCTGCATTCGCGGAAAGCGGTCCGCGGCGCTGACCGTCTACGCGATCCGAAGGGACGGGTTCGACGGGCCGATCAAGCTGACGTTCAAGGACCTGCCCGAGGGCCTGGAGTCCCCGGGGGCCACGGTGCCCGCCAAGAAGGAGACCACCCGGATCGCCGTCAAGTCCACGGTGGACGTCATGGAAGCCGCCGTCAACGTCACCATGCTCGGCACCGCCAGGATCGGCGGCCGCGACGTCGTCCGCCAGGCCGTGCCCGCCGAAGACAGCATGCAGGCCTTCCTGTGGCGACACCTCCTGCCCGCCGAGGACCTGCCGCTGCTGGTTTACGACCCGTCCTACCGCCCCCCCGCCGACCGCATCCGGCCGCCCATCCAGGACAAGCAGAGGCCGAAGAAGATGAAGCGCAATCTGCGGAAGGCGCAGGTGGACCGCTACATGAGAGAGATCACCGGCCTCTATCAGCGGTGGTTCCTCACCGACGACTTCGCCAACCGCCAGATCGCCACCATCGAGGCCCGCCTGATCAAGTAGCTCTGCGCCGTCGGCGAGAGCGGCCCGCGCTGTGAAGCCGGTTGCCGCGGGGGGAGGCGGGGTCTAGGATGGGGGCATGTTTACGGGCATCGTACAGCATGTCGGGCGGGTGCGGGGGATGCGGCGCGTCGCGGACGGGCGGCGGGTGACCGTCGAAGTCGGGCCGCTGGCTGACGGGCTGACGCTCGGGGACAGCGTGGCGGTGGACGGCGCGTGCCTGACCGCCTGCGGGATTGACGGGGCGGCCGTCGAGTTCGACGTCGCGGCCGAGACGGTCGTGCGGACGACCCTCGGCGAGGCCGGGGCGGGGACACGCGTGAACCTCGAGCGGGCGCTGCGCCTGGGCGACGGGCTGGACGGACACCTCGTGCAGGGGCACGTCGACGGCGTGGCGGAGATCCGCCGCGTGGACCGGCGGGCGGATCAGTGGACGGTGGAATTCGCGGCCGAGCGGGCGCTGACCGAAGAGATGGTCGTCAAGGGCTCGGTGGCGGTGGCGGGGGTTTCCCTGACCCTTTCCGCCGTGGGGGAGGGTACGTTCGCGGTGGCACTGATTCCGACGACGCTGGCCGAGACGACACTGGCGGACGCCGAAACGGGCCGGCGCGTGAACATCGAGACGGACGTGATCGGGAAGTACGTGCGGCGGTACCTCGCCGGCATGGTCGGCGGCGACCGCTCGCACGGTTCGGCCGGGGGAGGCCCCGGCGGGCTGACACTGGAGAAGCTCCGCGACGCCGGCTTCGCGTAACCGCCCCGCCGGGCTGCCGGCCCGGTTTCCCGCAACACGCCGGCCCCCGCCGGGAATGCAAGGAGCGCATCGTGGACGACCCGAGAAGCTGCGATCTGCGCGAGATCGACCCGCCGGTGGTCCTGCCGGACGGGACGAGCTTCCGCACGTGGGAGGCCCAGCGGCACTGGGAGCGGACGTTCCATGTCGCCGCCGAACACCCCGACGCCGACGACGACAACGACGGCAGCGAGGCCACGCCGTGGCGGACAATCCAGCGGGCGGCCGAGGGGCTGGAGGTCTCGCTGGACCCGCGTCAGCCGGGCCAGGCCGGGTGAGCGGGGCGGCTACCGCCCGCCGCCTGCGATCAGCGCGGCGATGGGCGAGTCGTCGACATCGAGTGGCAGGTCCACGCGGTTGCCTCGCCGGGCGGACTCGTAGGTCGCGAAGAGCACCTCGGTGGACTGAAGGGCCTTTCGCGCGGCCAGTTCCGGTTCGCGCTTGTTCTGGAGCGCGTCGACCGCGTCGGCGATGGCCAGGGCGAACGGCTCGGCGCCGTGGAGCTGGGGCTCCTTGTCCAGTTGCTTCCAGCCCTTGTGGCCCTTGCCCATGATCCGCAGGCCGGCGCCGCCGGAGCCGCCCAACTCGATCACCCCCTCGGTGCCGATCAGGCGGAAGGCGACGTTGCGCGGCGCGTCCTGGCCGGTGCACATCATCGCGTAGACGCCGTTGGTGAACCGGAAGAACGAGAGGCCCTGGTGCTCCAGCGGCGCGCCGAAGACGGTGTGCGACGTGCGGACGTCCACCTGGCCCATGACCCACTCGGCCGGGACGTCGCCGTTGAAGAAGAACGTCATGTCAAACCAGTGCGTGCCCCAGTCGTAGAGGTTGCCCGTGTAGGACTCGATGCGCAGCAGCTCGCCGACCTCCCCGTCGGCCAGGAGCTCGCGGACCTTGCGGAACGGCGGGTTGAACCGCCGCTGGTGGTTGAACGTCAACTGCGTGCCGCCGCGGCGGCAGGCCTCGGCCATCCGCTTGGCGGCCCCCCAGGTCAGGGCCATCGGCTTCTCGCAGTGCACGGCGGGAACGCCCGCCTCGGCGCAGGCGATGACGAGTTTGGGGTGATCCTTGGGCCAGGTGCAGACCGAGACGATGTCGGGCTTCTCCTGGTCGAGCATTTCGCGGCAGTCGGTGTAGATGCGTTCCTCGCCGGTGCCGTGCTCGTCGCGGAAGGCCTCGGCGCGGGTGGACACGAGGTCGCAGAAGGCGACCGTCTCGACACCGTCCAGCCCGGCATAGGCCTTGCCGTGATTGGTCGAGACCCCACAGCCGATCCGCTGCTCGTCGTTCCGCCGCCCGCACCCGATAACCGCCGCTCGCACTTTGGCCAAAGCTCTTCTCCTTGTTGCTGACCGCACGGGTGCATTCTGCGCGAAAGCGCCTGGGAGGTCCAGCATCGGCATGGCGGGAGTTTCCGGTAATAGAAGGGTCGGTCGGAATAGTCAAAAAACTAGGATTTTCTTAAAACACTGGCGAAACTTGATATGTAGGTTTGTCTTACAAGATTGGGACCACGCCTTGGGCTCGCGGAGACGGTGCAGGTCGGCCCCGTTCCCGTCCGGCGACCCGACAACGAGGGCAGGACATGCAAAGCGACAGGGACGTGTTTCGCTACGTCACGCCGGAGACGCTGCTGGCGGCACGGCATCCTGACGGGAACGACACGACGTGGTCGGCGGGGATCATCTGTTTCCGCAACGCCGACGGGTCGAACCGCCTGATCGAGGCCCTGGACGCCCGACCGGTGACCGGGAAGATGCTCTACGGCAAGGAAGCGGCGGACGCCGACGTCTTCGAGGCGGATTTTGCCGGCCAGCAGGTCGGCGTGGTCACGCGCTGCATCTGGGGCGGACCACAGGCGGCGATCCTCGCCGAGGAACTGGCGACGCTCGGCGTCCGCACGCTGGTGGGCTTCGGTGCCTGCGGGGCGATCGCCCCGGAACTGGTGCGGCATCAGCAGGTGCTGGTCTCCCGCGCCCTGCCGACCGACGGCACGACGGCGGCGTACACCGGCGACGTCCTGCCCGCCGACCCCATGCTCACCGACGCCGCCCTTGCCGCCGCTGAAGCCGCCGGGGTCGATGTCCGCTGCGTCACCGCCGCCACCGTCGACGCCCTCTACCGCGAGACCCGACCGATGGTCGAGCAACTCCGCTTCGCCGGGGCCGACATCATCAACATGGAGACCTCCCCCTTCTACGCCGCCGCACGCGCCGCCGAGGCACGCTGCGTCTGGATCGGCTGCGTCACCGACCGACTCGCCGATAGCTGGGAAGACTGGCTCAACCCCCCCGCCGAGACCATCGACATGACCACCAACTGGCTGCTCGAGCTCCTCGGGCGAATTCTCCAACCGGCCCCCGTCGCGTAGCAGCCCGTTGCGGAACGGGCCGTAGAACGGGCCGACGGCGGAACAGGAGAGAGGCCGGGCGGTCGGGCACCGCTACCGGGTCCCGAGGAACGCCTGCACTCGCCTGCGGTCTCCCGCTCAATGGCTCTGTTTCCCTGGCGCGAGGGTCCCCTCTTCCACATCGGGCGGATCCTGGGCGTTGTGGTGGAGGGTGATCAGCGTCAGGTCGTCCTCGGGGTCCCGCCCTCCCTGCCAGGCGCGAACGGCGGCGATGAGGTCCTCATTCAGCCGCCCCGGCCGGGCCGGGTCCAGGCCGCCAACGCATTCCAACAGGCCCTCGCGCCCGAGGAACGCACCGCCCGGTCTGCGGGCCTCCGTCAGCGAGTCGGTGAACAGCACGACCAGGTCGCCGACGCCCAGCCGCACCGCGAACGGGTGGTAGCCGATCTCCGCCGCGATGCCCAGCGGCAGGTTCGCGATTTCCGTATCCGCCTCCGGCAGGTCGCCGGTCAACTCGCGCCACGCCCCCGCGGCCGCGCTGTACCACAGCGGCGGGAGGTGCCCGGCGTTGACGATAACCATCTGGTCCTCCGCGGCGTCGTAGGTCATCACCACCGCGGTGGCGAACTGGCCCTCGTCGGCCAGGGGGGCGAACTCGTCGTTGATTCCGCGGACGAGGGTGGAGGCGTCCGGGGTGTTCATGTGGCGGCTCATCAGCGCGTGGAGCTTGCCTGCCAGGCCCGCGACGCTCGGGCCGTGCCCGGCGACATCGGCGACGACCAGCCGCGACAGCCGACCGTGCCCGCAAAGGCCGAGGTAGTGAATGTCCCCGCCGGGGTGGCCCGGCTGCACGGGCCGGCTGGTCACCCAGATGTCCAGCCCGGGCACGGACAGCCCCGTGCGCGTCTCGCCGATGCCGCCCCAGATCTCGCGGCACTGGAGGCGGTGAACGTCGGGGAGGTCGCCGTCGGCGTCGGGCATGGGAGGCTCCATCGTGTGGGTTACTTTGCGGGGGCCTGGGGCGCCCGGGCAGGGGCGGTCGCCGGCGGGGCCGACCGGTCCCGCAGCCGGCGCCGCACCCACTCGCCCCCGCCGCCCAGCAGCGCCAGCAGGATGACGGCCGCGACGATCCACCCCCAGGGCACGCGGCGCGTCCCCCGGCTGTGTCTTGGATACGCCGGGCGGCGGGTGAAGGTCCGGCTCTGCGCGCGGGTCAGGCGCATCCTGGCGTTGATCCCCCAGCCGGAGCCCTCGAGGATCGCGCTGAGGTCGCGGCGGCGGAGCTTCAGCCAGGCAATCAGCGAACTGGGCAGCGCCACCAGCAGCACCGCCCCCAGCAGCCCGATCAGCACGGCGACGGGCTTCTCCGACAGCGTCGAGGCGATGTACGCCAGCGCCGAGCCGACCGCCGCCCCCGCCACGCCGAGGCCCATGAGCATCCCGCCCGTGGAGCCGCGCTGCGGTGTCGCCGCGGTCGGCGGCGAGGAGGTCACCCGGTCCAGCGCCCCGCCGACCTGCTGATCGAGGCGCTTCTCGGCCTGGGCGGTGAGGCTCTCGACCTTGCCTGTGATGAGCCTTCCCAGCCGCCGCCACGGCGCGGCGACGGCCTCCAGAAGGCTGATCGGGTTGTCGATGATCTGGACGACGCGGGCGTCGCACTCCCGGCCGCGGGCGGCCTGAAAGACGCCATGCTTGTGCACGCAGAGGTTGCCGATCCCCCCGCTGGTGACCGGCACGGCGACCTCGTAGGCCCCGCGGCCATCGCGGGGGGTAACTTCGACGTAGAGCAGGCACATGTTGGAGGTGCGGGCGATCTCGGCGTGAAGCTTGCGGTCCGGAACGCGGACGGCGAGGTCGAACCGCCGCCCGTCCATGACCAGCGTGCCCTCCTCGAACATCGCCCGCCCGGCGGGGTCGTAGAGGTGCGGGAAGCTGACGAAGTTGTTGGCCAGGTCCAGCAGTCCGGCCTGGTAGAGCAGCAGCTTCTCGGTCAGGCGGATGCTGTCGAGGTCGAAGGCGGTGCGGCGGCTCTCGGCGATGAGCTCCTCGACGGCCCCGGCGTAGCGGGCGTCCAGCGCATCGCGCAGCCGGTCGATCCCCAGCGCGAGGACGGCCTGTGGCGGGCGGGCCTCGGCCCACGCCTGGTGGGCTGCGAAGAACGCGCGGACGTCCCGCCACTGTCGCGCGGTGATCGCGTCAGGGCTCTCGCCCAGCGCCCCGGCGGCCACGTCGCGGCGGAAACGCCCCAGCAGCTCGGCGTAGAAGGGGTTGACCGGTTCGTCCAGCCGCAGCGTGCGGTCGGCGCGGGCCCGGGCCAGCGGGGCCGCTCGAAGCACCCGCTCGATGGCGGATGGATCGTCGAAGTCGGTCTCGCCCAGCTCGCCGTCCGTCCAGCCCATCCGGGCGGCGAAACGCTCGTCCAGCGCCAGGGCCTCGCACTGGGCGAAGTACTGGTCCAGCTTCGGCCGCAGCTCGGCCAGGACGGCGTACGCCTCGGGCGTCCGATCGCCGAGGGGCATCACGTCGGTGGCCTCGACGCCCTCGGGCACGCGCCCGCGGTCATGCCAGGCCACCGCCTCGGCCGCGGCGGTCAGGAACCCCCGGAGCTGCTCGGCCCCCACGCCCGGCTGGCCGGATGGGTGCTCGGCCGGGCCGACGGCGGCAATGACGTCCTGGAGGAACTGCCGGACACCCTCGCTCTCCGCCGCGGCGGGCAGGACGACGCCGGCCTCGCTGACGGGCTTGCTCTCGACCTGCGCCTTGATCTCCCGCACGCGGTCCAGCGAGAGCGCCTCGCCGGCATCGAGGCCCAGCCGCTCGAGCATCCGCCCGAGGGACTGCCGGATGCGCTGCCCGTCGCCGGTCTCCCTCGATACGTCCTCGATGCGAACGCTCGCCCGCCGCTCGTCCACGCCGTCGGTCGTCGCCAGCGTGGCCAACAGCCAGCGGACCGCGTCGGAGACCTCCCCGCAGAGGATCCGCCCGTCGCGGTCGCTGTCCAGCAGCGCCAGGAACGTCGCATCGGCGTGGAAGCTGGCCACCGGCGCGCCGTTGGCGGCCCAGTGGGCCTCGTCCAGCTCCGCCGCGAGGCGGAGGTCCCCCGCCGAGGCGATCCGCATCTGGCACGACCGCCCGTACCGCCGGAACGTCGTGACGTGAGGTTCCGCCATATCCCTTCCGCCGCTTGAGGACCGCCGGGCCCGGCGCGGTCAGTCCAGCACGACCGTCTCCTGGTAACCCGGCACGTGGACCTTCCAGTCGCACTTGTCCTGGAGGAACTCGCCGAAGGCGTTGGCGCTCTCGGCCTCGCCGTGAACGACGAACACGCCGCGCGGCGAGCAGCGCAGGCTGCTCAGCCACCGCCACAGCTCGTCGCGGTCGGCGTGGGCGCTGAAGCCGTGCACCCGCGCGATCCGCGCCCGCACGGGGAACGTCTGCCCGTGGATGCGGACCTCCCGCGCCCCGCTGACGATGTGACGCCCCAGCGTGCCCTTGGCCTGGTAGCCCACGAACAGGATCGTGCTCTCGGGGCGCGTGATGTTGTTCTTGAGGTGATGCTTGATCCGACCGCCCGTGCACATCCCCGACCCGGCGAGGATGACCACCGTCCCGCGGATGTGGTTGATCGCCTTGGACTCCTCGGCCGTGCGGGTCATCTGGAGGCCCGGGAAGGCGAAGGGCGATGCCTCGCGCTCCATGCGGGCGACCATCTCCTCGTCGTAGATCTCCGGATGCCCGCGGAAGACGTCGGTGATGCGGATGGCCATCGGGCTGTCGAGGAAGACGGCCAGGTGCGGGATGCGGTCCTCGTGGAGCAGCTCGCTGAGGTAATAGAGGATGTTCTGCGAGCGCTCCAGGGCGAAGCAGGGGACGACGACGTTCCCGCCGGCGTCCTCGGTGAGGTTGATCGCCTCGGCGAGGCCGTCGCGGGCGTCCTCGGTCTCGGTGTGCACGCGGTCGCCGTAGGTGCTCTCGACGAGGACGTAGTCGGCCTGCTTGAAGACCGAGGGGTCCTCGAGGATCGGCTGGTCCCACCGCCCGACGTCCCCGGAGAAGAGGATCGTCCGCGTCTCGCCGTCGGTGCGGACGCTCAGGCGGATCATCGACGAGCCGAACACGTGCCCGGCGTCGTGGAAAACCGCCGTCATGCCCTCGGCCACGTCCGCCGGCTCGAGGTACTTCACGCGGGCGAAGTGCGGGGCGACCGCCTCGGCGTCCTCCGTCGTGTACAGCGGGCGGTAGGGATACCGGCTCTCGCGGTTCTGCTTGCGGTGGCGACGCCGCTTGTACCGCACGTCCTCCTCCTGGATGTGGGCGGAGTCCAGCAGGATGATCCGCGCGATCTCGGCCGTGGGGGCCGTGCAGTAGACCTTCCCGTCGAATCCCTCGCGGACGAGCTTGGGCAGCAGCCCGCAGTGGTCGAGGTGTGCGTGGGTGAGAAGGACGGCGTCGATGTCCTTCGGCGGGAAGGGGAACGGGTCCCAGTTGCGGTCGGCGAACTGCCGCTCCTGGTAGAGCCCGCAGTCCACCAGCACGCGAGAGGCGTTGGCCTCGACGAGGAACCGGGAGCCCGTCACGTTCTGCGCCGCGCCGAGGAAGGTGATCTTGATCTGCATGGACGGCCTTTCCGGGAACGTAGGAAAGCCCGGATTCTAGCGGCCCGGCGTGCCCCGGTCAAACCGGCGGCGCGACGCTACTCGTCGCCCTCGCGCCCGCCGGCGCCGATCGTGTGCACCACCACCGTCGAGCGACCGTCCTCGCTGCGGATGACGCGCGTCATGCCCCCGCCGCCGTCGCCGCCGTAGAGCTCGCGCATCATCTCGCGGCGTTCGTCACCGTCCAGCCGCCCGTCCTTGTCGGAGTCGTAGCGGTCGCGGAGGTCCCGCCAGTACTCGCCCCACTCCTCCCGCGTGGTCTCGCCGTCCCCGTCGGCGTCGGCCTCGGTCCGCATCTCGCCCATCCGCTGCCGCATGGCCGCGGCGCGGCGGCGGTAGCGCTCGCGCAGGCCCTCGCGCATCGCGGTTCGCTCGTCGTCGTTGAGCTCGCCGTCGCCGTCGGCGTCGTACTCGGCCTCCAACTCGCGGCGGCGATCGGCCGCGCGGCGGCGGTACTCGGCCATCCGCTGCTCCCGGCGGGCGCGGGCGGCCTCCATGGCGGCCTGCTCCTCGGCGTCGAGCTGCCCGTCCCTGTCGGCGTCGTAGCGGCGGAGCATGTACCGGCGGCGCATCTGCTCGACCATGGCGCGGCGTTCCTCGTCGTTGAGCTGTCCGTCGCCGTCGGTGTCGTACTCGGCGACGCGTTGGCGGCGGCGCTGCTCGGCCTGCTCGCGGTAGCGGGCGAGGCGCTGCTCGCGCTCGGCGCGTGCGGCTTCCATGGCCGCCGTCTCCTGCTCGTTGAGCTGCCCGTCCCCGTCGGCGTCGTACCGCCGCTCCATGGCCCGGCGCATCCGCTCGCGCCACGCCGCCCGGCGCTGTGCGACGTCGGACCCCGCGGGCGCGCCCGTCGGCCGCTTCGACTTCGGCGCCGCGGGGACCTTGCCCGCCGCCAGGGCGGTATTGGCCTCCGTCCGCTCGCGGCGCCGCAGCCGCCCGTCCTTGTCGGCGTCGTAGGCCTTCATCACGCGCCCGCGGAGGTCGCGGCGGTAGGCGTCGAATTCGAACCAGTCCAGCGTCTTGTTGCCGTCCTTGTCGAACCCCGCCGCGGCGTCCCACCGGTCGAAGGCCCGGATCAGACCGCCGTCACGCTTGCGGTCGGCGGCGAACTCGTTGGCGTCCAGCTCGTTGTCCACTCCGGCGGCCTTGAAGAACCGGCCGCGCTCGCCGGCGGGATTGTACGGATCCACCGCGTCGCGGGCGACGTCCGGCGGAGGCGACGGTCGCGTTGTCGCCGCCGATGCCTCGGCCGGCTCGGCGCGGACCGCACCCGCAAGCGAGAGGACCCCGATCACCGCAACAGAGATGCTTTGCGTTACGGCATGCATGGCTTGCTCCTTATGCGGGGCAAACACCCCGGCGCCCCGAAAGGGACGCCAACCGCTCCATCTTACTCCGCCGCACGGACTTGCGGAAGACTTTTCCCGAGTCAACGGCGGCCGGCGGCCGTGCGAAGGAACGCTGCGGCCGATAGAATGACACCGTCCTCGAGAACCGGGGGGCCGGAGAGCAAGATGAACCGCACGGGCACATATGCGTTGGCGAGCATTTTTCTGGCGGCCGGCCTGGCCTCGGCAGGCGAGACGCGCCTGCTGAGCGACTTCGCCCCCGAGGGCTCGTGGAAGGTATCGAGGTGGTCGAAGGCGAAGGCCCGGATCGCGGTTCGGCCGGAGTCGCCGCCGCAGCTTGCGGGAAAGGCCCCCGCCCGCGCGCTGGGCGTGAAGGTGCGGTTCCCCGGCGGCGGGGGGTTCCATTTCGTCAACCTCCTGCCGAACGACGCCAACGAGCCGATCGACCGGCGGGTACTCGGCGGGCACGTGTGGCTCAAGGGCGCCGGGACGCGCCACTACGTCCTGGCGCTGTTCCGGGACGCCAAGGGCGACGAACACAAGATAGACCTCGGCCGGCTGGACTCGCGCCGCTGGCAGAAGCGGACATTTGCCATCCCGCGCAACTGGCCCCAACCGCTGACGCTCAAGGGCATCACGTTTCACGACTGGGGCGTCGCCGACCCGGCCGACGTGACGGCATATCTGGCCCGGCTGACCGTCGAGGTGGACCCGAAGGCCAAGGTTCCCGCCGACCCCGACGCCGCCGGGAAGAGGGTCTACAAGCCGCTGCCGCGCGTGAAGCTCCCCGGCGCCGAGAGGGTCTACAGCGACATGAATCTCCCCGGTGAATGGCGGCCGAGCCCGTGGAACCGCGCCCGCGGCAAGCTCGATGTCGTCGCGGACTTCCCCGAGGAGGTCGGCACCGACGACGGCGAGATGCGGCGGTCCCTGGAGCTGAGCCTCACGTTCCCCGACGGCTTTGGCTTCTACGGGCTCACCCCCCCGGCGGACGAAACGATCCCCTACCACGTCCACGGCCTGCAACTGTGGGTCAAGGGCACGGAGACGCGTCACACGCTGGAGCTGCGTTTCACGACGGCCGACGGCAAGGAGGTGAAGCTGTCGCCCAAGCCCAGCAGCATGGATTTCTACGGCTGGCAGCAGGTCACCGCGCGGGTGCCCCGCGGCTGGTCCCAGCCGCTGACGCTGACGGGAATCACGATCCACAACCACGCGATCCGCCGGGCCGCGGAGATCTCGCTGCGACTGACCCGACTGACCGTATCCATCGACCCGAAGAAGCACCTCGGAGACCTTGATGACCTCCACGCCACCGACGATGACTGGTGACCGACGCCGCGCCCTCCGGGCCGCCTGCCCGACCGCGGCGTTGCTGGCCCTGGCCGCCGCCGCGGCCGCGGCCGAGACGCCGCAGGCCGGCGACGTCTCCCTCACGCTCTACCCGCAGGACTCTCACGCCCTCGCCGACGGGCCCGACAGCGGCGTGTTCGTCCGCCTGTTCTCCTGGATGCCACCGGATGCGCCGCTGGAGCTGCGGTACAGGCTCGTCGGCTGGAACGGCGAGCAGGTCGCCGCCGGGGCACTCCGGGCCCGCCCCGTCGGGCAGTGGGTCCGCCGCGTGCCCGTGCGGCTGGAACGGTTCGGGGCCTACGCGTTCGAGGCCGAGCTGCGCCGGCCCGGCGCCGACAAGCCGTCCGCGACCGCCCGGACATCGCTCGTCCGCCCCGTGCCGGTCGCGCCCCTGACTCCCGAGCAGCGGCGGCGGTCGCCCATCGGCGTCAACACGCACCACAACGCCCCGTGGCAGGCCTTCGCCAGGATGGGCATCCACTGGGCTAGGGACTACTCCTGGCAGTGGCTCGAACGAGGCGAGACCGCCCCGCGGGCGTCCAACGGCGTGGACTTCGCCGCCGTCCTCGACGCCGCCGAAGCCGCCGGGGTGACCATCCTGCCTTGCCAGCAGAAGGTATATCGCACCGCCGACGGCAAACGGTTCACGCCCGACACCGGCGCCATCGCCGCCGGGTACGAGCGCCTCGGCCGGGCGTTCCCCACCATCCCCTTCTGGGAGATCGACAACGAGGCCGACCTCCAGTACCGAGGCGACCGGACGGGCTTCGAGGCCTACCGCGCCAGCCACGTCCGGGCCGTCGCGGCTGCGGGGGAAGGGCTGGCGCGGGCCGGGCACGGGGCACGCATCCTGCCCAACGGCGACGCGGGCATCCATCCCGACCGTGCGGCCCGGCTGCTGAATTCCCCGGCCGGCGAACACATGGCGGCGGTGAACTTCCATTACTACACGGGCACGGTCCCGCCGGAGCGTTCCACGCGGGACGTCAACACCGGCGGGATCGACAGCCGGGGCACGTGGACGTTCCTCGACCAGCTTCGGCGGATCAGCACGTTGGCCCACGACCACGGCAAGGAGGCGTGGCTGACGGAGGTCGGCTGGGACGCCACCTACGGGCCCGCCGTCGGCGAAAGGCTCCAGGCGGTCTACCTCGCGCGCATGCTCCTGCTCGCCCGGTTCGCCGGCGTGGACAAGGTGTTCTGGTTCTTCGACCGCGACGGCACGGGCACGGGCAAGTTCAGCTCCTGCGGGCTGCTCGACGTCGACCGGAACGCGCGACCGGCCGCCGCGGCCATGGCAGCGGTCTCCCTCCTGACCGCCCGGGCCGAGTACGCCGGCAGCGTGGACCTCGGCCCCCAGCGGTGGTGCCTGCTGTTCCGCACGCACGACGGTGGGTGGCTGGCCGCCGCATGGTGCGTCGAGGACGCCGCCCCCGCGCCCCGCGTCTTGGCCGAGGCCGAGGCGCTGGACATGTTCGCCAACCCGACCGAGGCCGCCGAGCTGACCGGCGAGCCCACCTATTTCCGCCTGCCCGAGCTGCCCGCCGCGTGGCAGGCCCAGCGACGGGCCGTGTGGCGCTCGCCGACCATCCTCAACTGCTTCCCCGGCGGAAAGGTGGACGTCTCCGCGAGCCTGCCGGCCGGGGGGTCGCTGACGCTGGAGGGCCTTCCGTCCGGCTTGACCGCCGAGGACGGGGCACTCGCCTGCGCGGCGACCGTTGCGATCGGCAGGTACGACATCACCGCCGCCGCCTCCGGCAAGGGCTGGCGGCGCGAATGGCCCCTGACCGTCAACGTCCGCCGCCCGCTGGAGGCCCGATCGCAACCCTACGCGCCCGGCGAGTCGACAACCATCCGCCTGCTTCCCGCGGCCGCCGGGACGGTGGAGGTCGTCCTCGACGCCGGCGAGGCCGGAAGCGTCCGCCCGGCGAAGCTGACCGTCGGCGAGGACGGGGCGGCCGTGGAGTTCACCGCCGCCGACGGGACGAGCGGGACGGTTCGCATCCGCGCCGCCATGCCGGGCGGCGTCCGGCAGATGATCCCCCTTCGGCCGCGGCGGCTGAGCGTGCCCCGCGCCGGCGAGTTGACCATCGACGGGCGACTGAGCGACTGGCCCGAAGGGCAGCTCGACGCCGGCGCCTTCGCGATCTCCCACGACGCGTTCCGCCCGGCGGTGCGGCTGGCCTGGTCGCCGAAGGGGCTCTACCTCGCCGCCCGCATCCCCGCCCGGGACCTCCAGCCCGCCGAGCCGCGGAGCTTCTGGGAGTGGACCAACGTCGAGCTGTTCGTCGACACCGCCTCCAGCCCCGGCCGGGGATGGGCGGACACGACCCACCAGTTCTGGCTCATGCCCGCCCGGGAGGACGGACGCTGGCAGGCCCGAGCCGGCGAGTGGAAACGGGCCGCCAACATCCCCGCGACCCTCTACGACGACCGCCGCGGCGAAACCGCGCTGCACGTCGAGGGCGACGAGGCGACCTTCGAGGCGTTCATCCCGGCCGAGTCGCTCGGCGAGGCCCCCGCCGCCGGGCGGACCTGGCGGGGGGCCCTCGCCCTCCAGCTCCGCCGCCGCCATCGCAGCCCCGCCACAGCCGCCTGGCCGCGTACCAAGCAGGCCGGGCTGGTGCGAGGCAGCCAGATGTGGGGCGAGCTGACCTTCTCCGACGCCCGCGGCAGCAAAGGCCCCGCCGGCGAGACCGGCTGGACAACAAGGCCTTCGACCCGGCCCGCGACCGCTGCGGGAACCAGCCCGGCGGGTGGCGGATAGGCCCGCCCAGTACCCGGTGTGTCGGGTCTGTCCACCCCTGCGGACGCTGGACACCCGGGGCGGTATCGCGCATAAATCATTGCAAAAAAAGGCCTTATGTGTGTATACATGGTGTCCACCAAGCGGATAGGGTATACACCGTATGGACACGCCGGACACCCCCGCCCAGGTAGCGGGGTCACACGGCCGTGAAGGGGTCGCCGGCGGGGAGGTGCTCGACGGGGACGCCCGGGATCAACTCGGACAGCCACGCGGCGAAATTCGCCATCCCCGCCTCCTCCGACGCGCAGTGACCGACCAGCAGCAGCGCCTTTCGAAGCCCGGCCGAGGCGGCGTCGCGAACGTATTCGACGGCCTCCCACTCCCGGCCCTCGCCGGCGACGAGGACCTCCACGTCATCCCGCCCGAGCATCCGCTTGTGGGCCACCGCCGCCGGGGCGCCCACGCTCAGGGCCACCTTGCCGCTGACCATCTCCATGTCCCCGACCACCCGTATACAGTTGGCGCCAACCGCGTCCTTGACCGCGGCCGCCAGTTCGCCCACCGTCGTCGGCGGCAGCTCGAAGACGCACGGCCCGCCGTCCTCGCCGCCCTCGCCCACGCGGTGCTCGGCCCAGCCGAGCTGGTCGATCACGCCCTCGAAGATCCCGTCCGGCCGTCGGCGGTGCCAGGAATCGTGGCACCGCCAGATCACCAGCCCGCAGTCGGCGATCAGCCGCCGCTTGGCCGCCAGGACGGCATGGCCCTCGATGGCGGTCGTGTCCTCCAGGTGGTGGTAGAATGTCGGCTCGTGGGTGATGACGAAGTTCAGCCCCGCCTCCGCCGCCCGCTTGAGCACGTCCAGCGTGGCCGTGAACGTCACCCCCACGCCGTCCACCGCCGCGCCGGGATCGCCGGCCTTGAACGTGTCCACCGTGTTGGCGATCTCCCCGCAATCGATCTCCCGCAGTACCTTCTCGACGACCTCGCGGGCGGTAATCAGCATGGTTCGGGTCCTTTCGCGTCGGCGATTGGCGAAGCCTACCGCGCGCGCCCGGGGTCAGGTCTTCAAAATTCAATTTTCGCCGGTGTCCTGGCCGCTTCTCTCGCTCGGGTCCGACGCCTGAGTCACGTTGCCGGCCGCGATACCAGGCCCGAAAATTGAATTTCGAAGACCTGACCCCATTCGCCCCAACCCGGGGAGAAATCGCACGCGCCGCAGGAGCGGCGGGCGGGTTGAAGAAAGGTGGGAGGTCTGGAACCATGGAATCCAAGACGGTGTACTTCGAGCATGCGGGGCCGGAGCGGACGGGCGAGACGCTCGAGCTGGCCAGGACGCGGGCGCTGGAGTTGGGCATCCGCCAGGTCGTGCTGGCGTCGTATTCCGGCAAGACCGGCGCCGAGGCGGTGAAGCTCTTCGACACCGACGCCGTGGGCGTGATCGTCGCCGCCGGCGTGGTCGGCTCCAAGGAACCCAACGCATCCGGCATGCTGGGCGAGCACCTCCAGGCCATCGAGGCCGGCGGGGGCACGGTGTTCCACAGCGGGCACGCGTTCGGCATGGTCGGGCGGGCGGTGCACAAGCGGCTGGGCGCGATCCAGGTCGACGAGATCGTCGCCTATGCCCTGCGCGTGTTCTGCCAGGGCGTGAAGGTCTGCTGCGAGGTGGCCTGCATGGCCGCCGACGCCGGTCTGCTGCGGACCGGCGAGGAGGCGATCGCGATCGCCGGCACGGGCCGGGGTGCGGACACGGCCGTGGTGCTGACCCCGGCGAACACGCACGCCTTCTTCGAGACCCGCGTCCACGAGATCCTCTGCAAGCCGCGGATGTAGCTGTCGGCGTTTCTCAAGCAGGGAGGCAAGGATTTGCCGAAGAGTTGAAGACGGAAGCCTCGGGCGGGGATGAATCCGGATGGACGCGGATTCGGCGTGCGGAGAGCCTGATTGCGAAAGCGGATAAGAGATTCCAGGCGTCCCATTCTGGGATCTGCCGTCTGAGAGCTGAGAGCTGACATACGAGATTGCGAAGACAGCATGCCCTCGCGGGCGATGGAGACCGAGATGAGCCAGGATCGTTCCAGTCGGACGTGGACACGGCGTGGGTTTCTCAAGACGGCGGCGGCGACGGCGGCGGCACCGTACGTGCTGACCTCCTCGGCGCTGGGCGGGCCGGACAAGGCCCCGGCCAGCGAGCGGATCGTCATGGGGGCCGTCGGCGTCGGCGGGCGGGGCACCGGCATCATGCGCGGGGCCATGGGGCACAGGGACGTGCAGATGGTGGCCGTCTGCGACGTGGTCGGGCGGCACCGCGATCGGGCCAAGGGCTACGTGGACGCCGGAAACGACAACAAGGACTGCGCGTGCGTGAAGGACTTCCGCGAGATCACCCGGCGGGAGGACATTGACGCGATCACGATCGGCACGCCGGATCACTGGCATGCGTTGATCGGCATCGACGCGATGCTGCACGAGAAGGACGTCTACTGCGAGAAGCCCGAGACGCTGACGGTGCGGGAGGGCCGGCGGATGACCGACATCGCCCGCCGCTACGGGCGGGTCTTCTCCGGCGGCAGCCAGCGGGTCTGGGGCGACTACAACTGGTTCCACAAGATGATCGCCGGCGGGCGGATCGGCAAGCCGACCGAGGCGTTCGTCAGCGTCGGCGGGCCCTCCGGCCCCCACCGCCTCCCCGGCGAGCCCACCCCCGACGACGTGGACTGGAACATGTGGCTGGGCCCGGCGCCCTGGCGCCCGTTCCACCCGTCGCTGATCCGCGGGGGCTTCCGCCCGTGGCGGGACTACTCCGGCGGCGGGATGACCGACTGGGGCTGCCACACGTTCGGCGGGGCGCTGTTCGCCCTGGGCCTGCACACCGCCGGCCCGTTGGAGGTGATCCCGCCGAACGGCAAGGACGTCGAGCGGCTGACATACATCTACCCCGGCGGGGTGACGATCTACCACGGCGGCGGCTGGGGGCGGCTGTGCTTCCGCGGCACCGGCGGGGAGATCCCGCCCCGCGGCGTGGACCGGCGCGGCTGGGGCAAGGCCCCGGAGGTCTACATCCCCAACTACAAGGGCCGCGGCGGGATCATGGGAGACTTCCTCCACTGCGTCCGCACGCGGGAGCAGCCGTTCCGGGACATCGCCATCGCCCACCGCACGGCCACGCACTGCCACATAGGAAACATCGCCTACTGGCTGGGCCGTCCGCTGAAGTGGGACGCCGAGAAGGAAGAGTTCCTCGGCGACGACGAGGCCAACCGCTGGCTGGACCGCCCGCGCCGCGAGCCGTGGGTCCTGACGTAGCGCGTTGACCCCAAGCCATCCGCCGGGCTCGGGCGGCGGAGCAGGGGCTCTCCAGGGCCCCCGTGGGCGCGGTTCGTGGACTCCATCCACCCGTCCCGCCCGGGGGGGCGCATCGAATGCCCGCCGTGCGGGAAAAAGCCTTTGGCCCCGTGGGGGGGGTTCCTACAATTGACGGCATGAATGTCGAGCCTCGATTTCTCACCGGTGAGGGTCCGCAGATTTTCACCGGCAACGAGGCCCTGCTGAAAGGCGCGCTGGAGGCCGAGGGCGGTACGCACTACCTCGGCGGCTACCCGGGCAGTCCGATCGCGGGCTTCTTCGACGCGTTCGCGGTCGTCAAGGACCTGCTGAACGAGAAGGGGATCCGCGCGGTCATCAACAACAACGAGGCCCTCGCCGCCGCGGCGCTGAACGGCACGCAGGCACTGCCCGTGCGGGCGATGATCGTCTTCAAGAGCGTCGGCGTGCACGTCGCCGCCGACGCCCTGGCACTCGGCAGCCTCGCCGGAGCCCACCCCGGCGGCGGGGCCATCGTCGTCTACGGCGACGACCCCTGGTCGGACTCCACCCAGGTCCCCGCCGACAGCCGGTTCATCTCCAGGCACCTCTACATCCCCGTCATCGAGCCGGCCGACATCCAGGAAGTCAAAGACTACGTCGACCTGTCCTATAAGCTCTCATCCCGAAGCGAGTTGTACGCCGGGTTCGTGTTGACCACCAACCTCGCCGACGGCGGGGGGTCGGTGATATGCCGGCCGAACCAGTATCCCGAGCTCAACACGCGGGTGAAGGCGACGCTGGACACGGCGTCGATCGACCTGGACAAGCGCGTCCTGCTTCCGCCGAAGACGTGGTGGCAGGAGGAGAGCTACACCCAGCGTTTCCAGCGTGCGAAGGCGGTGGCGAGGGAGACCGGGCTGAACCGCATCGAGGACGCCGCCGACAGCGGGGACAGGCGGGCGGTGGGCTTCGTCACCAGCGGGCTGGCGTACGGATACCTGGTCCAGGGCCTCCACGAGATGGGCCAGCTCGGGCGCTGGCCGATCCTGAAGTTCGGCATGAGCTACCCGCTGGACGAGGAGATGATCCGCCGCCTGGCCGATCAGTGCGAGCGGATCGTCGTCGTCGAGGAGCGGCGAAGCTTCATGGAGGAGCAGATCCACGAGATCGTCGCCCGCGACCGCCAGTCCGGCGGGCGTGCCGGGGCGGTCGAGGTCTGGGGCAAGCGGTTCCCGGCCGGGCTCAAGGGCCTGCCGGAGACGCGCGGGCTGCACCCGTCGATCGTGATCGCCCGCCTGGCGCCGCTGCTGAAGGAGGTCGCCGGCGGGGCGAAGGTGGCGGTCCCGGCCGAGTACGCCGCGCTGGACAGGGAGCTGGAGACGATCGACTCGACGGCGGAGGGCGAGTTGGGCAACGTGCCGGCCCGGCTGCCGACGTTCTGCCCCGGCTGCCCGCACCGCGACAGCGCGAGCGTGTGCTTGGAGATCAAGAAGCGGTTCACCAACAGGGCGTACATGCGGGAGCACCACGACCGCGAGCCGGTGGACCTGATGTTCCACGGCGACACGGGCTGCTACACGATGCTGATGTTCCCGCCGACGACGCCGCTGATGCACGACTACTCGGGCATGGGCCTCGGCGCGGGGACCGGCAGCGGCGTGGACCCGTTCGTCGAGAACAAGGAAGTCGTCTTCATGGGCGACTCGACGTTCTTCCACAGCGGGCAGATCGCGATCTCCCACGCGATGAAGGTCGGCCAGGACATCACGTTCATCGTGCTGGACAACTCGACCACCGCGATGACCGGGCATCAGCCGACGCCGGGGGTGGACTACGACATCCTGGGCAACCCGACGGCGAAGCAGGACATCGAGGAGATCGTCCGCGGGATCGCCCCCGACACCGAGACGGTGCCCGTCATCCGCGCCGACCCGTCGCAGCGGACCAGCTACGCCCGGCTGCTGGAGAAGACGTTCCTCGCCGACGGCGTCAAGGTGGTCATCGCCGACAAGGAGTGCGGGATCACGCGGACGCGGCGGCGCCGCCGCGAGCAGCGGGCCGATGCCAAGCGGCTCGGCTACGTGCCGGTCACCCACCACATGAACATCAACGCCGAGGTCTGCCGCTTCTGCCTGGCCTGCGCGGAGATGACCGGCTGCCCGGGGCTCAAGCACGTCGAGACGGACTACGGCATGAAGATGGACACGTCGCTGTCCAACTGCGTCCAGGACGGCGCGTGCATGCGCGTGGGGGCGTGCAGCAGCTTCGAGCACGTCACCGTCCGCCGCAGCCGCCCCCCGCGGTCGCGCATTCCCGAGCTGGGCCTCGACGACATCCCCGAGCCGGAGAAACGCCCCGTCGGCGACGTCTGGCGGGCCTGCCTGACCGGCGTCGGCGGCATGGGAGCAGGCGTCGCCACCCAGGTGCTCGTCCGCGCCGGGCACAAGGAAGGCCACCCCGTCATCTTCCTCGACAAGAAGGGCCTGGCCATCCGCAACGGCGGGGTGCTCAGCCAGGTCGTCTACAACCTCTCCGACCAGCCCATCACCGCGATCATCCCCTACGGCAAGGCGGACCTGCTGCTGGGCATCGACGTCCTCGAGGCCGCCCGCGCCATGGACCCCAAGGGCCGCACGCGCGTCGCCAGCCGCGAGCGCACGGCCGCGGTGGTCAACACCGACAAGGTCCAGACGATCAGCGGCATCCTGGGGCGGGAGGACTTCGACGTCCGCGAGCTGGAGAAGGTCATCCGCGCGAACACGCGACGGGACGACTACCTGGCGCGGAACATCTCGCGGCTGTGCGAGGAGTACCTCGGCGGGAAGATCTACGCGAACATCATGATGATCGGCTTCGCGTTCCAGCGCGGGCTGATCCCGGTGTCGATGCACTCGATGGCGTGGGCGATCAAGGACACCATCCGGGCGGACTTCCGCAAGAACCTGATGGCGTTCAACATGGGCCGCAAGCTGGTGGTCCAGCCGGACCTGTTCCAGGGCCCGCCGCGGCGGACCGGCTGGGCGGACACCCTCGCCGACAAGTGCCGCTACACCATCCGCCGATACCGCGGCGGGCGCGGGCGGCGGATCGCCGGGCGCCTGCGCGAGCTGGGCACCGAGACCGTCGCCGCCGTCGAGGGCCTCGACGAGGCGATGAAACGCGACGTGATCGTCCGCCTCTACGACTGCATGCGCTTCGGCGGGCTGGACTACGCCCGCCGCTACGCCGGGCGCGTTCGGCGGACCTACGAGGCCGACAACGCCGCCGACGGCTACGCCGTGACGCGGGCGGTCATCCACACGCTGGGCAAGGCGATGCTGATCAAGGACGGCCCGTTCATCGCCGAGCTGGCCACCCACCCCGAGAAACACGCCCGCGACCGCCGCAAGTACAACGTCAACCGCTCCAACGGCGACCGCATCGGCTATACGCATTACATCAACTCGTCGATGACGCTCGGCAAGCGGCGGGTCCACTACCACCTCGCCGTGCCCCACTGGGCCATGAGGCTGCTGAAGCACGCGAGGGCCCTCCGCCGCCTGCCGGCATGGCACCGCAGGGAGAAGAACTTCCTCGCACGCTACGAGGCACGCATCGACGCCTTCGCCGCCGAGACGCACGGCGAGTACCTCCACGCCCTGACCTCCCTGAGCAGCGCCCCGTGCATGGAGTGCATGAACCCGCGGTGCAGCGAGGCCGGCTGCCCGCTGGAGAGCCACATCCCCGACTGGATCCGCCTCGCCGACGAGCGGCGGTGGCCCGAGGCCGTCGAGCTGCTCCACGAGTCCAACAACTTCCCCGAGTTCACCGGGCTGGTCTGTCCCGCGCCCTGCCAGGGCCGGTGCAAGCAGGGCGCCCACGCCTACCCCGTCCAGATCCGCGAGATCGAGCGCCGGATCGTCGAGAAGGGCTTCGAGGAAGGCTGGATCGCGCCGAAGCCGCCCGAGCGGCGGACCGGGCGGAAGGTCGCCGTCGTCGGAAGCGGGCCGGCGGGCCTCGCGGCCGCCCAGCAACTCGCCCGCCAGGGCCATGACGTGACGGTTTTCGAGAGGGAAGACGCCGCCGGCGGACTGCTGCGGACGGGCATCCCCGCCTTCCGGCTGGACAAGGAGCTGATCGACCGCCGCATCGAGCAGCTCGCCGCCGAGGGCGTGGCCTTCCGCACCGGCGTGACGGTCGGGCGGGACGTCTCGGCCGGGCTGCTGCGGGAGGAGTTCGACGCCCTCCTGCTGGCGACCGGCGCCACCCGCCCGCGGGACCTCTCCGTGCCCGGGCGGCGGGAGAAGGGCGTGCACTTCGCGATGGACTTCCTTCGTCAGCAGAACCTTTCGGCCGGGGGCGCGGCGGGCGGCGAGGGCATCGACGTACGGGACAAGGTCGTCGCGGTGATCGGCGGGGGCGAGACGGGCAACGACTGCGTCGAGGCGGCGGTGCTCGGCGGCGCCAAGGCGGTGCACCAGTTCGAGATCGCCCCGGCGCCCGCGCCGGGCGCGGTTCGCCACGCGGCCCCGCGGGAGCACCATCCGGGGGGCAACGGCGTGGACCGCCGCTGGTCGGTGGCGACCAAGCGGTTCGACACCGACGGCGGGCACATTACCGGCCTGCGGGCGGTGGAGGTCCAGTGGGTCGAGTCCACCAGCGGCCCGGCCATGCGGGAACTGCCCGACACCGAGTTCGACACCCGCGCGGACGTGGCCCTGCTGGCGCTGG
This sequence comes from uncultured Planctomycetaceae bacterium, assembly GCA_964385465.1. Taxonomy (GTDB): domain Bacteria; phylum Planctomycetota; class Phycisphaerae; order SM23-33; family SM23-33; genus CAYLPJ01. The sequence continues at coordinate 15,866 of CAYLPJ010000020.1, read as the reverse complement.
GCTTCGACGCGGAGCTTGACCCGGACCTCGCCGAGCAGCTCGGCCTGCCCCACGAGCAGGGGCGGGTGACCGTGGTGGACAATGCCACGCCGGTCGAGGGCATCTTCGCCGCCGGCGACTTCGCCGAGGGCGCCAGCCTCGTCGTCCACGCCATCCGCTCGGGCCGGAAGGCCGCCGAACGCATCCACGCCCACCTCGAAGCCCGCACCCCCGCCGAAACGCCCGCGTAGGCTCCCCCCGCGTCAGAAAGACCGCTCCCGCCACGCGACGCGCGCAAAAAGAACGCGTCTGCGGGCGCCCGACGGCACCCGCAGACGCGAGTCGCTTCCCGATGAACGCTGCCCGGTAGCCGGCAGCGCCCTACTTCTTCCTGCGGCGAAGCACGCCGACCAGGCCCGCGGCCGCCAGCAGCGCCAGCGTGCCGGGCTCGGGGACGGCCGGGTTGTGCGTCGTGCCGATCGACCGCTTGTAGGTGATGTAATCGAGGTAATCGACGGTCCCGTCGAGGGTGATGTCGCCGTCGTACCAGGCGGCGTCGCCTTCGTAGTCGATGTACGCCAGGTCGAGCCCGTCGACGACGCCGTCGAGGTTCAGGTCGGCCCGATGGGTGACGCCGAAGATCACGCCCTCGCCGTCGTCCTGGGCACCGAGGACCAGGTCGTCGCCGAGGTCCGCCGTGGTCAGGATGCCGTTGCCGTCGGCCGCGCCGTCGGCGATCTCCGACCAGATGTCCGCCAGCACGCCGTTGCCGACCCGCACGCGGGTGTCGCCGATCGTCAGCGACGCGTCGGCGTCCAGAAACTCCAGGTTGCCGCACGAGCTGGCCACGTCGCCGAGGATCATGTCCCCGGAGAGGCTGACCGTGCCGCAGTCGGTGAACCCGGCCGCGGTCAGCGACGTCCCGGCCGCGACGTCGATGTCGCCCAGCCCGCCGCCGGCGGAAATCAGCGAGCTGATCTCGGCCTCGCTGAGCCGGCGGCTGTAAACGCGGACCTCGTCGATCAGACCGTCCCAGCCGCCGCCCGAGCCGTCGCCGAATTTCGAGCCCTTGCCGATCAGCAGCGTATTCATGTACGCCGTGTCCAGCAGGCCGTCCAGAGTACTGGCGGAAGCGGTAAGCTCGTTCTCGACGCCGTCGATGTAAACGGTCAACGCCGAGCCGGACTCCCACGTCATCAGCACATGCTGCCACTCGGTGGTCTGGATCATCTCGGAGGTTTCCACCGCCCGGTCGCCGCCGGTGGTCTCGATGCCGGCCTTGATCACGTCGTCGCCTCCGGCGTTGGCACCCGCCGTGTCATAGCGGATGCCGAAGCGGTCCTGGCCGTTCGGGTTGATCATGTTCATGATGCCCTTGTCCGTGTTGATAACATCGGACTTGACCCACGCGGCGAAGGTGAAACCGGCCTTGCCGTCCAGCACCGTCGGCGCGTCGGTCCGCTCGACCACATCGCCGTCGCCACCGAACTCCAACGCCGCGCCGCTGTAGCCGGGAACGTACGTCGCACCGGAGATGGTCGCGTCCCGGCCGTTGCCCGAGCCGTCCTCGGCCGTGTCGGGCGTGGCGGAGTCGTCGAAGCTGAAGTAATACTCCAGCCCGGCCGTCGGGGGGGCGTCGAGGAGCTTGCCCTCGATGGTCACGCCGGTCATGTCCACGTCGCCGCCGGTCACCTGGAGCTTGCCCTCGTTCTTCATCGTGCCGCCCAGAACCGTCGAGCCGCTCGTCGGAGCCAGCTCCAGCGTGCCGGCCGCGATCGTCGTCTCGCCCGACCAGCCCGACGTGTCGCCGGTCACCACCGTCCTGCCCGGGCCGCTGATCACCATGTTGCTGTCGGCCGCACCGGTCAGCGTCGTCACCGTCGCCGTCCCGGCCGCACTGACCTCCAGGCTCCCGCCGGAGGCCACGTCCACCGGGCCCAGCGGCAGAGACGAGCCGAGGTCGGTCGTGGCGATCTTGCCGACCGTGTCGGCCGCCACCGTCGTCGAGCCGAAGCTCGCCTGGTAGCCGTTGCCGCTCTGGAGCGTCAGGCCGCCCGAGCCGCCGCCCTCGAATCGCAGCTCGCTGAAGCTGTGGGTCAGGCCGGCGGCGTTGGGGTCGGCGTCCCGGTCCAGCGAGAGCGCCGAGCCGGCGCCGGTGACGATCACCGGCTGGCTGAATGCGACGGCGTTGTCATGCAGGAACTCCAACGTCCCGCCGCCGAAGCGGAACTGCGGGGCGTAGGCGACCTGGCAGGGATCGCGGAACCGCAGCGTGCCGTGGACCACGTTGGGGCTGATGCCGCCCGACGCGTCGCCCAGCGAGCCGATCAGCTCGTGGGTGATGGCCTTCTCGCCGGCCTCGCCGATGGACCAGACGTGATCGGCGCCGTCGCCGCTGCGGACGTTGTAGACGTCGAAGTCCTCGCCGTCGCTGGCCGTCCCGCCGGTGCGGGCGCTGGTGGCGGCGTCGCCGACGAGCGTCAGGTCCGCGTACGTCCTGGTGGTTTCGGTGTTGTTCTCGGCGATGTTGGAGTAGATGCTCAGGACCGCGCCCTCTTCGAGGGTGAGGTCGGTCAGGTAGACCGTCGCGGTCCCGCCGGACATGCCTTCGGGATCCCCGTGGGCCTCGACCTCGATGTGGTGGTTGTAGTTCGAGCACGGGTCGTTCGCCGTCACGCGGATCGGCTGGCGGATGGTGCGGGCGTTGGCGTCGGCGTCCCAGGGCAGCGGCTCGAAGCCCTCGAGGTACTCGAAGTTCATCCGCCCGCCGGACAGGACGATCTCCTCGGCCAGCCAGTCGTTCGGGTCCGTGCTGCTCATCATCTCCGTGTAGGGGTTCTCCCAGGTGGTCCCCTCGTGGCTGTAGCGGTCGTTGAGCCACATGTCGGCGTTGGCCTGGAGGATGATCTTCCCGCGAATGGCGCGGGCGTTGGGGTCGTCGTCGAGCCCGGTGGCCCGCTCCATCTCCAGGCCGTTGGTGTCGGCGCCGACGACGATGTCGCCGTAGACGTTCACCGCGTGGGTGTTGCGGAACCGCAGCTCGCCGCTGACGATGTGGATGTCGTTGGCGTCCAGCGTGTCCTCGATGCGGACCGTGCCGGCCATCTCCTTGGTCACCGGCAGCGGGTTGTTGCCGCCGGCCACCGTGGTCATCTCGCCCTCGGCGCCGATGATCAGGTTCATGTGGAAATCGTCGTTGGGGTCGTTCGGGTCGCCGGCGACGTGCAGGTTCACCGGGTCGAAGAAAGCGTAGGTGTTGCCCGACGGGGCCGCGATGGCGGCCGTGTCGCCGGGGGCCGCGTCCGTCGCCGCGGCGACGCCGGCGCCCTCGCGGAGGCGGCACCAGTTGTTCCGCCCGATCAGGTAGGACCCGTCGGCCAGCCGCAGCGGGTTGGTCAGCGTGTCCTCGTTGCCGTTGTCCTGGACGATGATGATGTTCTTCTGGCCCTGCACCGGCCAGGTGTTCGGGTTGGCGTTGTCGTAGGACCACACGAGCGTGGAGTTGGGCTCGAAGACGAACTCGGCGCCGTTGGTCATGCGGTTGTTGTTGTTGAAGTAGATCATGCCGCCTTCCTGGACGGTGACCTTGCCGGCGTTCGGGCGGCTCTCGCCGTTGTGCAGGCGGAGCACGCCGCCGGGGCCGACGATCATGTTCGCGTCGCCGTGCAGGACGTTCTGCGAGTAGGGGACCATCTCGCCGTTGAGCAGCGTGAGGGTCTGCCCGGCGCCGACGACCTGGTTCCAGGTCTCCATGACGGACTCGCCGACGGAGGCATCCGTGCCGTCGCGGACCATGTCCGTCCACGGCCCGGAGACGACGGCGCCCAGATGGACGTTGCCGGTGCCGATGAACCGCACGGTGTCGGTGACGAAGTTGGCGTCGGCGTTCAGCGGGACGGTCTCGTTGTTGGGGTTGAGCACCAGGCCCGTGCCGGCCAGGTCCACCAGCGTGCCCTCGAAGTTGCGGACGGTGCCCGGGTTGTCGTGAACCGTGCGGCTCCAGACGCCCCAGGCCGCGCCGGTGTAGATGTCCGAGGTCACGTTGGCGTCGGGATCGTCGCCGACGCCCTGGACGGGCTCGTCCAGCCCGCCGCCGAAGAGGGCGAGCTGCACCCGCGTGGTGCCCATCTCGACCGTGTTGGGCGCCAGCGAGCCCTGGAAGACCGCGCCCTGCTGGAGGACGACGTCCGTGTTGGCGTCGGCGACGCTCGCGCCGCGAATCGCCAGCCCGTCGGTCGCGCCGGTCAGGCCCGCGCCGTCGGCGACGGTGATCTGCGGGACCGACGCCTGCGCCACGGCCAGGTCCAGCCACGCCCCGTTCGTGCCGTCGGCGACGGTGAACGCCGGCATCCCGGCCAGGGCGCCGGAGTTGTTGGCGACCAGCACGCCGCCGGCGGACAGGTCCACCGACCCGCCGGCCGTCAGGGCCGTCTCGACCACCAGCTTGCCGCCGGTGACCGTCAGGTTGTTCGCGTCAAGTTGGGTGACCGTGGTGGTCCCGCCCAGGACGGCGGCGTCTTCGATCGTCGCCGTGCCGACCAGTCCGACCGTGCCGCGAAGCGTCGCGGCGTCGGCGTCGGTCGTGCCCGCGACGTCCAGCGACGCGGGGGTCTCGATCGTGATCGTCCCGGCGGTCAGGTCCTTGTCGGCCTCGAAGCCGCCGTCGTTGACCGTCAGGCCCGCGACGTTGGCGTCCTCGTTGGCGGTGAAGAGCCCGTCGTTGACGGTGATCGGCCCGGCGAGGTCGATGACGTCCATCGTCTCGACCGCACCGGCGTTGAGGATCACCTCGGCGGGGGTGTCGAGGGCGTCGGTGATGACCAGCGCCCCGGCCTCGTCCTTGGTGACCGTGCCGGTCAGGTCGAGGCCCTCGATCTGCGAGACGCCGTCGCCGACGGCCTGGAGGTCGCCGACCCCGCCGATCGTGCCGGGCAGGACCAGCGGCGAGCCGGAGACCGAGGCAAGCTGAAGCGTGCCCTCGGCGACGTCGATGTCGGTGTTGTCCAGGTCGGCCTCGGGGCTGATCACCAGCACGCCGCTGCCGATCTTGGAGACGGTCGTGGCCCCGCCGCCGTCGGTGATGGCGTTGGTGTGCAGCGTGGAGCCCGCGCCGTTGGCGTCGAAGGTGACCGTCCCGAGCGAGCCGTCCATGACGATCCGCTCGAAACTCACCCCGCCGACGATCTCCAACGCCTTGCCGCCGGGCATGGTCAGCGTGTCGAAGTCCGCCGAGATGCCCGCGTTGGAGAGGATCGTCGAGCTCTCGGTGAGCACCACGTTGCTGTCGACCGCGACGTGATTGGCGATCCCGCCGTAGAACAGGGCCGAGGCGGGAATGATCTCCGCCGTCGCGCCCTCGACGGACCACCACAGCTCGGCGCCCTCGCCGCCGCCGTCCTCCTTCTGCCGCATCTCGAAGCTGTGATACCCGGCCGACAGGAACAGGGAGTCGGACCACTGCTGATCGTTCTTGTTCCGCATGTTGTCGGCACTGGTCATGCCGTGCCCGCCTTCCCAGGCGGTGACCTGGGAGCCGTCCACCCACAGCCGGCTGCCGTCGTCGCTGTTGACGCCGAACTCGACGTTGGTGTCGGAGGCGAAGAAGACGAACCCGGTCCATCGCCCGGCGATGCGGTCGGTGCGGGCGAGGCCCCAGGTGCCGGCGTTGCGGAAGTCGATCCGGTCCTCGATCTGGGTGTTGTCCGGTGTCTGAGAATAGTCCCAGTTGGTGGTGGACTGCCCGCCGCCTGTCAGCCAGTAGTCGCCGACGACGCCGGGGTTGATGTCCGATTCCGGCTCGACGGCGAGCGTTCCGCCGTCGAGGATCACGCCGGCGGTGTCCAGCGACGTCCCGCCGCTGCTGCCGAGGATCCGCACCGTGCCGTCGGAGACCTTCACCGTCGAGCTCGCCAGGACGTTGTTGCCGTCGCGGATGTCCAGCTCGCCGGCGCCGGTCTTGGTCAGCACCGCGCCGAGCCCGGCGCCGTTGACCTTCCCGACGGTCATCGTCATCCCGCCGGCGACGTCGATCGCCGGGGCCGGGCCGTCCAGCACCAGGCTGTCGCCCGAGGCGGCCTGGACGGTCAGGTCCCCGCCGGTCGACAGCGACCCGCCGAGGGTGACCTTCTCCAGCGAGCCGCCCTCGAGCAGCTCGATGCTCGCGGCGTCGGCGACGCGGACCTGCGTCGTCGAGCCGAGCCCGGCGACCTTCTCCACCGTCAGCGTGCCTGCCCGCACGTCGGTCAGCCCGCCGCCGTAGGTCTGCGTGCCCCGCAGCGTGACCTGGTTGACGCCGACCTTCACGAGGTCCGAGCCGGCGTTGACCAGCGCGTTGGCCTCGATGTCCGTGTTGCCGTTCCAGTCCGTGAAGTTGCTGCCCAGGACGTAGTCCTGCCCGTCGGGGAAGATCCCCGCCAGGTCCGAGGCGATCAGCGCGTCCCCGACGTTCGAGATCCCCCCGCCGTTCATCTTGACGTTCGTCAGGCCGTCCCAGGTGAGGTTCAGGTCCAGGGCACCGCCCTCGTGGATGGTCACCCAGTTGCCGCTGCACGGGTCGACGGCGTTGAACGGGCCGTCAGTGTCGCCCGAGGCGTACCGGATGCTGGTGTAGACCTCGACGTCGCCGTCGATGGCCGTCTCGGCCGTCAGGACGATGTTGCCCTCGGGCAGGGGTTCCTGGTTGCTGTCGCCGTTCTCGTCCCAGCCCAGCCGCAAGTCCTCGCCGGCGGCCAGGGGGGTATCCAGCGTGAGTGTCCCGGCCCCGCCGCCGAAGACGAAGCCATCGATGCCGGGGGTGACCTCGCCGGTGTAGGTGCTGTCGGCGTGGGCACCGAGGGACAGCGTCGGCGCGGTGGAGAAGTCGTAGTTGGCGTCGCTGTCCCGCGAGAGGCCCAGCACGCCGGCGCTGAGGGCGATGTCGACCTCGCCGAAGGCCCAGTCGGGCTCGTCGACGGTGTAGAGGCTGGACTGGTTGACCACGACGCCGTTGGGCGCGCCGCTGCCGCTGCCGATCGACACGATGCCGCCGGGGCTGGTACCCACGGTCAGCAGCTCGATCTCGTTGCCCGCCCCGTTGAGCACCAGCGTGCCGGCGCCCACCTTCGTCAGGTCCTGCCCGCCGAGGATGTTCCCGTTGAACTGCACGGTCATCCCGTCGGCGACCTCCCAGTCGCGGGGGCCGGCCAGCGTGACGTTGCTGTCGATCTGCATGGTGTGGTCGGCGTCGCGGAACGTGACCGACCCGGTGGTCCCGTCGGTCGCCTCGGCGACCGTCACGTCCCGGCGGACCTCGATGGTGTTGTCCAGCACGAGGACGTAGTCGCCCGACAGCGTCGGGGTGTCGAGAATCGTCGTGCCCGGCGCGTCGGCCGGGGCCGAGCCGCCGGCCATGTCGCTGGCGATCGTCAGCGTGTTGTCGCCGACGGTCACGCCGCCGAGGTTCACGCCGGCAGCGTTGACGATCAGCGTGCTGGTGTCGTTCATCACCAGCGTGTAGCGGGTGTCGAAGTCGGCGCCGGCGGCATCGACCACCAGCGTCGTGCCGTCGTTCAGCTCGACGGTGTTGAGGGCCTCGCCGAAGGCGTTGGCGTCGGCCATCACCAGCGTGCCGGCCTCGACGGTCGTATCGCCGGCGTAGGTGTTGCCGCCGCTGAGGGTCAGTGCGGCGTCGCCGGTCTTCAGCAGCCCGCCGGGCCCGCCGATGCTGCCGCTGACCTCGAAGTCCAGGTCGGCCTGGAAGGCGGTCACGAGCCCGAAGGCGTCATGCACGTCGATCGGGGCCTGGAAGTTCGCCCCGGCCCAGTCGCTGCGGAGGATCGAGGCCTCCAGCGTCAGCGGCTGGGTGCCGCCGGACCCGTCGGACTGGCGGAACGAATCCGCGACGGTGGGCGTGTCGATGACCACCTCGCCCAAGTCGTCGAAGCCGCCGGCGGTCCAGCCGAAGCCGGCCGGGCCGACGCTGCCGGCCAGCGAGGCCGAGATGCGCAGCGCGTTGGCGGTGAAGTCGTGCAGGGCGACCGGCTCGGTCGCGGTGATCTCGAGCACCTCGTCCACGTAGACCCCGCCGTCGTAGCCGCTGAGGTTGGCGTCGACGAGCAGCCGGCCGTGGGTGACGTTCACCTCGCCGGCCCAGCCGGTGGCATTGCTGAGGTGCAGCGCCCCGCCGTCGAGCGTGACGGGGTTGAAGTAGACCCTGGCGGCCGAGCCGCCGGTGAGGTCGCCGAGGCTCACCGTCGAGCCGGGGGCGGCCTCGATGTTGAGCGTCTGGTTGTCGGTGAAGGTCACGTCGCCGAGGTCGGCGTCGCTGCCGGTGTCCAGCAGCTCGAATCCGGCGGTGGTCCCGGTGGGGACGTCCACCGTCGTGGAGGCGAACGTCATGTCGTACTGGTTGCCTGTGTTGACCGACAGCACGGTGGCGGCCCCGCCGGGCTCGCCGATGGTCAGCGGGCCGAAGGCCAGCGTGCGGTCGAACCCGCCGGCCACGTCGGCGCGGTCGACGGCCATCGCCGAGGTCTCGGCGACGAGGATCGGCGTGGTGACGGCCACGTCGGCGTCGCCGTTGACGTTCGCCGTCAGGCGCCCGCCGGCGAGCGTCACGCCGGTGGCCCCGGCGAGGGCGCCCGGGTCGCCGGAGACGACCAGCTCCCCGCCGGCGTTGACCACCCACGAGGGCGCCAGCGTCGCCGCCCCGCCGATGGTCGTCCTGGCGTTGACCGTGCCCTGCCCGCTCATCGTGGCGTCGACGCCGGCGAGGTCCACGTCGGCGTGGAACACGGCCGTGGTCATGGTGACCGTCGCGCCGCCGAAGTCCGGGTTGAACCCGAACGTGGTGGCGCCGAGGTCGGCGGCCTGGCCGGCGTAGAAGCTCGCCACGCCGCCGAGGAAGTTCGTCTCGTCGACGTCCAGCGTCGAGCCGGGCTCGAAGGTCACGCCGTTGCCGGTGTTGGAGTCGACGGTGAACACCTCGCTCAGCACGGCCGAGCCGTCGCGGAAGTACACCCGCCGGTTGTTCCCGCCGGCGGGGACCATCTCGATGCTCAGCCCGGCGGTGTCGATGGTGCCCTCGACGGGCGTGTTGTTGGACCAGCCGCTGGTGGTCGTGCCGAAGATGGTCAGCGTGTGGTCGCCGGTGAAGTCCAGCAGGACGTTCTCGCTCTGGTCGCCGGCGCCGTCGTGGAAGATCTTGGCGTCGCCTTCCAGCGTGCCGCTGACGCGGATGCCGACGTTGTCGGCCTCGGCGAGGAACAGCACGGAATTGGGCTCGAGAACGACGTTGGGAACGAAGAGGTAGCCCTCGTCCTGCTTGTCGTCGCCGGCGCGGCGGGTGCGGATCCACCCGTAGCCGTCCTCGAGGACGCGCAGGGTGCCCATGAAGGTGCTCTCGGGGCGGTCCTGGCCGGCGTCGACGTCGTCGACGCGGAACTCGGCGACGTTGGCCTTGTTGCTGGCGAGGTCCGTGGCGCTGGAGCCCGGCTTGCCCAGGGCGATCGTGAAGTCGTGCCCCCACTCGCCGCCGGCCCGCCCGGCGTAGAGGTCCGGGCCGTTGTTGTCGCCGGTGCGGCCCTGATGGATCAGCGTGCCGTTGGGCTCCCAGTGGATCTCGTGATTCAGCGACGTGTTCTCGGTAAGGTGCAGCGTCCCGCCGTTGAAGCGGAAGCCCTCGCCGTAGCCGATGTCCTTGCCGTGGAGGCTGAGGTCGCCGTCGCTGTGGTCGGTCAACTCGACCGGGTCGGTCCCGCTGGCGACCACGGTGACGCCGGGCGCCATCGAGCCGATCATGCGGATGCGGTCGTCCCCGGCGTCCACGTTCAACGTGCCGGACCCGCCGATGTGCCCGAGCGTGAAGAAGCTGTCGCGCTCCTGCGGGACCACCGTGCTCTCGCCGTCGAGCGTCAGGTCCAGCATGATCCTCGGGTGATCAGACCCGCCCTGGGAGAGCGTCACCAGCGAGCCGTCGGTGAGCGTCACGTCGGCCATGTGTGCGAAGCCATCCCACCAAGGACTCGAATTGTTCATCCGGTGCGGCTGGAACACGGCGTCCACCGACGCGGCATTGCCGTCGGCCACCACCGTGATGGGCGTGCCCAGGCGGTTGTAGAAGCCGTGCCCGTCGGGCGCCTCCCCGCGGTCGATGCGGAGTTGGATCGTGTTGCCCCCGCCGACGGCGATCGAGCCGCCGTTCCAGTAGTCGTTGGCGTCGCTGTCGTGCCCGGCCTCGATCCGCAGCGTGCTGCCGACCGTCCCGTCGGTCATCGTCACGTGGATCGTCGGGTCGGCCAGCGTCGCCCGCTTATCCAGCTCCAGCGTGCCGCTGAGCAGCTCGACCTGGTCGATCCGCAGCGTCTCGTTCGTGCCGTCCGACGGCGTCAGCTCCACCCGGCCGGTGGGCACGTTCCGCACCAACTGGCGGCGGTAGTCGTTGTAGGTGTTGCCGCGGACCGTCGAGACCTCGCCGGTGGCACCGACGACGAGATCGAGGATGTACTCGTCGCCATCGTCCGGCGTGCCGTTGGGGTCCACCTGGAGGTCCAGCGTGTCCCACACCTGCAGCGTCTGGCCGGGCATGGCCCGCAGGCCGATCGTCGCGTCCGGGCCGGAGGTCTGGTCCACCGTCACGCTCGGGCCGCTGGAAGAGATCGACACGTTCTGGTCGTCGCTGGTCTGGATGACCGCGCCGTCCTGGAGGATGAAGCCGCTGCCCTCGAAACTGTCTCGGGCCGGGTGATCCGGGACCAGCGTCACGTTCATCGGCCAGCCGGCCGTGTAGGGATCGAAGTTCTCCACCCGGAAGGCCAGGATGGCCCCGCTCTCCCACGTCCAGTTGGCGTCGGCGAACTCGTTGGTGTCGTCGGTGTAGACGTACCCGCCGGCCTGGACGTGGATGTTGCCCTGGCTGAACTGGTCGCCGTGCATCCACATCATCCCGCCCTCGCCGAGGGTGAGCCGGGCGTCGGCTTCGAGGCCGGCGTCGACGTTCAGCCGCCCGCCGAGGACGCGCAGCTCCTTGCCGGCCGGGATGGCGGCCGAGTTGTTGAAGTCCGCGATGACCGTCTCGCCGCGGAGCGTCTCGGCCGTGCCGGGCCCCTCGCGGGTGACCACCGTCCACGTGCCGCCGGGGCCGCCGTTGAGCTCCAGCTCGCCGGCGCCGCTGTAGAGCACGCCGACGTCGGTGTTGGGCGTGCTGTAGTTGGCGTCGGCGGTGAAGCGTACGCCCTCGCCGTTCATGGCGATCTCGATGCCGTTTCCGCTGACGTCCAGGATCGTGCCCTGGAAGTCGCGGATGGTCGCCGGGTCCTGGAAGTCCGCCCGGCTCCACGGGCCGTAGGTCGCGCCGGTGAAGACGTCGTCGATCACGTTCGGGTCCGAATCCGTGCCGACCTTGATGACCCGCCCGATGCCGAAGTCCCCGCCGATAATCGCCGCGCGGAGGCGCACGTCGCCCAGCTCGACCTCGTTGGGCGCCACCGACCCGCCGAAGACCGCCCCGTCTTCCAGCAGGACGTTGGCGATGCCCTCGTCGCCGTGGGGGTTCAGCGGGTCCTTGCCGATCATCAGCAGCCCCGCCGTGTTGCCGTCCAGCAGCGAGCCGCTCTGGACCGTCACCTGCGGCATCTCGGCGGCGACCTGGGCCGTGCCCAGGTTCAGCCAGCCGACGCCGCCGTTGCTCTCGACGGTGAAGTCCGGCAGGCCGGAGAGGCTGTTGGGGCCCTGGGCCGAGAGGATTCCGCCGGCCGTCAGGGCCAGCGAGGGCGAGGTGAACACGCCGGAGACGTTCAGCCGCCCGCCGTTGATGACGCTGCCGTCGGGCGCGTCGACGTCCCCGCCGACGGTCAGGATGCCGCCCAGGACGTTCAGGTCCGTCGTGGCCAGGTCCTCGGTGACGTCCGTCTCGCCCGAGCGGATGGTGAAGCTGTTGCCCGTCGTCGTCAGGTTCGCGCCGAACGACGCGATGCCCGAGAGGTCCGCCGTCTGGACGATGGCGTTGCCGTCCACGTCGATCCCGCCGGCCGGGCCGACCGCCAGGTTCGCCGCGCTGAGCACCACCGCCGAGGCCGGCGAGGTGACCACGAGGTTGGCGTCGGTCACCGACACGTCGCCGGTGTGTGCGAAGCCGTTGACGGTCAGGTGCCCGCCGTCCAGCTCGATGTTGCTGGTCTCGTTGTCCAGGTCGTCCTGGATCGTCAGCGAGCCGCCCAGCACGCGGGTGGCGCCCATGTAGGCGACGTTGGCGTCCAGCACCGCCTCGCCCGTGCCGTCCTTGGTCAGCCCGCCGTTGCCGTCGAGGTCCTGCATCATCCGCAGCGTGTAGGCCCCGCCGGCGGTGAGCGTCAGCGTCTCGCCCGTGGGGATCGTCACGGCGTCGTCGACGGCCACCTCGATCGCGCCGCCGACCCCGCCGACGCCCTTGCTGGCCTCGATGGCGCCCGAGGCGGTCATGGAGATGTCGTTGTCGAAGGTGATGTCGTTGCCGTCGCCGCTGGCGACGATCAGCCGCCCGCCGGCCAGCGTGAACAGCGAGTCCGGCATCGGCGTGTTGCTGTCGTTGTTCTGCACGATCACCAGGCTGCCGCCCTGGACCTCGACGGTCGTGTTGGCGTCGTCGGCCGGGGCGCCGTTCATCACCAGCGTGCCCGCGCCCTGCTTGAGGAACGTCACCGGCGAAAGCCCGGCGTCGTAGGGCCCGGCCCAGACGATGCTGTCCCCGCCGACGTTCAGGCCGCTGCTGGCCGCGCCGTTGGGGTCCAGCGTGGTCGACTCGAACCGCGCGTAGGCCGGGTCGCCGGTGACCGTCAGGACCGCGCCGTTCTCGAGCGTCAGCGTGCCGAACCCGGCCGCGCCGCTCACGTCGATCCCCGCGTCGTCGGTCAGCGTGAAGTCCGTGCCGTACTCGGCGTACTCAAAGCCGATCTTCGTCAGGCGCATGGCGTTGAGGTGCCCGTTGCCGCCGCCGGGGCCCATCATCACGTGCAGCTCCCCGGCCGCGTTGGGCTCGAGGTTGTCCCAGACGATCTGCTCGTCGTTGCTCAGGGCATTGCCGGCGTTCCAGAACACGTCGCTGCCGGGCTGCTCGGCGACCGACCACTGCGTGCCGTTGTTCTCGCTGCCGTGGGCGGAGACAAGCTCGATCTTGTAGGTGGCCGTGGGGTCCAACCCGCCGAGGACCACTTCGGGCAGGTCCCCGGTCTCGCTCCAGATGTAGTCCGTCCGGGCGTCGGTGCTCAGCCAGTCGATCGACGTGCTGGACGAGCCGGCGCTGTCGGCGCCCGAGCCGGACCAGCCGGAGTCGCTGACGTCCACGTCCACGTCCGTGGCCAGGCCGGTGACGTAGTCGATCAGGTCCTCCCGGACCGTACCCGCCATGACCGTCGCGTTCCACGGCGCGGAAGGCTCGGGGCCGTTGGAGTTCTCGTCGAAGTCGATGCGGATGTCTTCCAGCGTCCCGGCCGGGCCGCCGTCGAAGTGCGTCACGCCGCCGCTCATGGTCACCGAGGCCGTGCCGATCGACGTGTTGCCGTCGGCGTTGGTGACGTGGACCGTCCCGCCGGAGACGTTGAAGACCCCGCCGTCGAAGGCCGAGCCGGTCGTCGCGTCGTTGAGCGTCAGCGTCCCCGCGCCGCTCTTGGCGACCGCGATGGGCCCGACGGCGGAGTTGGTGACGGCCCCGAGGGTGATGTCCGCGTCGGCGTTGAAGGCGACGTTGCCCTTCAGCTCGGTCGTCGGCGCGGTGATCGGCGCGGTCTGGGGGGCGTTGAGTGTGGCGTCGGCGTTCATGACCAGCCCGCCGAGGCTCGCCCCGGCGGCGGCGTCCAGCGTCGAGCTGCCGCCGACCGTCAGCGTCCCGGCGAGTTCCCCGCCGGTGATGTAGTCGGTCTGGCGCCAATCGGTGAACGCCGTCGCGATGGTCAATTCGTCCATCAGCGTGGCGGCGCCTTCGCCGGCATCCTCGACGTAGCCCTGCCAGCGGAAGTGCGTCAGGACGTCGTCGGCGCCGATGAAGTCGGAGGTGTCCAGCGTGACGGTATGCGCGGCGCTGCTGCTGAGCTTCGACTTCGTGCGGACGTCGGTGGGATCGAGGTAGAAGGTGACCGTCTCGGCGCCGGCGCGGTCGACCTCCACGCGCCCCACCAGCAGGTGCGTCTGGAAGTGCTGCCACAGCCCGCCGGTCTGGACCTCCGTCGTCGAGCCGTCCTTGGCGCGGATGCGGAGCTGGTCGCTCTGGTCGTACCCGATGGCGACGAACTTGTCGTGGAAGCCCGGCGTGTCCCCGAAGCCCAGGAAGACCTCGCCGAAATCGTTGTTGTGCTCGCTCTGGGTCTCGACGAGCATCGAGAACCAGTACTCCTCGGCCGCGCTGTCGGCGACGTCCACGTTGCGCCCGAGGTTGAAGTTGTTGCGGGTGTCCTTCCAGTAGTTGACCATGCCGCCTTCGCTGTCGGCCAGGCCGTTGGAGGTGAAGCCCAGCGAGACCGGGTCGGCCCCGCCGGCGACCTCCTCGATGCGGCAGTTGCTGGTGACATCGCTGCCCTTGCCGCCGTCGTAGTTCCAGGTCGTGTCCCAGGAGCCGACGAAGCCGTCGATGGCGACCTCGTGGTTGTGATAGCCCGAGTCGTCGCGCATCCGCCGTTCGTTGCCGCCGGAGTGGTTGTAGATGCCCTGGCTGGCGAGGCTGCCCGATGTGTCGTCGGCCGAGAGGAAGTGATCCAGCAGCAGCGGCGTGCCGCCGGGGCTGAAAACGCCCTCGAGCTTCAGCGTCCCGCTGTTGAGGGCGATGTCCGCCTGGTCCAGCGTGCTGTTGCTGGTCACGTGGAGCGTCGCACCGGCGTTGACCGTCGCGAGGCTTCCGGAGACGAGCTGGTTGTCGGCGCCGTCGAGCTTCAGCGTCCCGCCGGAGACGACGATGTCCGCCGCCGTGGCGCTCCTGACGTCCGCCGACACCACGTTCACCACGCTCGCGCCGACGTTCGCCGTGTTCTCCAGCCGCCCGCGCGTGCCGCCCAGCTCCATCAACCGAAGCGTGCCCCCGCCCACGCTGTAGCCGCGTCCGGCGTCGTCGAACCGCACCTGGTGGGCCTGCCGCGCCGCGGCCTGGAGGTCCACCGACAGGCTCGTGCCCGTGTTGTCGAACACGCCGATCGTGTTGGCGTCCGGGACGTTGGCGTCCCAGTTCGCCGCGTCGGTCCAGTTCGCGTCCGTGCCCACCCAGGTGGACGTGAACGGCTGGGCGCCGGCCGACAGGGCGGCCAGGCCGATGATCGCGGCCGAGAGTGCGAGTCGCTTCGCCATCATGATACGCTCCTTATCAGAAGGGGGCAGCGTCACCCCGGAGGCGCGGGCCTCCATCAAACCGGTTGTCCAGCGGCTAAGAAGAGATATGAATCCCGATACGGCGCATACGCCGACCGTTTCGGCCGGTCGCCTGCGCCGAGAAACGGCGAGAAGTGCGTGCGGCTGCTCGGGCCAAACTGCCTGACTCCGTCACGGCAACTCCCATTGCTCATGTGCTGTGCTGTGCTGTGCGGGCTCGGTTCGCCCGGACGTGCGGGAGCGCCTGGGACGGATTCCTTCGGCGAGACCGAACCGCGACGCCGCGGGGGCGTACCAAGGTCCGGTCGAGACGTGACATGCCGCCTTCGGAACCGCTCCGTTCTACACGCTCCTGCTACACAACAAACCCTTGGGGCAGAGCGACTTAGCGCTCCGCTCCTCCTCTGCGGGCCTCCAGAGCCCGCCCTCATCCATTCATAACTTAACACACAACTGCCCATCCGTCAAGGATTAGCGGCCGCCGTCCGCGGCCTGGGCGTCGCCGGCAGCCGCCGGCCGGAGGGGTTTCTCCTGACTTCAACATTGGGACACCCAATCAGTGGATCAAGTCGTAGACGGCCTGC
>CAYLPJ010000019.1:0-95210 GCA_964385465.1 uncultured Planctomycetaceae bacterium | reverse complement strand
CGCCGTTGGCGAAGAAAAGCGGCGTCGTTGCCGCCGCACTCCATATTTGGCGGCGGCGGCCCTGGGAGTGCGATGCCGCAGCGCCATATCGACGGGGCGCGGGAGGCGCGCCTTCGCGGCCGACGCCGTCACGCTTGCCGCGACGGCCTCGGTGTGTGAGGGCCCGTCGTCGGCGAAGAAAAGCGGCGTGCTCTCGGCGAAGCCGGCAGGCCGCCGGCTGGCTACGGGCTACCGGCCACTGAGTGCCGACTATCGCCCACTTCCCGCGGACCGGCGGCGGCGGAGCAGGGCGACGGTGCCGGCGGCGAGCAGGGCCAGGGCGGCCGGCTCCGGGACCGTGCCCCCGCCGGGGGCGACCTGGCCGCAGTGGCGCTTCCAGGCGAGGTAGTCGAGGTAGTCGGCTCCGCCGTCGAGGTTGAAGTCGCCCTCGGCCCACGCCGCCGGGCCGCCGAAGCCGCCTTCCAGCGCATCGAGGTCGTCGGCGTCGACGTCCCCGTCGAGGTCCGCGTCGCCATCGAGCAGCGGGTGCAGCGTCAGCCGCACGGCGTGCAGGTCGGGCCGGCCGGGCAGGTCCGCCTCGTAGTCGATCGCCGCGATGTAGGCCCCGGCGATCCCGCCGGCCAGGCCGGTGAACTCGCCGTGGAGCTTCCCGGCGTAGGTGATGATGTCGTAGGCCCCGCCGAACTTGCTGTCGGGATCGCCGACGACGGGCAGCCAGTCCAGCGCGAGCAGCCCGCCGAGGCTGACGTCGCCGCGGACGTCCAGGGCGTCGTACTTGGGGTCGTGGGGGTCGGCGTTGTCGCACTCGGCCACCTCGATCGCCAGGGCCGACCCGCCGGCCAGGGCAACGTCGCCGCCGAAGGCCGCGATGCCCGGGCTGTGCCCGGGGCTCAGCGTGGCCAGGAACACCGCCTTGCCGCCCCCGCCGACGCCGTCGCCGGCGTAGTCGTCGAAGAAGACGATCGTCGAGCCGTCCGCGACGGTGATCGTCCCGTCGTTCTGCACCGGGCCCATCACGTGCATGTCCCCGGCGCCGACGCCGATCTGCCCGTTGTTGGTCAGCAGGCCCGTGCTCAGCGTCCCCCAGCCGCTGATCTGCCCGTCGTTGGCGTGGTCGATGTCCGACGTGTCGAACCGCCCGCCCTCCAGGGCGATCGTGCCGTCGTTGCTCGCCAGCCCCGCCGAGAAGACGACCGCGTTGTCGGCCGCGACCTCGATCCGACCCGCGTTCGTGCTGCCCCGAACTGTGAACGTCAGGGCGTGCTCGACGGCCCCGGCCCCGCCGGGATACTCCGCCCGCAGCACGCCGTTGTTCTCGACGGCCGCCTCGATCGTGCCCGTGCCCTTGAGCAGCCCGTCGTTGGTGAACGGCCCGCCGGCGCGGTCAACGGCAAGGATGCTGTCGTCGGCCCGCAGCTCGATCGTCCCGTTGCTCGACAGCCCGTCGTCGACGTGCAGCCTCGCGTGGGGGCCGATCCGCAGCACACCGTTGTTGGCCGTCACCTCCAGTATCCACGTCGTCAGGGCCGCGCCGGAGGCGTTGGCGTTGTTGCGGACCTCCAGCAGGCCGCTGTTGGAGACCGTCGCGTCGATGCTCCCGCCGGCGTCCATGCGGATCAGCCCTTCCTCGCTGTTGACCACCGTCGCGGCCGACTCGATCGCCCCCCCGCCGTCGAACTGGATGATCCCTTCGTTGACCAGCGCCTGGTCCAGCCGGAGCCGCTGGCCCGGCGCCAGGGGGACCAGCCCCCCGCCGTGGTTGTAGAACCCGCCGGTGACGATGAGCATGTCGGCGGTGGCCAGCACACCGTGGTTGTCCACGGTGGTGTCCAGCGTGGTGAAGCCGCTGGTCTGGACCTGCCCGCCGGGCTTGTTGCGCAGCAGGTCGCCGTCCAGCCGGCCGTGGTCGAGGATCAGCGTGCCGTAGTTGATCACCCCCTCGGCGCCGCCGCCGAAGCTCAGGTACGGCTCCGGCGCCAGCGTGCCGTAGTTGACCACGCCGCCGGCGGCGCTGAAGCCGGCGTGCTGGCCGAAACCGTCGGCGTCCGTCCAGTGCTCGTAGGCGGCGTCGAACTGGCCGTTGTAATAGTCGAAGCGGCCGAAGTTGACGACCCGCCCGCGGATTCCGGGCGTGCCCGCCGGGTCGCCCCCGAACTCGTCGAAGTCCCCGCCGAGGATCAGCCGCGCGCGGGCGTGGTTGGTCAGCACCAGCGCGTCGTCGGTCGCCGCGCCGGCGAGTTCGGCGCTGTCGGCGACGATGAGCATCCGGTGGTTCTCGACCTCGTCGATGCAGACGTCCGCGGCATCGAAAAGATACGTCCCCTTGCCGCTGTACCGCCACGTGCCCCCGACGGCGTTGGGTTCCTCGGCAACGTCGCCGAGGGCGCCGTTTTCCAGCGAGTCGGCCCGGAACCACGCGTCCTGGCCTGCAAAGAGGTTCGTCTGGTTCTCCACGGTCGTGGCGGCGAACTGGAGCGAGCCGATCGTGTAGATGCCCCGGTAGGCCAACGACGCCGGCGGGGCCGCGCCGCCGGGAGTCCGCATCTCCAGGAGGTTCCGCACCGCCCCGGCGTCGGTCATCCCGCCGGTCATGACGAACTGCCAGGTATTGTCCAGCCCGCCCAGCGTCAACCGCCCGCCGGACTGGCCGATGTACTCGTCGTTCTCGATGCCGTTGTCGGCGAAGAGCTGCCCGCCGGAAATCTCGTACCAGCACGTCCGCCCCACGTGGATGCCGTCCGCCGTCATCGTGCCCCCCTGCTGGTCGGCGTTCGAGCCGCTGTGGGCGACGAGGCCCAGCCGGGCCAGCTCCACGGCGGCGCCGCCGACGTCCCGCAGCAGCAGGTTCCCGGCGTTGCCGATCGTCAGCGTCGCGGCCGGGCCGTAGACCTCGCCGCGGACGTCCAGCGCGCCGCCGGAGGCGTGCTCCCAGTCGCGGTGGAGCGTCAGGGTGCCCGACTCGCCCACCAGGGCCGTGCCGACAAACAGCTCGCTGCCGGGGTCGTTGAACGACAGCCAGCCGCTGCCGGTCTTGCCGATCGTCAGCGTGCCCGCCCAGAGGTCGCCGGTGCCCGACAGCGTGTAGGTCCCCTGCCCCAGACCGGTGCCCAGGACCAGCTCGCCGAAGTAGATCGCGCCCTGCGAGTGCGTCGCGGCCGAGAAGCCCGTGACCTCGACGACCGCCCCGCCGAGGCCGCTGACGCTGGCGGGGAAGTGGGGGTCCCCGCCGTTGAACAGCAGGCCCTCCTGGAGGTCCCACGCGTCGAAGGAGTAGGCCATTCGCAGCGTGGTGGCGGCGGTCAGGTCGAACTCGGGCGTGAAGATGTCCCCGCCGTGCCAGGCGAAGGTGCCCTTCTCGACCTCGATGCCCCCGACGGCCGAGAGCGTCCCGGCCCGCATGGTGTACGTGCCGGTCCCGCCCAGGCTCGCCGAGCCGACGCGGAGGACGCTGGCGACCGCGGCAGTGCCGCCGGTGTGGTCGAACTCGCCGGAGCCGCTGACGCCGACGTTCAGGTGCCTGCCCACGTCGGCCAGCGCCCCGGCGTGGAGGGTGTAGGAGCCCACCCCCGCGCCGCCGACGATCAGGTCCTGCCGGACGTCGTGCGTGCCGCCGAGGTGGACGAACTCGCCGATCGTCGTGTTGCCGACGCGCGTCTTGTACGTCTCCAGCACGCCGGCCTCCAGGCGGTAGGTGCCCTCGCTGCGCTCCTGGCAGCCCATCCAGAGCGTGCCCTCGATCGCCGCGTTGCCGTCGACGTGATAGAACGTCCCATCCCCGGCGTCGCCGACCGTCAGGTCCCCGTGGGTGGAAAGCTGCCCGCCGGCTTCCAGCCGGAACGTGCCCTGCCCCCGCGCCTGGGAGCCCAGCGTCGCCGAGCCGTCGAGAGCCACCGTCGCGCCGGTGTTGACGAACTGCCCCTCGCCGATCCCGCCGACGACCAGGTCGCCGGCCAGGACCTTCCCGCCGGTCATGGTCCAGGACCCGTTGGCGGTCTCGGCCACGCCGAGGGCGATGTCCGTTGCCATGACCGTCCCGGCACTCTGCGTCCACGTGCCCGTGCCCGCGTTGCCGATCTGCATCGTGTCCACTTCCACCGTCCGCGGCGGCGAGCCGACCGTCTCGCTGCTGTGCAGCGTGTACGTGCCCACGCTCCCCGCGCCGTCGCCCAGGACAAGCAGCTCGCAGCCGAAAACGCCCTCGCTGTGCCAGACGCTCCCGTTGTGCGAGGCGTCCGTGCCGACGTGCAGCTCCAGCGCCCCGGCCGTCAGGCCCGGGCGGTCCATCGCGACCGTCAGCCCGTTGTTCACCCAGGCGCAATCGCTGCCGTCCGGCACGGCGTTGGGGTCCCAGTTGCTCCCGACGTACCAGGAGCCCATGTTGCCCCCGATATAGGTCTTGTCGTGCCCGGCCGCGAGGACCAGCGAGGGCAGCAGAAGCAGCGCGAGCGCAGAGCGTGCGGTGGAAGACTGGCGCATGACATCCTCTCCTTTCGTGGATGCGAGCAATCCCCACTGACTCGCTCGCGTTTCGTCCGTTCTGAGTATACCCCGAAAACCCGGCTTGTAAAGCACGGTTTGGAAGGGACTTTGACACGCCGCGGGGGGCGCTTCGCTCGGGAGGCACAACTTCGGGTTTTCTGTCCCCGATCGGCCCCGCGGTGCGTAGTGGAGGAAAGTTCGAGGTGTGCGACGGAGCCCGTGCGCGTGGGGCGGACGGGCTGCGCACGTTTTGCCGGGAGTCGGCCGTGGCAAGCATCCAGACGAGGCGGTTCGTGTGCGGGGCGGTGGCAGTCTGTTGGGCGGCGTGGGCCGCCGGGGCGGCGGAGAATCCCCCGGCCACGCAGCCGGCGACAACGCAGCCGGCGGCGACGCAGCCGGCGTCGGCCGGGGAGGCCGACGGCGCCTACGACGTCGGGCGGGTGACCATCACGGGCAGGAAGGCCCAGCCGGTGGAGTTGGGCGAGGGCTCGAACTTCACCGCCCTGCCGCCGCGGGACCTTGTGGCCCGCCCGCTGAGCGAGTCGCCGGGCCTGGCGACGTCGACCAGCGTGGTCGGCAAGGAGGAGATCCGCTGGCTGGACGCGGTGGACCTCGTCGACGCGATGCGGTACACGCCGGGCGCCTGGACCGAGCGCCGCGGGCAGAAGGTCAAGGAGTTCTTCTCCACGCGCGGGCAGCGGTATCCCTATCCCAACTACGTCATCGACGGCGCGTGGCAGCGGGAGTTCCACGAGAGCGGCTACTTCTTCCCGGCGGCGGCGGTCGAGCGGATCGAGCTGGTCCGCTCCAGCGCGGCGCTGCTGCTGGGCCCGGGCAGCATGGCGGGGCTGGTGAACGTCGTGCCCCGCACGTGGGACGAGCCGGAGACGCGGATCGACGCCGAGTACGGGCGGTTCGACACGTGGCTGACGCAGTTCACGCACGGCCAGCCGGTCGGCGAGGAGTTTTCCTACGGCGTCAGCGCGGGCTTCCGGCGGCGCGAGGGGCCCGAGGACGAGAACGCCGGCGAGGGCCTGGCGAACGTGTACACGCGGATGGTCTGGGAGCCCTCGAAGGCCTTCCGCCTGAGCGTCACCGGCGGGATGTTCACGGGCACGCGGCACCTGGAGGTCGCCGATCCGCCGGCCCATCCGCGGTTCCTGACCCGCCGGGACAGCTACGACCCGATGTCGCTGTACCTGGCGACGGCGAAGGCGGAGATTCACGGCTGCCAGTGGGCGTGGACGGAGATGGTGGCGAACTTCGCCTACCGCCACTTCGAGGGCCATCGCGTCGGCAGCAGCGACTGGGTCGAGCGGGACTACGAGATCGGCGGGCGGTTCATCCAGGGCTTCCGCATCGGCAAGGACAACGTGCTGCGCTTCGGCGGGATGTTCCACAAGTGGGCGACGCCGACGGGCAAGCGGTTCTACGTGGGCAACCCCGGGGACATCGACACCTACTCCGGCGTGATCGTCGACGAGCACGATTTCGGGCGGCTGACCGTCAACGCGGGCTACCGCCTGACGCACGAGCGGATCAACGACTTCGGCGGATTCAACGTCGAGGGCAGCCCCAGCGGCGGGCTGCGGTCGGTGAAGGTCGAGGACGAGTGGCAGGACCCGCTGCACACCATCTCGGCCGGGGCGGCCTACGAGCTGACCGACTGGCTGAGCCTGCTGGGCAACGCCGCCTGGGGGCAGATCGCCTCCAAGCCGGGCATGCTCAACGCCGACCTGGAACGCCCCGCCAGCGAGACGCGGACCAAGGTCGACGTCGGCGTCAAGGGCGAGTGGGCGCAGTTCGGGACGGCGCAGTTGACGGCGTTCTACATTTACCAGCAGGACGCGGCCGTGGGGCTGCGGGGGACGAAGGTCGACGTCAACGGCGAGCCGATGGCGCTGTTCGAGAACAGGGACCGGGACAGTTACGGGATCGAGGCGGACATCCGAACGCGTCGGTTCGACAACGGCCTGCAGTTCTTCGTCAACGGGGTGTGGATGAAGACCCGCATCCGGCGTGACGGCGGCTGGGACCGGGACCGGGAGGTGCCCCAGTGCGTCCTCGGCGGCGGGGCGTCGTGGCTGTGGAAGGGGCTGGAGATCTCGGCCTTCCTCAAGCGAGTCGGGCAGTACGAGAACGAGCGGTTCCTCCCCAGCGGCGCCGACCCGGCCCCGCTGGGCGACTTCACGGACATCGGCGCGAAGGTGTCCTACACCTTCGGCGAGGACGACAAGTACACCCTCTTCGCCCGGTTCGACAACATCTGCGACACCCGCTACTCGACCGTCCCCGGCTGGCCCAGCGAAGGCTGGAACTACAAGACCGGCTTCAGCGTGCGGTTCTGAGTGCCCGAGAATCGGCAGGGACCGGCACAGGTCCCGCGTCCCCGTTTCTCTCCGCGTTCATCGCGAAGGGTTTCTTCCACGGAGGCGATCGAGAATGAGCAAGACGATCGGATGGCTGGTTGTGCTGCTGGCCGGCGGCCTGGTCTGCGCGAAGGACGCGCCGAAGACGTCCGACGCCTCCAAGTCGGCCGCCAGAATGGTCGGGGCCAGTCGCGGGGCGCTGGCGCCGGTCTACGCCCCGCTGGCCGAGCAGATCGTCGCGGACTTCAAGCTCGCCGACGCCAACGGGGTCGGCGTGGACGTCGGCAGCGGGCCGGGCACGCTGATCCTGGAGCTGTGCAAGCGGACGCGGATGCACTGGATCAACGCCGACATCAACCCGCACTTCTTCAAGCCGTTTCTCGACGCCGCCGCCGGCGCCGGGCTCGAGGGGCGCGTCAGCGCCATCCGCGCCGACGCCACGAAGCTGCCCTTCCGCGACGGCTACGCCGACGTGATCGTCTCCCGCGGGTCGTACCAGTTCTGGGGCGACTGGGCGGCCCGCAAGCGCGGCATCGCCGAGGTGGTCCGCTGCCTCAAGCCCGGCGGCGTCGCCTACGTGGGCAGGGGCTTCCCGCGCGACATGCCTCTCGCCAGGGCCCGGAGCATCCGCAAGAACCAGGGCGGCGGCCCGAAGTACGACGTCGCCGACCACGCCGCCAACCTCCGCCGCATCGTCAGGGAGCTCGGCCTGCCCGACGCCGCCGTCGAGACCCCCACCCCCGCCGACGCCCCCGAGGGCCTGACCTACGGCGTCTGGCTCCGCATCCGCAAACCCCGCAAGTGACCGCCGGCGGCGACGGACTGAGAGCCTTCCCGGACCACGGCCTCGGCGAACCGGCCCGCGCGACGCCCGGCAGGGGCCGCGCCGTGCCGGAAAACACCGTCGCACAAAAACGCACCCCGCGGGCTTGCGTTGCCCGCCAAGAGAAGGTATGGCTTCAGTTTACGCTCGCCCTGCGCCGATGATCAACGAGACGGCACGGCAGCACGAGCTTGTGCAGCACGTATACAGGCCCTTGCCGTGAAAGACCTTGCGCGTTATGATGATGGGGTTCTGCCAATCCGGAACGGAGGGTCCGTTCGGTCGGAAGCTGGCCGGTGCGTTCGGCGCACGTCCCGATCCGCAGCCGCTTGTTCGGGCGCGCATCCGGCGCCCGCCGAAGACGCAGATCCCGCGAGCGGGAGAGGAGCCGCAATGACGACGTTGCGCACGGCAGCCGCGGCGTCGGTCCGCGGCCCAGACAGCGCCCCCGCTTCTCCCAAGCCGCGGGTGTTCGTTGCGCCCCTCGATGAGATCGGCAAGCCGGAAGCCCGGAGATCGCTTCCGCCCCTATGCCGTCTCGTCCACGATCGGCTGTCCGGCGCCGACGGAGGGCGCCCCGCCGCGTGCGAGCGCACCTGCACGTACCTCGATCGGCTCATCAGCAGCCTGACCCGCGCCGAGCTCGCCGTCTGCCCGTTGTGCTGCTGTGCCTACGGCGGGAAGAAGTTCGCGTTCGCCGACGCCGCCAACCAAGCATATGTCGCCTTCTGCCGCAGCCCCTTCTATGACCGCAGTCACATGGAGAAGGTCGCCGACGAGTGCGATGTCCCCATCGACGATGTTCGGGCCCGATGGGCCCTGTTCCCCCGCTTCAGTGAGCAGTTCGTCCGGGACGCGTTCCGCATCGCGGAAAAGGACTACGGCGCCACGATCCCCCGGGATACCTTCCAGGACGGTGTGGCCTTGGGCGGCTGCTATGCACAGTTCGGTCTGGACGTGACGACCTACAACAGCCTGGACAGGTTGCCCTCTCCGCCCGGGGACGCCCACGGGCACCTGCGCGTGCTCCTGGTGTCCCGCGCCAACGCCGACAGGGAACTCGTGTTCCGCATGGTGACCCGCCAGTTCGACGCCGGGGACTCCGCCGCGCCACCCGTTGTGGCCGTCCGCGCGCCCGCGGAGTCCGACGACCGCGGCCCTGAAGCCTCCCTGAACGCAGCTTTCGAGAGCCCCCGGGCTTCGGCCGTGCTCGCTTCGGCGACGCCCGACGGGCAGGAGAAGGAACTCGATGCCGAGGACGGCGCAGGCATGTGGAAGGCCAGAATCCGGTACGCCGTCACGAAGGTCCTTCCCGAAACGCCCGAATGGGCAGAAACGGTCCGCCTTTACTGCGCCGCGATGGCCCACAACGGCACGAATACCGCCCCCGCCCGGCTGCTGGACGACCTGCCGCCGCGCGGGGAAGGCGGGGACCTCAAGAACTTCAAGCACCTGTTGGAGCTGTTCCGTCGCCCTGAGTTCCATGCCGAACTCAACGGCAGCGGCCCCGCCGTCAACAGGGCGGTCTTCGGCGACTTGCACGCCGCGCTGCACGGCCTGGGCTGGCCGAACGAACCGTCGGCGGCCGATGGCACGCGCGACGTGCTGGAGTATCTCGCCGTCCTGCCGGCGTTTACGCCGGCGCCCCGGTTCGACACGGCGGAGGAGCAGGAGGCCGACCCCCGGCGGGCAGCCTTGTGGAAAAGCCGGCGCGAGGCGCTGAACGAGGACCTCCGGCGAGGCTCGCGGGACTACCTGTTGCTGTTGACGGAACTGACGATCCCGGCGGCCGTCTTCAAGGACCGCCGTGAACGCCGACGGTGGGGGTTCAACGACCCGGAACTGATCGAGGAACTGACCCGCTGGAACTCCAAGGCCGTTTTCGGCGTGCTGCTCTACGGCACGCGCGAGGGGCTGCTGCCTCCTGCCAGCGAGATGTTCCGACACCTGTGGGGAAGCTACTTCATGGCCCGGCCGACGTCCTCCCCTGACCGCACGAATGTCGCCGACGAGAAGTATGAACTGTACAAGACCATCGCTCCCGCCGACGTTCGGAAGCGCAATTCACGGTTCGCCGGAAGAGCCGGGGTCCTCCATGCCGCATGTACGCCCTGGCGGCCCATGTCCGCCATTCTGAGCCGGACGGAGAGGGACCTCGCCGTGAAATACGTTGACAGCCTCCTTCGGGGAACGGTATAGGTTCCGCTCGTCATGAGCGAAGGGGACCTTCTCAGTCCGGCAGAGACGCGAACGCTCACGGGACCCGCGAGTAAATCGAGGGCCGTCACGTGGGCCCTGGGGGTCTTGTTGGTGGCAGCGCTGTGGCTCTTGGCCGCATGGCTCCTGCTGACCGCCTGGCCCGCAGCCCCGAAACTCAATAAGGCCGTGCTTTGCGCCGCCGTGGGCATCTGCCTCCTGCTCATGACGGTCTTCTCAGCGAAAGTCTACGCGATGAACGCGCCCGTGTCGGGGTCGTTCCTGGTAGTGGTGGTGGCCATCATGTTTGTCTTCGCCGCCGTTTCCTTCTGTGTCGGCTACCGGGCCCTGCACAACCTCGGCCATTTCGTGGAGTTTACGCCGCCTGCGCGGCAGGCCGCCTCGGCGCCCGCGACACGGCCTGCGACAAGCCCTGTCGCCACCGGGACACGTTGCCCGCCCCCGCCAGGTCGCGCCCTGCACACATTCGCGCACCTGATGTACTTCTCCTGCGTCACGGGGACGACGCTCGGCTACGGCGATGCCCGCCCGGCCGACTGGGCCACACGCACACTCGCCGCCGCCCAGGCGTCGGCGTTCTGGCTGTACTTCGCTTTCATGGTCGGTTCGATGGCCGCCCGTCGCCCCGAGTCCCTGCCCGACACAACCCCCGGTCCGGACTACGGAGACGTTCCGCCCGGGGCCGCCCGGGTCCTGCGCACAGCGTCGGATCAGTTCTACGAATAGAGGCCGGCCGCCCGTGGCCTTCCAAGTCGCTCTCCCCCGCGTCCGGCCCTCTACAATGATCCCCGAATGACCGACCGTGCGTCCTTCGGGAGACATTCATGAGCGGCATTATCGGGATCATCGCGCTGTTGACGGTGCTGGGGCTGTCGCTGTTCATCACGCGGCTGGCGACGGTCGCACTGGCCATGACCGGGCTCAGCCGCGAGGCCGCCCTGTTCCAGGCCCGCTCGGCCTTCACGGGCACGGGGTTCACCACCGGCGAGAGCGAGCAGATCGTCCAGCACCCCGTCCGCCGGCGGATCATCATGCTGCTGATGATCGTCCGCAGCGCCGGGCTGGTCACCGTGGTCATCTCCATCGTGCTGTCCTTCGTCGGCACCGGGGACAACGCCGAGCGGATGATCCGCCTGGCCCTGCTCGTCGGCGGGGTCGGGGCGCTGCTGGGCGTCGTCCACCTCCCGGCCGTCACGCGCGGGCTGGAGTGGCTGATCGGCCGGGCGCTGAACCGCTGGACGGACCTGGACGTCCGCGACTACGCCCGCCTGCTGAAGCTCTCGGGTGACTACTCGGTAACCGAGTTGCACGTCAAGGAAGACGACTGGGTGGCCGAGAAGGAACTCCGCGAGTGCGACCTGATCGAGGAGGGCGTGACGGTGCTGGGCATCGAGCGGAAGGACGGGGACTACGTGGGGGCTCCCCGCGGCTCGACGCAGGTGCACGCCGGCGACACGCTGCTTCTCTACGGGCGGTCGGAGACGCTCGACGACCTCGACCGCCGTGCCGGCGGCGGCGCCGGCGATATCGCCCACGAGCGGGCCGTCGGCGACCAGCAGCGCCACATGGAGCAACAGGACCGGCAGGAACGCGAGCACGAGATGCGAAGGCAGTAAGGGCCCATTGCCCCGCCGCCGCCGCTGGGGTATCGTGCGTGGGTTCTCACACGCAAAGCAGGAGACGCACACGATGGGCGACGCGGCGAGGTACTGTCTGAACACGGCGACGATCCGCGGGCAGCGGCTGGGGATCGTCGAGCAGGTGGCCCTGGCCGGCGAGGCCGGCTACGGCGCCATCGAGCCCTGGGTCTCGGACCTGCGGGAGTACCGCGAGGCCGGCGGGTCGCTCAGCGACCTGCGCAACCGCATCGCCGACGCCGGCCTGGCCGTGCCCAGCGCGATCGGCTTCGCCCGCTGGCTGGCCGACCAGCAGGCCCGCCGCGAGGCCGGCCTGGAGCAGGCCAAGCGCGACATGGAACTCGTCGCCGCCGTGGGGGGCACGGGCATCGCCGCCCCGCCGGCGGGGATGACCAAGCGCCGCGGCCTGGACCCGCGCGTGGTCGGCCAGCGGTACCGGGCGCTGCTGGCCGTCGGCGAGCAGGCCGGCGTCGTGCCCGTCCTGGAGCTCTGGGGCTTCTCGCAGACGCTCTGCCGCCTCGGCGAGGTGCTGATGGCCGCGGTGGAGAGCGGGCACCCCGACGCGTGCGTCCTGCTGGACGTCTACCACCTGTACAAGGGGGGCAACGCGTTCGAGAGCCTCCGCCTGCTGGGCCCCAACACCTGCCCGGTGCTGCACATGAACGACTACCCCGCCAAGCCGCCGCGGGAGACCATCGGCGACGGCGACCGCTGCTGGCCCGGCGACGGCGTCGCGCCGCTGGGGCGGATCCTCGGCGACCTCTACGGCGTCGGCTTCCGAGGGTGGCTCAGCCTCGAACTGTTCAACAAGGCCTACTGGCGCCTCCCGGCCAAGGAGGCCGTCACCACCGGGCTCAAGAAGATGAAGGCCGCCGTGAAATCCGCCGATATCGCCGGCTAGGCTGTGTCTGCTATATCGCTCCGCGGCCCGGGAGAGGGCTGGTTCGTGACCGGCAAGGACGCCGAAGCAGGCGATTCCACTGCGAATCGCCGATGCAGGCGGACGCCGCCAGAGGCGATCCAGCACGCTCGAAGCCCGGATTGGATATATCAGACACAGCCTGGCCGCCCCTCCGGGAGCGAGCGTGACCGAACGCTTCACCATTGACGAGCTGCCCAACGGCCTGACGCTGCTGGGCCAGCAGATGGAGCACGTGGCCTCGGCGTCGGTGGCGCTGGCCCTGCCGGCCGGGGCGGCCTGCGATCCGCCGGGCGCGGCGGGGACGGCCTCGGTGGCGTGCGAATGGCTGCTCCGCGGCGCCGGCGACCGGGACACGCGCCGGCTCAACGACGCCCTCGACGCCCTCGGCTGCCAGCACCACGAGAGCGTCCGCAGCGAGGTGCTGTGGATCACCGCCTCGCAGCTCGGGCGGAACCTCCTGCCGGTGCTGGGCATCCTGGCCGACATGGTCCGCCGCCCGCGGTTCGGGGGCGACACCTTCGACGCCTGCCGCGACCTCATCGCCCAGGACCTGGCCGCCCTCGAAGACGAGCCCGCGCGCAAGGCCGGCCTGCTGCTGCGCGACCGGTTCTATCCCCCGCCGCTGGGGCGATGCGTGTACGGCACGCCCGAGAGCCTCGCCGCCCTGACCCCCGACGGCGTCCGCGAGCACTTCGCCCGCCGCGCCACGCCGCACGGGGCCGTGCTGGCCGTCGCGGGCGCGTTCGATGCCCCCGCCGTCGCCGCGGCGGTCGAGCGGCTTTTCGGCGACTGGGCGGGCGAGCCGGCGGCGCCGCCCGCCACCGCCGCCCCCGCCGGCGGGGTCGAGCACGTGTCGAAGGCGTCGGCGCAGTCTCACATCGCGATCGCGCACCGGTCGGTGACGGTGGCGCATCGGCAGTACTACGCGGCACGGCTGGCGGAGATGGTGCTCTCGGGGGGCCCGGCGGCGCGGCTTCACACGGAGATCCGCGAGAAGCGCGGGCTGGTGTACCACGTCTCGGCGCACTACCACAGCCTCCGGGAGCACGCGGGGCTGTTCACGTACGCGGGCACGCGCCCCGAGCAGGCCCAGGAGACGTTCGAGCGGACGGTGGCCGAGCTGCGGCGCCTGGGCGAGGGCGTCGGCGACGACGAGCTCACCCGCGCCCGCACGCAGCTCCGCAGCGCCCTGGTCATGGAGGGCGAGTCCACCGGCGCGCGGGCCCACGCGCTGGTCAGCGACTGGCTGCACCTCGGGCGCCTGCGCCCGCTGGCCGAGCTGTCCGAGGCCGTCGAGGCCACCGGCGCCGACGACGTGCTGGCCCACCTCGCCGACCACCCGGCCGAGGAGCTCGCCGTGCTGACCCTCGGCCCCGAGCCGATCGACACCGCGGCGGTGGAGTAGCCCATGGAGTTCCGTCACGCACAACTGGACAACGGCCTGACGATCGTCGCGGAGGTCCGCCGGTCGGCGAAGTCGATGGCGGCGGGCTTCTTCGTCCGCACGGGCAGCCGCGACGAGGCGCCCGGCGAGGCGGGGCTCAGCCACTTCCTCGAGCACATGGCCTTCAAGGGCTCCCACCTGCGGACGGCGCTGGACGTCAACCGCGAGTTCGACGAGATCGGCGCGGCCGCCAACGCGTTCACGTCCGAGGAGAACACGGTCTACTACGGCGCGGTCCTGCCGGAGTTCCAGGGGCGGCTGATCGAGCTGCTGGGCGACATTCTCCGCCCGTCGCTGCGAGGGGAGGACTTCGAGGTCGAGAAGGCCGTCATCCTCGAGGAGATCGCCCGCTACGAGGACATGCCCCGCTACCGCGTCTACGAGCTGCTGATGGCCGAGACCTTCCGCCCCCACGCGCTGGGCAACAGCGTGCTGGGCACGGCGGAGTCCGTCGCGGCGCTGACGGCCGAGGCGATGCGCGACTACTTCCGCCGCCGCTACGGGCCCGACAACATCACGCTGGTGGGCGTGGGCAACCTGGACTTCGACGCGCTGGTGGCCTCCGCCGCGGCCGCCTGCGCCGCCTGGCCGGCCGGCGACGCGGGGCGCGACGCCTCGCCGGCGCCCCCGGCCGGGCGGCGGCACGTCTTCGCCGACCCCCGCGTCGCCCGGGAGCACGTGGCCATGGCGGGCCCGGCGCCGCCGGCCCAGTCGCCCCGCCGTTTCGCCGCGATGCTGCTGGCGACCGTCCTGGGCGATGCGACCGGCAGCCGCCTGTACTACGCGCTGGTCGATCCCGCCATCGCCGACGACGCCAGCATGATCTACGACGCCCTCGACGGCAGCGGCGTGTTCCTGACGTTCCTCTCCGCCGACGCCGACCGCGCGCGCCGCGCCGTGGACGTCGCACGCGAGGAGCTCGCCGCCTTCGCCGACGAGGGCCCGACAGACGCCGAGCTGCTGGCCGCCAAGAACAAGATCGCCTCCGGCGCGACCCTCAAGGGCGAACTGCCCCGCGGGCGGCTGACCGCCGTCGGCTACGACTGGGTCTACCGGCACGAGTACATCCCCCTCGCCGAGCAGATCGAGACGCTCTACGATGTCACCGCCGACGACGTGCTCGCCGTCGCGCGGGACTGCGACCTCTCGGCCACCACGCTGGTCGCCCTGGGGCCGCTGGAGGCGCTCTGATGCCCCCGGCCGCGCCGCCCGCCGCGACCGACCCCGCCGGGCTGCGCGTCACCGTGCTCGGGCTGGGGCGCTTCGGCGGGGGCGTCGGGGCCGTGCGCTGGCTGGCCGAACGCGGCGCCCGCGTGACCGTCTCCGACCGCGCCCCGGCCGAGAAGCTCGAGGCCTCCGCCCGCCGGCTCGCCGACCTGGACGTGACGCTGCACCTCGGCGGCGAGGACCCCCGCGACGTCCGCGAGGCCGACCTGCTGGTCGTCAGCCCCGCCGTGCCCGACGACGCGCCCCTGCTGGCCGCGGCGCGCGAGGCCTCCGTCCCCTGCACCACCGAGATCAACCTGTTCCTCTGGCGCTGCCCCGCGCCGGTGGTGGGCGTGACCGGCACGGTGGGCAAGAGCACCACGACGGCGATGATCGGCGCGATCCTCGCACCCCGCCGCCGGACGCACGTCGGCGGCAACATCGGCCGCAGCCTCCTCGGCGAGCTCGACGCCATCGCCCCCGGGGACGTCGTCGTCCTCGAGCTGTCCAGCTTCCAGCTCGAGCGCATCGGCGAGATCGCCCGCTCGCCGCACGTCGCGATCGTCACCAACCTGCTGCCCAACCACCTCGATCGCCACGGCACGCTGGACGCGTACGCCGAAGCCAAAAAGCACATCTTCCGCTACCAGGGGCCCGACGACGTGCTGCTGCTCAACGCCGCCGACCCCGCCCTCGCCGCCTGGGCCGACGAGGCGCCCGGGCGCGTCGAACGCTTCGACCCCGCCGCCGAGCCGTTCGACCTCGCCGTCCCCGGCGAGCACAACCAGGCCAACGCGCAGGCCGCCTGGGCGGCCGCCAGGCAGCTCGACGTCCCGCGAGCCGACGCCGCGGACGCCCTGCGCCGCTTCGCCGGCCTGCCCCACCGCCTCCAACTCGCCGCCGAGGCCGACGGCGTGCGGTACTTCAACGACTCCAAGTGCACCACGCCCGAGGGCGCCATCGTCGCACTCGACGCCTTCCCGCCCCGCACGGCCGTGATGATCGTCGGCGGCTACGACAAGGGCGTGGCGTTCGACGCGCTGGGCCGGGCGCTGGCCGAGCGTGCCAAGGCGGTCGTCGCGCTGGGCGCGACGGCGGACGGGATTCTCGCGGCCGTCGCGGGCGCGGCGTCCGAGGCCCCCGCCGACGTCATTCCCCCGCCGACGGCCCGCGCCGCGGACCTGGCGTCAGCCGTCGCCCTGGCCCGCCGCCACGCCGACGCCGGCGACGCCGTCGTCCTCTCCCCCGCCTGCGCCAGCTACGACATGTTCGTCAACTACGAACAGCGCGGGGAGCGCTTCGTCGAGCTGGTGGGGGGCGCCCGGGGCTGACCGGCTCGGCCGCCATCCGGCAGCCTCAACCACCGTTGCGTTGGTAGTGCTTCTTCAGGCAGTCCGGGCAGATGCCGTGGGTGAACTCGACGGCCGTGTGCTTGAGCAGGTATGCCTCCACGTCCTGCCAGAATTCCTGGTCATCGCGTACTCGGCGGCAGTGCGAGCAGATCGGCACGAGTCGGCGGAGCTCCATCAGCTCGGTGATCTCCTCGAGGACGACCATGGCGGCGGATCGGCCGTCGTGGTCCAGCGGGGAGGTGCTGACCAGGAACCAGACGTTGCGGACCCGCCCGTCGCTGCGCAGGCCCATCTTCGCCGACTCGCGGACGGTGGCCCGGCCGTTGACGGCACGATCGACGGCGACGCGCACGACACATTCCGGACAGGCCTCCGACGCCCCGCAGCCGCTTGCGTCGGCGTTCATGCAGGCCAGCGCGTCGCCGCACAGGCGCTTGTCGGCGAGGTCTTCGCCAAGCGTTTCCCGCGCGGCGCGGTTGGCGTCGAGGATGCGCAGGCTCCTGTCGAGGACGAAGACCCACGAGGGCATCGCGTCCAGGATGCGGCGGTACAGCGCGGACTGAACATCTCCATTCATCGCGGGGCTCCATGGTTGGGTGGATTATCGCAGCCGCGAGGCCGCCGTGCAATCGTCCGCCCTGGCGACGCCACGCCGCCTCTCCTGTTCCTGCGAACACGTCCCTGCCTGGCCAGCAAAGCTGCAAGCACTCGGGGGGCGTGCCCGGCATGGGGCTTCCATCCCGGCAGATGTCTCGCGGCCCGCACCCGCGGGGGTCACCGCCACCGGCCCTGCTCGTCCACGAAGCGCCGCCGGGCCTTGCCGGTCTCGCCCAGCCGGCGGAAGCCGCTGATCGGCAGCAGCGGGGTGATGCGGCGGCTGTAGAAGAACGCCGCCGGGGTCTCGTGGTCGGCGGGGACGTCGCGGTCGCCCCGGTAGAGGCGGGAGGCCATCTGGCTGCCGGGGGCGAGGTGCCGGTACAGCTCCCAGTTCCGCAGGCCGGACCAGAGGCGGTAGTGAGGGTCGCCGCCGGCCTTGGGGTTCAGGACGAAGCTCGTCTCGGAGTAGCCCCCGCTGTAGGGCATGATCGCGTCGCACTGGTGCTCGGCGAAGGTCAGGACGTCCCGGCCGAGCCCGGCACGCAGGTGGCGCATGAGCTTGACGTCCTCGAACCGCGAGCCGAAGCTGTCGAGGTAGAACAGCCGGCAGCCCATGTCCATCATGGTCTTGAAGCGGTCCAGCAGCATCCGCCGGTGGCCGGGATCGTCGGGGTTGATGTCGATGATCCGGTCGCGCCGCCAGGTCTTCCGCACGGCGAGGTGCCGCGGGCGGGTGCAGACGCCGACCTTCAGCCCGGCGGCGGCGAAGCGGCGGCAGAGCTCGGGGAAGCGCTTCTCGATCTCCGGGGGCAGGACGTCGAAGTCCGGGCGGTACATCGCCCCGCGGGGGTCGTCCCCGCCCTGGCCCCAGAGGATGACGCCCTGACCGCCGTGCTCCTTCAGCGCGGGGATGACCGTCTCGCAGAACGCATCCAGCCCCTCGTCGGTGTCGATCCGCCGGAAGCCGCCGTGCAGGCCGTACGGGTTGGCCGGCGAGATCGACTCCTGGTTGCGGTTGACGTACGCGGTGGCGATCCAGCGCGCGTCAGCCTCGTAGCGGACCTCGCCGAACGTCGCCCGGAAGTGCTCGCGGTACGGCGCGAGCAGGTGCTCGCGGCGGCGGTCGGGGCTGACGCGGAGGCGGACGTCGAACGTGTTGGCCCCGCGGGCGGGAACGCGGGCGACGACGAAGTAGATCAGCCGCCGCTTGGGCAGCTTCGCACGCTTGTCCTGGGCCCAACTGGCGTAGTCCCAGAGCGTCAGCGTCCGCGTCAGGCCGGTCCGCAGCGGCGTGGTGCCCACGCCGACGCTCCCGTCGACGGCGTAGCTGCCGCCGAACTTCGACCAGTGCCCGGGGTGGCAGAGCTCGACGCCGTGGGCCTGGAAGTAGCTGATGTGCTGGACCTGCATCAGCCCCTCCGGAGGGCGATCGAAGTGGAACGTCAGCCCGCGGAAGCCGGTGACGTTCATCGGCTCGGCCGCGTGGCGGTTCTCGATGCGGGCGGAGATCAGCACGTCCTCGCCGTCGAACGTGTACGTCGCCGTGCACACCACGTCCCCCCGCCTGTGCCGCACCCGCGCCCCGCCGCCGGGCAGGGCCTCGACCGACTTCGAGGCCAGATCCTTCGTGTCCACCTCCCCCGACCCGCCGTCGCGGAACCAGTGCTCGGCGTTGAAGCAGCTCCACCCCCCCTCGGCCACCGTCCTGTCGCCGACGGCGATCCGCGAGAGGCCCTCCGCCGTCACCTCGTACGTCACGCCGGAGCCCGTGCGGTGCGTCACACCCGGCGCGCCCGGCGCCGCGGCCGCGAAGGCCAGCACAGCGGCGGCCGCAACCGCCCTGGCAACTGGCGGGCAGCATGTATCAGGCGGAGCTGCCGCCGGGATCGTGGAACGCTTCGGGGCTTCTGTCGGCAACATGATCTTCATCCCATCCTGTCGTATCGGCGTGCATCCGCGTTCGTCCGCGGCGTCCGCCTTTTCGTGCCTTGTCCGAGCCCTTGCATGCCCTGCCGGGCCTCTTCAGCCCGGCCGGCGGTCAATCGAAAACGATGCACGCCTTGCCGGTGTCGGCCTTGTCGGCGAGGTCGTAGGCCCTGGCGGCCTCGGCCAGCGGGAGGCGTTCGGTGCAGGTGACGTCGGGATGGAGGCCCCGGCGGTCCAGCAGGGCCAGCAGCTCCTGGAGGTGGTACAGGCTGGTCACCCACGAGCCGTACAGCGTGATCTGCGGGTGGATCAGCAGCGGGGAGACGTCGAACCGCACGTCGCTGCCCTCGCCGACGAACACGCACCGCCCCCACTGCCGCGTGCACTGAAGGGCCAGCAGCCTCGCCGCCGGCGCGGCCGAGCAGTCGATGGTCACCTCGCAGCCGCGCCCGTCGGTGAGGTCCATGACGGCCTGGCGGGGATCGTCGGCGGGGTCGAGCACGTTCTCGACGAGGCCGAGCTTCCCGGCCAGTTCGCGGCGGCCCGGGGAGACCTCCGTTCCGGCGACGACGTCTGCGCCCATGGCCTTTGCCAGCATGGCGGCGGCGAGCCCGACGGGCCCGAGCCCGGTAACCAGCACGCGGTCGCGCCCGCTGACGCCGACGCGGCGGAGGGCCTCGTAGGCCGTGCCGAACCCGCACGCGCACAGCGCCCCGTCCACGCAGGTCAGCGAATCGGGCAGCTTGACGGCCGTGTTGGCCTCGGCGAGCAGGAACTCCGCGTGCCCGCCGTCGCGCTGCCAGCCGTAGGCGGCCCGCTTGTCGCTGCGGCAGGAGATCATGTAGCCGTGGCGGCAGTCCTCGCAGCAGCCGCAGCCGCTGATGTGATAGAGCACGACGCGGTCGCCCTCGGCCAGCTCGGTGACGCCGGGGCCGACCTCGACGACCTGCCCGCACGGCTCGTGCCCGGCGATCACGCCCTGGTAGGCCTCCGGGCCCTCGCCGAGGTGCTCCCGGTAGATCGCCCGGATGTCGCTGCCGCAGATGCTCGACGCCCTCATCTTCACCAGCACCTGCCCGTGCCCGGGGGTGGGGACCGGCACGTCGCGGAACTCCACCGTGCTGTTGCCCGGCAGGAACACACCCGTCATCGTGGCCATCTCGTCTCTCCCGTCAGTCAGGGGACCCGTCGGATCGCGAAGCGCCGACGCATTCTACCCGAACCGCCGCCGAAGCCCCACCATGCGTCCCGAGCGGGCGAGGGGAGGCGAAGGCGTGTGGGGGGCAAGCCCCCCCCGCTTCCGGCCGCACGCCTGCCGTGCTACACTCCGCCCATGCCCGACCGCCCGGACATCCGCCTGCTCGACGACGGGGACGCCCCCGCCGACGCCCTCTCCGCCGACGTGCCCTTCGCCGGCGAGCGGCTCGGCGTCGCCGTGACCGTCCCTCCCGGGCGGGCGAGGCTGGCGGACGTCGTCGGCGTCGCCCGCGGGCTGTGCGACCGGTTCACCGAGGTCGTCATCCGCCGCGCCGCCGAGGCCGGGGCCGCCGTCTCCTGCTTCAAGGGCTGCGCCGCCTGCTGCACCAGCTTCCTCGTGCCCGTCACCGTGCCCGAGGCGTTCCGCCTGCTCGAGGACCTCCGCGAACTGCCCCCCGGGCGGAGGCGGCGGATCGAGGTCGCCCTCGCCGCCGGAACGAGGAAAATCGAGCACGCCGACCTCGCCGAGGCCCTCGCCGGGCTGGACCCCGCCGACCCGGCCGCGAGGACCCGACAGGTGGACCTCGCCGGCGAGTGGTGGTCGCGGGAGCGGTTCACCTGCCCGCTGCTGAGGGCCGCCGACGGGGCCTGCGGGCCGTACGCCCATCGCCCGATCCCCTGCCGGGAGTTCCTGGCCGTCTCGGACCCGGCGCTGTGCGCCGAGAACCGCGAGACGCGCCTCCGCCGACCCTTCGCGATGCACGCGGTGCTGTCGGCCTGGGCGGCGAGGATGGAGGGCACGCGCCCGACGCTGATCCTGCTGCCGAACCTCCTGGCCTGGCTGGGCGACCACCCCCTGCGCCCCCGCCGCACCTGGCCCGCCCGCGAGCTGGTGGATGCCTTCCTGGCCACCCTCACCGAGATCGCCACCCGATCCGCCCCCCAATTCGCCGGCGTCCTGCCGTCCGCCTGAAGTACGGTTATTGCCGTAACGGCAATACTGGCATTCCCTGTAGCTGCCTTCATGGATGCCTCGACACACCCCGGCCAGGCTCTGTGCACGCCGCCGGGAGGCCGGACACTCGCCTTATGGATGCAAGTATTTGCTGTCAAATGAGTTACGCTCTACTCTCTTTGTGTGTCCACTCTGTCGGTTGGGTGGACAGAACCGACACACTTTGCCGGCGGGGGTAGCGGGGGTATACTGACAAACCTCTTGCGGGAAGGATGATATCGACGTGGCCCGGCTCGGGACAATCTGTTCGCCCTCCGGCGGCGGGATCGGGGGAGGTCGGCGGTGTCGCTGATCGTCGCGGAGTCCCTGCGCAAGGCGTACGGCACGGAGGAGATCGTCCGGGGGGCGTCGCTGCGGGTATCCCCCGGCGAGCGGGTCGGGCTGGTCGGGCCCAACGGGGCGGGCAAGACCACGCTGCTGCGCCTGCTGGCGAAGTTCGACCAGCCGACCGACGGGCAGGTCCACCACCGCAGCGGGCTGCGGCTGGGCTACCTCCCCCAGGTCCCCCCCGCGATGGACGACACCACGCTCTGGGACGCCATGGTCGAGGTCTTCGCCGACCTCCGCGCCACCGAGGCCGAGCTGCACGAGCTCGCAGGCCGACTCGACGACGACCCCGACGGGCGGCTGCTGGAGCGCTACGGGCGGCTCCAGACGGCCTTCGAGGCCGCGGGGGGCTACGCGATCGACAACCGCGTGGAGACAGTCCTGACCGGCCTGGGTTTCGACCGCGGCCGATGGGGGGATCCGCTCTCGCAGTTCAGCGGGGGCCAGCGGACCCGCGCCCTGCTCGGGCGGCTCCTGCTGGACGAGCCGGACGTGCTCCTTCTCGACGAGCCGACCAACCACCTGGACCTCGAGGCCGTCGAGTGGCTGGAGCGGTACCTCGGCGGCTTCGCCAACGCGATCGTGGTGGTCTCGCACGACCGGTACTTCCTGGACAAGGTCACCGAGTGGACGTGGGAGATCGACCACGCCCACGTGGAGGCCTACCGCGGCGGGTACACGGCGTACGTCAAGCAGCGGGCCGAGCGGGTCAAGGAGCGGCTTCGCAAGTGGCAGGCCCAGCAGGAGTACATCGCGCGGACCGAGGAGTTCATCCGCAAGAACCTCTCCGGGCAGCGGACCAGGGAGGCCCAGGGCCGGCGGACGCACCTGGAGCGGTTCCTGGCCACCGAGGCGATCGCCAGGCCCCGCGAGGCCGAGCAGGTGACCCTGCGCATCCGCCCGACGCGCCGGACGGGCGACATGGTGCTTCGCGCGACGAACCTGCTGGTCGGCTACGACCCGGACGAGCCGCTGCTGGCGGCGGACAACCTGGAGGTCCGCGCCGGGCAGCGGATCGCCATCCTGGGCGCCAACGGCACGGGGAAGACGACGCTGCTGCGCACGCTCGCCGGCGACCTCGACCGCCTCGACGGGCGGATCGAGCCGGGCACCGGCGTGGTGCCGGGCTACCTCTCCCAGACGCACGACACGCTGGACGAGGAGGCGACCGTGCTGGGCGCGGTGCGGAGCGTCGACAGCGGCCTGACCGCCGAGGACGCCCGCACGCTGCTGGGCAGCCTGCTGTTTCGCGGCGACGACGTCTTCAAACGCGTCGGGCAGCTCAGCGGCGGCGAGAGGACGCGGGTGATCTTCGCCCAACTCGCCGTCACCGCGCCCAACCTGCTCCTGCTCGACGAGCCGACCAACCACCTCGACCTGCCCAGCCGCGAGGTCGTCCAGGCCATGCTGGCGGCGTTCGACGGCACGGTGCTGCTGGTCAGCCACGACCGCTACCTCGTCGAGGCCGTCGCCACCCACGTCTGGGCCCTCGCCGACGGGGCCATGCACCGCATGATCGGCGGCTGGGAGGACTACGTCCGCTGGCGGACCGAGCACCGCGCCGGCGAGGCGGTCACCAGCACCGCCGAGACGCGAGACCGCCGCGACCGCCGCGAGGCGAACCGCCGGGCCCGCCGGGCCGACAAGCAGCGCCAGCGACTCCACCGCCGGGCCGAGCAGGTCGAGGAGGCCATCGCCGCCCTCGAGGACCGCCTGGCCGAGCTGATGGACGCCAGCGGCGCCGCCGGCGAGGCCGGGGACCTCGACCGCGTCCGCGAGCTCGGCGAGCAGTACGCCCGAGACGACGCCGAGCTCAAGGCGCTCTGGGCCGAGTACGAGCAGCTCGGCGAGGCGCTGGAGGGTTCGTAGCGGCCGGGCGGTCACGGGCTGCCGAACACCGAAAGCGAAGCGCGGGCGACTTCGCGCTTGCATTCGCGCAGCAGGCTGTATAATGGCGGCGTCGTCGAGGGATCGACGGCGGGGCCGCGTGGCGGCCCGACCGTACCGGGTGCTCACCATGCCTGTCCGGTGCGGCCTGACATCCGAACGCAGCCGCCCGGGCGCTCACCCGGCGGCGGAAAACGATGTCGGCGGCAAGGTCTCGCTCGGCCTGTGCGCCGCCGGCGACCTGCTCGCAGCCACGGAGGAGACGTGATGATGCGCAGAGGACTGCTCGCCCTGCTGGCCGCGCTGGCCCTGGCCGGCAATGCCCCGGCCGATACGTTCTCGCTGACCGACCCCAACACCGGCGTCAAGGCCGGCTGGACGGTCACCGGCGACGAGTCGGTCACCGACGTCCGCGTGCTGGAGGTCGACGCCGGCGCGTCGCGGGTGCGGATCGAGGTCGACAAGGACTTCGGCCCCCACCGCATCAACGCCGGGCGGATCGAGTACCCCGACGCCCTGCTGGTCTTCCTCGTCGATTACGGCGCGGGCGTCACGCCGGTCTCCACCGTGATCGTCGAGCGCGAGCGCATCGCCAACCACACCGGCCTGCCGTGGGACCACTTCGACTGGCACGTGCAGACCACGGCCGCGGCCGCGTTCGACGTCCCCGCCTCCGCCGGCTGGCACGCCGCGCCGCTGCCGACGCTGACCTGGCAGGACGGCGACGCGGCGACGGCGAACCACCTGACGGCCTCGGGGGGCACGGTGGCCGACGGGGCCACCTTCGCCCCGGCCGGCGGGCTGACCATCGACATCGCCGGCGGGGCGACCACGTTCACGCTCAAGCAGCTCGTCGCCCCCGAGCCGGGCAGCCTGGCCCTGCTGGCCGCGGCGGGGACGGGCCTTCTCATCCGCCGGCGCCGCAAGATTTTCGCCAACTGAGGAAGTCGCCCCCCGATCGGGTCGATGTACCCGGTGAGCCGTGGGCCCTTCGCCCCCGGCCGCCGGGCGAACGCGGGCCCGATCGACGCTCCCGAGCCCCCGCCCGCCCTACGTGGACATGCCGCGCCCCCGGTTCGCGCCGGCGGCCGCGGCCGACGATCCGGTTCTCAGGAGGACCGAGGCATGAACATCAGGGCGTGGGTTCCGCTGTGCTGCTGCGTGCTGTTTCTGGCATCCCCCGCGGGCGGGGAGGTGATCGTGGACCTGATCGACGGCGCGGATGACTCCGGCTGGTCGGTCGTCCTGGCCGACGGGCTCTCGACCGGCGTGGTCGTCGACGGCGTCAGCAGCGACAGCGTGTTCGTCCGCATCGAGGTGTTCAAGACGCTCACCGAGGGCCCCGTCGGCGGGCTGTTCCCCCCCAACGTCGTCAGCTTCCGCCAGCGCCTCGACGACGCCGACACCGTGCCCACCATCCGAATCGCCGGAGAGGTCGTCGTCAACCGCACCGGCCGGGACTGGACAGGCTACCGGTGGGAGCTGGACGGCAATGCCGTGGGCTTTGACAAGGCGTCGGTCGACGGCGGGGACTTCGACTTCGCCCCCTTCACCACGTACGCATGGGGCCCCGCCCCGGCGAGGGGCAACCTGGCCGACCATGCGACCTCGCTGGCTGTCGCCGGGGGCACCGTCCCCGACAACGGGCTCTTCCTGGTCGACAGCGACTACGGCGATCTGGACATCGACATCGACCTGGCCGCCGCCGAGGACCCCGCAGAATTCACCCTCCGCCAGTCCCCCGTCCCCGAGCCGGTGACGGCGGGGACGCTTGCGGCCGGCCTGGCGGCGATCTGCCTCACGAATCGAACTCGTCGCCGCGGAAGGTCCGGCCGAGGTAGGTTCGGCGGACGAGGTCGTCGTTGATGAGGGTCTTGGGCGGGCCCTCGCGGAGGACCTTGCCGCTGTCGAGGATGCAGGAGCGGCTACGCCGCGGTCCTCGATGCGTCCGCCTCCTGGGAAGCCGAGCTCTACACGGTTGGTGAGGGGGGCTCCCGGGTCTGGGGATCAAGCACTGCGAATCCCTCTGCTTCGGCAGCTTCCAGAAGCTCCGCATCGGACGTCACGACAGTCACCTCAGCTTCACTCATCTCTCTCAGGCGGCTCGCCGAGGCGAGATGGATGGCATCGGCAGCGCGCAGGCAATGAGACTGCACCAGTTGCCCGGCTAGGGACAGGATTTCGTCAGCGACCTCAACACACGTGAAGCGACTGAAATCGGCCTCGATGGTCCGAATCGTGGCGATCTTCGCCTCACTCTCGGCCCGCCGTCCGGCGTGGCGACGGGAGATGGCAGAAACGACCTCCACAAGACCGAGGCGCGAGCAGGCAAATCGAACCCCGCTACGCCAGAACTCCCCGAGCCATTCTGTCCCGCGCTCACTCTCGTAGCGTTTGACCCATGCGCTGGCGTCGAGGTAGTGGAGTGTCATCGTCGATCACGGATGAGGATCTCGCTGGCCGGGGGGCCGGGAAGGTCATTGGGCTCGAAAGACGTTGGGGCGGCCTGCCCTGGCGGCGGCACCTTGATGATCCGCTCCCCCCCGTTGGCGGCCACGCGCTCCCGCACGTCCCGCCACGGGTCGTCTGCATCGGAGAGTGGGCCTGCCTGACTCTGCACGTAGATCACCACGGTGCAGTCGGCGTCAGCCCGTCCTACACTGGTCTCCAGCCGCAGCACGCCGTTCTGGTCGGTATGCGCCCGTCGCTCGATGACGTCCATGCGGGAACTCCTGTTCCTTCCCACACACACCATGATACGACCTGCCCGCCAGCCCGACAAGATGCGTGCTTCGTCACCAGTCGAGGATCGTACCATCCTACGAATCGAACTCGTCGCCGCGGAAGGTCCGGCCGAGGTAGGTTCGGCGGACGAGGTCGTCGTTGATGAGGGTCCTGGGCGGGCCCTCGCGGAGGACCTTGCCGCTGTCGAGGATGTAGGAGCGGTCGGTGACGGTGAGGGTCTCCCGGACGTTGTGGTCGGTCAGCAGGATGCTGATGCCGCGGTCCTTGAGCCCGCGGATCTCCCGCTGAAGCTCCTGGACGGCGATGGGGTCGACGCCGGAGAACGGCTCGTCCAGCAGGATCATCGTGGGGTTGGTCACCAGGGCGCGGGCGATCTCCAGCTTCCGCCGCTCGCCGCCCGACAGCGTCCGGGCGAGCTGCTTGCTGAGCTTCTCGAGGCCGAACTGCTCCAGCAGGTGGGCGCACCGCTCGCGGCGGACCTTCCGGGGCAGGTTCATGGTCTCCATGATGGCCTGGATGTTGTCCCAGACGGTCAGGCGCTGGAAGATGCTGGGCTCCTGGGAGAGGTAGCCCATCCCCCGCCGCGCCCGCTTGTACATGGGCATCCGCCCGACGGGCACGCCGTCGAAGACGACCTCCCCGTGGTCCGGCGTCACCATGCCGATGATCATCCGGAACGTCGTGGTCTTGCCCGCCCCGTTCCGCCCGAGCAGGCCGACGATCTCGCCCTGGCCGACGTCGAACGACACGTGGTCCACGACGGCCCGGCCGCTGTAACGCTTTACGAGTTCTTTGGCTTCCAGGAGGATCATGGCCGTCGTTTCTGCCGGGCCGGGCCCGGCGGTGGATAACCTGTGCGTAACTGCGGTTGCGGCGTCCGGCGCCGGGCCTCTTCCGCCGGTGCGGCACGGGTCCTTTCGGGCAAACACCGTATCCGCCGCCGCCTCGGCCGGGAGCGGACAAACCCGTTAAGTAAGGCGGGAAAGCCATCTTAACATTCCCGCCGGCCCGGGGATCCATCCCGCCGCACCGGCCGCACCCGCCGTCCACGCGGGCGCCCTGCCCGCCGATCGGGCAGGCCGGCGGCGACGCGGACGGACCCCAACTTTGTGAATAACTGCCGTTTACGCGCCGTGCCGCCCCCGCCGCACGCGGCGGCGAGGCTCAGCGAATCAGCCGCATCCTACCGACGTTCGGCACGATGGGCAAGTCCCGCAGGATCGGGGCGGCAAAGCCCGCGGGCCAGTACACGAACATCGCCTTGCCGATCATGTTGTACCGCGGCACCGTGCCAAGCTGGTACAGCCGCCGACGCGTGGTGATCTCGCCGGGGAACGCGGCCTCGAGTGCGGCCCGGCCGATCTCCGCCCGCTCGGGGGGCGTCAGGTCGCCCGAGCCGGCGCGTTCGGCGAGGCCCGGCAGCAGCCTGGCCCCGGCCTCGCGCCACGCCCGGGCCTCGTAGACCTCGCCCGAGGCCATCATGCGGTTCAGGACGGCAATGACTTCCCGCTTCAGCCCGTCGCCGACCGAGCCGGTCCTCACGTCCGACGCGCGC
Source organism: uncultured Planctomycetaceae bacterium (assembly GCA_964385465.1). Classification (GTDB taxonomy): domain Bacteria; phylum Planctomycetota; class Phycisphaerae; order SM23-33; family SM23-33; genus CAYLPJ01. The sequence goes on along the minus strand of CAYLPJ010000019.1, from coordinate 67,512 downwards.
AGCCTGCGAATCGCCTCGCGGATTTCCGCCGGCATCTGCCGAAGCAGGTGACGCGCCGGCGACGGGCGGGGTGCGCCCGCCGCATCCCGCAGCGCCTTGAGGAATCGCCCCCAGTGCAGCACGTCGCCGACGGCCAGCGTCGGCGGGCCCAGGTCGCCGGCGGGGTCGTAGAGCCTCAGCGTCACGGCCGCGGAGGTCCAGAGACGCCCGTCGAGGCTGGATGGGCTGTTGTCGCCGAGGACGTAGAACTGGTCGAGATCGCGATGCCCCGGGAACCGGTGGAGCTTGATGGGGTGGCCCTCGGTCCCCCAGCCGGGGTCTCCACCGCGGACGCCGAGCAGCCTGGCGAACCGCCCGGCCGGCGCGTCGCCGGGCCCCTCCCGGAAGCTGGGCGAGGTGTAGTACACGTCGCGCCCGATCTGGAGGTGGCGGAGCTCGCAGGCGCCGCCGGCGGCGGCGAGCTCGACGCGGGGCTGGGGGATCGGCTGCTTGTTGACGTGGGCCCTGGCCGCGGCCAGCCGCTGCTTGAGCCGCGTGTAGTTCATCGGGTAGGTCGCCACGCCGTCCGGGGCGTCGGCGCCATGGTCCCGGCTTTCCAGCACGCACCGCCCGCCGACCCACAGGCAGACGCGGAAGTCGACGTGGGTCAGGGCGATCTCGTGACCGAGCTCGGTATCCAGCGGCCGGCCGGCGTGGTCCGGCGCGAGGGGCACCCAGTCGGCCGGGGACTGCCCGTCGGTGCGTCGCACCCGCAGCCGGGCCGTGCCGTCGGCGCCGATCTCGCCTCGGAAGGCGTACTCGAAGGCCGTCAGGGTCAGCGCCACGCGGCTGTCGGCGGCGCCGGGCAGGTAGACCGCCTGGAGCTTCAGATCGCTGACGACGTCCACGGGCCAGTCGAAATTCACATCGTGCGGCGCGTTGTAGCCATACCGCGGCAGGAAGGTGTTCGACACCGGGCGGAAGACCAGCGGCGCTTCCTTGCCGCCGTCGAACCGCCAGTGGCGGCGGTGGGCCCCCGCCGGGCGCCAACCGCCGACGGGCGCGTCCCAGTGCGGGGGAACGATCTCCTCGTCGGCGCGGTCATTCCGCTCGCCGAAGGCGGCCGGGTCCGGGCGGTAGTCGTTGTCGTACACCACGTGCCACATCGCCCGCTGCACCTCGGGCTTGATCTTGCGGCGGATGCCGAACCGCTCCTGCCCGGGCTTGCGGACGAAGACGTCGCCGTGGACGATTTCGATCTCCTCGCCCGGCAGGCCGATGAGGCGTTTGATGTAGTTCTGGCGGTTGTCCTGGGGGTTCTTGAATACCACCACGTCCCACGGCTGAGGCTCGCGGAAGCGGTAGAGGTACTTCATCACCAGCACGCGGTCCCCGCCGGCGACGGCCCCGTCGCGGGCCCAGTCGAAGCCGCAGCTCGGGCAGTGCGGCCCCCGGAACGGCCGGCCCCCGGCGCCCGGAGAGGCCGTGCCCGCCCGGCCCTCGCTGGACCAGTTGTAGGCGTACTCGTACCCGCAGGCCGGACAGTGAAGATCCAGGTGCTCGCCGTACAGGCGCGGCGCCATCGAGCCGGTCGGGATCACGAACGCCTCGATCACGAACGCGCGCAGCACGAACGCCAGGATGATCGCCACCCCCACGCTCTCGACCGTCTCCCGGGCGCTGAGCAGCTCTCGGTATGTCTTGGACTTGCCCTCGGCCATGAAGACGACCAAGATAGCCTCCCCCCTGCCGGCAGGCAACGGTTGACTCGCCCGGCGGGGGAAGATAACCGGACCCACTTCGGAGACCACGATGGACCTCAAGCAACTCGCCGCGAGAATCAAGGAAGAGGCCTACCTCGAGGGCGACTTCGTCCTGCGGAGCGGCAAGCGGAGCAAGTACTACCTCGACAAGTACCTCTTCGAGGCCCAGCCGGACATCCTCGCCGAGCTCGCACGACGCCTCGCCCGGGAGGTCGGCGATGCCGAGCTCATCGCGGGCCCGGCCCTCGGCGCGGTGTCCCTGGCGGCCGCGACGGCCATCGAATCCGGCAGGCCCTTCGTCATCGTCCGCAAGGCCACCAAGGACTACGCCACCAGCAAGCTGATCGAGGGGCCCGACGTGTCGGGCAGGCGGGTGGTGCTGGTCGAGGACATCGGCACGACGGCGGGTGCGGCCCTCGACGCCGCCCGCACCCTCGTGGACGCCGGGGCCATCCTCGACCGCCTCGTCTTCGTCATCGACCGCCTCCAGGGCGCCCGCGAAAACGTCGAGGCCGCCGGCTTCCGCTTCGAAGCCCTCCTCACCCGCGAGGACCTGGGCATCGGATGAGTGCGGGCGGGGCGTGCTGCGAGCTTACTCGCCCAGCAGCCAGGCGGCGACGGCGCAGGTGGCGGCCTGGCCGGAGGCGGTGACGGCGGCAGCGGTCATGGCGGCGAGGCGCGGGGGCTCGCCGAGGATGGGCAGGAGCGTCCGGCGGAGGGCGTCGGCGTTGGGGGCCGGGGCCTTGGCGTCGTCGCAGATCACGGCGGCGCCGGCGGAGCAGAGGTCGGCGGCGTTGAGCGTTTGCTGGCGGTCGGCGTGGTAGGGGTAGGGCATCAGCACGGCGGGGGTGGCGGTGGCGGTCAGCTCGGCGACGGTGACGGCGCCCGAGCGGGACAGCGCCAGGTCGGCGGCGGCGTAGGCGAGGTCCATGCGGCGGCAGTAGTCCAGCCGGCGGACGAGCAAGCCCTCGGGCATCGCCGGCGGGGCGCCGCCCTTGTCCCGCCCGGTGACGTGCAGGAGCTGCCACGTGTCGCCCAGCGGGGCGAGGTCGCCGGCGAGCGCCTCGACCGCCTCGTTGATCGACGCGGCGCCGAGGCTGCCTCCGTTGACCAGCAGCGTCTTGCGGGCGGGGTCGAGCTCGAAGTGCCGCACGGCCTCGTCGCGGTCGGCCTCGGCGAACGCCGCACGCACCGGGCAGCCGACGCGGCGGACCTTCTCCCGCAGCCGGGGCGGGAAGCACCGGGCCGTGGCGGAGAACTGCGTGAAGACCGCGTCCACGCGGCGTGCGAGCAGGCGGTTGGCCTTGCCAGGGACGGCGTCGGGGTTCAGCAGGCCGGTGCGGACGCCCTCTCCGGCGGCCCGCGCGACGACCGGCGCGGCCGCGAACCCGCCGAGGCCGAGCACGGCGGCGGGTCTGAGGTCGCGAACCATCTGTCTCGCCTGGCGCCAGCTCGCGGCGTAGGCCCGCAGAAAGCCGGGCAGGTCGAGGGGCCCTCGCGGGATGGGCCGGACTGGCTGGACGACGATGCCCCAGCCGGTGGGCTCGAGGATGTGCCGGTCCACGTCGCGGTTGGAGCAGGCGAAGACGACGCGGGCGTCGGGCCGGCGGCGGCGCAGCTCGTCGGCGACCGCCAGGCCCGGGTAGAGGTGCCCGCCGGTGCCCCCTCCGGCGAAGATGTAGATCGGTGCGCCCACGGCGGCCTCAGACGGCCGGCTCGGCGGCGAGGTCCGCCGGCTCGGACGATTCGGGCACGGCATCCGGCGGGCGGTGGGCGGAGACGGACAGGATCAGGCTCGTCGCGGCCGCGAGGGTCAGCAGCCGCGTGCCGCCCGCGGAGAGGAACGGGCAGCCGATGCCCGTCGGCGGCGCGGCGACGAGATCGACGGCGATGTGCAGGAGCACCTGGAGGCCGATGAGAAAGCCCAGCGACCCCGCGAGCGTCCGCCCGAAGCCGTCGCCGGCACGGACGGTGACTTTGCGTGCGAGCCAGACCCACGCCAGGGCCAGGCCGATCAGCAGCAGCGCCCCGACCATGCCCCACTCCTCGCAGAAGACCGAGAAGATGAAGTCCGTGTGCCCCTCGGGCAGGAAGCCGCGTTTGATCATCCCGTGCCCGAGGCCCTTGCCGAACACTCCGCCGGTCTGGATGGCCAGCAGGCTCTGGCGGGCGTGGTAGGCGCACGGGTTGTCCAGGTCCCACGGGTCGCACATGGCCGTGATGCGGGCCCAGCGGTACGGGCTGGTCCACATCAGCGCAAAGAACGCCCCGCCGGCGGTGGTGAACACCGCCAGCAGGTGGTGCCACGCCGCCCCCGCCAGGAACAGGGCCGTCACCGCCCCGATGCTGATGAGCATGGCCGTGCCGAAGTCCTCCCCGATGACCAGGGCCACGCAGAGCCCCGTGAGGGCCATGGCGGGAAAGAAGGTGCGGGTGAGGCTTCGCGGGTCGGTCCCCCGGCGGGTGAGCCACCCGGCCAGGAAGAGCACGAGGGCGAACTTGATCAGCTCGGAGGGCTGGAAGCCCATGCGAACGGGTCCGAGGGAGAACCGCACCCACCGGTGCCTGCCCCCCACCGCGGCCCCGAGGCCGGGCACGTAGACCAGCAGGCTGCTGAGGATGGCGAGGGCGAGCAGGACGGCGAGGAGGCGGGGCACGCGGCGGTCGCCGACGAGCCGCCGGTAGTCGACGCGCCACAGCAGCATCAGCACCAGCGCGGCGGCGACGGCGTAGACGGTGTGCTTGACGTCCCGCCGGCCCCAGACGGGCCCCGGCTCGGCGACGGACGCCACGGCGCTGTGGACCATGACCACGCCGAGCGCGAGCATGGCCAGGGTCACCAGCAGCAGGCCCAGCCCGGCGGGGTTGTCTTCCCAGGTCATCGGCAGGTGCGTTCGTGCGGTCTTTGTCATGATCGATCCCGTTGTTGCTAGCGGAGTTTCAACGTCGCCAGCGCGAGCGCGGCGAAGACGATGCCCAGCAGCCAGAAGCGGACGACGACCTTCGGCTCGGGCCAGCCGCCGAGGTGGAAGTGGTGATGCAGCGGCGCGCAGCGGAAGACCCGCCGCCCCTGCCCGCCGCTTCGCCACTTGGTCCACTTGAAAAAGCCCACCTGGAGGACGACGCTGCCTGCCTCCATGACGAACACGCCGCCGGCGATCAGCAGGAGGACCTCCTGCCGGCTGACGACGGCGATGTAGCCCAGCAGCCCGCCCAGCGGCAGCGAGCCGGTGTCCCCCATGAACACCTGGGCGGGGTGGGCGTTGTACCAGAGGAAGCCCAGGCACGAGCCGATCACCGCGCCGCAGACGACGGTCATCTCCGCAGACCCGGCCACGAGGGGCAGCCCGAACGCCCGGGTGTAGGAGCGGACGCCGACGATCTCGCTGAAGATCAACAGCACGGCCGCGACGATGATCACGTTTCCCGCGGCCAGGCCGTCCATGCCGTCGGTGATGTTCACGGCGTTGGAGGACCCCACGGTGGTCAGGACCATGATGACGGTGTAGGCCAGCAGCGTCAGCGGGATCGGCGGGATGCTGAAGGGCAGGTAGAGGCTGTGGGCGGGGTTGACGTCCCCGACGGTGCTGGCCCGCCCGTAGGAGTACGTGCCGATCCCCAGGATCACCGCCAGGCCGATCTGGAAGATGAGCTTCTCCCACATCTTCAGCCCGTCGCGGGCCGAGGCGTCGGGGCTGTCCTTGAGCTTCATCCAATCGTCGAAGCCGCCCAGCGTGCTCAGCCAGACCAGCGCCAGCAGGCTCAGGCGAACGTACGTGTTGTGCATGTTGGCGAAGACCAGGATCGCCACGAACAGGGCAATGGCGATCAGCACGCCGCCCATCGTCGGGGTGTTGGCCTTGTGGCGGGTCAGCTCGTTGAGGTCGGCGTGCTCGAACTCCGGCAGGTCCCCCACCTTCCGCCGGATGAGCTGGCGGATCGTCCACGGCCCCAGCAGCAGGACGATCAGGAAGCTCAGGACCGCCGCGCCGGTCATTCGAAGGATCAGTCCCTGGTAGAAGGTGTAGATCACGCGCCGTGGCCTTTCCCGTCGCCGCCGCCCAGCACGCGCCGGACCGCAGGCAGCAGCCTCTCCATCGCCATCCCCCGCGAGCCCTTGACCAGCACCGCGTCGCCGGGACGGACCGCCTCGCCGATCGCCTCGGCCGCGGCGCCGGCGTCGGCGTGGCAGCTCGTCGACGCGCCGCCCTCGGCGGCACCGGCGGCGAGGGACTTCGCCAGCGGACCCACCGCGACCACCACGTCGATGCCCGCGGCGGCGGCACCCCGGCCGGCGGCGGCGTGGAGGGCGTCGGCCGTCTCGCCCAGCTCCAGCATATCGCCGACGATCAGCACCCGGCGGCGGCCGGGACAGGCGCGGAGCACGTCCACCGCCGCGGCGAGCGAGGCGGGGTTGGCGTTGTAGGCGTCGTCGATGAGCGTCCCGTCGGGCAGGCGCTCCCAGGCCAGTCGCATGTCCGTGCCGGCGAAGTCGGCCAGCGCGGCCGCGGCGTCGGCCTCGTCGATCCCGAAGCGCCGCGCCACGGCGATGGCAGCCAGGGCGTTGGCGGCGTTGTGTCGCCCGGGCATGGGCAGCTCCACCCACAGCCGCCCGTTGAGCTGGAACCGCTGGCGCGGGCCCTGCGGCTGGTGGGCGGTGACGCGGAGGGCGGCGTCCTCGGCCGTGCCGAACAGCACCATCCGGCGGTCGTAGCCGGCGACGGTCTTTCGGAGCACGTCGCTGTCGGCCCAGACGACGGCCAGGCCGTCGGGCGACAGCGGCCCGAGGATGGAGGCCTTCTCGGCGGCAATCCGCTCGATGCTGCCCAGCCGCTCGAGGTGGGCCGGCGCCACCGAGGTGATTACCGCGATGTCCGGCGAGCACATGCCCGCCAGGGCGGCGATCTCGCCGGGGGCGCTGGTGCCCAGCTCGCAGACGGTGTAGTCGTCGCCGGTGTCGGCGGCCAGAAGCGTCAGGGGCACGCCGATGGCGTTGTTGAAACTCTTGGGGCTGCACGTGCCCGTCAGCGTCCTCGACAGCACGTGGTGGATCATCCGCTTGACCGTCGTCTTGCCGTTGCTCCCGGTCACCGCCACCACCGTCGCGCCGCAGCCCCCGCGGTGCCACGCCCCCAGCTCCCCCAGCGCCCGCGTGGTGTCGGGCACGCCCAGCACGCCGGCGGGGAACGCGTCGAGAACGGCGCCCTCCAGCTCGACGGCCATGTCGGTCACGGCCGCGACACAGCCGCGTTCGGCGGCGGCGGAGAGGAAGTCGTGCCCGTCGCATCGCTCCCCGCGCAGGGCGAAGAAGGCGTCCCCGGGCTCGGCGGACCGGCTGTCGGTGCTGACGCCGCGTGCGGTGAGATCGTCGCCCCGGCTGCGCCGGCGGGCGTGGACGGCGCGGCGGATCTCCTCGACGGTCAGCGGCTTCACGGGCGCCCCTCCCGCGCGCGGAGGGCCTCGGCGGCGACCTCCGCGTCGTCGAAGTGGACACGCCGGTCGCCGAGGACCTGGTATGTCTCGTGCCCCTTGCCGGCGATCAGCACGACGTCGCGGGCCGCCGCCCCCGAGACCGCCGCGGCGATGGCCGCCCGGCGGTCCGCCCGGACGGTCGCGGCCGAGCGGGCCTCGGGGCTCAGCCCGGCCAGGATGTCGTCGAGGATCGCCTCGGGCCGTTCGCTGCGCGGGTTGTCGCTGGTGACGACGAGGACATCGGCCAGCCGCTCCGCCGTGGCGGCCATGCGGGGGCGCTTGGTGCGGTCGCGGTCGCCCCCGCAGCCGAAGACGAGGATCAACCGCCCCTTGGTCAGCGGGCGGAGCGAGCCCAGCACGTTGGCCAGGGCGTCGTCGGTGTGGGCGTAATCGACGAACACGTCGAACGGTTCGTCGGTGTCGACGCGCTGGAGCCGGCCCGGCACGGCCGCGACGCCCCCCAGGGCTTCGGCGGCGACCTCGAGCGGCACGCCGAGGGCGTCGCAGACGGCGAGGGCGGCCAGGCCGTTGTAGACGTTGTGCCGCCCGATCAGGGGCGTGCGGCATTCGATCTCGCGCTGCCCGGCGCGGAGGGCGAACGCCGTCCCGCCGGCATCGATGCGACGGATCTTCGCCCACACGTCCGCCGCCGGGCTCAGGCCATACCAGCGCACGGCCGCCGGCGTCGCGTCCGCCATCGACTCCCCCGCGGGGTCGTCCCGGTTGATCACCGCCGTCGCGTCGGCAGCCAGCTCGGCGAACAGCCGCCGCTTCGCGCGGGCGTACTCGTCCATCGTGCCGTGGTAGTCCAGGTGGTCGCCGGAGAGGTTGGTGAACACGGCGGCGTCGAACGCGAGCCCCGCCGTCCGCCGCTGGTCGAGTGCGTGGGAGGAGGTTTCCATGACCAGGTGGGTCCGGCCGTCGGCGGCCATCTCGTCGGTCAGCTCGGCGAGCAGGACCGGGTCGGGGGTGGTCGTTTGGGCCGGGGCGGTCCGTCGCCCGGTCTCGTAGGCGATGGTGCCCAGCATGGCCGGGCTGTGCCCGGCGGCGGCGAGCAGCTCGCGAACGAGATGGGCCACCGTGGTCTTGCCGTTGGTGCCGGTCACGGCGATGCACTGGAGCTTGCGTGCGGGCCAGCCGCGGACGGCCTGGGCGAGGCGGGCGACCGCGACGCGTGCGTCGCCAACGACGGCGACGGCGACCTCGCCGCCGGCCGGGGCCGCCGCGGCGTCGCTGCACACGACGGCGGCGGCCCCGGCGGCGACGGCACGGTCGATGTAGCGGTGCCCGTCCACGGCGGTTCCGGGCACCGCAACGAAACAGCAGCCCGCGCGGCAGAGGCGGGAATCGGCCACGACGTCGGTCACGTCCGCATCGCCGTCGCGGCGGATCACGCCGACGTCGGCCGAAGCCAGGAGGTCCGAGAATCGCATGGCCATGTCGTGGGCGGGCCTCCAAGGGCCCGCCGCGGGTCCTCGCCTCCGCCCACCGGCCCGTTGCGTTGGCCGATACGCGGGGTTATTCTCGCCGGCCGGGATCGCCGCACCACGAGTGCGGCGAGAGCCCGGGCCAACGCTGGGAAACTCAGTTGTCGGCCGGCCCGGCCGCGGGATCGTCCGCGGCCCGGGCCGGCGCGCCCGTTATCGATTCGTTCGCCCGCGCGGCGCGTCGCTGCGGGCGAGGGTCGGCTCCAGGCGGTCCGCCTGGCGGTCCGGCGGGACGTTCAGGTACGTCAGCGTCCGCCGCAGCACCTTGCGGACGAACGGGGCGGCCACCTTCGAGCCGTAGTAGCCCTTGCTGCGGTCGGGCCAGTAGATCGAGATCACGCACAGCACGCGGGGCTGCCCGGCCGGGGCGCCGCCGACGAACGTGCCGGTGTACGCCCCGTCCACGTAGCCGCCGCGTCCGGGGATCTGGGCCGTGCCGGTCTTCCCGAAGCTCGTCCAGTGCTCGAGCTTGCACCGCTTGCCCGTGCCTCGCTCGACAACCTGCTCCATCGCCGCGAGGGCCTGGCGGGCGACCTGGGGCTTGAGCACGCGGCGGACGACGCGGCGGTGGCTCTGCCACAGCACCCGCCCGTCGGCGGTGCAGATGCGGTCGATCAGCCGCGGGCGGACCAGTTCCCCGCCGTTGGCCAGTGCCGAGAAGGCCGTGGCGAGTTGGAGGCAGGTGACGGAGATCTCCTGGCCAAAGGGCACGCGGCGGAGGCTGTAGCCATCCCACTTGCGGAGATCGCGGACGATGCCCGGGCTCTCGCCGGGGACCTCCACGCCGGTCCGCCGTCCGAAGCCGAACCGCCCGGCGATCTCGTGGAGGGCGCGGTTGCCCAGCATCTCCCCGACCTTCGCCATGCCGATGTTGCTGGAGTGGACCACCACGTCCTCGAGCGTCAGGTGCCCGTAGCGGTGCCCGTGGTCGCTGATCCGACCGCCGCGACGGGCGTGATACACGCCGTTCTCGCAGTAGATCTGCGTCTGGAAGCTCGCCACGCCGGCCTCGGCGGCCGCGGCGGCGTAGATCGGCTTCAGCGCGCTGCCCGGCTCGTAGGGCACGCAGACGGCCCGGTTCGTGCGGCCCGCCGAGGACGCCCGGTGGTACTCCGACGGGTCGTACGCCGGCGCCGAGGCCATCGCCAGCACTTCGCCGGTCAGCGGGTCCATCACCACGCCCGTGCCCCACTTGGCGTCGAACTGCCCGACGGACTCGGCCACGGCGGACTGGAGGGCGTCCTGGATCACCGCGTCGAGGCAGAGGAACACGCCGCTGCCGTCGCGGGGGCATTCGGTCTCGGACGGGACGGGCCAGATCGGGCGGCGCCGGGCGTCGGCGAGCATCACCCGCTCGCCGTCGTCGGCCGACAGCGTGCGGTTCATCGCCAGCTCGATCCCCCCGCCGGGCAGGCCGTCGCGGCGGCGGAAGCCCACCACCGTGGGGGCCAGCGCGCCGTTGGGATACTCGCGCTGCCACTCGTGGAGGATGGCCACGCCGGGGTGGCCGATCTCGCGGACGCGGTCGGCCTCGACGTCGGTCATCCACCGCTTGACCCACAGGAAACGCTTCTTCCGCCGGCGGACCAACCGCTCCTGGAGCCGCACCGGGTGGACGCCGAGGGCCTCGCCGACGGCGATGCAGACCCCGGGCATCTCCTTGTCCTCGACCAGCAGCGGGTCGATGAAGCAGCTCGGCACGCGTCGGCTGACGGCAACGGGCACGTAGCTGCCGCGCGTCCGCGCGAAGATGCTGCCCGGACGACCGGGCAGCGGAACGACCATCCGCTGCTGGCGCCGGGCCCGCACCGCCGCCTTCGCCGTGCCGTCGCGAACCAGCAGCACCAGTCGGCAGGCCAGGGCCAGCGCGCCGACGCAGAGCAGGCCGAACAGGAGGTTCGCCCTCCAGCGCCCCCCCTCGCGTCGTGTCTCGGTCCGGTCCATCGTGCGGCGTCCTTTGCGTGCGGTCAGCGGCGGCGGGCGATTTCGGCCCGGCGGATGAGGCAGTCGGTCAGGGTGACGTTCAGCAATTCGGCCCGCTTGCGGACGGCCTCGGGGGCCGTCAGGCGCCCAAGAGTGACCTGCTGGTCGTACAGCCGGCGGCGGAGGAGGATCTGGCGGACCTGGAGCTCGTGGACGCGGTGGTGGGCCCGCGTCTGGGCGCGGCGGAGGTGCACCACCCCCGCGGCGACGGAGGCCAGCATCACGATGACCAGGCTGATTCTCACGGGGCGTCCTTCCCGCCGGGGGCGGGTCTGCGGTTAGCCGTTGGGGATGCTCAGCTCCACGCCGACGGGGACCAGGTGCGGGCTGTCGAGCCGGTCGCGGTTGGCGTGGAAGAGCTTCTGCACCGTCCCCGGGCGGTCGTTGCCCATCATCCTGCGGGCGATGCTCGAGAGGCTGTCGCCCCGGCGTACGGTGTAGACCTTCCAGCGGCGACGCGTGCGGCGCTCGGCCTCGCCGCTGCGGGCCTCGACGTCGCGCTGGAGCTGCTCGGCCGTCATGACCGCGTGGCTGGGCGCGCCGGTCGGCGGCGTCGGCGTCCGGGCCCGACGGCGTTCCGTGCCGCCCGCCCGCGCCGGCGCGGGCTCAGGGGTCGCGCCGGGCAGCGGAGGGATCACGAGCTCCTGCCCGATACGGACCGTGCCCTCATCCTGCAGCTCGCCGCGGTTGGCGCGGTAGATCCGCTTGTACTCCATGGCCTTGTCGGCCCCGTAGACCTTCCGCGCGATGCGGATGAGCGAGTCGTTCGGCTGGACGGTGTAGACGCGGCGGCGCGGCGCCGGCGGGTCGGCACGGCGGGTCGGGGCCGCCGCAGGCGCAGGCGGCGCCGCGGGCACGGGCGTGACGGCCGGCTCGGACCGCTCGCCACGCCCCGCCTCGTGGGCGGCCAGCACATGCGCGCCGGAACGCACCTCCGACTCGATCACCCCGCCGCGCGGCACTCGGACGGCAGGGCCGCTGAGGACCGACTCGACGGTCCCGGTTCCTCCGGCCGAGGCGACGGCGCGATGAGATCGCGAGACCTCGGGCGACGGCGGCGCGGTCGGCCGAGGCGGCACCGGCGGGACGCCGTAGTCGTCGATCACCGGCGTGTGGGCGTAGGCGCCGACGTGCTCCTCGGCGGCGGCCGGGACCGGCGGGAGCTGGCTGGTGCCCGTCAGCTCGCTGAGGACCAGCCCGAACATGATGATGAACAGCAACCCTACCAACAGCCCGATTCGCGTTTCCTTGCTCATCTGCCTGCCTTCCGTGTCAGGGCGTCGGGGTGTTCTCGATGGCGCGAAGCTTGGCCGACCGGCTCCGCGGGTTGGCGGCCTGCTCGGCGCGCCCGGGCGTGACGGGCTTGCGCGTCAGGCTCGTGGCGCGTCCGGCCTCGGCGAGCTCGGCAAACCGCCGCTTGACGGGGCGATCTTCGAGCGAGTGGAAGCTGATCACGCCGGCCCGCCCGCCGTCGGCGAGGCAGTCAGGCAGCGCCTCCAGCAGCCTGGCGAGGCTGCCGAGCTCGTCGTTGACGGCCAGGCGCAGGGCCTGGAAGGTCCGCGTGGCCGGGTGGACGCCCCGCCGGGCCTTCCTGGCCTGGGGGGGCAGGGCCCGCGCGACGATCTCCGCCAACTGCCGCGTGCGCTCGATCCGGTTGTCACGTCGCGCCTCGGCGATCGCCCGCGCGATCCGCCGGCTGTACCGTTCCTCGCCGAAGCGATAGATCATCTCGGCCAGCTCCGCCTCATCGAGGCGGTTGACCAGCTCGGCGGCGGTGGGCCCTTCTCCGCCGGGCCCGCCCAGCCGCATGTCCAGCGGCCCGTCAGCCTGGAAGCTCAGGCCGCGGGCTGCGTCGTCGAGCTGGCTGGAGGCCACGCCGAGGTCCGCCAGCAGCAGGTCCGCCGCCGGCTCGCCGGCCTCGGCGAGCACCTCGCGGACGTCGGCGAAGTTGGCCTCGAACAGCCGCACCCGCCGGCCGAAACGCTCCAGGCGGCGGCGTGCGCGGCGAAGATTTTCGGCGTCGAGGTCGATCCCGAGCAGCACGGCCCGCTCGCCGGCGGCGTCCAGCAGGGCCTCGGCGTGTCCGCCGAGCCCGACGGTGCAGTCGACGAGCACCCGCCGCCCTGGCGGGTCGAGCAGGGCGACGACCTCCTCGACGAGCACGGGCACGTGCCCGGGGGGCTCGCCGCGTCGGTCGCCCACCGGCGCGGCCCCGCCTCAGGCCATCGCCGGCGACTGCGCCAGCGCCGTCGCGGCGTGCTCGGACAGGGCGACCCTGACATACTCACCTCCACATGCCTGAACTCGCGCCAGCCGGCGTGTCAGCTCCAGCAGGCGCTGCCGGTTTCCGTGGGTCAGTCCCGCCGGGTCGGCCAGCTCGCGGCGCAGCTCCGCCAGGCCGCCGCCGTCGCGTCCTTGCGACGGCGCCGTCCCGGCTTGGGCATCGTGGGTGGTGAGCATGTCGGGAGACTCCTTTCTCATCGGGTCGTTGTCTCCTGTGCGAACCGTCGCGGAAACGACGATGCCGCCCGGAAGTCAGTCCGTTGCCTCCCGGGCGGCCGTGTCGGCTTCCAGACGGTCCGCGGCCTCGAACAGGACCTCGCCGTAGTTCGGCAGGCCCTCTTCCACGTGACGCTCCCATTCGTCCGTGGGCCAGATCTCGATGTGGTCGTACCCGCCGACGAGGGTGACATCCTCGGCCAGCGAGGCCCGCTTCATCGACTTCTCGGGCAGCACCACACGCCCCTGCTTGTCCGGCTTGACGATCCTTGCCATCGCGAACAGCAGGCTGATCTGGCGGCTCTTGCGGTCCGGCAGCGGCGAACGACGAAGCTTCGCCAGCAACTGCCGATACGCAAGGTCCGGGTACAACCAGAGATGGCGGTCCGGGCCGAGAACCAGGATGAACTGCTCCCCATCTTCCTCAGGGTCGAGCTGGTCTCGCAGCGCCGCCGGGATCGCCATCCGATGCTTGGCATCGATGGTCTGCTCGAATTCCCCGACGAACAACGCCATTCCTTGGTCCCTTTCGCCATCACTAGGGAGCTGTAGGGAAATTTAGCCACAAACAGGGAAAGCGGCAAGAAAAAAACACGACCAAATCCCGATTTCTCCTGGAGACGCGTGCATCCTGCCACCAGACGCCCCAAGTCCTTGGGGCCGACCGGCCTTCGGGGGGCTATCGCTTGCGTCCGTGACCGCCGAACCGGCCGAAGAGACTTTTTTGCGCCGTCCCTGCTCGTCATGTCTGTCAATCGGCGCGCGGTCGCGCCCGGCCGCGTACAACGGCACGTATCCTTCCCTATCGTCCGGGCGAGGGGAAACCCTTGAGGGGGATTCGCGAATCGTGCGGAACGGAGCCGGGGGGATCGGGCCTGCCCGGACGGGAGCCCCGAGGACGGGCGTGGAGAGGAAGTCGCCCGCGCGCCGCTCGCAGAAGCCCGAGGCCGCGTTCGAAGGGCGGATCGTCGCGGCGCCGGAGACCGTTGGCGCGCTTACCGGCGCCGGCGTCCCGCCAGGCACGCGGCCGACCAGAAGGCCAGCAGCGCCAGCGTCGCCGGCTCGGGGATGGGGAGGATCCGGCCGTTGGCCCAGGTGCCCGAGTCATAGAACCCCGTGCCCGGGATGCCGTTGATCTCGAAGCCGTCCTCGACGTAGTAGATGGTCGCCCCGCCGAGATCGACCGCCGCGTCGCTCGATATCACCAGCCCGTAGGTGTAGACGATCGTCTCGGGCGTCAGCTTGTAGTTGTACTCGTCCTTCGTCGGGCCCGCCGGGGCCTCGAGTGGCTCCAGGCCCTTCTTGATGGGGCCCTTCCCCTCGCCGAAGATCAACTCACCCAGGGCGAGGTTGTCGGGCATCCCTTCCTCGACCGCGCCGCGGTCCTCCGCCCGCCAGTCGAACTGGTGCGGGCCGGGCAGCTTGACCATCAGCGAGTCGCACACCGTCAGGGCGATCTGATCGGCATCGAAGGCATCCGCCGCGCCGGCGAGCTTCTGCACGTGCCCCCGGACGGTGATCTGCCCTTCCGTGCCGTAGTCGTCCAGGCACCCCGTCTCGGTCAGGGCCAGATCCCCGGAGATGGCGGCCGAGACGCCCTCCAGGCCAAACCGCCCCCCGCCGGACATGCTGCCCTTGAGCGTCAGCCGACTGCGGACCCCGTCGTCCCGCACGTTCACCGTGCCCTCGTTGACGATCGACCCGGCCGCGAGCCCGCCGCGCGCCTCCACCAGCCCGTCGGCGCGGTTGTCCAGCGTGGAGAACGCAATCCCGTTGCCGTCCGTTCCGATTCGCCCGTGATTGACCGTCGTGCCGTAGACGGTCAAGCCGCCGCCCTCGGCAACGAGCTGCCCGTGGTTCTCGGTCCGCCCGGTGGTGTGACTGTTGGTCACCGACCCGCTGCCGACCACCATCCCCCCGGGCTGGACGGTCACGTTGGCATCGACCTCTCCGCCGGTCAGTCGCAACGTGCCACCGACGTCGAGGACGGTCCCGGCCGCCTGGGCGTACGTGGCCCCGTCGACGTGCAGCGTCCCGCCGGGCTGGATATCCGTGTCCTTGCCCACGCTCAGTCCATTCCCATCGAGCCTTGCCGTCGCGCGGTTCTGCACCGTCAGGCTGTACACCTCGCAGGGCTGGGTCACTGCGACGGTGTAGTCGGCCCCGTGGGCCGGCAGACGGAGGTTGGACGCGTAGGCCGGGACCTTGGCGATCTGCCACCGCGCCTTGTCAGTCAGGACGCCGCTGACGCCCGACGTCCACGACTGCGTGATCTGCGCCAGGTCGCGGACCTCGCCGGGCTCGAGCCGGCCGTCCCAGACCTGCGTGGCGTCCAGCTTGCCGTTCAACTCCCGGTCGAGGATGTTGATCCCGCCGGCGCCGTCGTAGTTGGTGCCCACGTGGAAGCTGTCGGTATTGCCGTAGCTGATGTTCCCCGTCCGCCGCCCGCTCTGAACCAGCCTGCCGTCCACGTACAACTCCAAGTCCGCGTCGGAGCCGGCGTCGGCGTACGTGCCGGCCAAGTGGTACCAGGTGTCTGCCTCCCAGCCGACCTGCGAGAGCGGCACGGAGATGGCGCGGTCCGTGAAGGACGCGTCGCGGTAGAACATGACCGCGCCGGGCGTGTCCCCCCCGCCGAAAAGAAGCTGGTAGCCGCCGCTTTCTCCCCAGCCCTCGATCGACGCGATCACCACGTCCTGGTCCCCGAGGTCCAGCGAGTGCAGCTTGACCCACGAAGCCAGGGTGAATTCGTCGGTCGGCTTCAGCGAGGCCGGCAGCGAGGGCAGGTGCGCGAAGTCGTTCGTGCCGTCCAGGCTCAGCGAGTAGTTGCCCCCCGCCGGCTGGGGCGTGTCCGACGACCAGCCCGGATCGTGGACGTCGCCGGCCGCCGTCGAGCCGCGAATCAGGTCGTTGTCGTTCGCCGTGGCGTCGAACAGCACCTGCCCGCCGTTCTCGCCGAACCGCCAGTCGCCCTCGACGGTCTCCGCCGCACGAGCCGGCACCGCCGCCGCCAGCGCGCAGACCACCGCGCACACGGTCATTCCGCCGATCGAACGAGACATGGGATGTCCTCCTTGCAGACGGCCGATGGCTCCTCGGAAACGCCCGCGGAACGGAAGGGCCTCGCTTCGGCGCCCGGGCCGCCCACTACAGTCCCGGTCGCCCGACGCCCCCCCGCGGGCACGGAGTATATCCTACCACGATCCGGGGATTCATCAAGCGCCAACCGTGGCGTCCATGCAGGAGCCTGCCCTACCGGACCCGGCCGGTCGCCGCTATAATTCACCCCATGAAACGACTCGACGCCAACCCGCTGCTGACTCCCGCGGACCTGAAGCCCACGCGGGCGGACCTTGAGATCTACTGCACGCTCAACCCCGGCGCCGTCCGCTACCAGGGCGAGACGCTGCTGCTGGTCCGCGTCGGCGAGCGGGCGCCGGAGGAGGAGGGCTTCGTCCGCTACGTCTACTACGACGCCGAGACGGGCGAGACGTTCGTGGACGGCATCCGCACCGACCACCCGGACCTGGAGGTCACCGACGGGCGGGGCTACTTCCTCCGCGGGCGGATGCTGCTGTCGAGCATGTCCCACATCCGCATCGCCCGCAGCTCCGACGGCGTGAACTTCACCTTCGACGACGCCCCGGCCCTCTACCCCACCACGCCCTACGAGGCCTACGGATGCGAGGACCCGCGCGTCACGTTCATCGACGGGCGGTACTACGTCACCTACACGGCCGTGTCGCAGCGCGGCGTGACGGTCGCGATGGCGGTCACGGAGGACTTCCGGCGGTTCGAGCGAATGGGCATCGTGTTCCCGCCGTACCAGAAGGACGTCTGTCTGTTCCCCGAGAAGGTGCGGGACCTGTACGTCTGCCGGCACCGCCCGTACAAGAGCGAGTTCAATCCCGCGTGCATCTGGACGGCCTACTCGCCGGACCTGCTCAGTTGGGGCCGCCACGAGATGACCCTGGCGCCCACGCCGGATACGTGGGAGGGCGAGCGCGTCGGCGCGGGCGCCCCGCCGATCCGCACCGACGAGGGCTGGCTGGACATCTACCACGCCGCCGACGCCGCCGGGCGCTACCACCTCGGGGCCATGCTCAGCGACCCCGAGCACCCCGAGCGGATTCTCACCCGCGGCAAGGCGTGCGTCTTCGAGCCCGAGGCGGACTACGAGATCGACGGCGTCTACGGGAACTGCGTGTTCTCCAACGGGCTGATCGCCGAGGATGACGGCCGGCTGACCGTCTACTACGGCGCCGCCGACAGCATCTGCGCCGCGGCCGTCACGACCGTCGAGGAGATGATCGCCGCGGCGAAGAACGCCTGACGCTGCGGGCTCGTGGCCGGCGGGCGTGCCCGCCAGCCTCGTGGCGGCGACCGAAGTCCGCCGGGGCCTGGCCCCGGCCGAGGGAGTGACCGATGCCCCAACCGACCCGCCGCGACGTGGTGGTCGAGGCCCTGGAGTTCCGCCCCCCGCCGTACGTGCCCTGGTCCTGGAGCCCCACGCAGCAATGCGCCGCGCGCCTCCGCGAGCACCTCGCCGCCGACGACCTGGACGACTTCCTCCGGCCGCACCTGTTGAGCCTCGGCTCGGCCATCGGGCGGTTCACGCCGGCGGGCCCCGACCGCGTGCGGGACGTCTACGGCGTGGTCTGGGACCGCAGCGTGGACAAGGACATCGGCACGCCGGTGTCGTGGCCCATCCGCCGCCCGGAGGACCTGGACGCCTACACCTGGCCGGACGCCGACGACGACGCCTGGTACGCCGGCCTGGCCGAGCGCCTCGCCGCCGGCGCCGACCGGTTCAGCGTCTACCAGGTCGGCTTCTCGCTCTACGAGCGGGCGTGGACGATGCGGGGCATGGACGCGCTGCTAATGGACATGGTCGAGCGTCCCGAGTTCGTCGAGCGCCTGCTGGACGAGATCGTCGAGCACAACCTCGTGCAGGTCCGCCGGGGGCTCGGGCTCGGGGTGGACGCGGTGTACTTCGGCGACGACTACGGCATGCAGACCGGGCTGATCATGGGCGCCGAGCACTGGAGGCACTTCTTCAAGCCGCGCCTTGCGCGGATGTTCGCGCCGGTCCGCGAGGCCGGCAAGAAAGTGTTTATGCATTCATGCGGACGCGTGGATTCACTGTTCGACGATCTCGTCGAGATCGGCCTGAACTGCTTCAACCCGTTCCAGCCGGAGGTGATGGACGTCTTCGCGATCAGGCGGGCCTACCACGGGCGGCTCGCGTTCCACGGCGGGATGAGCGTGCAGAAGACGCTGCCGTTCGGCACCGAGCGGGATGTCCGCGACGCGACCGCCGCCCTCCTGGCCGCCGGCGCCGACGGGGGGTACATCTTCAGCCCCTCCCACAGCGTCCCCGCCGACGTCCCGCCGGAAAACCTCGCCGCCATGATGGACGTCATCCGCGCCCAGCCCGGGCTCGTCGGCCGGGCGGTCTAAGCGGCCCCAGATACGTCATGTTGCGTTCCTGCCGGTCCCCGGCCCGCCTGGCCGCGTTGGCCTGCATCGGCGATGCTACGGCATCGCCTGCTTCGGCCGCCTTGCCGGACGAACCGGGTCCGGCGCAGGAACCGCAACGAACTCATTTCAGGCCGCTTGGCAGGAATGCAGGGGATGCCGATGGGGCCGAAGGCAACCGCCGCGGATCAACGGGGCGGATCCCTCGAGACAATCGATCGGAATCCCGTGCATCCCGTGAGTCCCCGCGATATTCTGCGCCGCTGACCAACGATCCGGAAGGAGCAGCCAGTGACCAGGACGATCGCCTGGCCGGCACGCGAGCTGCCGGTGTACGACGACGTGGACGTCCTCGTCTGCGGGGGCGGGCCCGCGGGGTTCTGTGCGGCCCTCGCGGCCGCGCGGAGCGGCGCGAGGACGCTGCTGATCGAGCAGATGAGCTGCATGGGCGGGATCGCCACCGCGGGCGGGCACAACCACCTGTGCCTCTACACCTCCTGGGGCAGCGAGGAGCTGATCGTCAAGGGCGTCCCCCACGAGATGGCCGACCGCGTGGTCCGGGCCGGCTACGGCGTGTGGAAGGGGGGCAGCGTCGACTTCGAGCTCGACGCCATGAAGCTGGCCCTGGAGCAGCTCGCCGCCGAGGCGGGGCTGGACGTGCTCTACTACACCCAGTTCGCCGACGCGATCGTCGAGGACGGGCGCATCGTCGGCGCCGTCATCCAGAACAAGTCCGGCACGCAGGCGGTGCGGGCCCGGCGCGTGGTGGACGCCACCGGCGACGCCGACGTCGCCGCCCGCGCCGGCGCCCCGTTCGAGAAGGGCCGACCCGGCGACGGCGCCTGTCAGCCCGCCACGCTCATGTTCACCATCGGCGGCGTCAACTGGGACCGCGTCGCCGAGTTCCGCGGGAGCAGCTACCAGCTCGAGCACGTCTGGAAGGCCGCCCAGGACGCAGGCGACATGGAGCCCTTCCAGTCCCAGATCATGGGCTGGTGGTGGACGCCCACACGCCCGGACCAGGTCGGCGTCAACTTCACGCATATCGTCGGCTGCGACTGCACCGACGCCGCCTCCATCACCGCGGCTACCATCGAGGGCCGGCGGCAGGCCTTCCACATGATCCCCGTCTTCCGCAAGTACGTCCCCGGCATGGAGGACTGCTACCTGATCTCCACGGCGGCGCTGATCGGCACGCGGGAGAGCCGGCGGATCGTCGGCGAGGCCGTCGTCACCGACGAGGACATCCTCCACCGCCGGGACTGGGACGACAGCATCTGCTACGGCTCGTTCTTCATCGACGTGCACAACTGCACCGGGCCCGGCATGGACGCGGAGACCTACCGGCCGGAGAAGGGCTTCCGCTACCAGCTCCCCTACCGCAGCCTCCTGCCCACCGGCGTGGACAACCTCCTGGTGGCCGGGCGGTGCATCAGCGTCACGCACCGCGCCCTCGGCTCGACCCGCGTGATGCCGCAGTGCGCCGCCCTCGGCCAGGCCGCGGGCACGGCCGCGGCGATGAGCCTCGCCGACGACGTCGCCCCCCGCGCCCTCGAGCCGGGCGCCCTCCAGGCCCGACTCCGCGCCGACGGAGCCATCTGCACCGAAGAAGACGTCGCCGCCGCCAACGAGGGGCGCGGCACGGACTGAGGGAGGCTTGGATCATGGACGAGCGGGACTCAAACGGAGCGCCGCGCCGCGGCCGCAGCAGCAGCGCCTGGCGGTGGACGGTTCGCGTCGTCGTGGTGCTGGGGGTGCTCGTCGGCGCGATCGCGGGGTGGTACTGGTGGCAGATCCGGGCGGCGGAGGATCGGCTGGCGAAGGTCGTCGGCGAGATTCGCCAACGCGGCGAGCCGCTGGCCTGGGCGGACTTCGCCCCCGAGCCGCTCGCCCCCAACGACAACGCGGCCACCTACTACCGCCGGGCGTACGCGGTATACACGCGCGTGGACCCGAACCTCCTGACGGCCGGGGGCGCGGAGGGCGAAGGCGCCGAGGAGGACGTCGGGGACATCGTCAGCGAGCTTGTGGCCGACCCGAACCTTCGCGCGACCCGCGCCGAGGAGATCCGGGAGTTCCTCGCCCGCCACGAGGAGGTCTTCGAGCTCTGCCGCCGGGCCGGACGCTGCGAGGGCGCCGACTGGGGCGTGAATTTCACGCGTCCGGCCGTCTACGTCGTCCTGCCGAACCTCAACGAGATTCGCATGTTGGGCAGCCTGCTGTGCCTGCGTGCGGCGGCGTCGATCGAGGCCGGTCGGAGCGAGGAAGGCCTGCGGGCGCTACGGGACGTGCAATCGCTCGGCCGTCTGTCTCGTCCGGCGCCGTCGCTGATCGCGTACGTGGTTTCCTCCTCGCTGGATGAGATGTGCGTGCAGACGCTGGAGCAGGCCCTGCCGCGGGTGCGATACGACGGAAACCGCGCCGCTGTCCCCGCCGCGGCCAAGGGCCTCATCGCCGACCTGCTCGCCGACACCGAGTTCCCCCGCCACATCATGGGAGAGCGGAGCTTCATCCACGATACGCTGGAGCGCATCCGTACGGGCCGAATGCCCATCGCGCCGCTGCCCGGGGCCGGCGGCGTGCGCCGGCTCATGCTGCAAGTGGCCCCCGGCCTGCTCGCCGAAGATCAGGCGGTCGTGCTGGAGCTGATGGGCTTCTACGTCCGGGCGGCCGAGGCGAACTCGCTGCCGGAAGCCCGGGCCGTCCTCGCCCGCGCGCCGAGAGGCACCGACCGCCTCGGCGGCCTCGCCGGCGCCCTCATGCCGACGTTCGACCGGGCCTATGCACTGCACCACCACACGGTCGCGCTGCGCCGCCTGGCGGCGACGGGCATCGCCGTCCGGCTGCACCGGCTCGACCACGGGGACAAGCGTCCGGGCGGGCTGGCCGAGTTGGCGCCGACGTACATCCCGGCCGTGCCCGACGACCCCTTCGCCGCCCCGCCTCGGCCGGTCGCCTTCGCTCCGGACAAGGCCGTGCTGTACAGCGTGGGCAGCAACGGCAAGGACGACGGCGGGCGGTGCGTCCGGCTGTCGAACGGCCGGCTCGACCCCTCCGGCTCGCCGGACCTGGTCTTCGACCTGGACCCGAACCTGCCGGGGGCGCCCTGAGCGGCGCGTTTTCCCTCACCACGTCGGGGTTTTGACCGATACCTTTTCGGGCGGGGGCGTATAATCTACTGGTAGCAGTAACCTTGGCTGCGGGGCCCTCGCCGGCTCGCGCCATGAGGAGGCAGAACACACCTTGACGTATCTCCGCCGTACCGCGGGCCCACTGCGATGGGCGTTTGCGCTATCCGTGATGCTTGCCGGCCTCTGCCAGGCCGCCGACGGCGTGGTCACCGTACGGATCCGCCCGGCGCCGCAGCCCCGCCGGCCGGACGTGGTCCGCACAGAGGTCGACGCCGGCCCGGTGGCCGTCCTGCCCCAGCCGGGCGAGTTCACGCCACAGGCGGCGCTGCTGCTCGGCTGCAACGAGATCATCGAGTTCTACCCGCGGCTGCTGGTGGACGTGGTCCGTGCGGTCGGCCCGAGGATGCCGATCATCGCGCTGGTCCAGACCGCCGACCAGGGCCGGCGGTCCTGGGCATTGCTGCGCAAGCACAACCTGCCGACCGCGTCGGTCTTCTTCACCGTCGTGCCCATGAACAGCATGTGGGTCCGCGACTACGGGCCCTTCTTCGTCCGCCTCGACGACGACACGGTCGCCGTCGCCGACGCCGAATACGACACGCTCCACACGCCCGACAGCCGCCGGGACTCCGACAACCGCGTGCCGGACCTTCTCGGCCGGGCCATGGGCCTGCCCACCCGCGCGGTGCCCCTTCGGTACGAGGGAGGCAACCTGCTGCACAACGGCGAGGGCGTGTGCCTCAGCACGGTGAAGATCCTCGCCCGCAACGGCGGCGCCGCCGACCCGAGGCCCGTCGGGCGGGCGCTGCGGGAGCACCTCGGCGTGCGGCGGTGGCTGTACACCCAGCCGCTGGCCGACGAGCCCACCGGGCACGTGGACATGTACGCCACGTTCGTGGCGGCGGACCTGGCGGTCGTAGCCGAGTGCGACCCCAACACCGAGCCGGCCAACGCCGCCGTCCTGGACGAGGCGGCGAAGATGCTCGCCGGCGTGCGGACCTCGGCCGGGCCGATGCGGGTCGAGCGGATCGTCACCCCGCCCCGCAAGGACGGGCACTGGCGGACGTACACGAACGTGGTCTTCGCCAACGGCACGCTGCTGGTGCCGAGCTTCTCCGACGTGCCCCGGTCCCTCGAGGCCGAGGCCATGGACCTCTACCGGCGCCTGCTGCCCGGCTGGAAGGTCGTGGGCATCAACGTCGACGAGATGGTCCCCCACCACGGCCTGCTGCACTGCGTGTGCATGAACGTGCCCCGCTACGTGAGCCTTCAGACCTTGGTGGCCCGGGTGCGCCGGCCCGCCCGCCCGGAAACCGCGGCCAGTGCGGAGAATACGCATTGACGGAACCGGCTGGATGCTGTAGAGTGGCAAATCGCTCGGGGCGCGTGGAACGGACGCCCCGGGTGCTGTACCGTAGTACCCCCGCCGCCCGGGCCCACAGCCGGGCGCACCAGGAAGGAAAGCTGTTCGTGCAGTACCCCCCCTTGAATCGTCTCCGGCAGATCACTGCCGGGCTGGGCTGGAGGACCCTCGCCGTCGCGGCCGTGGTCGCGGCCTTCTGGACGTTCTCCGAGACCACCTACGTCGACGGCGTCGCCGCGCCCGCCCATGCCGCCGTCGAAAAGCCCGCCGACCCCGGCTCCGACGTGGTCATCCCCCGCCTGGCCCCGCCGCGCCCGCCGAGGGCCGCCGCGGCGCAGAAGCCGACCCCTCGCGTCGCCGACACCCCCGCCGCCGGGGCGACGAACGTCCCGGCGCCGATCGCCGCGCAGCGGTCGGCAAGGCCCGGGGGCGAGCCGGCGCCGACCCCGTCGGCGTCCCCCCGCCGCTTCGCCCCGCCCGTGCCGCTGCCCGGCGAGTTCGAGCACCAGTCGGCGCTGCTGATCGGCTGCGGGGACATGGTCCTCCACGCCCCGGAGATCTTCTGTGACATCGTCCGCGCCGCCCACCAGACGATCCCCGTCCTGGCCATCTGTGCCACGCGGGCGCAGGCGCGGCGGGGCACGGAACTGCTGGCCGAGCACGGCCTGCCCGACGCGGCCGGGTTCCTCGTCCTGCCGGTGAACACGGTATGGGTGCGGGATTACGGCCCGATCTTCGTCCGCCACGCCGACGGATCGGTCTCGGCGGTGGACGTTTCCTACAGCCCGCCGGAGCACGTCGAGCATGTCAGGGCGGCCGACGAGGACGCCCCGCGCCTGCTGGGCCGGTCGCTGGGCCTGCCGGTCGTGAAGGTGCCCCTGGACCTGGAGGGCGGCAACTTCCTGACCAACGGCGAGGGCCTGGCGGTGACGAGCACGACGATGCTCGGGCACAACCTCCATCGCGGGTATGAGAACCGCGACATCGCCAGACTCCTCAACGACAAGCTGGGTGTCACGTACGGGTGGATCTACGTCGAGCCGCTCGAGGGCGAGGGCACCGGGCACGTGGACATGTTCATGACCTTCCTCGCCCGCGACCTGGCGGTCGTCGGCAAGATGGACCCGCGGGTCGACCCGAACAACGCGGCCATCCTGGACAAGGCCGCGGGGATGCTGGCGAAGGTCCGGCTCGCCGACGGCACGCCGATGCGGGTGGAGCGCGTCCCGATGCCGGCGCGGCGAAAGGACGGGTTCTGGCGGACGTACACCAACGTGATCTTCGCCAACGGGACGCTGCTGATGCCGACGTTCTCCGACGTCGACCCGCAGCTCCAGCAGGAGGCCTTCGCGACGTTCGCCCGCCTGCTGCCCGGCTGGAAGATCGCGGGCATCCGCGCCGACGAACTGGTCGCCAAGCAGGGCCTGCTCCACTGCATCTCCCTGCACCTGCCCTCCTACGTCTCCCCCCACGATTTCCGCCCGCTCGGCGAGCGGTCCCTCGACAGGGGCCACCGCGCCGCCAGCCGGCGCTGAGCCGCCCGGATCAGCCGGCGAGGCCGAGCAGGCGGGCGGCGTTGTCGCCGCGGACGGCGGCCAGCTCGTCCGCTGTCAGGCCCAGCGCGTCGAGGCGGCGCAGGTCGTCGGCGGGGTCGCACCAGGGCCAGTCCGAACCGAACATCACGCGCTCGACGCCGTGGCGGCGGATCATCGCGGCGATTCGCTCGGCCGGAGGCTCGACCAGGCTGAACGACGTCTCCAAGTAGACGTTCTCCCGCCCGACGACGGCTTGGTCCGCCTCGTCCCACATCCGCCAGCCGCCCATGTGCGTGCTGATGACCTTCAGCCCCTCGTGTCGGTCGAGCACCCGGGCCAGCCGCTCGGGGTCGGCCCGGTCGTCGTCGGGGGGATAGGCGATGTCCCGTCCGCTGTGGAAGGCGATCGGCAGGCCGCACTCGGCGCAGGCCGCGTAGATGCCGTCCAGCCGCGGCTCGTCGATGGCGAACTCCTGGTACATCGGGTGCAGCTTGAGCCCGGGGAACCCGGCCTCGGCGATCCGGGCGACCCAGTCGGGCGCGTCCGGCGTGTCCGGATGGACCGACGGAAAGGGCACCAGCCGGTCGCTGGCGATGGCCCGGCACCACTGGAGGATGCCCCCGGCCTGGCCCGGCTTCGTCGCGATCGCGCAAGGCACGGCCAGGTCAACCCCCGCGGCGTCCATGGTGCGGACCAGCGCCTCGACGGTACCCGACCCGACGGCCTTCCAGGGGCACTCGGCCTCGAGCTTCTCGATCGCTCGCTCGGCGATCGCGTCGGGAAACGCATGCGTGTGCACGTCAATCGTCGGCATATCCTTCTCCAGGTTCATTCGCCCGGCGCGACGGAGGTCGGCCCGGGTCGTCAGCGGCAGTCCCGGGGCAGGGAGGAGCCGATCTCGTCCCGCACGACCGGGGCCGGGTGGTTGTCCGGGAACAGGTCGGGGTCCCCGCGTGCGTTGCCGACGTCCGCCGCCGGGTCAAAGACCGGCGAGCCCAAGTCGCCGACCACATGGCGCACCAGCGTGGTCTTGCCGACCTGCCTCGCCCCGCAGACGATGGCCGGGGGGAACCGCTGGACCATCCGCTCCAGCAGCCCGGCCAGGATGCGCGGTTTGCAGTGCACTTCACGAGGATCAGTGATGCCATCACCAGTTATCAAGGCAAAACGCGACCGGGGCGTGCGAGCCCCGCGCTGCTACGCCTTGCCGGCCGCCCAGCGGGCGGTCCAGTCGAGGAAGGCCTCGGCCTCGGCGCGGTCGTAGCTGCCGCCGGGAGTGAACCAGACGCCCTCGGGCTTGAGGTGCTCGGCAACGGTCCGGGCGTCGTCGAGGCCCTGCGCCTGGAGCTGGATGCCCTTGCCCGCGGCCTGGATACGCCGGTAAACGTCGATCCATCTCGCCGCGGGGCCCTGCCCGGCGCCGTAGACCCACTGCACGGCGTCCAGCTCCGGTTGGGCCAGCAGGTCGTCGAGGTGCGTCAGCGCCCCGGGGCCGTCGAGGTGGAAGATGTTCCGCTCCAGGAACTCCATTTCCCGGACGATCCCGGGCAGGATCGTCCGGCGGAACATCTCCGACGAAATCATGCAGATGAAGTCGCAACTGGTCACGTACGCCCGGCCGGCGTGGAGGAACGGCGTCCACGTCGTGCACGGCTGACCGGAGGCGTCGATCCGTGCCCACAGGTCGTCGTACATCGTCGCGTAGGCGTCCGTCACGTGGTCGCAGGCGGCGCGGACGCCATCGAGGTCATCCGCGAGGTCCAGGCACATGCCCTGCGGGTCGCGCAGCGCGGCCGGGAGGTCGCCGTTGGTGTGCAGGTCGGGCAGGCCGGTGAGCCAGAGCCCGCGGCCGCGCCGGAGCGATTCGTCGGTCGCCCGGCGGATCCAGTTCCAGTACGGCGTGTCGAGGTCCGGCTGGAGGTTGCAGATGTCCCGGCAGCGCTCGACGATGGGTACCGACCAGCTCGTGGTCTCGCTGAACTCCAGCTCGCAGCCGTAGAGCGTGGCCGTCAGCTCCGGGCCGAGGTTCGGCATGAACCGGGGGAAGTGCTCGGCGAAAAACACACCGGCCTCGACCTCGGCGGCGTGGCAGTCGAGGCGGTAGTCCAGGTCGAACCAGCGGTCGCGGACGTTGTCGTGGTGCTTCGTCGGCCGGTCGGGCGTCCTGTCCGAACGGACGTGGATCGTCACCGGCGGGCGGTCGACAATCTCGCACTGCCACCACGCCTCCATGCGCTCCAGGGCGGCGGGAAGGTCGGGCTTGGTCTTCAGCTCCACGGCGGGCCTCCTGACGGGGTTTCGGTTTGCGGCAGTATGCCTGCGCCGCCGGGCGTTCGTCCAGCGCCGGTTGACACGGAACCGTGCGGGGCCGATCATCTTCCCGGGAGGCGGAAAGCGAATGAACGCACGCACAACTCGAATGGTCCGGGGCGGATGGATCCTGGCGATGGCGATGGGCATCTCGGCGGCAGGCGGCGCGGAAGAGGGCGGCGACCCGCGGAACATCGCCAACGGTCGGGCCCTGCCTACCGAGGGCTTCGGCTACGCGGACCAACCCTATCCGCTGCTGCTGCCCGGCGACCGTTGGCTGGTCATGCTCACCGTGGGCACGGAAAGCGAGACCGGGCGGAACTCGGAGAACTACACGGCGGCGATGATCAGCGCCGATCGCGGCCGGACATGGACCAAGCCGGTGCGGTGCAACCGCAGCTACGCCGTGCCGCTTTCCGCCCGCGGCGGGAGGCTGTTCGCCCTGACGCCGATGGCGTTCACGTGGTCGGACGACGGCGGGCGGAACTGGTCGGACCCGGTGAAGATCAAGGCCTTCCCGCCGACGGGCCCGTCCAACGGCCCCGGCCACGAGGGCCCGGGCTGGAGCGTATCGCGGCCGCTGGTGATCGGCGGGTCGGTGCTGCTCTCGTGGGCGAAGATCGGCCTGTCGCGCCCGCCGCGGCGGACGGAGGTGTACTTCCTTCGCAGCCCGGACCTGCTGACGACGGCCGAGCCGGCGAAGGCGAGTTGGGAGCTTCTGCCCGCCGACGGGCGGGGGCTGCGCGGGCCGGAATGGGACGAGCCCAAGAACCGCAGCGAAGAGCCGCACACCGTCGCCCTCAGCGACGGGACGCTGTACTGCGTCTGGCGGACCGACCGCGGGCACATCGGCCACGCCACCAGCGGCGACGGCGGGCGGACGTGGTCCAAGCCGGAGGCCCTGCGGTACGGGCCCGGGCGGCGGGTCATCAAGCACCCGCTGGCCTGCCCGAGCCTGTGGAAGTGCGTCAACGGCAAGTACCTGCTGTGGATCCACAACCACGGGCCCGTGCCCGCACTCAGCGACTACGCCGAGCGGAACCCCGCGTGGGTCTGCGGCGGCATCGAACGCGACGGGACCATCGTCTGGTCCGAGCCGGAGGTACTCCTCTACGGCCACGACCTGCGCCCCGCCACCGGGCGGATCAGTTACCCCGGGCTGCTGGAGGCCGACGGGGCATACTGGCTGTTCGAGACGCAGAAGACCCGCGCCCGAGTCCACCGGCTGGACGCCCCGCTGCTCGCGGCCGCGTGGGGCCAGCAAGACGCGAGAAGCGTCACCAAGCTGGGCCTGGCGGTCGAGGCAGACAGTGAGGACCTGGCCGACGGCGCCTTCCCCATGCCGGAGCTGCCGGACCTCGCCGACGGCGGGGGAGTGACGATCGACCTGCGACTCACCTGGCCCAAGCCACCCGTCAAGGGCCTGATCCTCGACGCCCGGGACCGGAACGGCGAGGGCCTCGCCGTGGCGGCGACGGAAGAGGGCACGGCGGAGGTGTACCTCCACGACGGCCGGACCACCGTGCGCTGGGATTGCGACCCGGGCCTGCTGACGCCGGGGCGGACGCACCGCGTGATCTTCATCGTCGACGCCGGTCCGCGGATCGTCTCGGTCGTCGTCGACGGAAAGCTCTGCGACGGCGGCGAGCACCGCCCTTACGGCTGGACCCACTTCGCCCGCCCGGTGGTCCGCCGCCCGAAGCCCGCCGCGGCCGTGCTGAAGGACGTCAACGGCGCGCCGCGGGCGAAGGTCGCCGGCAGCATTCGCCACGTCCGCATCTACACCCGCGCCCTGCGAACCAGCGAAGCCGTCGGGAACTGCCGCGCCGGCGGTTCCTGACGTCGTCACGGCGATCGGCGGGCGAGGACCTCGTACAGCCGCTCGTGCGCGGCGACGGTGGCCTCCAGGGAGAACTGCTCCACAACGCGGCGCCGGGCGGCGGCGGCCATCCGGTCGCGGGCGTCGACGTCGGCCGTCAGGCCGGCAAGGGCGTCGCCCAGCGCGGCCGGGTCCGACGGGGGCACCAGCAGGCCGGTCCGGCCGGGGACGAGCAGGTCGCGGACGCCGGGGACGTTCGTCCCCACGGCGGGCAGGCCGGCGGCCATGGCCTCGCCCAGGGCAAGCGGCCAGCCCTCCCAGAGGCTGGGCATGACGAAGGCGTCGGCGGCGCTGAGCACGGCGGGGACGTCCTCGACCTGCCCCAGCCAACGAGCATGGCGCCCCCCGAGGCGACGGGCCAGGAACTGCTCGACGGCGCCCCGCAGCGGCCCGTCGCCGGCGAGGACGAGGTCGAAGCCGGGATCGCCGCCGGCGGCGAGGCGGTCCATCGCCGCCAGCAGCGGGCGCACGCCCTTGTAGAACTCCAGCCGCCCGACGAACGCGACGACGGGTCGGCCGGCGGGGACGCCCCACTGCTCCCGCAGCCGGCGGCGGGCGTCCTCGTCCCGCGCGAAGGCCTCGCAGTCCACGCCCCAGCAGATCGTCTCGTAATCGCCGGAGGGCAGGCCGCTGCGTCGGGCGTGGTGCTCGCGGACGCCCGGGGAGACGCACACGATCCGGGCGCACCACGGCCGGGCGAGACGAGCGAACGCGAACTGCCAGGGCCTCCAGCGTCCCTCGGCCGTCCAGACGGTGTGAACCAGGCGGGGAACGCCCGCGACGGCCGCAGCAGCCCGCCCGGCGAGGTCGGCGTGGAACAGGTGCGTGTGCAGCACGTCGGGGCCGAGGCGTACGAGCAGGCGGGGCAGCCGGGCCAGGCGGGGGGCGTCCCACTTGCCCCGCAGGCCGAGGACGTGGACCTCGATCCCCGCCCGCGCCAGCCGCGCGGCCACGGGCCCGCCGCGCAGGGCGACCACGCGGACGTCGAACCGCCCGCGGTCGAGCCGCCGGCAGAGCTCCAGCAGCCCCCTCTCGGCCCCGCCGACGCCGAGGGTGGTGATCAGTTGGCAGACGCGGATCCGTCGCATCCCCCGACCGATACCACACCGCCGCCCCGGGGGCAACGGCGTTGGCTTTGCCTCGCCGGTCAGCAGGCCCGGGAGTGACTTCGGTCGCAGCCGCGTTCCTCGGCGGCATCTTCTCTGCCGAGCCCGGCCCGAATCCCGCGCATCCCACGGCTTGCCGCCGCCGCGCCGGGGCAGGCGCCGACAAGCGAAAACGGGTAGACATCGCACGAAATTCGGGTACATTCTTGGGGCTCCGAACCGGGCATCGGCTCGGGGTGTCCGAGGACCATCGAGACAGAGGGCCCCATGAGCATCGTTGTGATGAAATTCGGCGGTACCAGCGTGGCCGACGCCGAGAAGATCCGGGCGGCCGCCCGGCGCGCCATCCGCACCCAGAAGGCCGGCCACCAGGTTGCCATGGTCGTCTCTGCCATGGGCAAGAGCACCGATACGCTGGTGAACCTCGCCGGGCAGCTCAACCCCAACCCGCCGAAGCGGGAGATGGACCAGTTGCTGGCCACCGGCGAGCAGGTGACGATCTCGCTGATGGCCATGGCCCTGGAGGCGATGGGCGCGCCGGCGATCAGCTTCACGGCCGGGCAGATCGGCATCGTCACCGACGACGTACACACGAAGGCGAAGGTCAAGACGATCGACGTCCGTCGGCTTCGCGACGCCCTGGACGACGGTCGGATCGCGGTGATCGCGGGGTTCCAGGGCATCACCGAGGCCGGACACCCGACGACGCTGGGCCGGGGCGGCAGCAACGTGACGCTGGTGGCGATCGCGGCGGCGTTGAACGCCGAGGTGTGCGAGAACTACACGGACGTGGACGGGATTTTCACGGCGGACCCGCGGATCGTGCCCAACGCGCGGAAGGTCGACCAGGTCAGCTACGACGAGATGCTGGAGCTGTCGAGCCTCGGCGCCAGCGTGCTGCACAACCGGGCGGTGGAGTTCGCCAAGAAGTACGACGTGCCCATCCACGTCCGCAACAGCCAGAACAACCGGAAAGGAACGATGATCGTGGCCGAGACGGAATCCATGGAGCGTATCGTCGTCAGCGGCGTGGCCCTGAAGGACAAGCTGGCCCGCGTGACGTTGCGGGACGTGCCCGACCAGCCGGGAGTGGCGGCGAAGGTCTTCCACACCATCGCCACGCACCGCATCGTGGTCGATGACATCATCCAGACCATCGACGACGAAGGGCGGGCGACCGTCGCCTTCACCTGCGAGCTCAGCGACCTGAACGACGCGCGCGAGGTCATCGACAGGCTCTGCGAGGAGCTGACCTGCGAGGCCACCTTCGAGGACCACCTCGCCAAGGTCTCCGCCGTCGGGATGGGCATGCGAATCCACACCGGCGTGGCCGAACGCATGTTCGCCGCCCTCGCCGACGCCAGGATCAACATCCAGAACATCACCACCAGCGAGATCAAGATCTCCTGCCTGATCGATCAGAGCGACGGCAAGCGGGCGCTGAAGATCGTACACGACGCCTTCGAGCTCGGCGGGAAGAAGCGCAAGGGCGCCGCGAAGCGCAAGAGCTCCAAGAAGACCGCCACCCGGCGAGCCCCCCGCAAGGAACGCTGACCCGCCGCCCCGCGCCCGGGACGCCATGCCCATGCCCAGACGCAGGCCGCCCAACGGCCGCTTCGACACCGCACGCTACCGCATGCGGCGGTGGGGCCGAGGCGGTATCGTGGTGCTGGCCGTCATCGGCGCGGTGCTGGGACTGCGCCTGGCCGACCAGGTCGGGCTGTTCGGCTGGGAGAGCGACTGGCGGCCGATCGACGGCAACGATGTGACGCGCTACCACGAGCGGAGCTTCCGCGTGGCACGGGTGATCGACGGCGACACGCTGGACGTCGTCGTCGCCGACCGCTATGGCGGGACGACGCGCGTTCGCCTCTGGGGCGTGGACACGCCTGAGACGCACCACCCCCGCAAGCCCCCGGCCCATTACGGCCCGGAAGCGACGGCCTTCGCCCGGCGCTGCTGTGCGGGCGATACGGACGTGCTGCTGCGACTGGTGCCCGGGCGGACCCGGGGCAATCACGGGCGGCTGCTGGCGTACGTAACCCTCCCCGACGGCAGGCTGCTCAACCGCATCCTGATCGCCGAAGGCTACGGCTACGCCGACCCCCGCTACGACCACCCCCTCGCCGAGGACTTCGCCAGCGCCCAGGCCGACGCCCGCCAGGCCCGCCGCGGCCTCTGGGCCGATCTCCGCCACGCCGACCTGCCCTACTACTACCGCGACAAGCTCGATCTCTCCGCCGGACGGTGAGGGGCCCTCACAGCTCTCCCCCCAGGCCGGTGCCTTCCCGGCCGGGCTGGTGGCGGTCCACGGCCAGCTTGCCCTGGATGGATTCGAGGGTGCTGGCCTTCCGGCCGATGCCCCAGACCAGCAGGGTCATGGGCAGCCGGCGGTTGTCGCGGAAGGTGACGACGATGCGGCCGAAGCCCATGATGCGTTCGAGCAAGTCGCTGCTGTCGATGCGCGTGCTGTAGTCCTCGCGGGCGATCTGCTCGCCGGTCTCGGTCACGCCGGTCTGGATGTTCATGTAGTTCGGCGTGACGGCGATGTAGTAGAACAGCCCCTTCACCCAGGAGACGAAGATCCCGATCGAGAAGAGCACGGCGATGAACAGGAAGCCCATCCAGCTCATCGAGACGCTGATCTTGCCCAGGACCGAGAAGAACCGCCCCAGCCACCCGAGCTGGTGCAGCCACAGCCCGAAGACCACCGCCGCCAGGACGAGGATCACCAGCACGCGGAGGCTCATGTCGTACTCCTCGACCAGGAAGCTCAGCACGAACAGCGCCACCCAGACCCCGCCGACGACCTTGCCCGTCGGCTGCTCGGGGAAGATTCCGGCCTCGACCATCAGCATGACGGCCGCCCCGACGATCGACGCGGCGATCACCGGAAGGTAGAGCACCTTGCGGGACCAGTCGAACGCGACCAGCCACTCGTTGATGTCCGGGTCTTCGCGGAGTTGCTTGGCCACGCGCGCCCGCGTCCGCAGCGTGTGGCGAAGCAGGAAGAGCACCAGCCCGCCCAGCGCAACGACCGCGAACGGCACGAGAAAGACGACGTAGTTGTCCCAGGTCCAGCCGGACACCTCTGCGGGGCGGGTCATGAAACGTCTCCTTGATACGGTTCGCCTCCCCGAGCTTATATCCCCCGACGCGCCGCGCTTCAAGACGGAAGCACGGACACCGGCCCCGCGGCGAAGGGCGAGGCCCGGTCCGGCAGCCGCACGGCGGCCGTGCCGCTCATTTCCGCCTGCGGCGCTGGCGGCGGCGCTCGTCGCGGAGGGCGGCGGTTCGACGGACGCGGATCTTCGCCGTCGGCGGCTGCTTGCGGGCGTAGCGGACGAAGCGCGCGACGTCGGGGTGGGCGGCGAGGGCCTCGACGGTGTTGTATTCCTGCTCCAGCTCCTTCTCGCTGAAGGTGGCGTGAACGGTGGCATGGCAGGCCTCGCAGAGCATGGCCAGGCGCTCGTGGACCTCCGCCCGCTCGAACATCCGCTTGTTCCGCTTGTTGCTGTGGCGCGTGCGGGGGATCAGGTGGTGCCTCTCCAGCCGCGGCATCCGCCGCCCGCACAGTTCGCATCGTCCGCCTTGCATGTGGCCTTCCTGTATCCTTCCTCGGTTGGCGCCTTCGGTCCCAGTGTATCCGCCTTCGGGCCGGGCGCCTCTTGCACGGGGACGCCCAATGACTAAGATGTGTGCCGGACTTGAGGAAACGCTCACGCGTTGCTTTACGAACACCCGATACGAGAAAAGGAAACCTCCGATGTCTACCAAGATCCAGTCCGTCAGAGGCCGACAGATCCTCGATTCCCGCGGCAACCCGACCGTGGAGGTCGACGTGCTGCTCGAGGGCGGCATCCTCGGCCGCGCCGCCGTGCCCAGCGGCGCCAGCACCGGCGAGAACGAGGCCTGCGAGCTTCGCGACGGCGACAAGAGCGTGTACCTGGGCAAGGGCGTGCAGCACGCGGTCGGTCACGTCAACGGCGAGATCGCCTCGCTGGTGACGGGGATGGACGCGACAGACCAGGCCGGCGTCGACAACAAGATGATCGAGGCCGACGGGACGGGCAACAAGTCCAACTTCGGCGCCAACGCGATTCTGGGCGTCTCGATGGCGGCGGCGCGTGCGGCGTCGATCGCGACGAACAAGCCGCTGTACGAATACATCGGCGGGGACGAGGCGGTCACGCTGCCTGTGCCGATGATGAACATCCTCAACGGCGGCAAGCACGCCGACGGCACGGTGGACTTCCAGGAGTTCATGGTCCAGCCATGGGGCGCGTCGAGCTTCTCCGAGGGCCTGCGGATGGGCACCGAGATCTTCCACGCCCTCAAGAAGGTCCTCAAGGCCAAGGGCTACAACACCGCCGTCGGCGACGAGGGCGGCTACGCACCCAGCCTCCAGAGCAACGACGAGGCGCCCGAGCTGATCCTCCAGGCCATCGAGCAGGCCGGCTACAAGCCCGGCGAGGACGTCTGGCTGGCGCTGGACCCGGCCGCCAGCGAGCTGGCCAACGAGGCCAGGGAGGTCGGCAAGGAGGGCTACCGCTTCTTCAAGTCCGACCCGGACCGCGTGGCGACCTCCGACGAGATGATCGACATCTGGGCCGGATGGTGCGGGAAGTACCCCATCCGGAGCATCGAGGACGGCCTGGCCGAGGACGACTGGGCGGGCTGGAAGAAGCTCTGCGACCGCCTCGGCGAGACCGTCCAGCTCGTCGGCGACGACCTGTTCGTCACCAACGTGACGTTCCTGAAGCGAGGCATCGACGAGGGCTGTGCCAACAGCATCCTCATCAAGGTCAACCAGATCGGCACGCTGACCGAGACGTTCGCGGCGATCGACCTGGCGATGCAGAACGGCTTCACGGCCGTGGTCAGCCACCGCAGCGGCGAGACGGAGGACACGACGATCGCCGACCTGGTGGTGGCCAAGAACACCGGGCAGATCAAGACCGGCTCGGCGAGCCGGACCGACCGGGTCTGCAAGTACAACCAGCTCCTGCGAATCGAAGAGGCCCTTGGAGACAAGGCGGTCTATGGTGCCTCGACCTGGAACAAGGGATAGGACGGACCACGCCCGCGCCGGCGGCGGCACGGCTGCCGCCGCCGCGCGCCTGGGCGGCTTCTGGGCCCTCGCCGTCGCGGCGATGGGCCTGTTTGCCGCCGTCGTGATCCTCCCCGAGCTCGCCCGCCTCCGCGAGGCCGAGTACCAGCTCGCACGCCAGCAGGCCGTCAACGCCGACCTGCGAAACCTCGTCGCCGCCAACGACCGCCTCATCGCCGCGCTGCCCACCGACCCCGTCCTCACCAAGCGCCTGGCCATGAACCAGCTCGGCCTCTGGCCGGACAACGAGTTCGTCCTCATCGACGCCCGCCCCACCGGCGGAAACCGCCGCCCCAGGCCCGGGGTAGTCGCCCTGACGCCCACCCCGCGCCCCGAGCGGCCCGGCGGGTGGGTCCTCAACGCCTCCCGCCGCGTCGCCAACCCCCCTACCCGCCGCGGCCTGCTGCTTCTGGCCGCCGTCGCACTCCTGGCCGCCATCCTCCTGTTCCCCGGCAAGGAGCGGGAGAAACCCAAGCGCCCCACCGTCATCCACATGGACGACGAACGCTCCGCCGGGCATCACCCCGGGCACACCTGATCCCCCCGGCGGGTGCGGGCAACCTTCAGAAGCGCGCCATGCCCACGGCCATCGCGATGCCGAACCCCGCGACGCCAAGGACGACCCCGATCAACTGGACCACGGCCACGGTGGTGATCAGCGCCGCGAGCTTGCCGGTCGCCCGCCTGGCGCTGGCCCGGCTGCCCGAGCGGGCGGCCTTGGCGAAACTGGCCGAGGCCTGAACGGCCATGATGCCGATCCACAGCGCCACCCCGCCGATCAGGACGAACAGCAGCGGGAGGAGCAACTGGGGACCCTGCCCCCTGGCGGCGACCTGAGCCATGAGCCCCAGGACGGCCATCACCATGTAGAGGCCGCCACCGATGATGACGAGGATGCCGCTGAACATCAGCCAGCCCTTGGCCCGGTAGAGCGGGCGGAGGACCGTCTTGGTGTCGCAGTCGAGGCGATCGGCGGGCGAGGCGGCGGTCCGGGGCGGGGGCGCCGGGGCTGTCGCGGCCATCATCGACAGCGGGTCCTGCGGGCCGGGCGGCTGGGGCTGCGGCGAGGCCGCACACTGCGCGTCGGGAGGCGGGGCGCCGGGGCCGGGAACGTTCACCACGCCCCCGCACCCGGGACACTTGCCCCGCTTGCCCGCCAGCTTGTCGGCTACGTTCAGAGACTTTCCACAGG
The DNA here is from genome assembly GCA_964385465.1 of uncultured Planctomycetaceae bacterium. Classification (GTDB taxonomy): domain Bacteria; phylum Planctomycetota; class Phycisphaerae; order SM23-33; family SM23-33; genus CAYLPJ01. The sequence continues at coordinate 31,225 of CAYLPJ010000019.1, read as the reverse complement.
CTTCGCACGTGAAGCGGATCATCTGCTGCCGCCCGAAGTGCACGAACCGACCCATCGACCCGCGGCGGCCAAACCGGCCCGCCCCCGACTGCGCCGCCCATCTTCCTCCCGGCGGCCCGGCCGGTCAAGGACCGGTCCTATCGCCGGAAACGAAGCCTGGCGGCCCAGGTGAGGAAGGCCTTTTCCACCGTTTCGATGTCCCGGCCGAAGGCGCGTTCGATGGCGCGGACGTCGGCGCCCTTGCCCTCGTGGTGGGCGCGGAAGTGCTTGTAGAAGCCCCGCAGAACCCCCTCGCTCTGCATGTACATCACAAAGTAGCGAGCCCGGGCGTAGTTGACGCCCTGCCGCGGGCCGTAGAAGTCCCGCTTCGTGACCAGCTCCCGCAGCGGGCGGAGCGTCTTCGTGCGGATGGCGGCATGGAGGATCGGCAGCCGCCAGTTCGTCAGGCCGACGATCGTCTTCTCGCGGACGCTGCACTGCTCGTGGAGGCTGGCGAGGCCCTCGTTGAACCAGGTGGGCACCTCGGGGAAGTCCGGGGCGATGAGGGCATGGGTCAGCTCGTGGACCAGCGTCCCCGTGCCGGTGGCGATGTTCATCACCATGCGCCGGTCCGCGTGGATGAAATAGCCGAAGTACGGCTGCCCGCCTCGGGGGTAGTCGCGCCGGGCGTAGCGCGCGTAGGACTCGCCGCCGGAGAACAGGAGGATCGTGATCGGCCGGCGGGGCTTCTTCGCGAAATACGCCGTCCACATTGCGTTTGCGGGGCGGACGACGCTGTACTTCGTGCAGGCGGCAAGCTTCGCGGCGGAGACGTCCCCGGCGATGACGAACGGGGCCGAGATGGTGACGCGGACACCGGGGCCGAGCTGCCGGCGGACGGCGTCGGCCTGTTCGCGGCAGGCGGCGACGAGCCTCGCCGGCGGGTAGGGTTCGGCGGGCCTTGTCGTTGGCCCCGCACCCGGGGCGACGCTCAGCAGGGCGGCCAGCATGACGGCGTGCACGGTCGGACTCCTTCCGCTGTTTGAGACGCCCGGGCGGCGTCGCGGTTCCCGCCCGGGGGTCCGTCAGGAGAACAGGTCGGCCTTCTGCGGGCGGAGGATCTTGCGGAGCTTGCGGAGGGCCTGGATCTCGATCTGGCGGACGCGTTCCTTGGAGATGCCCATCGACCGGCCGAGTTGGTCGAAGGTCATGGACCGCCCGTCGTCGTCGAGCCCGTAGTGGTCGATGAGGATGGCCCGCTCGCGGGGCTTGAGCTGTGTGAGGACGACGTCGATGCTCTCGCGGAGTTCCGAGAGGTTCAGGTCGTTGGGGTCGTAGCTCTTCATCGCGCTGGCGACATCGAGCAGCCCCTCGTGCCCGGTGGCGAAGCGGTCGAGCTGGTAGCGTTCCTTCGGGACGGACCGCGCGAAGTTGCGGATGATGGCCCACGAGGCGTACGTGCTGAAGCGGTTGCCGAGGGCGTAATCGAACTTCTCGACAGCCATCATCAGCGAGAGGTTGCCGTCGCTGATCAGCTCGAAGAGCGTCTGGGGTCCCCCGAGGTGCTTCTTGGCAACGGACACGACCAGGCGGAGGTTGGAGCGGACCAGGCGGTTCTTCACGCCGTTGGCCTGGAGGAGGAGCTTCTCGATCTCCTTCAGCCTGCCTGCCTGGACGCGGTTGAGGTCGAGCTTCTTGCGGAGCCTGTCGGCCTTGTACTTGAGGTAGTTGTACCGCCGGAAGAGGTCGCGTTCCTGCTCGGGCGTCAGGAGGGGCACGTCGTAGAGGGCCCGGAGATACGCCGGCAGGCCGTCGGGCATGCGGGCGGGCTTGTCGGGCTCGCGCCGGGGGGGCTCGGGGCCGAGGATCAGCTCGTCGGCGTTGGGCAGGTCGAACTGCGGGTTGAAGACGTACTGGATCGGGCGCTTGAGCAGGTGCTTGGCCCGCATTTCGTTGACCACGCGATAGACGCTGCCACGTGTCCGTCCGTATCGCCGGGCGAGGGCCTGGACCGACACCCCGCGGAGGTACGAGCGGTAGATGGTCGAACGCTCCTCGTCGCCCAGCGGCCCGGTCATGTCCGGGAAGATCGCCTGGGCGGGGTGATCGGTATCGTGCTTTCGGACGGTATAGCGGATGGTCTCGACGGCCCGCCCGGTCCGCCGCGCGATCCGGCGGGCGACGTCGCTGAGCGTGCACGTGGTGAAGGCGGCCATGCGGCGGGCGCGACGGAGGATGTCCCGCTTCTCGTTCTCGGTGAGATGGCGGAACCGCCGGGAGCGTGCGACCTGGCGGGGTCGGCGGGAGACGAACCGCTTGACGGAGCTCTCCAGGAACGCCACGCGCCGCTTGCCGTCGCGGAAGACCAGCCGCCTTGCGGGCAACCCGCGGCGCCGCCAGCGCTGGATGGTCTTCGTCGAGACGTCGAACCGCCGGGCGAGGTCGTCGGTGTCGAAGACCGGCTCGTCGTAGCTGTCGGTGGTCAGGTCGAGGCTGTCGCAGAGGTCCAGCATCAGCCGCAGGAGGTCGCCGCGGAGGCTCTTGCCGGCGATCGGCTCGTCGGGCAGCTTGCTCCCCCCGGGGCGGTACCCCGTCAGGCGGTAGACCACGAACTCATAGGGATAGCTCCGCGAGACGTCGATGATCTCGATCAGCGCCTCGGCCGCGTCCACATACCCCCGTCGGAGTCTGCGAAGCCCGGCGGTCAACTCCGCCGCGAGGCCTTCGATGGGCTTGTTGAGGTACTTCCGCATACCCGCCTACCGCCAAACTGCCCGGGGTTCGGCGCCCGCCGGGGATCTCCCCTGCGGGCTTCGATACACCCAGTATCCGGCAAAGGGGGAAAACGGACAATGGTTTTCCCCCGACGGTTTCGCCGCGCCCGGGCTCCCCGGCACGCCCGGCGTAACCTCCACCGGCCCGCCACCAGACGGGCCTGTCGTATCCTCCTGCTACAAAAGCGCTACGGAATGGCCGGCGCCGTCGTCGCCCTGCCGGGCCGGCCGCTGAGCAGCGTCCGGAGGTGCTCGGCGTGCGCCGCGACGTACGGCGAAGCCTCGGCGTCCCCCAGCGCGGCCAACGCATCCGTGCCCTTCTGGCGAACGCTCGTCTCGCCCGAGACGCGGTACAGGCCCGCATACGCGGCGGCCAGTTGGAGGTCGTACACCCACCGGAGCTTCTCGGGTACCAACTCGCGGGCGGAGGCGTAGTTCTTCGCCGCCCAGCGGTAGTCTTCCTTCATCTGCTCGGTGAGGCGCCCGGGATCGTCGACGTAGCCGGTCACCTGCGTCAGCACGTCCGGCGGCGTGGCTTGGGCGGGCAGTTGCTGCCAGAGGTTCCGCACGTCGGTGACGGTCGACTCCAGACGGTCCTGAAGCGCCATCGCCCGTGCGCGGAGATGCCCGCGGGACATCCGCAGATCGCCCAGCAGCGCGACGACGGCGGGGTCCGGCTCGGCGCCGGCGTCTTCGGTCATCTCCATGTACGTGGCGTATTCGCTCTGGGCCTTGCCGAAGGCGTTGAGCGCCTCGGCCTCGGCGGCGGAGACGGCCTCGGTGGTCTCGATGGTCTTGCCGGCGAACGTCTCGACGTCCTTCTGAACCTCGGTGAGCTTGTCCAGGAAGCCCCTCCGGTCGGTCCGGATCCCCTCCTCGCGCTTCGCGCGAGCGGCGGCGATCTCCTCGGCCGCCGACGCCCTGGCCGTGCCGGCGTTCGCGTCCAGTTGCAGCGTATCCACCTGCGAGGAGAGGAACTGGATGCTGTCCTCGACCTCGGTGATCTCGACGGAGTTGTCGGTGGCCTGATCCTCCTTGGCCTTGGCCTTGTCGAACAGCTCGATCCCCTCCAACACGGGAGCCAGCTCGCTGCGAACGCGGAGTGCACGGGCCTCGCCGAGGAGCTTCTCGTTCCGCTCGGCCAGGTCGGCCTTCTTCATGCGGAGCTGCTCGATCTGCGTCTTGAGCTGCTCGATCTTGTCGCGTGCGGCCGTGGTGTCGGTTCTGGCCTTGCCGGCCATGGCCTCCAGCGCCGGATTCTCGATTTCCAACAACTGGTCGGTCGTCTTCACGCGCTTGCCGTGGTCGGCCATCGTGACGGCGGCGTCGTGCATGGCCCGGCTGAGCCGCCAGGCCTCCTGGCGCCGCAACACGGCGTCGAAGGCGTGGCGCTGCGCCCGCAGGGCGTAAAGGCGGGCGAGCACGACGCGGGCAGACAACTCATCCGGCCCGCCCTTGGCTGCGGACATCGCCTCGGTGATCAGGCGGATGCCCTCGTCGATGGCGGCGTCGGCCTTGGGGTTGGCGGCCCCGTAGGGCATGGGCGTGACAGCCTCGGCGTCGGCCTCGCCGCGCTCTTCGGCGAACGGAGCGTAGGCCTCTCCGACCTTGTAGACGGGGTCGCGCATGAGGCCGGAGGCCCGGTCGACCAGCCGGCGGGCCTTGTCGGTCGCCTTGGCCAACTCGCTGCGGCCGTCGCCCCCGCAGCCGGTCAGCAAGACGGACAGAGCCCCCAGTACGGTGATGACAACGGCGCGTCGAAGCTCTCGCACAGTACGGTCTCCCATTGGCACCGGGCCGACCCGGCCCGGAAGGCGCTTTCTTGTATCATGCCCCGCCGACGTTTGCAAACGGTTCTCCCGTCCCGCGAAAGGGCAAACGCCTCCGCACCGTCCGGTCCGGCCCCGCGCCTGCTCGGCGTGCCCGGGCGGCCGCCGCTGCCGGGCGCCGCCTACTCCGCGTCGGCGGGCTGGAGGGCTGCGAGAAGCCCTTCCATGGCGGGCAGGTCGACCTCTCGGCCGCCGGACCGACCGAAGGCGGGTGCGGCAAGGAGCACCACCCGGTCGCGGACCTCGATGCTGGCGTCGGCGTCGGAGAGTTCCCCGGCCGCGCGGGCCAGCGTGGCGGCCAGGGCGGCATCGCCGGCGTACCGCCACGGGCCGACGTGCCCTTCCCCGCACCGCGCCAGCAGCGGGGCGAGTTCGGCATCGTTATCGTGCCACATGATGACGCGCCCGACGGGCCTGGCCGTCTCGGCGGCCAGGACGGTGTAGTGGCGGGTGCTCCTTCGCGTGCCGTGCCCGAGTTCGCAGCGGAAGTCGAAGGCCCGTGCGGCCTGGCCGAAGAGGCGGGCGTCGGTGACGTTGTCAGCCCGTGGGCTGTGCCCGGCGGAGATCAGCGCGAACTCGCCGTAGCGCCCGGGGACGTCGAAGGGGTCATCGACGAAGAACCGCCGGTGCTGCTCATGGGCCGCCCGGGCCAGCCGGCGGGTCCGCTTCAGGCGGCGCAGGCCCATGACGACGAAGGTCAGCACGGACGCGGCGAGCACGCCGACAAGCAGGCCGACAAAGACGGTATGGACGAGCTCCACGGTTCCCTAGAACGGCGAGTCATCGCCTTTCCTGGCGTTCTTCTTCTTGGCCTTGGGGCGCGGCTTGGCGTCCGGCAGGCCGGGCAGGCCCGTCGGGGGGGCCATCACGTCCGGCGGGCGGTTCTTGATGTTGTACCGCGGGTGCGGCGGACCGGCGAGGCTCTTGATCCACTCCAACGTGGCCTTGTAGGCCGACGAGGTCTTGCTCTTCAGCGGCGACGGCGTCACCTCCTTGGGATGCTTGTGGATCGCCAACCGCGCCGGCAGGCCGTAGTGCAGCAGCAGCGACTGCTCCGGCTCGTCCCGGCGAATCATCTGGAGGCCGCCCTTCTTGTGCCAGGAGTCCAGGATCAGGAAGTTCGTGTAGTCCACGCGGTCGTTGTAGCCGGCGAAATTGAACAGCTTCAGCCCGCCCTTGCCCTTGCGGGAGCCGTGGCACTGCACGCTGGCGCACGAGCCGGCGACCCACCGCCAGATGGTCTTGCGGAACTGGATCATGAACCGCGGGTCGGTCTCGACCTGGATGTCATTCAGCAGCCTGTCGTCCCGGGCCACCGTGTCCAGGATGAAGTGAACCTGCCTGGCGGGGTCCAGCCGGCGGAACTGGCGTGCCGCGGCGGGGTCCTCGAACTTGCCCCGCCCGGACCGCTGCTTGATGAACCGGTCGATCACGTCGTTGCGGAACCGCACGCGGACGCGGTCCTTCTCGTCCAGCTCGACGATGCGGATTCGGTAGATGCCCTCTTCGTTCAGCAGGCGCTTGCGCTGGAACGGCAGCTTGGACGTCGTCGGCGAGGGCTCGCCGTCCTCGCCGTCCTCGCCGTCGCCCACCGCCTCGAGCTTGGCCCTGGCCGTGCGAAGCAACAGCGATGCCCGCTCGTGGTCCTTGTCGAGCTTCAGCGCCGCCTCGAACCGCTCGACGGCCCGCTTGTACATCTCGCGCTCCATCGCCCAGGCGCCGAGCTTGACGTGGGCGTCGGGGTCGTCTTTGTCGATGGCGGCCAGGCGGCCGGCGTAGTCGGCGCCGACGCTGCGGACCGGCTCGATGGACTTGACCTGGTCGGCGGGGTAGAAGACCACGGCGATCTTGGTCTTGACCTTCACGCCCTCCTTGGTGCGTTCGACGACCTCGCCGACGACCTCGCGGCCGCTCTTGAGGGTGATACGCTGTTTCTGGGCCCCCACGGCGGTCGCCGCCAGGACCATCAAGAGCACGGACCCCACTGCGCGTTTGTGCATACGTCACCTCGCTGGAACCGTCATGCCACGGAAGAAACCGTTGTCGTACATCCTATCGACAGACGGCACCCCTGGCGGTTAGCCGGACCTTTCCCGGCCCGGCGCAGAAAGAAAAGGCGGCAGTGGGATTCGAACCCACGAATAACGGATTTGCAATCCGTCGCCTTCGTCCGCTTGGCTATGCCGCCCTGTCGTATTCATATCAGTATAGTGCCCGCTGTCGGGCAGTCAATGCCGCCTGCCGGACACCCCGGCGGGGTCCGGGGCATGTCGGCCGGGGACGCCTACTTGACGGCCTTTTTCTTCTTCTCCTCGGCCTCGGCGAGGATGCGCTGGAAGTCGTCGGCGAAGCCGCCCATCGACGGGTCCTTCACCTGGAGCTGTTTGATGTGGATGACCAGGTTGTTCATCGCGTCCTTGGTGTGGAAGCCTTCCAGGTGGCATTCGCAGCGCTCCCGCTGGGCCCGCCAGAACGCCTTGGCCGTCTCGCCGGACTCGGGGATCGACGTCGTGTACCGCACGTACTGCTCCATCGCGTCGCGGTAGTTCTTCAGCCCCCGGTGGGCACGGGCCAGGCCGATGACGTTCAGGTGGTCCACCACCAGCCGGTTCTTGAGGTCCTTGACGAACATCTTCCAGGACCGTTCCAGCAACGTGACCGTCCGCGGGAGGCGCTGCTTCTCCTCGGCCGGGCTGTCGGCCTGGCGGAGGTACTTGTAGGCGATCTCGAGCGTGTCCAGGTCGCTGGCATCCTTGGGGTCGAGGCCGCGCTCGACCATCTCGGCCTTCAGCGCGTCGATCATCTCCCGCACGGCATCCATGGAGGTGGCTCGCCGGGAGATCGACTCGATCCGCGGGCCGTAGCGGGCGTCCAGGCGGGCGGCCAGCAACTCCCGCCGCCGCTCGTCGATCTCGTAGCACTTCTCGAACAGCGCCAGGGCCTTCTGGTACGACCCCTTGGCGTCCAGCGTCTCCTTCTGCATCTCCAGGGCCTTGCCCTTGGCGATCAGCGCGTCGCCGTACATCTGCGCCAGGGCATAGCGCTCGAGCACGTTCTTGCGGAGGTCGCTGACGGCGTTGATGTACGCGGCCTCGAGGTCGGGGAGGATCTCCGCGCTGTTGGCGCCGGGCTGATCGGCCGCGGCGAGCACGGCGTCGAGGACCTCCAGCGAGGCGACCTCCTCGACGGGGACCTTGAACTCCCCGGCCAGCGAGCGGAACTGCTTGGCGCGGGCCTTGAGGGCGTCCAGGTCCTTCTTGGCGCGGAGGCTCTCGGCCGTGCGGATGGCCTCGTCCAGCTTGCCGATGCCCTCGAACGGCAGGGAGGCGACCTGCTGGTAGAGGTCCTCGGCGAAGCTGGCATAGGCCTGCTGGTAGCCGATGATCGCCTCGCGGGTCTCCTCGAACTGCGTGGTGGTCACCGCGTCCTTCAGGCGCTTGGTCAGCCGGGCGATCTGCGCCTGGATCTGCTCGACGACCAGCTTGATCAACTGCTCGGCCTTGGCGGGATAGCGGGCCTTGAAGCTCCGGGCCTTGGCGATGGCCTCGGCCGTCTGGCCCCGCTCGATGAGCTTGCGGATCTCGAACTCGAACGCCTTGGGCAGCACGACCGTGTTGGGGTACTTCTCGATGAGCTTGCGGAGGTCGCCGAGGGCCTCGGCCTCGATCCGCTCGGCCTCCTCGGGCTCCTTGCCCTTGGCCAGTTGCTCGTACTTGATGACCGCGGCCTGGTACTCCGCCTCGGCCGCCCACTCCCGCAGGCCGGATGCGATCTGGGCGAGGTCCTTCCGCTCCTGCCCCTCGGCGGCCTCGGCCTTGGCGGCGACGTCGGCGCTCTCCTTGGCCGCCTTCACCGCGTAGCTCTGGAGCCGCTGGGTCAGCGCGGCGATGTCGGCGTAGACCTTCAGCCGCTCGAGCAGCTTGCCCGCCATGGCGAGGGCCCGATCCTCGGGCTCCTGTGACGGCGCGACCGCCATGGCCGGGGCGGTGGCCGATGCGGTCGCCGGGGCGGTGGTGGCGGCCGGCCTGGTGGCGGACTCGGCCGGGGCGGTCGTCGGCGAGGCCGGCTGGACCCCGACGGCGGACGCGACGGTGAGGCTCTCCAGTTCGGTGAGGGTGGCGGCCAGATCGCGGAGCTGGGTGACGGCCTTGTCCTTCTGGTCGGTGAGGAGCTTCTCCAACTCGCCGCGGGCCAGGACGATGTCGGTCCGCATGCGGAGAGCGGCGTGCTGGGATTCCATGTACTCCAGCAGCTTTTCGGGCACGGCCTCGTAGGCGGCGATGGCCCGGCTCTGCCAGTAGAGGCGGACGGCGTCGGCCTCGGTGCTCTGGGCGAGGCGCGCGCACTGGGTGCCGATGTCGTAGTTCCACTTGGCGACGTCCGCCATGGCCTGCCCCGGCTCCCCGGCCGCGGGGTCGCCCTCGGGCCAGCCTGCCACGAACGTGTCGAGGGCGCGGAGGTACTCCAGGCGAAGCGGCGCCGGGACGGTCATGCCCTTGTCCAGGCGTTCCTGGAAGACGGCATAGAGGCTCTGGACGGCGAACTTGGCCGAGCGGAACGCCAGGTTGTGCTCGGGGTACTTGCGGGCGAGCAGGATGAAGTACTTCGCCGCCTCGCTGTTCCGCTTGGCCTTGTTCATCAGGAACGCCAGCTCCCACAGCGCCCCCGGCTGGACGGCCTTGGCGATCTTGGGATTGGCCATGTCCTCGTGGGCCAGGACCTTCTGGAGCAGCTCGATGGCCTCGGCCTGGACCTGCGGGTCCTCGGCCTCGATCTTGCTGTACGCGCGGGCGAGGATGACCACGGCGCTGGCCTTGTCGAGGTCCCCCACGTCGGCGAACTTCGTGGCGATGATGTCCAGGAACGCGCGGACCAGCTTCGGCCGGTCGGCGTGGGCCTCCACGAACGACAGCAGCACTTCCTGGGCCCGCTGGCGGAACTGCTCGGCCTGGGCCGGGTCCGCCGACGCCGCCGCGCGATGCTCGAACAGGTAGTTCTTCAGGAACACCACGCGGAGGTCCACCATCACCTTCCGCTGCCGGCCGAATATCGCCAGGGCCGTCTGCTCGAACTGCTCGATGCCCTTCTCGGCCTTGCCGACGTCGCCGGCCTCGATGCGGTTGCGGGCTCGCTCGAAGAGCGCCCGCTCGCGGACGTCGATGGAGTCGGCGGCGGGGTCGGCGGCCTTGTCGAGGAACTGCTCGGCCTCGTCGTGCATCTCGAGCATCCGGTAGGCCGCGCCGGTCAGGTACAGCGACCAGTACATCACGCCGGACATCTCGTCGTTGGTGAACTTCTTGATGTCGGCGATGATGTCGCGGCAGAGCTGGTCGCGCTCGGCGTTCTTCTCCAGCGCCAGGGCGCGGTGAAGGCGGATCCACGCGGCGTTGTACCGCACGCGGTCCTGGTGGTCCTCCAGCTTGGGCACCCAGAGCATCAGCAGCTCCATGTTCGGGCGCCACTCGGTCAGCGTGTCGGAGATCTCGTCGCGGAGGTAGTCCATGTCCCCGACGGCCTTTTCTGTGTACTTGAGGATGATCTCCTTGTCCTTTTCGCTGCCCTGGAGGTAGCGGAGCCGAAGAACGTGCGGGTCCTCGATGCGGTACCGCCCGGCCGCGACGGCCGCCTCCATCATGTACTCGAACCACTTGAGCGTCTTGGCGGGATCGCGTCCGGCGGCCTTCTCGGCGGCCTTGGAGGCTTGCTGGAGCAGCGGGATGGCCTCATCGAGCAGTCGGTTGCGTGTGGCCTTGTCGTCCATGGCCAGGGCGAGCCCGACGCGGACGCGCCCGCGCATGGCCAGGGCATCGGCGGACGTGGCGTCCCGGGGCACGCGGCGGTCGAGTTCCTGGAGCATGTCGGTCATGCCCAGGAGGCTGAGGCGTTTGATGAGCAGGTCGGTCTTGAGCTGGTCGTACGCCGAGGCGCCGCCTTCGGCGTCTCCCTGGGCGCTTGCGGGCGCCGGCGCGATCATCCCGGCCCCGGCCAGCACCGCCAGGGCCACACACAGCGACGAGAACCTCATCATCTTGTTCATACCGATCCTTCTTCGGGTCCGGGAAGTCCGCTACAGAATGCACGGGGCGAAGGCCACCTTCGTGAACCTCGCCCGCCTGACCTGGTTGAATGCCTCGGCGACGTGACGCCAGGCGCCCGCCCCGGGCGGGCGGATGACCACGGGCACGTCGCGGCGGCCCAGCACGTCCTGCCGCCCGCGAAGCCGCGTATGCAGCACTCGCGGGCTGAGAATCGTCTCGTTCGAGCCGTCCAGCCGGTAGTACGCCGTCGCGCCCGCCGCGGGCAGGATGCTCAGCCCGATCGGCTCGGGCCCCGGGCCCACCCGCCCGGTATCGACAACGCCCCGCGGCAGCGTCGAGGGGATCAGCCCTTCCTCCGGCCGGAACTCGCATGTCAGCAGGAAGAACAGCAGCAGTTGGAACGTCACGTCGATCATCGACGTCAGCGGCGGGCGGGCATCTCGCCGCCGGCGCCTTGGCCGGCCGGCGGGAAGCTGGGCGGCGTCCTGCCCGTCTCGGCCGGCATCGCTCGTGTTCGCCATCGCCATCCCCTTCTCACTGCGGCAGGGCTCGACGCGGCGTGTGGCCGGGCGTCACATCACCTGTTGTGCGAAGCCGATCTTGTTGAACTCCGCGCGTTTCGCCTGGTTGAACGCCTCGACGACGAACTCCCAGGGCACGTCGCTGGTGGGCAGGATGATCACGGGGACATCCTTGCTCCCCAGCCGGTCCTGCCTGGCCTTGAGGTGCCCGTGCAGCTCCGCCGGCGTGCTGATGACCACGGAGACGCCGGTCAGCTCGTAGCTGGCGGCGGTGCGGTCCATGGACGGCCGAATCCGGATCCGGATCGGGTCCGGCGGCGGGTCGATCTCCTGGTTCTGCATCACGTTGCCCTTGGCGGGCAGCGTGCCCGGGATCAGTCCCTCGGTCTCGCGGAACTCGCAGGTCAGCAGGAAGAACAGCAGCAATTGGAACGTCACGTCGATCATCGGCGTCAACGGCGGCTGCATCGCCGGGGAGTCCTTCTTGCGCTTCGAACGCTGCGAGGCATGGTGGACGACTTCGTCCTGTTGCGGTGCGTCCTGTTGCTTGGCCACGGTCTGCCTCCGGGTGCTACATCTGCTTGGTCAGCGCGGTGAGGTTCATCTTCTTGATGCCGGCCTCGACGCCGGCACGGATGACCGGCGCGATGTCCTGCCAGTTCACGCGTTTGTCGGCGCGAATCTCCATGAAGAACTCGTTCTCCTCGCTGGCCAGGCCGGTCGCCTCGGCCTGGACCTTGCGGTTCCTGATCACCTCCAGCAAGGCGTTGCTCCCGCCCGGATCGTACTTCGTCTTGCTGATCTCGTACCAGGCCGCCGAGGCCGCCATGAGGGGATCGTCGGTCTCCTCGTCGCGGGCCATGGAGACCACGTTGACCACGACCTTGGGGACCTTCATGACCTTGCCGGGCAGCGCCTCGCTCTCGTGGGGCCTGGGGACCTTCACGCCCTTGGCGTACTCGGCGTTGGCGGTCTGACTGGCCAGGATGAAGAAGATGATCAACTGGAAGGTGCAGTCGATCATCGGGGTCATGTTGAAGGACACGTCGCCCGATCCGGCACGGGCGGTCCTGCCCGGTGTCTTGGCCATCGCTTGACTCCTTCGATCAGTGCATCTGTGCCCGTCGCCGGTCGCACGGACCGGCGCCGGCGCCTATTCCTTGCTCGCCGCCGCGGCCGCCGCCGCGTTGCCGCCGCCGCCCTTCGGCGAGGGGCGGAACGTGGCGATCAGTTCCTCGGCGGATCGGACGGCCTCGGCGGAGAGGGCGTCGATCTTGTTGCGGATGACGGCGAAGACCGCCAGCGACGGGATGGCGATGGCCAGGCCCAGCAGGGTGGTGACCAGCGCGATGCCGATGGAGTAGGCCAGCTTGTCGGCGGGCGGGATGCCCTTGGCCTTGACGATTTCCATGAACGCGTTGATCATGCCCCAGACGGTGCCCAGCAGCCCGAGCATCGGGCTGACGTTGCCGATGAGGTTGAGCCACTCGATCTTACGGAGCAGCCCGGTGGTTCGTTCCTCGGCGGCCTCCTCGAGGGCCCGTTCCATGGACGCGTATCCGTGGGCGGCCTCGCTGAGGGACTCGTGAACGACGTAGCTGAGCATGCTGGGCTCGTTGGCGGTAACCTCGATGGCCTCCCGGTACTGCTTGTTCTCGAAGAGCCCCTGGATCTGCTCGCGGACGAGGTCCGGCAGGATGTTGCTCTGGCGGATCGTGATGAGGTACTGAATGATGATCGCGAGGGTCACGATGCTCAGCGCCCACAGCAGCAGCCCGATGTATCCCCCGCCGGGCCAGACGAGCATCTTGAAGTAGTCCATGCCCTCTTCGGAAACGGCCTCTTGCGCCAGTATCGCCCATCCGAAATCAACCATGCTGTCGGTCTCCTGTGCTCTTCGAAAACGTGGATTTCCGCGTCGTTTGATGCCCGGGGCGTCCCCGGCCCGTGCCGGGGCGCCGCCGAGGTCGGGTTCGCTATCCGCCGCCGAGCGCCTGCTTGGCCCTGGCGACCCACTCGTTGTCCGGCGCATGCCGGTCGATCAGCCATCGATACGTGTTCTGCGCCGCGACCTTGTTGCCCAGCAGTTCGCAGACGCGGCCGGCAAGGTAGGTCGCCTCCGGCACGCCCTCCAGGGCCGGGTCGTGACAGGCCGCCACGCGCATGAAGCACAGCCCGGCGTCCAGCAGCGTCTGACGGTCCCGCGAGCCGCCCTTCTCGTACATCATCAGCAGCGCCTTGCCCCGCAGCAGCAGCGCCGTGGGAAGCTCCGCCGCCGTGTAGCGCCGCAGCCGGGCCTTGATCCCGTCGGCCGCGGCGGCGTAGCGCCCGGCCTCCAGCATCTCCGCCGCCTCCTTCAACTGCCCGCTCAGCGAGCCGGAGGAGAACGTCACGGGAGGGGCCGCGCCGTCGTCATCCCCGTTGTCGTCGCCGCCCGCTGCCGGGGCGGCGGAGGTGAGGGCCTCGATCTTCTCGGTCTGGCCCTCGAGGGTGTACAGGTCGCGGAGCAGCCGCCGGATGCGGGCCGTCAGGCCGGTGTCCTTCGTCGCCTTCAGCCGCTCCTCCAGCAAGGAGATCGCCTTGGCGTTCTCCGCCGAGCCCCGCGGGCCCATCTTCTTGGGCGCCAGGGCCAGGGCGGCCCGGGTTCCGGGGTTGGCGTCGACGATGGCCAGCCAGTCCTGCACGGCCCGGCCGGTCATGCCCGCGGCGTCCGCCGCGCGGAGCCGCCGGTGGCGGATCAGCCGCTTCATCCAGTCCCGCTTCGCCGAGGCCAAGGCGCGGTCGTACAGCGCGACGGCCTTGGCGGGCTGCTTGGCGGCGAGCTGCTTCTCGGCCTGGTTGAGGGCGTCCTGGCCGTCGATGGTGACGGCCACGACGTCGGACATCGGCTTGCGGATCGACCGCCCCCGCAGCGTGTAGGTGATCCGGCAGTTGGAGCAGTCGATGATCTCGACGTTGGGATAGGGCAGGCCGCTGACGGTCACCTGGTCGGCGGCGGCGACGCCGCAGACCCCCGCGATCAGGGCCGCCGCCAGAAGGGCTCTCGCATGTCGATGCATATCCGCCTCGCTGTGGGGGCTATTCGTCCTGACTGACCAGCTTGAACCGCCCGCCGTTCTGGTGGGCGACGGCCTTCATGACCTCGATGGCCGACTCCTGCTGGGAGCGGTAGAGGAACGTGTTGACGTAGACGTCCTTCTTGACGTTGTTGTCCTTGAGCCACTGCACGACCGCCTCGTTGCCCTGGAGGAGCTTGCCGTCGTCGGTCTGGTACGTGCTGCCGCCCGTGACGCCGGCGAAGTCGCCGTCGCTGAGCAGGTAGATCAGCTTGCCCGGGCGCTTGCGGTCGGCGTACTTCAGCACCGTGAACGCGCGCTTCAGCGCCGGCAGGACGGTCGTCTGCCCGCTGGCGGTGACCTTCTTGAGAAACCGCGTGGCCGCCAGCTTGTTGGTCATGTCCGCGTGGACGAGGTGCTTCTTGGGACCCTCGATGTACTTGTTGTTGCTGAACAGGATGATCGAGAAGTCCTGGACGGGCTGGAGGCGGCTGATGGACTTGAGCATCTCGATGCGGACCTCGTCGAAGGTCGGCGCCATCGATCCGCTGCGGTCCACCACGTAGACAATGTGGTAGGCATTGCCGCCGGAGCCGAAGAACCGGCTCCGCGGGCCGCCGCGGCTGTCGCTGGTGGTCAGGCCAAGCTCGGCCGCGCCGCCCTTGGCGCCGTCGGCCGAAGGGGCCAGCAGCTCGACGGTCTTGTCCGTCTTGCCCTTGTCGACGCGCTCCTCCCGCTTGGTGTACCGCTTGACGACGGTGCGGCGCCGGTTGGTGCTCTTGGAGAGGGTCTTGGTCTTGGGGTTCATCACCCCGCCGGGGTTGCGGGGGTTGAGCACGGCGTCGGGGATGACGACGTTCTCGGGGATCTTCCTGGGCACCATCATGACGAAGAACAGCATGATCAGGAACAGGCCGAGGTGCAGGAAGACGCTGATGACCCAGGGCATGATGGTGGCCATGGCGCCCATCATCTCGCCCTCGAACTCCTCTTCCTCCTCTTCCTCGCCCTCCTGGTCCTGCCCCCCCTGCTGCTGGGGCGGCGGGGCCTGCTGTTGCTGCTGGGCGTTGGGCGGCACGTGGGGGCGCGGCAGCGAGGCCAGGCCTTCCGGCACGGTGACCTTCTTGCGGCAGTGCGGGCAGCGGACGGCGCTGCCGGGATCGGCCTCGATGCTCAGCAGCTTGCCGCAGTTCTCACAACGAAAATCGACAGCCATTCTCGGACCTCCTCGTCGCTGACAAGGCGGGCGATTCTGCCCGACTGCCGCCGGGCGCGACCGAACCGCACCGTCCGGAGAACCATTCTTTTAGCATGCGCGGGCGTTGTCCGCAATCGCTCCTGCGGCGTTTTCCCCGAACGCCGCCGCACAAAGACGGCGGAATGCACGGGGTGCGGCATCCGCTCGCGTCTGGCCGGGCCCGGATCGGTCGAAGCCCCGAACTCGGCCGCGTCTGGCATGGCGGGCCTGGGCCGCCCGAAGGCGCCCGACGTGAGCCCGCTTGGGCAGGCATGAAAGCCCGCCCGGAGAGAGCAGCTCGTCACGTGCAACTCGTCCGGCCGACGGCGTCGAAACCGCCCGCCGGGATGTGATACGCATGCGCCGAACGCCGCGTTCGTGCTGCACTGAAAGCCTTCACGCGGCCCTCGCCACACCTTTATGATACCGTCGCTTCGCCTCCCCCGCAACACGTTTCCGCGCGGCCCGCGAAGCCCGAAGCCGGCCGCCGAACACCAGACACCGAATGCGAGCCGCCCGGGGGCCGCCCCCGGCGCGCGACAGGCGCCGGGGTCGACCTCGCCTGTCGGGATTCGGCTCTCGATCCTTGTTTGAGCTCCGGTGCTTGCCGTGGACTGCGAGGGGCGGGACTCGAACCCGCACCCCTTGCGGGACCAGGACCTAAACCTGGCGCGTCTGCCAATTCCGCCACCCTCGCGCGTGCCGGTTCGCCGACGCGGACATCTTACCGTATCCTGTCCGACCCCGCGTGAGGGATTTCCCGGTTCCGGCCCTGCGCACTCGAATGCCGCGTCCGCTGAAGCTTGACGACGGGTGCCGAGCGGGCGAGCCGCCTCACGGCCGCGCTTCGGCCGCGCGCGAGGCCTCGACCGCACGCGACGAGGCGACCCGCGCCGCCACGGACGAGACCGAGACGTAGAAGAATCCGAAGGTGAAGATCGCGAGGAACGGGGCGGCGATGGCGGAGTGGAAGTGCACGAGGCTCTCGACGAGGCACCCGGCCATGTAGAGCCCGAAGAGCATCTCCACGGCGGGCAGCAGGCGGCGTGTCTTTCGCCCGCGTCGGGCGGCGTCGGCGCGTGCCCGGCCGGCGAGGGTGCCGTACTTCGGCGTTCGGACGAATTCGCTCTGCCGACCGAACAGCGCCTCAAGGATCGCCTTGGCGTTGGAGACCGACAGTCCGACGCCGACGGCCATGATCATGGGCATGTACTTCAGCACGGTCCGCCAGTCGCGGAAGAGCTCCAACTGGCTGGCGAGGTAGAACACGCTGGCCGAGAGGGTCGCCAGGCAGAAGACCCCCACGTCGAACGCGCTGCGCCAGGGCGAGCCGTCGGCGATGGGCACGGTCTTCATGTACATGGCCGGGTACATCATCACCACGAGCATGAGCATGTACAGGTGGAGCGTGAAGCCGGTCAGGTGGAAGACGGATTCGATCTTGACCTTCAGCGGCAGCTTGCTGAGCAGGACCTTCGGCAGCATCTTCAGCGCCGTCTGCGCCCCGCCCTTGGTCCAGCGGAACTGCTGGGCCTTGAAGGCCGCCATCTCCGGCGGCAGCTCCGCCGGGGCCGTCAGGTCCGGAAGGAACACGAACCGCCAGCCGCGAAGCTGAGCTCGGTAGGACAGGTCCAGGTCCTCGGTCAGCGTGTCGTGCTGCCAGCCACCGGCGTCCTCGATGGCGGCCCTTCGCCACGTCCCGGCCGTGCCGTTGAAGTTCATGAACCGCGCCGAGCGGTTGCGGGCGACGTGCTCGATGGCGAAGTGCCCGTCGAGCAGGATGGCCTGCGTGCGGGTCAACACGCTGCTGTCGCGGTTGAGGTGAACCCAGCGGGTCTGGACGACGCAGACCTTCGGGTCGGTGAAGTAGTGGATGGACCGTTTGAGGATGTCCGGGGCGGGGACGAAGTCGGCGTCGAAGATCGTGACGAACTCCCCCCGCGCGCGCCGCAGGCCGTTCTCCAGCGCCCCGGCCTTGAAGCCGTCTCGGCAGTCGCGGTGGATGTACTCGATGTCGACGCCGGCAGCGGCGTGTTCGGAGACGGCGGCACGGGCGATCTCGCACGTCTCGTCGGTACTGTCGTCGAGGACCTGGATCTGGAGCCGGTCGGGGGGGTAGTCGATCTCGCAGGCCTTGTCGATGATCCGCCGGGCGACGTGCGGCTCGTTGTACATCGGCAACTGCACGGTGACCACGGGCAGCTCGTCGAACCGCTTCGGCTCCGGCGGGGCCTTGCGGCGGTGCTTCCAGTACAGGTAGACGATCACGTACCGGTGCAGACCGTACGCCGACACCATCACCAGGGCGAAGGTGTAGACGGTCATGAATACGGTTTCCGCGAAGTCTGCCCAGTTCATACGTGTCTCGATGCCGGCCGCCCGGCCGATGCCCGATCGTCGCGTAACCTACCATCGTATGCGGCGGCGGCGCCGTGCGTCAACGGCGTGGCGGCGGGGCCGCCGGCCGGCAGACGGCAAGTCCCGAACAGCCGCGCGGAAGCCGGGACCACGATCAAGGCGCCCGCACGCCCACGCGCGGAGCGTTGGCCGTTTCAGGCGACCTCAACTCCCTTCCCTTCGGATCGACTCGATCACCACCGGGTTCACCGGGTCGCCCATCTGGGGGTTCTTGACGGGGGCCTGCTCGATCTTGTCCACCACGTCCATGCCGCTGAGGACCTGGCCGAACACCGCGTAGCCGAAGTCCCGCACGCCGTGGTTGAGAAACTCGTTGTCGGCCGTGTTGATGAAGAACTGCGCCGTCGCGCTGTTGACGTCCGACGTGCGGGCCATCGCCAGCGTGCCGCGGGCGTTCTTCAGGCCGTTGTCCGCCTCGTTCTTGATCGGCGGGCGGGTGGGCTTCTGCTCGCCGGCCGGCGTGAACCCGCCGCCCTGGACCATGAAGCCCCGGATGCACCGGTGGAACACCGTCCCGTTGTAGTGCCCGTCGTCGACGTACTTCAGGAAGTTCTCCACGGTGATCGGGGCCTTGTCCGGCCAGAGCTCGGCGCGGATCGTGCCCTCGGACGTCTCGATCACCACCACGGGGAAGTCGCTGCCGCCTGCGTCGCTCATCTGTCCGCTCCCGTTGCACCCGACCACGGCCGACAGAACCAACGCAAGGGCCGACGCCGCCAGAATGCTTGTTTGTAGTCGCACGGTTCGCTCCTGCCGCCGCCGCGTGGCCGGACCGGCCGGCGCGCCGCGGGAAGGCGGCTGATGTACGTGTTGTCGTCATCGCGGCCGCGGGATTTCCGGTGTACCCGCCGGCCGGCTCAGTGCCCGTCGCGGTCAGTCGCCGAGGGCGTCGCGGATCTTCGCAGCCAGTTCGCTCATGCGGCCCTCGGGGTAGCTTCCGGCGGGCCAGTTGAAGTGGAACGCGTCGCCCTGCCGCCTGGGGATGACGTGGAAGTGCACGTGCATCACCTCCTGGTGGGCGACCTTGCCGTTGTTCTGGAGGACGTTGGCGCCCTCGCTGCCGGTGGCCCGCTTGACGGCCCGGACCAGCTTGGGGATGTGTCGCAGCATCGCCCCGGCCTCGTCGGCGGGCATCTCGTCGGCGGTGACATAGTGCTGGCCGGGAATCAGCAGCACGTGCCCCTCGGCCAGCGGGCCGATGTCCATCAAGGCCAGGCAGGCGTCATCCTCGATGATCTTCTCGGCCGGGATGTCGCCGTTGAGGATTTTGCAGAAGATGCAGTCGGGGTCTCTCATGTTCGCGTCCCTTTCGCCCGTTCGTGCGACGGGCCGACACGGTCGGCCGGGCGGAAACCATGGTACGCGCTGGGGGGGCTGCAATGGAACCCCCCGAGGCCTTCCGTCCGGGCATCGCATCCCATCCCCGGCCGGGCGCGCCCCCTGCTGCCGGTAATGCGGGCGTCTGGGCGGGTTGGCGCGGGGGCGGCTATCAGGCCTTCTCTTCGGAGTCTTCCTCGCCCTGGTCGCTCTGGCCTTCGGCGTCGGCGGCCGCTTCGGGTTCGCTGTCCGGCTGCTCGTCGGCGGGGGGTTGCTCGCCGGCGGCTTCGTCGGCGGGGGGCTCTTGGGTGGCGGTGGCGGCGCCGGCGGCTTCGGCGGCCTGGTGGCGTCTGGAGGCGCGGCGGCGTCGGCGGCTGGGCCCGCTGCGTGCGCTTCGGTCGGGCAGTTCCTCCTCGACGAGCTGGAGGATGACCTGCTCGCCGGCGTCTCCGATGCGGCGCTCGCCGATGCGGATGATCCGGGTGTAGCCTCCGGGGCGGTCGGCGTATCGCGGGGCGATCTCGTCGAAGAGTCTCTGGACGACCGTGGCGTCCATCGCCTCGCCTTCGTCGTCGAACATCACCGTGTCCCGCCCCAGCTCGCTGAGGACGCGGCGGCGGGCGTGCAGCGTGCCCTTCTTCGCCTGGGTGATCAGCTTCTCGACGAACCGGCGAAGCTCCTTGGCCTTGGCGACCGTCGTGCGGATCGCGCCGTGCTGGAACAGCGACGCGGCCATGTTGCGGCGCATCGCGATCCGGTGCGTCGTCGAGCGGCCGAGACGTTTCCCTTGCATCCGGTGACGCATAATACGGTACCCTTCTTTCGCTTCGTGTGCATCTGTCGGCCGGGCGGGCGCCGCCGGCGGCCGGGGGTTACTCGCTCTCTTCCTCTTCGGCGACGGCCTCCGGCTCGGGCATGTCGAACGGGACGTTCATGCCGAGGGTGAGCCCGAGGTCCTGGAGCTTCCGCTTGACCTCGCGGAGGGAGGTCTTGCCGAAGCTTCGGATCTTCAGCAGGTCGGCCTCGGTCATGCGGACGAGCTGGCCGACCTTCTCGATTTTGGCGGCCTCCAGGCAGTTGTTCGCCCGCACGCTGAGCTCCAGCTCGTGGACGGACATGTTGAGCTTCTGCTGGAGCTCGGTGTCGACGTCCTGCGTGACCTCGGCGACGGAGGACTCGACGATCTGCTCGCCGAGCTCGAAATACTGCACGAAGGGGTTGAGGTGCTTTCGGAGGATTTTGCCGGCCTCGACCATGGCCATCTCGGGGGTGACGGTCCCGTTGGTCCAGATTTCCATGACCAGGCGGTCGTAGTTGGTCCGCTGCCCGACGCGCGTGTCCTCGGTGCGGTAGCGGACGCGGGTGACCGGGGAGAAGGCGGCGTCGACGGCGATGCGCCCGATCTCCTGATCTTCCTCGGGGTCGATCATGTCTTCGGCGGGGATGTAGCCCCGGCCGGTCTCGACGGTCATCTCCATGTCGAAGGCCACGTCGTCGGTGAGTGTGGCCAGAACGAGGTCGCCGTTGATGATCTCGATGGAGGGATCGCAGTCGATCATATCGGCGGTAATGGGGCCCTTGACCTCGCTGTGGACGGTGAGGGTCTTGGGCTCGTCGCTGTGATTCTTGACCACGAGCGTTTTGATGTTGAGGATGATGTCGGTGACATCTTCCAGGACCCCGGGCAGCGAGGTGAACTCATGCTCGGCGCCGGCGATCTTGATGTCCGTGACCGCAGCGCCTTCCAGGCTGCTCAGGAGGATTCGCCTCAGCGAGTTTCCGACCGTGATGCCGAAGCCGCGCTCGAACGGCTCGACGAGGAAGCGCCCGTACGTCGGGGTGGAGACTTCCTGATCGTTGACCACTCGCGTAGGCAACTCGAGGCCGCGCCACCTGATTCGCATTCGCCTATCTCCGTAAGGGTTCGATCCAATCGCGCTGCCGTCGCGGTCTGCCGCGGCGGCCTACTGCCCGCACAACTCGACGATGAGCTGCTCTTCGACGGGGATCTGCACGTCCTCGCGTGTGGGGACGGCGAGGATCTCCGCTTCGAGCTTGGTCAAGTCCAGCTTCAGCCAGTTCTGCGGGCTCGGCTCGCCGAGCTCTTCCAGCCAGCCGCGGACGAGCTTTCGGGACTTCTCGGAGTCCTTCAGCGTCACCCGGTCCCCCACGCTCACGAGGTAGCCGGGCGTGGTGACCCGGCGCCCGTTGACGTAGACGTGCCCGTGCCCGATCGTCTGCCTCGCCGACGCCCGCGACGGCGCGAGCCCCAGCTTGCAGAAGACGTTGTCCAGCCTGCGCTCCAGGATGCTCAACAGGGCCGAGCCGGTATTGCCCTTCTGTCGCTCGGCCTTGCGGAAGTAGCGCATAAACTGTTTCTCGAACACGCCGTAGTAGCGTTTGACCTTCTGCTTCTCGCGGAGGCGGAGGCGGTATTCGCTGCCTCTCCCGCGGCGCCAGGAATGCATGCCCGGGGGGGCGTTGCGCCACTGGCGTTCCATCGGGCACTTGGCCGTCTCGCAGCGCGTGCCCTTCAGCATCAGCTTGATGCCCTCGCGGCGGCACTGCCTGCATGAAGGTCCGGTATAGCGTCCCATCGTCCGTTACGCTCCTTGCTCGTTCGCGCCGTGGGTCAGACGCGTCGTTTCTTGCGGGGGCGGCACCCGTTGTGCGGAATGGGGGTGACGTCCTCGATGGAGATGATCTTCAGCCCGGCGGCCTGGAGCGCGGTGATCGCGCCCTCGCGTCCGCTGCCGGGCCCGTTGACCCGCACCTCGACCTCGTTGAGGCCCATCTTGCGGACCTTCTCGGCGCACGTCCGGGCGGCCCGCTGGGCCGCGAACGGCGTGGACTTTCGCGAGCCCTTGAAGCCGATCGTCCCGCCCGAGGCGGTCGCCAGGGTGTCCCCGTTGGTGTCCGTGATGGCCACCAGGGTGTTGTTGAAGGTCGCCTTGACGTGGACGATCCCACGGGCGACGTTCTTCCGTACGCGCTTGCTTCGTCGCGACTGTGCCATGGCTTACCGCATCTCCTTGACCGACTTCTTGCCGGCGACCGTCTTCTTGGGGCCCTTCCGCGCACGGGCGTTGGTCTTGGTCCGCTGCCCGCGTACCGGCAGGCCGCGGCGGTGCCGCATGCCCCGGTAGCTGTTGATGTCCCGCAGCCGCGCGATGCTCTGCTGGACCTGCCGGCGGAGCTGGCCCTCGATGACGTAGTCGTTGTCCAGCACGCCGGCGATGCGGGAGAGCTCCTCTTCGGTCAGCTCCTTGGCCCGCTTCATCGGGTCGATGCTCGTCTTCTTGCAGATGTCCGCGGCGAACCGCGGCCCGATGCCGAAGATGTACCGGAGGGCGTACGTCGTCGGCTTGTCGTTGGGGATGTCCACGCCTGCAACACGGGGCATATCGTCTCTCCCGGCCCTCGGGGGCCCTGGGCAGCCTGTCGGGGCTGCTTATCCCTGCCGCTGCTTGTGCTTGGGGTTCGAGCAGATCACCCGCACCACGCCTTTGCGGCGGATGATCTGGCAGTTCTCACAAATTCGCTTGACGGAAGACCGCACTTTCATCGTCGCACCTCATCCGGCCTCGCGGGCGCCCCCTGCCGGGGCCGGTCGCCCGTCGGTCAGCAGGTCCACGCCCGCGGAGGTAATCGCCATCGTATGCTCGTAGTGCGCCGACGGCTTGCGGTCCTTGGTCAGGACCGTCCAGCGGTCGGCGGCCAGCTCCACCTTGTGCGAGCCGAGGTTGACCATCGGCTCGATGGCCACGGTCATGCCCTCTTCCAGCACAATGTCCTTCGCCTCCAGCTCGGGGGAGACGAAATTCGGTATCTTCAAGTCTTCGTGCATGTTCCGGCCGATGCCGTGCCCGACGAACTCCCGGACCACCGAGAAGCCCTCGCCCTCGATGTACTCCTGCATGGCCCGCGCGACGGTGGACCACACCTCGCCCGGCCGGGCCAGCCGCTCGACGAACGACAGGGCGTTTTTCGTGACGCCGACCAACCGGCGGACGTCCTCGTGGACGTCGCCGACGATGAACGTCTCGGCGGCATCGCCGCACCAGCCGTCCAGCTTCACGCCGAAGTCGATGCTGACGATATCGCCGTCGGCGATCCGCCGGCTCGACGGGATCCCGTGGACGACCTGCTCGTTGATCGACACGCAGATCGCGCCGGGGAACGGTCCGGCGCCGTAGCGGCCGGGGACGCCCTTGAACAGGCAGTCGGCCCCGGCTTCGATTGTCATGCGTTCGGCCTCGGCGTCAAGGTCGCGTGTCTGCACGCCCGGCTCGACCAGTTCGCCGAGGCGCTGGAGCACGCGGCGGACGAGCTGCCCGGCCCGGCGCATCTTCTCGATCTCTTCGGGTGTCTTCAGCGTGACGGCCAATGGCGTTCCCGTGCTGCTCAGCCCAACGACTCGACGGCCTCGACCAGCGAGGCGGTGACCTCGTCGGGCGAGCCGTTGCCGTCGACCTCGACGACCTTCACCTGCCCGCGCCGGCGGTAGTAGGCGATGACCGGCTCGGTCTGCTTGTAGTACGTGGCCAGGCGCTCGCGGACCACCTCTTCGCGGTCGTCGCCCCGCTGGACCAGTTCGGCGCCGCAGGCATCGCAGATGCCTTCCTTCTTCGGCGCCAGGTATTTCACATGGTAGACGCGCCCGCACTCGGGGCAGCTTCGCCGCCCGGTGATCCGCTCGACGATAGCCTCGTCGTCGCAGGTGATCACCACCACGCCGTCCAGCGGCGCGTCGGCCTCGGCGAGCTGCTTGTCCAGCGCCTCGGCCTGGGGGACGGTCCGCGGGAAGCCGTCGAGCATCAGGCCCTTGTCGGCCGGAACGTCCGTGACGGCCTTGGCCATGATCTCCACGACCAGCTCGTCGGGGACGAGCTGCCCGGCGGCCATGTACTCGTCGAGCTTCTTGCCGAGCTCCGAGCCGCCGGCCTTCTCGGCGCGGAAGATGTCGCCGCTGGACAGGTGCGCCATGCCGAAGCGCTCGACCAGCCGCTTGGCCTGTGTGCCCTTGCCCGCTCCGGGCGGTCCCATCAGTACGATTCTCACCGGTTCGCTCCCTTGATCCGGGTCGAGCCGCCCAGCAGCCCGCCGTAGTTCCGCATCACCAGGTTCGCCTCGATCCGCTGAACCAGGTCCAGCGTCACCGACACGCAGATCAGCAACCCCGTGCCGCCGAGGAACTGCGTCACCGCGAAGTCGATGCCCAGGTTCGCCGCCACGAAGGTCGGAATCACCGCGATCAGCGCCAGGAACGCCGCACCGCAATACGTGATCCGCTCCATCACCCGCTCGAGGTACTCCGCCGTCCGCTTGCCCGGCCGGAGGCCCGGAATGAACGCGCCGGTGTCCCGCAACTGGTCGGCCATCTCCTTCGGGCGGAACTGGACGGTCGTCCAGAAGTACGCGAAGAAGAAGATCATGCCGATGTAGATCAGCGAGTACATGTAGCTGGTCGGGTCGAACGCCTCCGAGAGCATCCGGGTGAAGTCGTTCCGCCAGACGCCCTGGAGCCACTTGGCGATGGCGTTGGGGAAGATCATCAGCGAGGAGGCGAAGATGATCGGCATGACGCCGCCGTGGTTGACCCGCAGGGGCATGTAGTTCCGCTGCCCGCCGTACACCCGGCGGCCGCGCGTGTGCTTGGCCTGCTGGATCGGGATCCGGCGCTGGCCCTGGGTGATCAGGATCACCCCGGCGATCACGAAGACGAACATGAATGCCAGAAACAGCAGCTTCTCCGGGCCGGTCTTGCTGCTGGAGCCGATCGCCGCCAGGCTCAGGTCCGCAGACTCCGCCAGCGTGCCGATCGCCCACGGCAGGCGCGAGACAATGCCCGCCATGATGATCAGGCTGATCCCGTTGCCGATGCCGTACTCGTCGATCTGTTCGCCCAGCCACATCAGGAACATGGTCCCGGCCGTCAGGCCGACGATGCCCATCAGGAAGACCAGGTAGGAGTTGGCGTACTCGGGATAGACCAGCAGGCCTCCCGCCCCCCCCTGGGAGCCGAACATGATCTTCATCCACACCACCGCCTGGATGATGCATAAGCCCACGGTGGCGTAGCGGGTGTACTCCTGGATCTTCTTGTACCCCGCCGGGCCCTCCTTCTGAAGCTTCTCCAGGGCGGGCACGACGGTGGTCAGCAACTGGAAGATAATCGAGGCCGAGATGTAGGGCATGATGCCCAGCCCGAACAGCGTGGACTGCCGGAGCGAGCCGCCGGTGAACAGGCCGAAATACTGGATGGCCGTCCCGAAGACGCCCTCGGACTGCTCGGACATGAAGCTCTTGACCTTCTCCTGGTTGAGCCCGGGCAGGGGCACGTGGAAGCCCACGCGGTAGATGCACAGCAGCGCCAGGGTGAACGCCAGCTTGCGCAGCAGCTCGGGGATGGAGAAGATGTTCTCGAGGGAGCGGCAGAGCGCGGATTTCGACCAGACCGCGAAGTAGCACAGCGCGGCGACGAGCAAGCCGGCGACGATCATGAGCACGGGCTGCAGCAGCGCGCCGGCGCCCGCGCCGAGCGCCCCGGCCAGCGGCACGATGCCGCCGAAGACCGTCAGGCCCACCGCAAAGCCGCCAAGCAGCACGGTGATGACCAGTCTGAATACACGGAATGCCATCAGGCGAATCCTTTACCGCGTGCGTCCCGGGACCGCTACACCACTTCCACCGACCCGCCGGCCGAGGCGATCTTCTCGGCCGCGGACTTGGAGAACTTGCTGGCCACGACGGTCAGCTTCTTGGTCAGCTCGCCGTTGCCGAGCACCTTGACGGGCTTGTCGGCGTCGTCGATCAGGCGTGCGGCGGCGAGGGCGGCGGGGTCGACCCGCGTGCCGCTCTCGAACCGCTGCTCGAGCGTGGCGAGGTTGATGACCTGGTACTGCTTCCGGAAGTTCTTGTTGTTGAAGCCGCGCTGCGGGATGCGGGCGATCATGGGGTTCTGCCCGCCCTCGAAGCCGAACATCTTGTTGCTGCCGGCCCGCTGGTGGTACCCGCGGTGGCCGCGCCCGGAGGTCTTGCCGTACCCCGAGCCGTTGCCCCGCCCCACGCGGCGGCGGTTCTTGTGCTTGCCGGCCTGCTGGAGGATCTCGTCGAGGTTCATGTCAGTTCCACTCCCCGCAGCGCCGCGACGGTCTCGGCCGTGCGAAGCTGGTCCAGGGCGTTCCTTCCCGCCTTGAGCAGGTTTTTCGGTGCGGTCGAGCCGTAGGCCTTGGTCAGCACGTTATGGATGCCGGCCAACTCCAGCAGCGGGCGAAGCTTCTTCCCGGCGATCACGCCGGTGCCTTCGCTGGCGGGCACGAGCACCACGCGGCTGGCGCCGTGCGTGCCGATGACCTTGTGCGGGATGCTCTTGCCCTTGAGGGGGACGGGCTTCATGCTCTTCTTGGCGTCGGCAATGCCCTTCTCGACGGCGACGGGGACCTCGTTGGCCTTTCCGTAGCCGATGCCGACGTTGCCGCTGCGGTCGCCGACGACCACCAGCGCGCCGAAGCTGAAGCGGCGCCCGCCCTTGACAACCTTGGAGCAGCGGTAGATCTGCACCACGTTGTCTTCGAGCCCGCCTTCTTCCTCGAACTCGTCCCGGCGCCGTCCGCGGCCTCGGCCGCGGCCTCGTTGTGGACCACCTCTGCTGAATGCCACGATACCTGCTCCTGCCTAGAACTCCAGCCCACCCTTGCGGGCGGCTTCGGCCAGTTCTCGGATGCGCCCGTGATACGGATAGCCGTTGCGGTCGAACACGACGGCCTTGATGCCGGCCTCGACGGCCTTCTCGGCCAGGGCCGTGCCGACCGCGGTGGCCGCGGCGCGGTTGCCGCCGTGGCCGACCTCCTCGCGGAGGGGCTTCTCCCGCGTCGACGCCGCCACGAGCGTTCTCCCGGCGATGTCGTCGACGATCTGGGCGTAGATGTTCTTGTGACTTCGAAACACGGTCAACCTGGGTCGTTCGGCCGAGCCGAACACATGCTTTCGCACGTGACGTTTGCGTCGCTGCCGCCGAACCTGTTTGCGTATGCTTGCCTTCATGGTCTCTGATCCCGTGACACGGTGCCCGCGCCGGCCCGGGGGGCCTAGGCGCCGCCGGCCCCGGCGAAGGCCTTGCCGACCTTCCGCTTGATCTGCTCGCCCGCGTACCGCACGCCCTTGCCCTTGTAGGGCTCGGGGGGACGGGCCTTGCGAAGCCGCGCGGCGAACTCGCCGACCGCCTGCTTGTCGGCGCCCTTGATGGTGAACCGCGCCGGCTCGGTGTCCCCGCGGGCCTGGGGGGTCTGGACCTCGACGGTCAGCCCCTCGGGCACGTCGAAGACGACCGGGTGACTCAGCCCGCAGGTCAGCGTCAACTGCTTGCCCTGGACCTGGCAGCCGTAGCCGACGCCGTAGACCTCCATGCCTCGCAGGAAGCCGTTCTTGCAGCCTTCGACCATGTTGGCGATGAGGCTGCGCGTCAGCCCGTGGAGGCTGCGGCTGAGGCGGTCGTTGGAGCCGCGGCGAACGACGACGGACCTGGCGGCCTCGTCGAGCTCGACGCTGACCTCGGGGCGGTGCTCCCAGGAGAGCTTGCCCACCGGCCCGTCGACGTTGACGGTCCGCCCGTCGACGGCGACGGTCACGCCGTCGGGGATGGAAACGGGTTGTATGCCAATACGCGACATCGTGATTCCCTTGCTAGCAAACGGTGCACAGGACCTCGCCGCCGACGTTCTCCTCGCGGCAGCGGCGGTCGCTCAGCACGCCGCGGGAGGTCGAGACGATCGCGATGCCCAGCCCGTCCAACGGGCGGGGGATCCCCTCGACGCCGCTGTAGACGCGCTGGCCCGGCGTGCTGACGCGCTGGATGTCGATGATGACGTCCTCGCCCCGCGGGCCGTACTTGAGGTACACCCGCAGCAGCCCCTGCTTGCCGTCGTCGATGCGCTGCACGTCGGAGATGTAGCCCTCCTCCTTCAGCACATCGCAGACGCCCTGGCAGATCTTCGAGGCGCGGACGTTCACCGTCTCGTGCCGCGCCCGGTAGGCGTTGCGGATTCTCGTCAACATGTCGGCGATCGGATCGGAGAGGCTCATCGGTGTCGTTCCTCGCTACCAGCTGGCCTTCTTCATGCCCGGGACCTTGCCCTCGTTCGCCAGCATCCGCAGGCAGATGCGGCAGACGCGGAACTTGCGGTACACGCTGCGCGACCGCCCGCAGAGCTGGCAGCGCCGCACCGTGCGCGACATGAACTTCGGCTTCCGGTTGCACCGGGCGATCTGTGCTTTCGTGGCCATCGGTCGGGTTCCTCGTTCAGTCCTTGCGGAACGGCATGCCCAGCAGCGTCAGCAGCTCCCGGGCCTCCTCGTCGGTCGGCGCGCTGGTCTGCAGCGTGATGTTCATGCCCAACGTGAACGTCATCGACCCCGGATCGATCTCCGGGAAGACGCTCTGCTCGGTCAGGCCCATGTTGTAGTTGCCCCGCCCGTCGAACGCCGAGGCGCTCAGCCCTCGGAAGTCCCTCACCCGCGGGATCGCCAGCGAGACCAGCCGGTCGAGGAACTCGTACATCCGCGCGCCCCGCAGCGTGACCTTCACGCCCACCGGATAGCCCTCGCGGAGCTTGAAGTTGCTGACCGACTTGCGCGCCCGCGTGACCACCGGCTTCTGCCCGGCGATCTGGGCCATCTGCTTCAACGCCGCCTCCAGCCGGGCCTCGTTGCTGTGGGCGTCGCCGATGCCCATCGACACGACGATCTTCTCCAGCCGCGGGATCGACATCGGGTTGTCGTACTGGAACCTCTCCCGCAACTGCGGGCGAACGTCGTTGGCGAATCGTTCCTGTAGCCGTGGGGCCATGATCGCACCTACTTCCCGGGTTTCCGAACGACCCCGAGGCTCTCGCCGCTGCCGCGGGCGAACCGTTCTTTCGTCCCGTCGGCCAGTGTGCGGAAGCCCACGCGCGTCGGCTGGTTCGTCTTGGGGTCCAGCGGAAGGACGTTGGAGATGTGGATCGGCATCTCCTTCTGGATCCGCCCGCCCTGGGGATGCTGGCGGCTGGGGCGAAGGTGCCGGTACACCCGATTGACGCCCTGGATGAGGACCTTGTCGGCCTTGGTGTCGACGCGGAGCACCTCGCCGATCTTGCCGCGGTCGTTGCCGGCGATGACCATCACCTGGTCGCCCTTTTTGATGTGCCGAGCCATCGTCACACCACCTCCGATGCCAGCGAGACGATCTTCATGAAGTTCCGCTCCCGAAGCTCCCGGGCGACGGCTCCGAAGATCCGCGTCCCGCGCGGGTTGTCGTTCACGTCGATGATCACCGCGGCGTTGCTGTCGAACTTCACGTAGCTGCCGTCCGTCCGGCGGACCGGATACGCCGTGCGAACCACGACGCACCGGACGATGTCGCCGGCCTTGACGTCGCTGCCCGGCTGGGCCTTCTTCACCGAGCAGACGATGATGTCGCCCAGCGAGGCCGTCCGGCGGGTGAAGCCCTGCCGCCTCGTCGAGCCGCCCAACACCCGAATGCACCCGACTTCCCGGGCGCCGGTGTTGTCGGCCACCGTCAAACGCGTTTCCTGCTGAATCACCGCCTCAGTCCTTTTGCTCGTCGTCGCCGCCGGCCGGGGGAGCGGCCTCGGCGGCTGCGGGGGCCTCGTTGGAGGGCGTTTCGGTCG
The DNA here is from genome assembly GCA_964385465.1 of uncultured Planctomycetaceae bacterium. Classification (GTDB taxonomy): domain Bacteria; phylum Planctomycetota; class Phycisphaerae; order SM23-33; family SM23-33; genus CAYLPJ01. Next base: position 1,386 of record CAYLPJ010000019.1, on the reverse strand, counting down.
GAGGGGCCTCGGCCGCCGGCTGCGGCGCCGCCTCGGGCGAGTCGCCCTCGACGCCGTCGGCCGTCAGGCCCGCCGCGGGCTCCGGCTCGGCCAGCGGGGCCGGGATCGGCCCGGCGTAGGGCGCGTCCGACCGGCGGACGATCCGCGCCAGCCGCCAGCTCTTGCTCTTGCTCATCCGGCGGCAGGGGACGATCTCCACCACGTCGCCCAGTTCCGCGCCGTTCTGCGGGTCGTGGACGGTCAGCTTGCTGCGGCGGCGGATGTACTTGCCGTAGATCCGGTGCCGGACAAGGTTGTCCACCACGACCTTGATCGTCTTCTCGCCGCTGATCGCACTGACCCGCCCGGTCAAGGCCCGGCGGGCGCCGGCGGTCTGGTTGCTCTGCTCGTTCGCCATGGTTGGTTAGCCTTCCGCGTGGGCCGCGGCCCGCTGGGCCTCGTGCTCGCGCTGCCGCATGACCGTCAGGATGCGGGCGACGTCCCGGCGGGCCTTGGTGATCATGCTGGGGTCCTCCAGCTTCTCGGTCACCGCCTGGGACCGCACGTCGAACAGGTGCCGACGCAGCCGCTCCAGCTCGTTGCTCAATTCCTCGTCGTTCAGTTGGCGGATGTCGCTGACTTTCATCGCTCCGGGTCCTATATGGTCGCGTGGCGGTAGACCATCCGGCAGCGAAGCGGCATCTTCGCCGCCACGCGCCGCAACGCGCCCTTGGCCGTGATCTCGTCCACCCCGCCGATCTCGAACAGCACCGTCCCGGGCTTGACCACCGCCACCCACGCCTCCGGCTCGCCCTTGCCCTTGCCCATCCGCGTCTCCAGCGGCTTGGAACTGATCGGCTTGTCCGGGAAGATGCGGATGTACACGCGCCCCTCGCGGTGGAGGTAGTGCCTGGCGGCCATGCGCCCGGCCTCGATCTGCCGGCCGGTGATCCAGCCGGGGTCCTTGGTCTGGATGCCGAACTCGCCGAACGCGACCGTATTGCCTCGCGTGGCGTGGCCGCGGATGCGCCCTCGCATCTGCTTGCGGTGCTTGATTCGTTTGGGCATCAATGCCATGGCAACACCTGTGCTCCAGCTAGCTGCTGCGCCCGCCGTCCGGGGGCGCGGGAACCGTTACGACTCGGGCTTCTCGGAGGCCTCGGGCTTGGCCGGGGGCTCCGGCTTGCCCGCGGGCTCGGACTTCTCGGGCGTCTCGGCCGGGGCCTCGCCGCTGGGCGGGGGGCTCTCGGCCTGCTTCGGCTCGGTGGCCGGCGGGGCCTTGGAGGCCGGCTCGCGGCGTCGCCCGCCGCCGCCCAGCATGCCCGGTCCGCCGAGCCCGCCGCGCCCGCCGGAGCGTCCGCCGCCGGGCCCGCCCGGCCCGCCGGGCCCTCGGCCGCGACGCGGAGG
>CAYLPJ010000018.1:0-101446 GCA_964385465.1 uncultured Planctomycetaceae bacterium | reverse complement strand
CGACCCCCCGGGAGTGCAGCAGCCTTGATGCCGCTTCGACGGAACGTGCGGGGCGCCTTCGCGCCCGACGCAGCCACGCTTGCCGCGATGGCCTCGCTGGGTAAGCGGCCGTCGTTCGCGAAGAAAAGCAGCGCCCGGCCGGCGCCCTCCAGATCCCGCTACGCGCCCTGTGGAGTGCGGCGGCAACGACGCCGCTTTCGCGGGAAGCGCGGGGCGCCTTCGCGCCCGACGATGCCACGCTTGCCGCGATGGCCTCGCTGTGTAACAGGCCGCCGTTGGCGAGGAAAAGCGGCGTCGTTGCCGCCGCACTCCACATTTGGCGTCGACCCCCCGGGAGTGCAGCAGCCTTGATGCCGCTTCGACGGAACGAGCGGGGCGCCTTCGCGTCCGACGCAGCCACGCTTGCCGCGATGGCCTCGCTGTGCAGGCGGCCGCCGTTGGCGAAGAAAAGCGGCGTCGTTGCCGCCGCACTCCACATTTGGCGTCGCCCCCCCGGGAGTGCGATGGCCGCGCGCCGCTTAGACGGAACACGCGGGGCGCCTTCGCGTCCGACGCAGCCACGCTTGCCGCGACGGCCTCGCTGTGCAGGCGCCCGCCGGTGGCGAAGAAAGGCGGCCCCGCCGCCGCCGTTCGTCAAGGCTGCGCGGTGCGGGCGGCTGTGGCACTTCGGGGCTGGCGGCGTATCCTGTGAGGTGCGGCGGGAACGACACCGCGTTCGCCGCGGCCGCGATGTGCGTCCGGCCAGGCCGGAACGGATCGGTGAGCGCGGCAAGCGACAGCAAAGGAGAACGCCATGCGGGTTCTGGTATCCGGTTCGGGTGGGCTGATCGGCTCGGCGGTCTGCGGGCGGCTGGCCGAGTCCGGCGGCGACGTCGCACGCCTCGTCCGCGACGAGGACCGCCGCGGGGAGGGGGACGTGGTCTGGCATCCCGCCGCCGGGGAGATCGATGCCGAGCGTCTCGGCGGGCTCGACGCGGTGGTGCACCTGGCGGGCGAGCCGATCGCCGGTCGATGGACGGCCGCGAAGAAGCGCCGCATCCGCGACAGCCGCGTGGAGGGCACGCGCGTGCTGTGCGAGGCACTGGCCGCCGCGCCCGACCGGCCTGGCGTGCTGGCGTGCGCGTCGGCGGTGGGCTACTACGGGGACCGCGGCGAGGCGAAGCTGGACGAGGCCTCCGAGCCCGGCGAGGGGTTCCTGCCGGGGGTCTGTCGCGCCTGGGAGGCCGCCTGCGAGCCGGCGCGCCGGGCGGGCATCCGCTGCGTGAACCTCCGCTTCGGGATCGTTCTCAGCACCGCCGGGGGAGCTTTGCAGCGGATGCTGGGCCCCTTCCGCGCCGGCCTGGGCGGGCGGATCGGCAGCGGCAAGCAGTTCTGGAGCTGGATCACGCTGGCCGACGCGGCCGCGGCCGTCGAGCACGTGCTGGCGTGCGACGCCCTGACCGGTGCGGTGAACGTCTCGGCCCCCGAGCCGGTACGCAACGCCGAGTTCACGCGCCGTCTGGCGGGTGCCCTTCACCGCCCGGCCGTGCTGCCCATGCCCGCGTTCGCGGCGAGGCTGGCGTTGGGCGAGATGGCTGACGAGATGCTGCTCGCCTCGGCCCGCATGGTGCCCGCCCGCCTGGAAGAGACCGGCTTCGCCTTCGGCCACCCCACGCTGGCCGCCGCCCTGGCCCACGCGCTCGGCGATGGCTGAGCCTGCCGCCCTGATCGGCCGGGCCCGCGCCGGGCCCCGCCGACGGCTTGCCGGCCGCCGGGCTGGGGGGAAGGCTGCGCCGGCGGCTACGCCGGCGGGTTGTCGATCATGCGGATGCGTTCGGCATGTCGGCCGCCGTCGAAGTCGGTGGCCAGCCAGAGGTCCACGATCTCCAGGGCGGCCTCGATGGAGACCATCCGCTGGCCGAGCGAGAGGACGTTGGCGTCGTTGTGCTGCCTGGCCAGCCTCGCCGAGCGGAGGTCCCAGCACAGCGAGCAGCGGACGCCCCCGACGCGGTTGGCCACCATCGCCTCGCCGTTCCCCGAGCCGCCCAGGACGATCCCCCGCTCGCACTGCCCGGCTGCGACGGCCTCGGCCGCCGGGCGGATGAACGCCGGGTAGTCGCACCGCCGCGCGGACTGCGTGCCGAAGTCCCTCACCTCGTGCCCGGCGGCGCCGAGGTGCTCGATGATACGCTGTTTGTACTCGAAGCCGGCGTGGTCGGAAGCGATGGCGATCGTCATGGAATGGACCTCTCCTGCTGCCCTCGTGGGGACCGTGACGCAGCCGGGCATTTTAACGAGCCCTTCACGCCGCGCCCATAGGCCCTGAACGAACATGGCGTACCATATCTTGTGTACTCAGCGGCAAGCTGGCCCCACAGGTCAGGCCCGGGCCGACAAACGGAGGGACCTGTGCGGGTCGGCTGGCCGCGGAGTCTTTCTGAGGCCCGCGACAGGCGGCCGCCGGAGCTGACGCGAAAGCCTGCGCATTCATGCACGCCTCATTCCGCTACGGCGGGTTGGGCTTGACCGCTCTGCCCGCCGTTTCTGTTCGCGCACCGCCCCCCCCACCGCACCGGGCCGGTCAGGCCGCCTCGGCCGGCTTGCCTGCCACGGCGATCAGGTGTGTCCCGCCGTCGGCGCAGCCGGGCTCGCGGCAGGTACGCCACTCCAACTCCAGCAGGCGTTGCCACGCCTCCTCGTCGGCGCGGACCTCGTCCAGCTTCCCGCCCCAGCCGGCCGCGAGGGCGTTGGACGCCGCCACGGCCAGCACCTCCCCGCCGGCGGCGGAGATCAGTTCGGCGAGTTCCTCGCTGCGGAACATGTGGCAGTGGTGGGAGTCCAGCGCACAGGTCTCCGGGCAGCGGTCGCCGGTGTCGAGGACCTGCTCGTTGTCCCGCGGGTCGGCGGCGAGGACGCCGGGCAGGTGGTGGCGGACGGTGCCCCGGAGGCTCATGACGCTCAGCAGGGCCACGCCGCCCGGGCGGAGGACGCGGAGGACCTCCGCCATGGCCTCGTCGCGGCGTTCGAAGACGTAGCTCAGCGGCCCGCCGTAGGCGACGACGGCGTCGAACTCCCCGTTGGCGAAGGCGCGCAGGTCGCAGACGTCCAGCACGCGGCGGTCCACCACCGCATGCTCGAAGCCCTGATCCTGTGCGTACTTACGGTTCAGATCCAACTGCACCGGCGACAGGTCGCCGACCACCACCCGCGCGCCGGCCTCGGCGAGGACGCGCGTGAACCGCCCCGGCCCGGCGCCGACCTCGAGCACGTGCCCGAACGGCGGGATGTGCTCGGTGAGAAACCGCGTGTGGATGTGCAGGGACACCTCGTCGCGCGGGCTGGCCGTCAGGCGATGCCACTCCCGCTCACCCATCTCGTCGTAGTGTTGCGTGACCCGCTGCGGGTCGTATCTGCCGATCATCTGTCCATCCTCCCCTGGGATTGCCGCCGGGTGCGTCCGTGCCCCGGTCTCTCTACAACTCCCGCCGCCGGGCGATGGTTCGTCCGTCGCCGACCCGGGCGGGAGATTTCATCAAACCATCAAAAAAGGCCCGCTCATCCAACGGGCCCGCGTCCACGGCACGGAGTCGATCTCCTGACGTGCTATCGCGGGCCGCACCTCCCGATGTAGACGACGGCCTGCCAAGCCCGACAGTCGGGCATGGACGCGCGGCCGCCGACAGCGCGGGAGGCCCGCTTCCTCGAGAGCAGGTTGTCGCTGGCGTGATGGATCATGGGCGGGGCATTCTACACCCACCTGGCGGGAAGTCAACAGGTTTTCCACAATTGCCCGATGTCGGCGGGACGGCGTCCTCGGCGCCTCACAGGACGCCCGGCACCACGGACCGACACGGGCGGATCTTGGAAATATGAAAACCCAGGTTTCCAATACCAGATGCCCCGCCGACGTGTCCCCCTCCGTGTCCCGCCCTGTCCACATGTACCCCAGGCGGGACGACTGGACACAGGCAATACACGTAACAAGTCGTTGTAAAATAAGGGTTTACGCAGTATTTCGCCGCAGTGTGTCCACCGTCCCCAGGGTGGACAGAACTGACACACCGCCCTTCCGGGGGGTCAGTCGAGGGCCTCCGCGCGGGCGATCAGCTCCGCCTGCTCGACAGGGGGAAGGTCCACGAACCGGGCGCTGAACCCGGCGACGCGGACGACCAGATCGCCGTGCTCGGCCGGTCGTTCCCGCGCGGCGCGGAGGGTCGCGGCGTCGAGGCAGTTGACCTGAAGCTCCTGCCCGCCCCGTGCGAAGAAGCCTCCCACCAGGCCCGCCAGGGCCGGGGCGTCCGTCCCGCCCGGCAGCGTCACGTTCAGGTTCGTCCCGCCGCGGTGGCTCCGGGGGGTGTCGAGCTTCAGCACGCTGGCGAGCGTCGCCGTCGCCCCCTGCCTGGCCGTGCCGGTCTCGGCCCCGATGCTGTCGCAGACGGGCTGACACGCCCGCCGCCCGTCGGGGCTGGCGGCGATCCGCCAGCCGTCGAGGTGGTGCAGGCTGCGGACGACGTGGCAGACGGTGTGCGGCGGGTCGTCGAACTCGGCGTCCACGGCGTCCAGGGCCCGCTCGCGCAGCTCGACCAGCCGCAGGGCCCAGCGGTCGGCTCGGTCGTCGTCGTTGCCCCACTTCGGCGCCGCCCGCAGGCGGGCGCGGAGGGCGTCGGCGCCCTCGAAGTCGGCGGCGAGGGCGGCCTGGAGCTCGTCCCACGTCGCCGCGGCGTCGCGGAAGATCACCTGCTCGATGGCCGCCAGGGCGTTGGCGGCGTTGGTCAACCCGCGCTCGTAGAGCCCCGGGCGGCGGATGGGCATCGCCGCGTGCATGTCCGCCCCGCGGGCGATGCCGCCTCTCATCAGGGCGGAAGTGAAGGGCGCCGGGACGCGCTCGGCGAGGCGGCCGAGGCGCTCCCGCCCGCGGCGGCGGCCCTGTCGGGCGCGGTCGAGGACCACCGCCTCCAGGCGGGCGAGCAGCTCGTCGGCGCCGGCCGGCGGGGGCGCCTGCTCGTCCAGCACGACCTCGTTGAGCAGGGCGAGGTACTGCACCGTGCCCGACGTGGCGGTGGCGGTCTCGAAGCACCGCCCGGGGACGCCCAACTCGTTGCAGCCGATGACGCAGTAGTCCCAGGCGTCCTCGGGCGCCATGCCCGCCTGCTCGAAGCCGCCGGCGGCGGCCTCATCGCCGATCAGCAGGGGCATGCTGACGCCGGCGGCGAGCAGCTCGGCGGCACGGCTGCGGACGCCGGTGTCCATCCCCTCGTGCCAGCGAAGGAACACGTGCGGGTCGCCCACGCGGAGGAGGTCGGCGGCGTCGAGGAAGCAGCGGGTCAGGGCGTTGCAGCGGTCCCGCCCGGTGTGGTCCAGCCCGCCGACGGTGACCGCCTGGGTCTTCGAGCCGCGCCCGAACAGCGAGCAGCCGGTAAGCTTCAGCAGGAAGGCGGCGACGAGGTCGGCGGCCTCCTCGGCGTCGAACCCGTCGGCGAGGAAGGGCTCCAGCACGCGGTCGGGCAGTCCGACCGACACGCTCATGCCGTGGCCCTCGATGAAGATGGCGAGCTGGATCAGCGCGATGGCCTGGAGGCCCTCGAAGAGGTTCCGCGCGGGCTCGGCGGGCACGCGGCCGCAGGCGTCGGCGACGCGCTGGAGGCAGCGGCGGCGGAGCGGGTCGGTCTCGGCCTTGGCGGCGCGGTGTGCGGCATGGACGTATCGCCCGGCCCACTCGATGACGCCCTCGAGGGCGATGGCCATTGCCCGGCGGCAGGTGCGCTGGTCCTCGGTGCCCTCGTCGGCGAGGCGTCGGGCCTCGTCGAGCATGTCCGCGAGCCCGCGGTGGACGACGGCGTGGAGGTCGACGGCGAGGTGCCCGATCCCCGCATTGCCCCCGAAGCTGCGCTCCCGCCAGTAGTGGCGGATCTCCGCGGGGATCGCATCGTCCAGGATCCCCCGTATGCACGGGTTCTCCAGCTCCACCTGCGGAGGCAGCGCAAAGCCGTGCTCGGGGATGAGCATCCACGCCCGCGGACGCGACGATGTGTTGCCCGCGAAGACCGGGTTGGAGGTCACGTCCAGCCCCATGTGCCTCAGCACGGCCGCGAAGGCCTCCGCCCGGCGGATCGGCGGCGGGTCGGCCTCGTGATTCTGCCACGCCTCGGTAACCAGCCGCGCCCGCTGGAGGCAGACGCTGTCCTCGGTCCCCAGCAGCCGGTCGCGGATGTCGCGGACGAGCTGTCTCATCGCTTCATCAGCCCCTTGGATTGCCGCGGGCGCGGCGCGGGCCTCGGCCCGGCGGGCCTGTCGGGCGTATCGGGTCGGCCGGTCGTCTCCCCGCGGACCGGCGCGGCGACGCGCCCGCCCTCGCCGACGCCGACGCGCGCGAACAGGTACAGCACGGGCCTGTCGGCCTCGGCGGCGCCGGCGGCGGGCTTCCCGGAGGCCGGCGTCATCGCCCCGAGGACCACCAGCTTGCCGACGGGGACCCTCACGGTCGTCGCCAGCGTGTGGACGTCGAAGTCGAACAGGTCCATCTTGCCCGTCGCCGGCGGGCTGTTGCCGTCGGCTCCCTGCGGCGCGACCATCACGTCCTCGACGCGCCGGTCGGTCATCTCCGTAACCGTGCTGTCCACGCGCAGGGCGGCGGCGGTCGCGTCGGGCGAGAGCGTCACGCACGCCTCCAGCACGGGGCCGAACTGGAGGGTCTCGGTCACCGCGCGGTAGGCGACGGCGGCGTGGCTGACGACGGGGATCAGGTCGCCGACGAACAGCGTGGCGGGCCCCGCGGCGACGTGCATCGGCTGGCGGTCCAGCCCGGCCAAGCGGGCGGTGTAGGCGGCTGCGGGGAACTCGGCGGGCGCGTCGAGGACCATCCGCCGCCCGGCGTTGCGGCCCCGGCCGAGCAGCTGCGCCGCGGCCTCAGGCGTCAGCGGCACCCACAGGGCCTCGACGACGACCGGGCGGCGGTCGTAGGCCCGGCGCATCGCGTCCAGGGTGTCGGCGACGGCGGTGTGCCCGTCCTCGGTAGCGGCGACGACCAGCAGCCCCCCCACCGCCGTGACGCCCCCGGCCTCGGGCGAGAACCGCTTTTCCGCGGCGCGGAGGATCCCGGCCACCGTGGTCGAGAGGCTCTCGGCCGTGACGGCTGACCCGCGCCAGCGGTACCTGGACGGCTCGAACTCATAGCCGGAATCCTCCGTGAAGATCCCGTCCCCCCTGCTGGCGCTGAAGACGCCTCGCGGCGGATCGCGTTCGACAGGTTCGTCGGCGCGGGGCTCGCCGAAGCGGTTCGGCGGGGCCGAGCGGATGTACGGGTGTTCGCGGGCAAGCTCGATGATGTCCCGCACGTCGTAGACGCCGATGATAACCTCGAGCCTGTCGGCCTTGCCGACATGCTTCATCTGCGCGGCGGCGGGTGCGGCGGCGAGAAGCGATACGACAACGGCGGAGAGTGCGTGCGGCGAGCGTGCCATGGTGTGACCCCTTTCGTGTTGGACGACACGGACCGTCGGGAGGATACGTCCGGGCCGGTCAGAAGTCCAATGTCAGCGGGCGGGTGAACTGGACGGCCAGGCCGGTCAGGGCCGGGCGGGCGTCCAGACCGGCGGCCCCGGGATGCATTGCGCGGACGACCTTGCCGCTGCCGCGGATTTTCCCGGCCGAGCAGGAGTAGCCCTCCCCCGGGGGGATGTCGAGTTCGAAGTGGACGGTGGCGGCCTCGGGGGGCGGGGCGTCGAGGGGCACGTGGAGGAACATCCCGCCGGCGGAGACGTCGGCGGTCCAGAGGTCCGGCTGCTCGGGCGCGGGGCCTAGGCCCTCGAGGCGCGTGACCCGCAGCCTCAGCGCGGCCCGGCGAAAGCGACGGCGTTCTTCAGGCACCATGTCTCGCTCCTCCCCATCTCGCTCAGACAGCGGGCAATCCCGGTGCCGCGGCCAGCGGAGCCGGGCCGCCCGGGCGGTCGTGCGACCCCCAGGCGTCGCGTGCGTCTGGAATTGCGGCCGGGACGAACCATCGAATTTCCTCGCCGGCGCTGCGGGCGGTCGGCCCGTCCGTTGTTGCCGCGAGGCAACCCGGCGTTGCCGGGACGCATCGCGCGGGCGTCGATCAAGCCGCCGGGGCGTTCAGACCGCCTGCCTGGCGGCGTCGGCGACGAGATTCGCCCCGGTCTCGCCGGGCTCGAACACATGGACCTTGTGGACGTCGAGGTGGAGGCTGACGGCCTGGCCGGCCTCGGTGTCGCGGCGGGCGTCCACCCGGGCGACGATGTGCTTGTGGTTGGCCGTGCCGGCGTAGAGGTCCATCTTCTCGCCGAGCGGCTCGACGACGGTGATGGTCACGGGCATGACGTTGTCGGTGCCTGCAAACCGCGACTCGGCCGCGAGGGCCATGGCCTCCGGCCGGACGCCGAGGACGACCTCCTGCCCGATATGTCCGGCGACGCGTTCGGCCTGCTCGTCGGTGAGCCGGATCTTGCAGGTTCCCTCGTCGAAGAAGGTCCCGCCGCTTTCCTGGACGAGCCGCCCGTTGAAGAAGTTCATCGGCGGCGTGCCGACGAAGCCGGCGACGAAGCGGTTGGCGGGGGTGTCGTAGACCTCCAGGGGCCCGCCGCACTGCTGGACGAGGCCGTCCTTCATGACGACGATGCGGTCGCCGAGGGTCATGGCCTCTTCTTGGTCGTGGGTAACGTAGATGGTGGTGGTCTGAAGGGTTCGGTGGAGGCGTTTGAGCTCGGCGCGCATCTCGACGCGGAGCTTGGCGTCGAGGTTGCTGAGCGGCTCGTCGAAGAGGAAGGCCTTGGGCTGGCGGACGATGGCCCGCCCGACGGCGACGCGCTGTCGCTGCCCGCCGGAGAGGGCCTTGGGCTTGCGTTCCAGCAGCTCGCCGATGCCGAGGATCTTCGCGGCGTCGCGGACGCGCTGGTCGATCTCGGCCTTGGGGAACCGGCGCAGCTTCAGCGCGAAGGCCATGTTCTTGTACACCGTCATGTGCGGGTACAGGGCGTAGTTCTGGAAGACCATCGCGATGTCCCGGTTCTTCGGCGGGACGTTGTTGACCACCCGCCCGCCGATGGAGATCGTCCCGTCGGTGATCTCCTCGAGCCCGGCCACCATGCGGAGCGTGGTGCTCTTGCCGCACCCCGACGGGCCGACCAGGACGATGAACTCCTCGTCGGCGATGTGGAGGTCCATGTTCTTGACGGCCTGCACGCCGCCGGGAAAGGTCTTCGAGACGTCGGTGAGGATCACATCTGCCATGGCGGTTTTCCTATCATGCGTTCGTTGCCTGCTCAGTATACCGTTCCACCGGAGCGCGGGAAACGCAAGCTCCGGTAAGACCGGGTGACCGCCGGGGCCCGCGGCGCCCGCCGGCGCGTGACCTTCTTACACGGCCCCGCGGCATGTTCCGGCCCAACGGTCTTCCGGTCTGCTATCCCTTTACGGATCCGGCGGCGATGCCGCGGACGAAGAACCGCATCGTGAAGACGAACAGGATGATCAGCGGGATCGCCGCGATGGCGAACGCCGCCATCGTCGGACCGTATTCGCGTACGTACGCGCCTTCCAGGCGGAACAGCGCCACCGCCGTCGGCAGCTTCGCCGGATCGCGGAAGACCAGCAGCGGCAGCAGGAAGTTGTTCCACGCGCGGACCACCGACAGGCAGGCCAGCGTCGCGATGATCGACCCGTTCATCGGGATCACCACGTGCCAGATCCGCCCGAGGTGCCCGGCGCCGTCCACCTCCGCGGCCTCGAAAAGCCCTTCCGGCGTGTCCTCGATGTAGTTGCGGAGGATGTATATGTTGAACACCTGCCCCGCGGCCGTGCCCGTGATAATCAGCGCCGTGTACGTGTTCAGCAACCCCATGTCCCTCAGCAGGATGAACAGGGGCACGAGGTTGGCCACGCCGGGCATGAGCATCAGCAGCATGAAAGCCGACCAGAGGACGGTCTTTCCGGGGAAGCGGTACCGCCCGAAGACGTAGGCGGCGAGGATGGCGACGGCGAGGGTCCCGCCGGTGGTCACGACGGCGAGGTAGATGGTGTTGGGCACGCTGGCGCCGATGGTCTCCCAGCCGACGCGGTAGTTCTCGACGATCAGGGCCGTCCAGCTCTGCTGGCCTTCCGGGGTCTCGGGCGTCCAGGGGTTCTTGAAGAACATCCGGTTGTTCTTCGTCGAGATGTTCAGCATCATGTACAGGGGGAAGAAGGCCGAGCTGAGCACCAGGAGGATGAAGAGATGCTTGAGCATCTCGGCCCAGGGGTTGACGGCCTTCCCGCTGACGATCTTTTTCCGGCGACGCGCCATCACTTGCTCACCCGGACGTACTTGTTGTTGATGATGGTGAGGTAGACGATCAGGAAGAACAGCAGCAGCCCGATCGCGCATGCGTAGCCGACCTGCGTGTCCCGGAATGCCTTTCGGAACATGTACAACCCGGGCAGCATGCCGACGCCTCCGGGCCCGCCGGTGTCGCCCAGCAGGATGAACACCAGCCCCCAGCCCTTCAGCGTGTTGATGATCATCAGGACCAGGTTCAGGCGGATCTGCGTGGTGATCAGCGGCAGCTCGATGTTCCAGAACTTGCGGATCGGCCCGCAGCCGTCGATGTCGGCTGCCTCGTAGACGCTCTGGTCGATGTTGCCCAGCCCCGAGAGGTACAGCAGCACGCTGACCACACCGACCCAGGGGAAGCCCCAGAAGATGATCGCCGGGCGGATCAGGTCCTTCTGGCCCAGCCAGGACGGCGAGGACTGTGGCGTGAACGCGCCGGTCGGCTCGGTCCACGTCGCCGACAGCAGCACCAGCGCGGCGAACAGGACGATGACGAACCCCGCGACGCGCTTGATGGCCACCCGCCCGGCCTCGCCGCGGCGGAGGAACTCGCCGGGGACGATCACCGCGGCGATCAGGGCGCCCATGTGAGCCAGCCCCGCCCACAGGCCGGACATCCCGCCGAAGTCGGCCTGGCCCATCAGGAGGGCGAAGAGGGAGAAGCCCCGCGCGCCCGGTCCCCAGAGGTACCAGCCGCCGACGAGGATCGCGATCCACCACAGCCAGCCCTTGTAGAACCCCTTGAGCCCACTGAGCGCGGCGAGGATCAGCCCGCCGAACAGGCCGAATCCCCAGAGGCTGCCGAAGATCGGGTCGATCAGCAGGTTCACCTGTGGGCCCAGCACGTCGGCCAGCCAGGGCATGGTCGTGTCCAGCCAGTTCAGCGCGCTCATCAAGCCGGTCGCCCGGAGGATCTTGTTCAGCGGCCCGATCGTCGGGTCGTAGAAGTATTTCCACAACAGCAGCCAGACCATCCCCGGGATGATCATCGGGATCACGAACGCCACCCGATAGAGGTATCGCCACTTGTCGCTGGTCAGCCTGTGGATCACCACCGCGGTGATGATCGACGGGACCATCTTCACCAGGTTGGCGGCGATGAAGATCATCACCAGCACGAACGACTTGGCCAGCACCGGGTCGCCGAACGCGTCGAGGAAGTTCTTCCAGCCGACGAACTCGGAAATCTCGTCGCCGTTCCAGCGGAAGAAGGCGTGGTAGATCGCGCTGGCGGCCGGGTAGTACGAAAACGTGAGAATCAGACCCAGCGCCGGCAGCACCAGCAGGTACACCGGCCAGAGGTGCTTGAGCTCACGGAACGTAACGGTCTTCACTTGGCGCCCTCCCGGCCGGCCTGGCGGTCCACGATGGGTTTGAGCTTGTCGTAGGCGGCCTGGAACCGCACGCGGTCAGCGACCTTGGACGTCTGCCCCAGCAACACCGCCGACAGCGTCCGCCGGACCTTGCCCTCCAGCCCCTGCCGCATGCCCCGCGCCCGGCCGGATGCGATGGCCGCCTCGGCCTGGACGACGCGGTGGTAGCTGGCGACGTGGCTTCGGTGGAAGTCGTCGAGGGCGTGCTTGCGGTAGTCGTTCTCGTAGGTGGTGATGAACCGCAGGTAGTGGGCGTCCCGCCAGTCCAGCAGATAGTTCTGGAAGGGGTAGTTCTCCGCCGTCGGCGCCTTGCCGTCGAGGCGCGACCGGGCCTTCTCGACGAGGAACCTGTATTCGGGCTTCTCCAGCGCCTCCCCGCCGGCGGCGAGGTCGGCGAGGAACTGCGCGTGGTCATCCTCGGTAGGGTCTTTGGCGCTGATGTAGCTCTGGTACTGCTGGTCCCACCGCAGCTCGGTGTCGCCCTTGAGGTAGGGGTTGTAGACGTTGTAGATGCCTCGCGCCTCGGGGCGGAAGGCCTTGAGGATCGGGTCCGGCTCGGCCCCGCGGATGGCGGGGAACCAGCGGAAGGCGCGGTTGAGCTTCTCGTTGTAGCGGCGGCTGGTGAGGAACCGCATGAAGTCGATGGCCAGTTCCTTGTTCTCGCTGAAGCGCGTCAGGCCCATGGAGAACCCCGCCCGGGCCCCGGCCTCGGTGAGGCGGTAGCGGATGTACTCGCCGTATCTCTCGTCGGGGGCGGGGATGGGGAAGTCGAAGACCATGATCTCGAAGTCTCCGGCGATCTGTCGCCAGAGGCTGCCGGCATCCCACGTGCCGGTGGCGATCATCGCCGCCTTGCCCTGGGCGAACAGCAGCACCGACTGGTCCCGCTGGGAGGCCATGAAGCCCTGGTTGAAGTGCCGGCTGATGTCGTACAGGCAGCGGTAGCCGGCCCGCATGTGCGGCTCGGCGGCGAAGTCGAGCTGCCCGGTGTAGTAGTCGTCCACGCGCTCGGAGTCGTCGTACCAGCCGTCGTAGTTCTCGTCGCGTTCGTCGAGCATCCCCCAGGTGGCCATGCCCCAGTACCGCCCGCGGAAGACGTTCTCGGTGTACTTGCTGCCGGCGATGGGAATCAGCTCCTCGCCGCGCGATTCGGCGTAGTCCTCGATCTGCCGGCAGATCGCCATGAACTGCCCGAGCGTCTTGGGCGGCTCGTCCACGCCGGCGGCCTGCTCCATCAGCGTCTTGTTGGCGTAAATGCGGACGGTGAACAGGCTCATGGGCATGCCGTAGAAGTCTCGCAGGTCGTTGTTCCAGCCGCCCATCATGTTGTCGATGTACGTCTCCCGCCAGGGCCGCTCGGCGTAGGCCTCCGGCTCGTCGAAGTACGCGTTCCACGGGTTGGGCTGCTCGACGTACTCGGTCAGCGGCACGAAGTAGCGGACCACCAGGTCCTGCCACCACCGCAGCTCGATCAGGTCCGGCGCGGTCCGACCGATCAACTGCGTCCGCGTCCACTGCTCGTAGGCCCGCTCGGGGATCTCGATCTGGCGGACAGCGACCTCCACGCCGTCCTTCTCCAGCTTGTGCTTTTCGTAGTCCCGGCAGGCCTCGTTGAGCGCCTCGACGCAGCGGCCCTCGAGCTGCCAGTGGGCGAAGCGGATCACGCTCTTGCCCGCACCCAGGCCCGTTTCGCTCTCGGGGCCGAATGCGAGGATCGCCACGTGAACCACCGACCAGCCCAGGGCCGCGAAGAGGATCAGAAGCCCGATCAGGTTGCGGAACCGCCCCTTGCGGGCCTGACGCTTCTCCTGCTCGATGACGGTCGCCGTGGTCATTGTTCGCCCTCCTCGGCCGCGACGCCCGTGTCGATCTCCCCGGCGAGGGGGTGGGGGGGAATCTCCTTGCCGGCCTCGGCGGAGAGCTTGCGGCATCGCTCGGCGGCGAGCTTGGCGACGAAGTACTTGTTGTCCCGGACGATCTCGTAGACGATCCGCTCGTAGTATTTGACCGCCAACTCGTAGTCCTTCAGGCGTTTCTCGGCGAGTTGGGCGATGCGGTAATACTGCGTCGCGCGGGCGGAGGAGTCCATCACGCGGTGCTGGGCGATGCGGCTCAACAGCCGCCGCCCGCCGAGTTTGCGATCCTCGGCACTGAGCTCGGCGCGGGCGGCCTGCTCGTCGACGTCGTCGGCGGCGATCCAGTGCTCGACGCTCTCGGCGTATTCCCCGCGGACCTGGTGAACCAGGGCAAGCTGCGTGTGCATCGCGATGGCCACGTAGTTCCGCGGGTGCTTGTCGAGGTGATGGGTCAGCAGGGAGATGCCCCGGGTCTGGGCGTTGGGGTCGGTCGGGTCCTCGAAGTACGTCATCGCCAGGCGGAGGCGGGCCTCGTGGGCCGTCTGGCTGTCGGCATAGTCGTCGACGATCTTGCGATACAGCTCACGGGCCTTGTCGCGGTCCCGCTGCTTCTCGTATTCCGGGGCGTCGGCCAGGCGGGCAAGGGCCATCCACGCCAGCGGGGCCGACGGCGTGTCGGCAAACGTCTCGGCCACGAGTTGGTACTTCTTCCGGGCGAAGGCGATGTCCTCGCCGGGGCGGCGGTACTGGGAGAGGTGCCCCAGCCCGAAGTGGGCCTCGGCCTGGCGGGCCCGGTCGGCCTCGCCGGACAGGACGGCCTGGAACGCCTTCTCCGCGGCCGGGTAGTTCACCAGCTCCAGGTGCCGCCACGCCTCGGAAAGGCGCTGATCCGCCGGGTCGGGGGCCGGGGCGTTGGCATCGTTGGCCAGGGCCGGCGAAACGGCCAGGCCCAGGGCGATGGCCGCGACGGCCACTCCCAGGCAGGGTTCTGTCCACGGGATTCTCATACGCGATCCTGCATCCACGGATATCGTTGCCGTATCGTCGGCGGCCGGTCCGCGCCCGCCGGCTGCCCCGCTCGGGCGGGGCAAGGCGGTACAGCCTACAGGCGACCCGCCGCTTCTGGCAACCGGAAATATGAGCTCCTCGTGAAGGGGGAAGCTGCAAAGCCCCCCGCCCCGGATGGCCGATGAAGAAGCCTATGGTGGACCCCGACAGGCCATTCACGATCCGCAGCCGCCTGCGCAGCTTCCGCTACGCCTTCGAGGGCCTGTGGACCATGCTCCACAGCCAGCACAACGCGTGGATCCACCTCCTGGGGACCGTCGGGGTCAGCCTCACCGGCTGGGCGGTCGGGCTGACCCGCATCCAGTGGTGCATGGTCGTGCTCTGCATCGTCACGGTCTGGACGGCCGAGGGGCTCAATACCGCCTTCGAGTTCCTCGCGGAGGTCGCCTCGCCCGAGTACCACCCGATGACCAAGAAGGCCAAGGACGTCGCCGCCGGCGCCGTCCTCATCGCCGCCATCGGCGCCGTCATCGTCGGCAGCGTCATCTTCTTCCCCCGCTTCTACGAACTCTGGATCCAGTAGGCCTGCCTCCCCCCGGTGGGGCCGCAAGCTCGCGATCACGCGACGACACGCCGCGGGGCCGTCCGCATCCCGACCGCCCACGACATCCCTTGCCCCCGGGCAAGAGCTACTCGATCTTGACCTCCTTCAGCGTCGGGATGCGGCGCTTGAGGTCGGTGGCGGTCCGTTCGTTGGCGAACTTCGTCGAGTCGATCTCCAGCGTTTCCAGCGGCAGGCCCAGGATCGGCTCCAGCGAGGCGAGCTTCTTGCACTGGCCGAGCACCAGCTTCTTGATCGGCGCGCCGCGCAACGGCGAGAGATCCCGCACCTTGGAGCCTCGGATGTTGAGATATCCCAGCGGCTGGCCTCGGAGCGCGGAGATGTCCTCCAACGCGAATGCAAACCGGAGGTGGACGGACGTCAGCTTCGCCCGGCGAAGCGGGTCGAGTGTACGGATCTTGTAGGCGTCATAGGCGTTCAGCTTCCTCAATGGAGCGCCTTCCAGTCCGACGAGGCTGGACAGCTCGCGCAGGCCGTCCATATACAGCTCCTCAAGGGGTGCGCCGCGCAACGCCTCCAGCGATCGGACCTTTCCCCAGTCGAGGCGCAGTTGCCTCAACGGCATGCCCTCCAGGCCATGCAGGTTGGTAATGGGCAATTCCGACAGGCCAAGCTCCTCCAGCGGCATGCCCCGCAAGGGCTCAATACACGTGACCTTCGTCGCCCCGATATGCAGCCCCGTGAGCCTCAGGCCGTACAACGGCCCGATGTTCGCCAGATCCTTGTTCTCCCAGAAGCTGATCATCACAAGCTTGCCGTCTCGGACCTCGTGTTCGCGCGCCTTGATTGGCTTGCCGTTGGCCTCCGAAAGCTTCTTAAGCACCTCCCTGTACTGGGCCTCGCCGGAGAGGCTGTCCCGATGGGGGATCCACTTGAGGATGTCGCCGCTGACATCGCGCGGCGGGCCCCGGAAGGCCGTCAGCGGGACGTCCAGCCGGGCAAGCTGCTTCTCGACGCGCTGAAGGCCCAGCTTCGCCTGGAGCGCCGCGGCGTCCGAGACGCCGTGAAGCGCGATGTATGTCTTGAAGTACCCCCTAGCCCGTGCCAGCATCTTCGGCCGCCCGTGCTCGCTCGCCCCGCCGGCCAGACCCTCGTACCACGCCGCCAGCTTCAATGCGTTGTCCTCGCCGACGGCGTGCCACGGCTTGGTTGCCAGCACCACGTTCTTTCGCGTCGCCGTGTCGACGTCCGCGCGGTCCAGCAACTTGGCCGCCGCGGCCGGATCGTCCCCCTCTACCAGATCGAGCATCATCAGCTTCCGCGCCGCCAGGGCGTTGTCCGGGTCGGCTTCGAGGGCCCGCAACAACGCCCCCCTCTGCCGCGCCATCCGCTCAGCGGCGACGGCCGACTTGATCCGCTCGGTGAGCCCCTCCGCCTCCGGCAGCCGGAGCGCCCCGGCGATCCGTAGCGCCCGGCGGTAGGCGTCCACGGCCTCGCCGTACTCCCTCGCATCCATCCGGGCCCGGGCTTCCTCACGCCAGACGGCCAACACGTCCCGGGCCACCGACAGCCGCTTGGCCCCGCGAGCGTAACGGTACCGCCGTTCGTGCAATTCGGCCAGCTTGCGGCGGAACTCATCGGTACGGTCGGGACTCGCCTCGATCAGCCGGCCGAGGGCCTCGACCGCCACGTCGTACGCGTAGGGATGCCGACTGCTGACCTCGTAGGCCTTCTCGTAGAGCAGCGACTGGAAGCCTGGGTCGTCGGCAACCTTGTCCCCGGCCGCCAGGAGCTTCTCCGCAAAGGCCGCGTCGTCCTTGCCCGAGGACGTCCGCCGCACATCCCGCGCTTCGTCGCCGAAGAGCTCCTCGAAGGAATCATCCGCAGGCCCAGACCCCGAGGTCACGCAAAGCCCCCCGGCCGCCGCAAGTACAAGCAACAAAGAGCCCCGTCGTCTCATCGCTCTTCTCCCCGAAAGGAATCGATCAGTCTGGCTGCCATTTTGCCCTGGACAGCCGCCGAACGCAACCCGACCTCGCGATTTGCAGCTCCCCCATGGACTTGCCGGCCACCGTGAGGTAGCATGGCCGGGCGATGGGAACTGCTCGACACATCGCGACCGCCCTGCTCGCGGTAGCCCTCTGCTGCGCCGCCGCCGCCTCGGCCGACGATGCCGACGAACGCGACGGCTCCCGCTGGGACTTCCGCAACGACCGCGTGCGGAAGACCGGCATGCGGTTCCGCAAGGACATCGAGAAGATGGTCGAGGCACTCAACCTGCCCGAAGAGCAGAAGGAACAGCTCCTCCGCGACCTCCGCAAGCAAAAGGCCGAGCAGGAACGCCTGGAGAAGAAGCACGCCGAGCGGACGGCGAAGCTCAAGGCCGAGATGGAGAAGCTCCGCAAGGAGCAACGCGAGCGGATGGGCAAGCTCGAGACCGTCGAGGGCGAGCGGATGAAGGGGGCCGTCGATCCGCGATCGATGCTGACGGCCGAGCAACTCCGCGAGTGGGAGACGCACCGGCTTTTCCGCCGGGTCTGCCACGACTACCGCGGCGCGCGCCTGACGAAGGACCAGCGAGAGAAGCTCCGCGACGCCTGCGAGTCCGAGGCCCGCAAGCTGGCCGAACCGGGCCTGAAGAATCGCGCCGAACTCGAGCGCAAGGCCCGCGGCCGGCTGGACAGCAAGGTCGGCGACCTGTTGACCCGCGGGCAGAAGCACACGCTGCTGGCCAACACGGTCGAGCGAGGCACGCTGCGGGCGATGCGCGGGCTGCACCTCGACCACGGGCAGTATCTCAAGATCGCCAGGCTCTGCGACCAGGCCGTCAAGGACCTGAACCTCGACCGCGCCGCGGACGCCCGCGAGCCGGCCGAGGACTGGACGAAGCTCTACGCTCGCCGGGGCACGCTGACGGCGGAGCTGATCGAAAAGGTCCGCGAGGACGTGCTGACCCGCGAGCAGCGGGCCAAGCTCGCCGAAGTGGCCGAGAAGGACGCCGCGCGGGGCTCGGAAAAGGACGCCCCCAAGAGCGACGCGGCCGAGACGTCCGACGCGAAGTAGACTCACCCGGTCGGTCGCAAGGATCGGCACGGGGGCAGATTCCTCCCCTCCCTGCCACGGACCGCTGCCCTACTGGCCGCTGCGCTGCGGTACGCGGGCGTGGGTCTCGGCCAGCAGGCCGGCGACGGTGCTGACCAGCGTGAAGACAAACGCGCTCCAGGTCAGCAGCTTTACGGCGTCGAAGGTCGATCGGGGCCAGGCGGAAACGCGGGTCAGGGCGTAGTTGGCCGCGGCGTAGATCGCCGCCATGCCCAGCCCGGCGAAGACGGCCAGCATAACGCGGCGCCGCATCCCGCACCCGCCGGCCCAGGCCGCGGCGCCCCCCCCGGCAACGGCGGCGGCGATCACCCCCATCGGCCAGGCCTCGCGGAGGGCGGGCACCACGCCGTGGAGGTCCAGGAAAGCCGCGTCGAAGGCGGCCAGGCAACCGGCGCCGCCCAGCGCGGCCGCGACGGCGTGCCAGTATCGCGGCGCGCGGGTCTTGCGTGCCTCGGCCCTGGCGGCCATGCGACGGCGGAGGCTCAGCGGGTAGTTGTAGAACAGGTCGAAGACGAAGTGCTCCAGCAGGGCCCCCCGCTCGCCGAAGACGGGCACGACGTGGACGGCCCCCGTGGCCCAGTGCCCGGCCATGAAGCGGGCCAGCGCGGGGTACTTGTAGGCCATCTGGATGGGGAAGGCGAGGTACCCGATGTACTTGAAGAAGCCCAGGAACACCGCGATGTTGTAGTCGCGGACGTTCCGCTCGCGGATGACGAGATAGAGCACGTACGCCCCGCGAACGAAGGAGCCGGGGGAGATCGGGACGATCTGGAAGGCCACCAGGATCCCCGCGAACGCCGCCGACGCCTGCTGCCAGGTCAGCTCCGGATGAGCCAGCACGTACCATGTCGCCACGATCAGCGAGACGACCTGCGTGATCGGCAGGGTGCAGACGTGGACGGCGAGGCTCTTGAGGTACTTCTGGATGAACGGCTCGTCGATGCGCGAGAGGATCTTGTCGGCGTCCTCGTCGGTCACCATGTGGTGACGCCTGCCCTCGGCGACCATCTCCCGCAGCCACTCTTCCCGGGCCCGGGCGTTGAAATAAAGCCGCACCGGGCGCACGAAAATCCCCCGCAGCTTCTCCCGTGCGTACGCCGCGTCCGTGAGCATCCGGTGCAGCCCGGCCGGGAGAACCGACAGCGGGACGTGCCACAGGTACTTCGTCGGGCGCTTCGCCCACCGCCGGGCCCGTTCGGCCGAGATGCGCCCCGCCCGGTGCCAACGGATGAGCGTCTCGGCGGCGTGGGCGTAGAACGCGCGGACGAAGTAGTCCGCGTCGCGGAAGAGCATGCGGTAGTGGGCGCGGTAGTCGGCGCGGCCCCAGAGCTTCCGCACGGCCCGGCCGAGAAGCGGGACCAGCCCGAGCGTCCAGAACACCGCCGTGCGGAGGCGGCTGGCGCGAAGGACCTGTTGGGTCGGCTCGTCGATCAGCCGCTTGACCCGCCAGCCGGTGACGGAGCTGTCGCCGAGGGTGCGCCAGAGCTCGCGGTCGTAGAGCAGCCGCACGTGGTTGTGCGTGAGGTCCACCTGGGAGTTTCGGTAGTGTCGCTCGGCCTCGCGGAGCTCGGCCAGGGCGGGAAGCATGTCGGCGAAGACGCCGCGGCGGGCCTCGACGTAGTTGGCCAGCTTGTCGACGTCCCCGCGGTCGAACTGCACCAGGCTGCCCCGGGCCAGGCCGCGGGCGATCAGCGGCACGTCGCCGGGGCTCATGGGCAGCAAGGGCAGCAGGGCCAGGCCGGCGCGGAAGTCCACGGCCGTCAGGCCGGCGGCAGGGTCGCCCTCGCAGTCGCTGCGCTTGAGGACGTTGGGCTGGCTCTTGCAGGTGCTCCACTCGTACTGGCGGGCGAGCTCGGGGGCGCCCATGTCGTGGAAGAGCTTGACCAGTTCGGCCATGAACCGCTTCTTCGCCCGGTACTCCGGCGAGCCGGCGTGGGGCGTATCCGCCTGCGGCCGACCGAACCAGCGGGCCAGCAGGTTGTCGTCGACCTCGAACCGCCAGGTCCGGCCCTCGAGCCACTCGCGAATCTCGCCGCAGCCTCCGAGGACGGGATCGACGAACGTGGCGTAGATGTCCACGACGGCCCGCGGGTCGCCGAGGCGTTCGCCGGCGCCCCTTCGGATGAACTTCTGCCACAGCGCCCCGGCCCGGACGGCGGTGGGGTTGGTCTGCTGCTGGAACGGCGACTGGAAGCCGACGGCGTAGATCGCGTTTCGGAACACGCGGCTGAACGTCGACGGCGGGATGAGCACCTTCAGGGCGTAGGCCCCGCCGATCTCCAGCCCCTCGATGGGCCCGGCGGTCCCGTGCATCCCGCGGACGGTCGCGAGGTAGACCTGCCCGGCAAACCCCCCGCCGATGAAGCGTTCGATCTCGACGGTCACGCTGGCCTTGCGAGCCGGGAGCACGCCGGTCATCTCGAACGTCATCTGCGTGCCGGGCTCGTGGCGATCGATCCGCAGCGGGCGCAGCACGCCGGCGTCGCGGAAGGCCTCCGCGAGCTGCTTGCACGTTTCCACCGAGTACTTCGCTGCCATCGACGCTCCGGTGTCCGCGGCCCCCGGCGCACAGCCAGAGGCTCGCAACCTTTATCGGCACCATCGGATGCAGACTGTACGGGCGAACCGGCGAAGCGGTTCGCCGCGACCAAGGGTCGCGGACCCGCCGCCCTCCAACGGCAAATGCGTTTGCCCGGGCCCGCGAGGGCGCAGACAATACACGCGATGGAGCGACGGGGCGAGGACATCTCGGCGGCCGTGGAACGGATGTTGTCGGCGAACCGACCCGCCGTGGCGGTCACCGGTCCGGCCGGGGCGGGGAAAACCGCCGCCGTGCTGGAGGTCTACCGCCGCTATCTCGACGACGTCGGCCGGCCTGGGGCGCTGCTGCTGGCGCCCAACGGGCCGACCGCCCGGCGGCTGCGACGGCGGCTGATCGACGCCTCGCCCGCGAAGGTCGCCATCGCCCCGGCGGCGATGACGTTCGCGGCCTTCGCCGAGCGGGTGCTGGCGGCCGCGGACGAGCCGGCCAAACCGATCTCGCCGTTTCGCAGACACCTGCTGCTGGGGCGCGTGATCCGCGAGCTGAACGACGCCGGCGAATTGGCGGCCGTCGCGGCCGTCGCGGACACGCCGGGGCTGGTCACGGCGATGGACCGGACCATCGCGGAGCTGAAGCGAGCGGCCGTCGAGCCGGCGGATCTCGCCACGGCCGTGGGCGACGCGCGCGACAAGAGGTCGGACGTCGCGGCGATCTACGCGGCCTACCAGCGCGCCCTGCACGCCGCGCAGGCCTACGACGTCGAGGGGCAGATGTGGCTGGCGAGGGAGCACCTGGCCCGCGCGGCCGAATCGGGCAGCGACCTGCCGGGCCTGGCCGGCGTCCGGGCGGTCCTCGCCGACGGCTTCACGGACTTCACACCCACCCAGGCGGCCATGCTGGCGCTGCTGTGCGAGCGGGTCCATCGGGTGGTGGTCACGCTGCCCTACGACGAGGCCGACACCCGCAAACGGATGTGGCACTGGACGCGGCGGACGCGTGACCGTTTGCGACACGCCCTGGGCGCGAAGCTGGAGGAGGTCGCCCTCCCGGCCGCCGGCGACGACGGCCCGGCCGCCGCATCGCGGACCGTCTTCGACCTCGACGCACGCGCCGAGCCGCCGGAGGGGCTGAGCGTCGTCTCGGCCGCGAGCGCCGAAGCGGAGGTCGCTGCCGCCGCCCGCAAGGCCAAGCGGCTGCTCGTCGAGGGCGCGGCCCCCGGCAGCGTGGCCGTGCTCGCCCGCAGCCTGGAGCCCTACCGCGACGCGATCTCGCGGGTGTTCGCGGCCCACGACGTGGGCGTGGCCGCCACGCCCGCGCCCCTGATCGACGTGCCGATCGTCCGCTTCCTGCTGTCGGTGGCCGCCCTGCCGCCGGATTACGCCTGGAACGACACGCTCCGCGTCATCCGCAGCAGCTACTTCCGCCCGGCGGCGCTGGGGGACTACGACGAACGGACTGTCGCCGCCGCCGAGATGATTCTTCGCGACGGCGATGTGCTCGGCGGACGGGACGCCTACCGACAGGCCGCCTCGCGCCTCGCCGAGCGGGCCCTCCGCGACGCCGCACGCCGCGAGGAAGACGATCCCGACGCCCCGCCGGCAACTGCCGGTCCCCCGCCGGAACTGCTGGGCGACGCCGCCGACCTGCTGGGCGCGTTGTTCGACGTCGCCGACGACGCCGCCCGGCCCGGGGGGTTGGCCGACGCCATGGACACCCTCGACCTCGATGCCGCCGCGGCCGGGCACGGCGAGCCGGAGCTGATCGCCCGCGACTTGCGCGCCCTGACCGCCCTTCGACGGGCCCTTGCGGAATTGCCGACCCCCCCGCCCGGGCTGCGGGAGCTCCGCGAGGCCCTCTCGGCCGTCGAGTGCCCCCCGGGCCGCGGCGAGGCCCTGGTGGACGTGCTGGACGTCCTCGATGCCCGCGCCCTGCGGTACGACCACGTCATCCTGTTGGGCCTCGGCGAGGGGCAGTTCCCGCCCAAGTTCGTCGAGCCGGCCCTGATCGGCGAGGATGACCGCCGCCGATGGCGGGGCCGAAACGTCGAGCTGGACAGCCGCGAGGACCTCACAGCACGGGAGATGCTGCTGTTCCACCTGGCCGTCTCGCGGGCGCGGCGGACGCTGACGGTCACCTATCCCGACCCCGACGCCGTCGGCGGCGAGGGCGGCGCGGGCAGCTTTCTGCTCTCGCTGGTCGAGCCCTTCGGCGGGCTGGAACGCGTGGGCGTCCGCAGGATCGCCCCCGGCGAGGTCCTCCCCGCCTCGCCCGAGGACATCGCCACGCCCGCCGACGCCCTCAACGCGGGGCTGGCGGCACTGTTCCAGACGGGCTTCGGCGACTTCCCCGGGGCCCTGGCCTGGGCGGCCGAGCATCGACGCCCTGCCCTGCGACTGGCGGTGCGCGGGCTGCTGGCCCGGGACCGCCGCTGGCAGCCCGGAGGGGGCGAGGCGTTCGACGGGCGGATCACCGACTCGGCCCTGCGCGAGCGTCTCGCCTGCCGCTACCCCGGCGAGGAGATCTTCTCCGCCGGGCGGCTGAACGCCTACGCCCGCTGCCCGTGGCAGTATTTCGCCCGGTATGTACTGCGCCTGGAGCCCCCGTCGGAACCCGAGCGACGCCTCCAGCCGCAGTCCCGGGGCGTGTTCTGCCACAACGTCCTCTTCCGCCTGACGACGGCCCTGGCGGGCGGGCGCGGCGGCACCGTTCGCCTGGCCGACGTGCCCGAGGACGAACTCATCGCCGCCCTGGACGCCGCCTTGGACGCCGAAGACAACCGACCCGACCGCCCTCGCCCCCCCTACCCCGAGTTGTGGCGGATCCAGCGGGAGCGAATCCGCGACGAGCTGCTCGACTACCTCCGCGAGACCGTCGCGTGCGACGATCTGGCCGCCGAGAGCCGGCACTTCGAATTGGCGTTCGGCCAGCCGCTGGATGACGCCGATGTCCACGACCCGGCCAGCACGGCCCGGACTGTCCCCGTGGACACGCCCGCCGGGACGCTGGCGGTTCGCGGGCGCATCGACCGCATCGACCGCGTCCGGTTCGAGGATGTCGAGGGGCTGCTGGTTGTCGACTACAAGACCGGCCGCCTCCCCGCCGCCAGGGACATCCGCGATGCCGTCGACATCCAACTCCCGCTCTACGCCGAGGCCGTCGGATGGCTGCTGAACGAGCCCTGCGTCGGCGGGGCGTTCCACCGGATCGGCGGGAGCAGCACGACACGGCAGCGGTATTTCGCGGCCGTTGCCCGCAGTCGCGGACGGACGAAGGTCAACGGCGCATACGCCGACGAACTGGCCGCGGCGAGGGAGCAGATCGGCGCGTACGTGGCGGCGATGGCCGAGGGGCGCTTCGACCTGCTGGCCCGCCACGACTGCCCGAGCTACTGCCCGTACCGACAGATCTGCCACTACTCCCCGGCCCGGATGGAACTGCTTGCCGGCGGCGGCGAGGAGGGCACCTGATGCCTTCCGACGCCCAACTCACCCGGGGCCAGCGTGCTGCGGCGATCGAGCGCGCCGGCGAGAACCTCGCCCTGCGCTCTGGCGCCGGCTGCGGCAAGACATTCGTGCTGGCCCGGCGGTACGTCGAGCTGCTCCGCGGCGCCGACGAGCCGGAAACGGCGATGCGGCGGCTGGTAGCGCTGACGTTCACCAACAAGGCCGCCGCCGAGATGTCCGCCCGCGTGCGGCGGATGCTGGCCGAGGCCGCCGCCGACGCCGGCCGGGAGGAGAAACGCCGCCTTCGCGCCTGGCTGGACGAGCTGCCCGAGGCAAGGATCGCCACCATCCACGGCTTCTGCCGCGCCCTGCTCCGCAGCCGCGCCGTCGAGGCCGGCATCGATCCCGACTTCGACGTCTGCGCCGACGAGTTGCTCGTCGAGCGCCTCCAATCCGAGGCCGCCGAGGAGGCCGTCCTTGCCGCCGTCGAAACCGGGCGAGAGGACGCCGCCAGGCTCCTCGCGGCCGACCCCTTCGACCAGGTCATCGGCTGGACACGCGAGCTGCTCAACGAACGCACAACCTGGCGCCTCAAGGACTACGCCGAGCCCGACGCCATCCTCCAGCGCTGGCAGGACATGATCTCCGCGAACCGAGGCGACTGGCTGGCCTCCCTGGCCGGCGACCGCGAGCTTCTCGCCGAGCTGAAACAGCTCCGCGAGGCGGAATGCTCCGACGGCGGCGACCGCCTCGCCGCCGTGCGCGAGGCCCAACTCGCGACCATCGACGCGATCCTCCGCGACCCGGCATCCGCCTCGGCCGGGGACTTCGCGTCCGTGACGGACACGACCGGCAACATCGGCTCGAAGAAAGCCTGGCTGGCGGACGTGCGGGATGTGCGGGCGCTGGTGAAGTCGATCGGGCGGCGGGTGAAGGCGTACGCGGTGTTCGCGGAGGAGCTGAACGCCGCCGACCGCGAGGCGGCCGAGGACGTGGTCGCCCTGACGCGCCTGGCCGACGAGGCCCGCCGGCTCTACGATGCCGAGAAGCGCCGTCGCGGCCTGCTGGATTTCACTGACCTTCTCGACGCCGCCGAGCGCCTGCTGGCCGGCGACCCGGACGTCCGCCGCGCGCTGGGTCGGCAGATCCAGCAACTGCTCATCGACGAGTGCCAGGACACCGACGACTTCCAGGTCCGCCTGCTGGGCCGGCTGATCGGCCTCGCCGAATCCGGCCCGCCGGGGCCCGGGCGGCTGTTCGTCGTCGGGGACGCCAAGCAGAGCATCTACCGCTTCCGCGGCGCCCAGGTGGAGGTCTTCCGCGAGCTTTGCGAGCGGCTGGGCGAGGGAAACCAGGAGGCCCTGGACACCTCCTTCCGCACTCATGCCGCCGGCGTGGCGTTCGTCAACGCCGTGTTCGAGCCCCTGATGGGCAAGGACTACGAGCGGATCGAGGCCTTCCGCGGGGAGGAACCGCCGGGGGCGTCGGTCGAGTTGCTTCTGGCTGGCCACGCCGGGGGCGAACCCATCCAGGCCGCCCCGGAGGCCTCCGCTGTCCAGGCGGCGGTGACGGCCCAGCGGATCGAGGAGATGGTACGCGGCAGGGAGCGACTCGTCCGCGACCGGGACGCCGGCACCTGGCGGCCGGTGCGGTACGGGGACGCGGCCATCCTGTTCGCTCGCATGACCAACAGCCTGGACTACGAGCGGGAGCTCCAGCTCCGCGGCGTGCCCTACCAGGTCGTCGCCGGCACGGGACTGTTCCAGCAGCAGGAGGTCTTCGACGTCCTCAACGCACTGGAAGCCGTGGACAACCCGCGAAACGACGTGGCGCTGATGGGCACGCTGCGTTCGAGTCTGTTCGGCTTGGATGACAACGTCCTGATGCACGTCGCCGAAGCGGCTCGCCCGCCATACTTCGACGCCCTGGCCGATGGCTGCCCGGGCCTCGGCGACCGACTGGCTCCGGCGGATCGCGAGGCGCTCGCCTCGGCGGTCGACCTGGTCGCCGAGCTTCACCGCATCAAGGATGCGCTGCCCATCGACCGGTTGCTGGACCGCCTGCTCGGCGCGACCGGCTACGAGGGCGGCTTGCTGGCCGGCTTCCAGGGCCGGCGGCGCGTCAGCAACATCCGCAAGCTGGCGGAGATGGCCCGGGCCGCCGCCGGCGACGACGTCGCCCTCGCCGACTACCTCGCCGAAGCGCGGCGGCTGATCTTCGACCAGGCCCGCCAGGAGCAGGCCGCCGCGGCCGGCGGGGATGAGGACTTCGTCCAGATCATGACCATCCACAAGGCCAAGGGCCTGGAGTTCCCGGTGGTGGTGGTCCCCGACCTTAACGCCGGACGCCGCGGGCCCGCCGGGCGGCTGCTCCGCCGGGCCGACTGGGGCTGGACGTTCCGCGCCGACGCCGAGGACGATGGCACAGAAGGCGATCGCGACGCCGTCGAAGCGACCTCTTTCCGCATCGCCGCCGCGCTGGAGGACCGGGACGCCCGGGCCGAGGACATCCGCCGGCTCTACGTGGCCGCCACGCGCCACGAGGATCACCTGATCCTTGTCGGCGCCGACTGGCGAAGCAGTGACGGCCGACCGCGAAGCTCGGACAGCTACCTCGCTCAGCTCGACGACGTGCTGGAGTTCGACGCCGCCCTCGGCGACGCCGACGACGCCGGCGTCTCCTACGGCGATGGTCGCTATTCGCTGATCGTCCGCCGCGTCCGGCCCGCCGAGCCAAACCGCGAGGGCGCCCCCCCCCCCGGCCGCGACCTGCTCGACACCGCCGCCGACGCCGCCCATCTTGCCGACGCCGTCGAACGCCTCGCCCCCGGACCGACGCGGTTGCCTCTCGCCGGCCCGCTGCCGCCGGAACGGGGCCGCGTGGAGCTCGGCGTCACCGCCCTTTGCGACTTCCGCAAGTGCCCGATGCTCTACCGCTGGAGGCACGAGCTGCGCGTGCCCCGCCCCACCGGGGGGGCTCCGGCGACGCCGCAGCCGGCCGCGAGCCCCGAACCGCTCGACGCCGCCACAACCGGTACGTTGTTCCACCGGTGCATGGAGTTGCTGGACTTCGCGGCGCCGCAGTCGCCGGCGGCGCTGGTCCGCCAGGCCGCCGCGGAGATGGACGTCGTCGACGCCGACCTCGACGCCCTCGCCGCCGAACTGGCCGACATGCTCGACCGCTTCCGGGGCCACCCGCTGTGGGCGGACCTGTCGGCCGCCGAGGCGACCTTCCGCGAGTTGGACTTCGTAGCCGACTGCGGTCCGGTGACGCTGCGGGGGCAGATCGACCTGCTCGCCCGCGACGCCACAGGGCGGTGGCTCGTGGTGGACTACAAGTCCGACCGCGTCGCCGGCGCCGAGCTCGCCGCCCGGGCCGAGGGCTACAGGCTCCAGGTGCAGCTCTATGCCGCCGCGGCGGGACGGCACCTCGGCGTCGAGCCGGCCGAGGGCTGCCTGTACTTTCTCCGCCCGGCCGAAACGGCCTCGTTCGACGTCGATGCCGGGGCCCTCTCGGCCGCCGACGACGAGGCCGCCGCCCTGGCGACCGACCTGGTCCGTCGGCGCCGCGAGAACAATTGGAGCCGGGACGAGGGCACCCACTGCGACGGTTGCCCCTATCGTGAGCTCTGCACATCGACGCTACGGAGAGACGGGCGGCCTTGAGCAGCGAATGGGCGGGGCGCCTCGGGCCCGAGGCGCCCTCGGTACACTTCCACGCGCAGGGCTCTCGCACGGTCCGGCGTTCGGTGGTATGATGCCCCCGCCCGGGACGGGCTGTACTTCGCGGAACGCTTCGCGACGAGGACGGTGGGACATGGTGCTTCATCTGGTGCGCGTGCTGTTTCTGCTGGTGGTACTGGGAATCAGCATTTCCGTCGCCTTCCAGTCCGCCAAGGATCAACGGTTGACCTTCACCGAGGTTGCGCTGCGGATCCTGATCCCGGTCGGCCTGGGTTTCCTGCTGGTCCTCGGCGACATGCTCTGGCGCCGCAAGCGCCTTCACGTGCTCAGCGGGCTGTTCTTCGGGGCGCTGGCCGGCGTGGTCATCGCCTACGGGCTGGCGCTGGTCGTGGACCTGGTCACGGAGATCTTCGAGCTCGGCCCCACCCCGCTGGCCAGCATGGTCAAGGGTCTGCTGGGAGCCGCCTCGGTGTTCGTGTGCATCAGCTTCGTGCTCCAGACGAAGGATGATTTCCGGTTCGTCATCCCCTATGTCGAGTTCGCCCGGGAGGCCAAGGGAGCCAGCCCGCTGCTGCTGGACACCTCGGTCATCATCGACGGGCGGATCACCGACATCGCCGAGACAGGCATTATCGAGTCCGAGATGGTCGTCCCGCGGTTCGTGCTCAACGAGCTGCACACCGTGGCCGACTCACAGGACCGGCTGAAGCGCAATCGCGGACGGCGGGGGCTGGACCTTCTCCAGCAGCTCCAGGGGTCTCGCCGGGTGGAGGTCCGGATCTCGGATGCGCAGGTCCCGGCCGTGGAGCGGGCCGACGGCGTGGACGAGAAGCTCGTCGCACTGGCCGAGCACCTCGGCGGACGGATCGTCACCAACGACTACAACCTCAACAAGGTGGCCAAGCTGCGGGGCGTGGACGTGGTGAACGTCAACGATCTGGCCAACGCGCTGAAGCCGGTGGCGCTGCCCGGTGAGGCGATGACCGTCCGGATCATCCGCCCCGGCGAGGAGGCCGGCCAGGGGGTCGGCTACCTGCCGGACGGGACGATGGTCGTTGCCGAGGACGCCCGGGAACACGTCGGCGAAGACGTGCGCATTACCGTGACCAGTTCCTTGCAGACCTCCGCCGGCCGGATGATCTTCGGCAAGTGCGAAGGGACGCCATCCTGAAGGCAGCATGACGAAAGAGCGAATCCCAAGCGGCGAACGCCAGACGCGCGGGCCCGGGGCCAACGGCGGCGGCGCGTGCGCCGGCAGGCGGTTCCACCGCAGCGTTTTCCGCGTTTGCAGTGTGCCGCACGGCATGGGACTCCCGCCGTTTGACGGACTGGCAGTCCGCGGCGATTCGGCGCAAGGGTTGGCGTCGGCGTGGACTGCGCTTTAGAATGATCGTGGAACCGCAGGGCGGACCTCCGTAAGGAGCGCATGGATGGCGAAGGTTTCGCTGACCGAGGACATGCAGGAAAAGCCGCAGGAGTCCGAGAGCCAGCAGGAGATCGAGAACGCCGGGCCGTTCATCACGATCTCCCGCCAGTACGGCTGCTACGGCTTCTCCCTGGGCCTGTTGCTGATGGAAGTGCTCAACGACGACGCCGACGCCGAGCACACCTGGAGGATCTACCACAAGGAGATCCTCATGCGGCTGGCCAAGGAGACGAACATGGCCGCCGAGGTGCTGGAGCGCGAGCGTCGCGCCAAGCCGCGGCTCTTTCTGGACTTCTTCCGCGCCCTGCGGGGCGACCGCGTCCCCAGCGGCTACGAGATTCGCAATCGCATCACCTCGCTGATCCGCAACCTGGCCCTCGAGGGCCATGCCATCGTCATCGGCCAGGGCGGCGCAGGTGCCACGTACGACCTGCCCAACGGCCTGAGCGTGCGCCTGGAAGCCCCGCTGGACTGGCGGGTGAAGGAGGTCGCCTTCCGCGAGGGCCTCACCGAGACCGAGGCCCGCCTCCGCGTGCGGGCCCAGGAGCGCGAGCGGGCGTATCTCGAACGCGTCTACGCCATGCGCTACCCTCGAAAGCCCGCGTTCAACATCGTCTACGACTGCTCGGTGTTTACCCTCGCGCAGATCGCCCAGCACGTCGTCTATGCCATGAAGCTGCGGCATATTCTCTAGCGCCCGCGCTGCTCGCGGCTGCCTCCGGACCGATTCCGCGGGGAAACCCCTTGTTTTCCTCACCTCGTTTCGATATCAGTACCGGCTCTATCGCGGGCCGGTCAGGCCGGCTCCCGCTACAGACGCGCCATCAGCCAGCAGACGGATACGGAGCCACCCATGGCCGAAACCATCGAGTCGTTCGTCGCCAAGCTTCAGGAAGAAGGCGTCGAGGCCGGGAAAAAGGAAGCCCAGCGCCTCCGCGACGAGGCGCAGAAGGACGCCGAGCGCATCGTCGCCGAGGCCGAAAAGCAGGCCGAGGGCATTCGCGCCGACGCCAAGGCCGAGGCCGACGAGACCCTCTCCCGCGCCCGCACGGAGCTCCGGCTGGCGGCGCGGGACGCCATTCTCCGGCTCCAGGAGGCCGTCACCCGAGCGGTGCGGGTCATCGTGCTCCGCAAGGCGGGCGAACACCTGGAGGACAGCGAGTTCCTCGGCAAGCTGCTCCACGAGATCGTGGTCAACTACACCGACAGCGATCTGCACTGCAAGGAGAGCCTGGAGATCAACGTCCGCCCGGAGATGCGAGACAAGCTCGTCTCCTGGGCCCTGGAGGAAATCGCCGACGAGGCCTCGAAGGACACTCACCCCTCCATCGACCTGAAGGGCACGCTGACCGACGCCGGCTTCGAGTACACGGCCGCGGGCTCGACCGTCGAGGTCACCCGCGACTCCGTCGTCGAGACGTTGATGGACCTCGTCGGACCCGAGGTCCGAAAAGTCGTCCGCGAGGCCGCCGAAACCGACCAGCGCGACGACCGGTCCGATCAGGCCGACCGGAGCGACAACCAGGAGTAGCCCGTCATGCCGGCCCGCAACATCTACCTGGTGACGGCGCTTCCGAGCATGACCGAGCCCGGCGCCGATCCGCCGATGTCTCCCGGGGACTTCCTGGAGCACGTCGAGCCCGCGCCCCGCGCTCGCTCGCTCGCCGAGGCCATCTTCCTCGGTGACGACCTCCTCCAGCGCGAGGCTGTGCTGGCCGGGGAGATCGATCAGGCCGAGCCCATCGTTCTGACGCCCGCCCAACTCCGCGACGCCGAGCCCCTGCCCGGCTTCCTCGCCGGGGACGACGCCGCAGAGGCCGCGGAAGCCGGCCTGGCCACCGACGCGCTCTGGGCCGCGTACTACCGCTACGCATTCGACCTCGCTGACGGCCGCGGGCTGCTCGCCGAATGGGTCGCCTTCGAGGTCGGGCTCCGTAACGCCCTCGCCGCCGCCCGTGCGAAGGCCCTGGGCATCGAAGCCGACCGATACCGCGTCCTGCCCGAGTTGGGCAACGACGAAGAGGACTACGCCAGCGTGCTGGGTGAGTGGTCGGTCGCGGCCGACCCCCTGGCCGCCCTTCGGGTCCTCGACCGCGCCCGCTGGACCTGGCTGAACGAACACGATCAGTGGTTCACCTTCGACGACGACGAGTTGGCCGCCTACGCCCTGCGCCTTCTGCTGGTATGGCGCTGGCGGCGCCTGGCCGACGCCGAACGCGCCGAGGCACCCCGGACACAGACCGCATGACCGCCGATCCCGAGGATCGCCAAGCACAAGAGGAACAGCCGTGACCGGACGAATCGTAGCCGTATACGGGAACATGGTGATCGCGGAGGCCGACGGGCAGGTGGTCAAGAATTCCGTCGGCTATTGCTGCCGCGCCGACGGGGCCCGCCTGCTGTGCGAGGTCATCCGCATCCGCGGGCGCCTGGCGGACCTCCAGGTCTTCGAGGAAACCCGGGGCCTGAAGGTCGGGGACCCCGTCGAGTTCGAGCGCGAGATGCTCTCGGTCGCCCTCGGGCCGGGCCTGCTGGGGCAGATCTACGATGGGCTCCAGAACCCCCTTCGCGGCGTCGCCGAGAAGGTCGGCTACTTCCTCGAACCCGGCACGTACATCCACGGTCTGGACACCGAGAAGACCTGGCAATTCACCCCCACCGCCGAGGTCGGCCAGACCGTCCGCGCCGCCCAGAAGCTCGGCTCCGTGCCCGAGGGCATCTTCGAGCACGCGATCATGGCCCCCTTCCGCCTCCAGGGCGAGTGGAAGCTCCAGTCGCTTGCCGAGGCCGGCGAGTACACGGTCGAGAAGGAGATCGCTACGCTGGTCAACGAGGCCGGCGAGGAGCTGGCGGTCACGATGCAGCAGGAATGGCCCGTCAAGTTGCCGCTGAACGTCTCCCGCCGGCGGCTGATGCCCACCGAGCCGCTGGTCACGCAGGTGCGGATCATCGACTCGATGTTCCCTATCGTCCGTGGCGGGACCTATTGCATTCCCGGACCGTTCGGGGCCGGCAAGACCGTCCTCCAGCAGATCACCAGCCGCTACGCCGAGGTCGACATCGTCATCATTGCCGCCTGTGGCGAACGGGCCGGGGAGGTTGTCGAGACCATCCGCGAGTTCCCCGAACTGATCGACCCGCGGACCGGTAAATCGCTGATGGAACGCACCGTCATTATCTGCAACACCTCCGCCATGCCTGTCGCGGCACGCGAGGCGTCGGTCTACACGGCCGCGGCGCTCGGCGAGTACTACCGCCAGATGGGCCGCAACGTCCTGCTGCTGGCCGACTCGACCAGCCGCTGGGCCCAGGCGATGCGTGAGATATCCGGCCGACTGGAGGAGATTCCCGGCGAGGAGGCCTTCCCGGCATACCTGGAGAGCCGCATCGCGGGCTTCTACGAGCGAGCCGGGCAGATCGAGTTCGAGGACGGCTCGCTGGGCTCGCTGACGATCGGCGGGACGGTGAGCCCGGCCGGCGGAAACTTCGAAGAGCCGGTCACCCAGGGCACACTGAAGGTCGTGGGTGCATTCCACGGGCTCAGCCGCGCGCGGTCGGACGCCCGCCGCTACCCGGCGATCGACCCGCTGGACTCCTGGAGCAAGTACGCCGGCATCATCGACGTTGGCAAGACCGACCGGATGCGGGCGCTGCTGCGGCGGGGCAACGAGGTCCGGCAAATGATGACGGTCGTCGGCGAGGAGGGCACGAGCATCGACGACTTCACCGTGGCGCTGAAGGCGGACTTCTTCGACAATGTCTACCTCCAGCAGAATGCCTTCGACGAGGTCGACGCCGCCACGGCGGCCGAGCGGCAGCAGTTCGTCTTCGCCAAGGTTCTCCAGGTCTGCGAGACGGACTTCGATTTCGACTCCAAAGAACAGGCCCGCCACACGCTGGTGGAGGCGACGGACCTGTTCCGCAACTGGAACTACGCGGCCACGGACAGCGACGAGTACAAGAAGATCCTCTCGGACATCGAGGCGTTCCTGGCCCGCCACGGCGGCGAGGCCGAGGCGTCCGCCGAAGCTGCGGCGGTCGGCGCGGACGCCCCGGCCGGCGATGGGAAGTAAGAGCGGCCCTCGGGGCCCGGCCCCGGAACACGATCACAGGGACTTACGAAGCATGCGAAAGTACTACGACCACATCACGCGGATCGCGGGCAACGTCGTGACGGTGACGGCCCGGGGCATCGGCTACGACGAGTTGGCGGTGATATCCGGCGAGCGGGAGAGTTCCCTGGCCCAGGTGATCCACCTCGAGGGCGATCAGGTGAGCCTCCAGGTCTTCGCCGGCACCGAGGGCGTCTCCACAGGCGACAAGGTGCGTTTCCTCGGCAAGCCGATGCAGGTGCCCTTCAGCGAGCAGTTGCTGGGGCGCGTCTTCGACGGTTCGGGGCGCCCGCGGGACGACCGGCCCGGCGTCGAGGCCGAGCAGGTCGACATCGGCTCGCCGGCGGTCAACCCCGTCCGCCGCCGCCGCCCGGACAAGATGGTCAACACGGGCATCCCGATGATCGACATCTTCAACTCGCTGGTGGAGAGCCAGAAGCTGCCGATCTTCTCGGTCGCCGGCGAGCCGTACAACGAGTTGCTCGCCCGCGTGGGGCTCCAGGCCGAGGCGGACATCATCATCCTTGGCGGCATGGGGCTGCGGCACGACGACTACCTCAAGTTCCGCAACGCCTTCGAGGAAGGCGGCGTGCTCGGGCGAACCATCCTGTTCATCCACACCGCCTCGGACCCCACCGTCGAGTGCCTGCTCGTGCCGGACCTGTGCCTGGCCGTCGGGGAGCAGTTCGCGCTCCAGAACAAGCGCGTGCTCGTGCTGCTGACCGACATGACCGCCTTCAGCGACGCGCTGAAGGAAATCGCGATCACCATGGAGCAGATCCCCTCCAACCGCGGCTACCCGGGGGACCTCTACACGCAGCTCGCCCGCCGGTACGAGAAGGCCGTGGACTTCGACGGCTCCGGCTCGATGACCTTGCTGGCCTGCGTGACCATGCCCGGCGACGACGTGACCCACCCGGTTCCCGACAACACCGGCTACATCACCGAGGGACAGTTCTACCTCCGCAACGGGCGGATCGAGCCGTTCGGCTCGCTCAGCCGGCTCAAGCAGCAGGTCAACGGCGATACGCGGGACGACCACCGCGCGATCATGAACGCGTGCATCCAGCTCTACGCCCAGTGCCGCGAGAGCCGCGAGAAGCGCGACATGGGCTTCGAGATGTCCGAATGGGACCGGAGGCTGCTGCGGTACGGCGACCTCTTCGAGTCCCGCATCATGGACCTGTCGGTCAACATCCCGCTCTTCGAGGCCCTCGACCGCTGCTGGGAGCTGCTGGCCGAGTGCTTCGACCCGGCGGAGACCGGCATCCGACGCAGCATCATCGAGAACCACTGGCCCAAGGAACTCGGCGAGGAGCAAGAGCCCGCCGAGGCCGCCGCGACGGCCTAGCTCCCCCAGCCAGCCGCAGCCCCGGGAAAGCAGACGTCCCATGGCCAAGAAGATACGCCTGACCCGGCCCGAGTTGAAACGCCAGCGCGACGCGCTGACGCGGTTCGAACGGTATCTACCGATGCTGAAGCTCAAGCAGCAGCAGCTCCAGTTGATGGTCCGCCAGGTGCAGGCCCGCCGGCGCGGAATGCAGGCGAAGGTGGACGCCGCGCGGGAGAGCTTCCAGCCGTATCGCGCCGTCCTCGCCGACCGGGCGGGGGTCAACGTGCCCAAGCTGGCCGAGCCGGAGGACGTCCGCACGCGGACGCAGAACGTCGCCGGCGTGGCCATCCCCGTCTTCGAGGACGCCGCCTTCCCCGAGGCCCGCTACAGCCTCTTCGCCACCCCCGCCTGGGTGGACCGGGCGCTCGCCGACCTCCGCGAGCTGAGCCGCCGCAAGGCCGAGCTCGATGTGCTCCGCAGGCAAAACGAGCTGCTCGACCGGGAGCTGACGAAGATCGTCCAGCGAGTAAACCTCTTCGAGAAGGTCAAGATCCCCGAGTGCCGCGAGAACATCCGCGTGATCCGCATCAAGCTCGGCGACGAGATGACCGCCGGCGTGGCCCGCGCCAAGATCGCCAAGAGCAAGATCGCCGAATCCGCGGACTTCAACGGCATCGAGGGCGAGCCGGACACCGTCCAGGGAGCCGAATCCGCATGATCGTGCCGATGCGAAAGGCCTATGTCGTCGCTCGCCGCCGCGACCGCGACCGCCTGCTCGAGGCCCTCGGCGAGCTCGGCGTCGTCCACGTCACGCCGATCGACCCCGCCAAAGCCGTGCCGGGCGAGGAAACCCGCGCCGCCATCGATCGCCTCCGCCGGGCACGACAGGTGCTCGGAAGCATCGACCCGGCCGGGGAGAAACCGGCACTGGACCCCGAAGCCGCCGCGGCCGAGGCCATGGACATCCACCGCCGAGCCGCCGAGCGACGCAGCCGTCTGGCCGCGCTGCATCGACAGATCGAGCAGATCGCCATGTGGGGCGACCTGCGGATCGACCAGCTCGATGCCCTTCAAGAGAGCGGTCTGGACGTACGGTTCTACGCCGTCCCGCCCGATCAGGCCGATGCCGTCAAGGCCGACTTCGTCGAGCCCGTCGGCGAGCCGACCGCCGACCAGCAGGTCCTGGCCGTCGTCCGCCGCGAGGGCGCCGGCGAGCCGGAACTGCCCGAGGACTTCGAGCAAATCGAACCGCCCCAGCGCGATCGCCCCACCCTCCGCGCTGAGGCCGCGGAGATCGACGCGGAAATCCGCGCCGACGAACAGCGCCTGGACGCCCTGGCCCACTTGGCCAAGGACATCGAGACCGCCCTCGCCCGTCGGCGCGACGAAGAGAAATTCGCCGTCGCCGCAGGCAGCGGTACGGCCGAGGGAGACCTCTACGCCGTCCAGGGCTGGGTCCCTCAAGACATGGCCGAGCATCTCGCCCGCGGGCTCGCCGAGGCTGAGGTCGACGCCGGCGTGACGACCTTCGAGCCCGACGAAGCCGACCAGCCTCCCACGCTCGTCCGCTACCCCAAGTGGTCGCTGCCGATCAAGGGCCTGTTCGACCTGTTGGGCACCGTGCCCGGTTATCGCGAGGTCGACGTGTCGGCCTTCTTCATGATCGCCCTGCCTATCTTCGCGGCCATGCTCATCGGCGACGCGGGCTACGGGCTGCTGTTCGTGGTGGTCCCGGCGATCTGGTACCGCAAGATGGCCCGCGCCGCCGGCGCACCGGGCACGCAGTTGCTCATCGCGATGGGGGCCGCCACGGTTGTATGGGGGGGCATGACCGGCGTGTTCTTCGGGCTGACGCCTCAGGACTTCCTCGCCGCCGGCGCCATGTGGGAGCCCCTCGGCCGGGCCTTCGCCTTCGTCCAGATTATCGGCGGCGACGTGCAGCAACAGGCCGCCACGATCATGAAGATCAGCTTCATCATGGCGGCCGTCCACCTGTCGCTTGCCCAGATCCGCCAGGCCCTCGCGTACGCGCCGAACCTGGTGATGCTCAGCAAGGTCGGCTGGGCCACATTCCTCTGGGGCATCTTCTTCGTGATCTGGTACCTGTTTTTCGACAGCCAGGCCGGGCGACCGCCGCACTGGCTGACCGGCTGGCTGCTGGCGATCGGGGCCGCGCTGATCATCCTGTTCACCGCACCCAGCCGCAACCCGCTGAAGATGGTCGGCCTGGGCTTGGCGCAGTTCCCCCTGGACGCCTTGGGCTCGTTCTCGGACTCGATCAGCTACATCCGCCTGATGGGGGTGGGCCTGGCCAGCACGATCATCGGCCAGACGTTCAACGAACTCGGCGCCAACGTCGCCTCGGGGGCGACGTGGATTGCCGGCGCGCCGGTGGTGGTGGTCGGCCACGGGCTGAACATCGCGATGTGCATGATCGCGATCCTGGCTCATGGCGTCCGCCTGAACATGCTGGAATTCTCGAACAACGTCGGCGTGCAGTGGGCCGGCTACGCATACGAACCCTTTGCCGTAGGACATCGGAAGGAGCAATAACGAATGGACTTTCTGGGACAGATGGGATTCGCCCTGCCTTTGGGGCTCGGTGCGGCCGGCAGCGCCTTGGGAATCTCCGCGGCCGGACGCGCCGCCGCGGGCGCGTGGGCCAAGGAGGCCAAGGCCGGCAAGCCGCTGGACTTCAAGTACATCATCCTCATCGGCATGCCGCTGACGCAGACATTCTACGGGTTCCTGCTGCTGTTCGTGGGCCTGGCGCCGCGGGTGATGGACCCGGAGATCCTCGCCCAGCACGCCGGCCTGCTGTTCAGCGTGGGCCTTGGCTGCGGGCTTGGCGAACTGTTCAGCGCCTGGGGACAGGGACTCATCGGCGCCGCCGGCGTCCGTTGTATGTCCGAGGGCGAAGGGAAGGGCCTGGCCTTTCTCATCATCGCCGCCGGAATCGCCGAAACCGTCGGCTTGCTCGCCTTCGTGCTGCTCTGGCTGATGCTGCCATAGCCCCCGGCACGGCCGGGAATGCGCCTCTCCCCCCCCGGCCGCGTCGGCGGCCTGGCGAGGGCGTAGCGTGACGACATGACAAAGCCCGCCCCGACCTGCGCGTCGGGGCGGGCTTTTCCCTTCCGTTTCCTCGGTGCTTCTCTACGCCTCCCTGGAATGCTCCGCCGGCTCCGGCTCCGGCTGTGGCGGCGCGGCCTCGGGTACTCCTCCCGGTCCGTTCGCTCAGGCGGCCGCGATCTCCGGCGTCGCGCTGAAGCCGGTTCCGACGTACGGCGCGTCGAACTCGAGGCCCACGTTGTAGTCCTCGCCCCATTGCGCGCAGCGCACGATGGTCGCATACACGTTGCGCCGGCTGGGACTGGAGGGCATCGGCAGGTTCAGCACGATGCGCTGGCCGGGATAGTACGCCCGGGTGCACCGCGCGCCGAGGCCGCTGCGGGAGATGTCGGTCATGTGCAGCGAGTCGACCACGTCCCCGCCGTCGGGGTCCAGGCGAATGCAGCCGAGGTTCATCTTCAGTCGCGTTCGCGGGTGGCGGCGCCGTTCGGTCGGATGATCTGCCCTGCCAGACATTTGGGGCTCCTTAGACTGTCCTGCGTCCTGTTGCGACATCGACCCGCCCGAAGGGCCGCTTGAATTGCGCCCGTGGAATTTTGCCCCCGAACTTCCGGGCAAGTACAATGATCCGCTATGGATACACGGACTCAACCCGCCGGCCTCGGCGTGCTCGTCGGCGCCGGGCCCGGCGACGCCTCCCTTGCCACCGCCGCCGCGCTGGACTGGCTGGCCCGCGCCGACGTCGTCCTCTACGACCGCCTCGCCGCGCCCGATCTGCTCGACGCCTGCCGGCACGACGCCGAGCGCCTCTATGTCGGCAAGCGGCCGGACCAACACGCCATGAGCCAGGAGCGCATCAACCAACTGCTCGTCGAACGCGTTCGCGCAGGGGACCTCGTCGTCAGGCTCAAAGGCGGTGATCCGCTGGTTTTCGGACGCGGGGGCGAAGAGGCCGAGGCGCTCGCCGAAGCCGGCTTGCCCTTCCGCATCGTCCCCGGCGTCACGGCCGCCATCGCCGCGGGGGCCTTTGCGGGCATCCCGCTGACCGATCGCCGGGCGGCCTCGGCCGTGGCGTTCGTCACGGGGCACGAAGACCCCTCCAAGGACGAGTCCACCCTCGACTACACTGCACTTGCCGGCGTGGATACGCTCGTGTTCTACATGGGTGTGGGGAACCTTCCGAAGATCGTCGACCGGCTGATCGATGCCGGTCGCGACCCGGCCACCCCCGCGGCCGTGGTCGCCAACGCCGCCCGCGCCGACCAACTGACGGTGACGGCCACGCTGGCGACGATCGCCGGCGCCGCGGCCGAGGCAGGGCTCCGCCCCCCTGCCGTGGTGGTCGTCGGCGAGGTGGTTCGCTTACGCGACCGGCTGGCCTGGCGGGAGAAACTCCCGCTGGCCGGACAGACGGTGCTGGTGACCCGCACGCGGACGCAGGCGTCGCGGCTGGCCCGGAAGCTGGCCGAACTGGGCGCACGGGCGGTCGAGGCCCCCACCATCGCCGTCCGCCCGCCCGAGGATTACGCCTCGCTGGACCGCGCGCTGGACCATCTCCGCGAGTTCGACTGGCTGGCCGTGACCAGCCCCAATGGGGCGTCGGCCGTGCTGGACCGCCTCCGCCATCGCGGACTGGACGGCCGCGCGCTGAGCCACCTCCGGATCGCCGCCATCGGGCCCGCCACGGCCGACGTGCTGACCAGCCGCTTCCTGCACCCCGATCTGGTGCCCGAGAGATACACGACCGAGGCCTTGGGAGAGGCCCTTGCGGCCGCCGCGGCCGAGAGCGGGCACGTCCTGCTCGCCCGGGCTGACATCGCCACCGACACGCTGCCCAACGCCCTTCGCGCCGGCGGAGCGAGCGTCGTCGAGGCCGTCGCGTACCGGACCGTCCGCCCGGACGCCCTGGCCAAGGACGCCGCCGAGGCCCTCGCCGACGGCTCGGCCGACTGGATCACGTTCACGTCGTCCTCGACGGTGGAGAACTTCCTGGCCCTGGCGAGCCCGACGGGCGCGTCCCTGGACGGCCTGCGCTTTGCCAGCATCGGCCCGGTCACCAGCCGAACTCTCCGCGACCATGGTATCGAGCCCACCGTTGAGGCCGACGTCCACACCATCGACGGCTTGGTCGACGCGATGGTCCGACATCGCGAGAGAGAGCGGGGATGAAGGCGAATGAACGCGGTGCCCCCGCTTGCGCTGTTCCCGATGCCGTACCCGCGGTCATTTGCGTTCGGCCCCGCTGATTCCTCGGGAATTCGGAGATTGACATGGTAACGTCGCGAGAGCGAGTTCTGGACGCCCTGAACCACCGCACGCCGGACCGCACGCCGTTCTCGTGGGGGCTGGGCATTCAGCCGCCGGCAAAGGCAGCCCTGAGCGCGCACCTCCGACCGCTGGGGCTCGGTGTGGACGAGCTCCGTCGGCGAACCGGCGACCTGCTGGAGGTCTTCCCGCCGTTCCTGCGCGAGGACGACGGGAGGAGCATCTGGGGTTACACCGTCAAGAGCGTCTCATACGGGGCCGGCAGCTACAACGAGTTCGACTACCAGCCGCTCGCCGAGGCCGAGACGCCCGCAGACGTCGCCGCCCAGGCTTGGCCCGACGCGGCCGGAATGGACTGCGAAAGCTACCTGGCGGACTTCCGCCGCCGCGACCCGGACCACGAGCGGGCGTGGATGATCCGCGGGGGCAACCCGCTGGAGATCTTCCAGTGGATGACGGGGCTGGAAAAGTCGCTGATGCTCATGGCCGTCGCGCCGGAGACCTGCCACGCCGCCATGCGGCGAATTACGGACTTCTTCGTGGCCACGTCGACGCGCACGCTGGCGGCCTCGGAGGGCCAGATCGACGTGGTCTTCTGCGCCGACGACCTGGGCACGCAAACCGGACCGATGATCTCCCGCAACATGTACCGCGAACTGGTCATGCCCTATCACCGGGAGATCTTCGCGGCGGTGCACGAGCACGGGCCGAAGGTCATGTATCACAGCGACGGCTCGTGCTTCGCACTGCTGGAAGATCTGCTGGAAGCGGGCATCGACTGCCTGGAAGCGGTCCAGATCGAGTGCCGCGACATGGAAGCGGAGAAGCTCAAGGCCGCGTTCGGCGAACGGCTGGCCTTCCGCGGCGCGGTGAGCGTCCAGCAGGTGCTCCCGAGGCAGGACCCGGCCGAGGTCCGCGAGGAAGTCGCCCGGCTGAAGCGCATCCTCGGCGAGGGTGGCGGCTACATCTGCGCGCCCAGCCACGCGATCCAGGCCGGCACGCCGCCGGAGAATATTGTCGCCATGGTCGAGGAGGCCACCGAGCGGTCGATCGAGGACATCGCCGCCGGC
The DNA here is from genome assembly GCA_964385465.1 of uncultured Planctomycetaceae bacterium. Taxonomy (GTDB): domain Bacteria; phylum Planctomycetota; class Phycisphaerae; order SM23-33; family SM23-33; genus CAYLPJ01. The sequence goes on along the minus strand of CAYLPJ010000018.1, from coordinate 60,302 downwards.
TGACCGCCGCGTCGACTAAGCCTTGCGCGTGCGCTTGGCGGTCTTTTTGCCGGCGGCCTTCTTGGCGCCGCGCTTCGCCGACTTCTTGGACGACGTCTTCTTCCGGCCCGGCTTGACGACCTTGCCGCCTCCGTCGATGGACTCGTAGATCGCGTCCATCAGGTCGGCCAGGAGGATGCCCACGCGTCCGCCGCAGCGTGGCTCCTGCTCCTTGCCGAGGATCACGTCCTGGAAGTTCTTGATGGGGCTGACGCCGGGGACGTCCCAGCCCTTGGGCACGCCGGTGATCTCCGGCTCGACCCCTGCGCCGTTGATGAGGAAGTCCCCCCCGTGGGGGCTGATCTCCAGACGGGCGTTCTCGCACTGGAAGGTCAGGTGGCTCTTCCACGTCCTGCAGTTGCCCCCGCTGGTCAGGCTCCCCATCGCGCCGTTGGCGAACTTCACCCAGCCCACGGCGTTGATGTCCACGTCGCAGCCCTTGTAGTCGGCGCGGAAGCTCACCTCGGTCACCGGCTCGTTTACCAGGAACATCATCGAGCTGAGCACATGGGCCATCGAGTCGTAAAGCTGTCCACCGCCGGAGAGCTTGGGGTCCTGCCGCCACCGGCCCACGGTGGCCTTCATCCACCCCTGGGCCAGCACGCCGGTGACGAGTTGGAGCTCGCCCAGCAGCCCGTCGGCGCCCTCGGCCAGGAGCCGCTTGGAGTATGCGAACGTGTCCGTATACGTGCCCTGGATGGCCACGCCGAGGTGCTTGCCCATCTTCTCGGCCTGGCGGACCAGGCGCCGGGCCTGTCGGCTGTCGGTGACCATGGGCTTCTCCACCTGCACGTGGCAGCCGGCGCCCAGGGCGTCGTAGGCGTGACGGAAGTGCAGCGTGTGCGGCGTGGAGACCAGCACCGCGTCGAGGTGCTCCTCGGCCAGCATGTCCTTGTAGTTCTCGTAGATCGGCACTCGGCGCCGCGGGCAGTACTCCTTGCGGTGGTGCTCGGCGTGGTCGCGGACGATGTCGCACAGGGCCGCGATCTTGAACGCCGGCGCATCGGTCGGCAGCCGCCGCAAGTGGTACTGAACGAACCCGCCGCAGCCGATGACGCCAAGCCTGATCTTCTTCATCACGTGTCTCCTGGTCCGGGAACTGGTTCGACAGGTTACGGCTTACCCGACGAGTGCCGGTGCGTCAACCTGCGACTGTTCCGGATATTGCCAAGGTCTCCCCGGACGCGTACGATACCGTATTCGCCGCGCGTCGCGTAGGCGCGCGGCGAATACGGATTCCCGCCAGCACGGAGCAGTCACAATGGGCATGACGATCACGGAAAAAATCCTCGCCCGACACGCCGGCCGAGAAAGCGTCCAACCCGGCGAGAGCGTCTGGTGCAACGTGGACGTGCTGATGACGCACGACATCTGCGGGCCGGGCACCATCGGCGTCTTCCACGAACACTTCGGACGGGATGCCAAGGTGTGGGACGCCTCGCGCGTGGTCATCATCCCCGACCATTACATCTTCACCGCCGACAGCAAGAGCCACCGGAATATCGAACTGCTGCGCGAATTCGTCGCCGAGCAGGGCATCGAGAACTTCTACGACCCGGACTTCATCCCCGCCGGCCTGGAAGGCTGTCCGGAGCCCTACGCCGACCCGGCCGAGACAAGCTACGCCGGCGTCTGCCACGCCGCCCTTCCGCAGAAGGGCCACACCCGCCCGGGCGAGTTGCTGCTGGGAACGGACAGCCACTCCTGCACGGCCGGGGCTTTCGGCGAGTTCGCCACCGGTATCGGCAACACGGACGCCGGCTTCGTGCTGGGGACCGGCAAGCTGTGGCTGAAGGTCCCGCCGACGTTGAAGTTCGTCTTCCACGGCGAGATGCCCGCGTACCTGATGGCCAAGGATCTGATCCTGCACGTGATCGGGGAAATCGGCACGGACGGGGCGACATACTGTGCGATGGAGTTCGACGGCCAGGCCGTTCGGTCTCTGAGCATCGACGAGCGGTGCACGATCTGCAACATGGCGATCGAGGCCGGCGGCAAGAACGGGATCATCGCGGCCGACGAGAAGACAATCGAGTACGTGCGCCAACGGACGGACCTCCCATTCGACCCGGTGGAAAGCGACGCCGACGCCTCGTATCAGAAGGTGTGGGAATTCGACGTCGGGGCCATCGAGCCGACAGTCGCCCTGCCGCATTCACCCGACAACCGCTCCCTCGCGCGGGAGTTGGGGGATGTGAAGTTGGACCGGGCGTACATCGGGTCCTGCACGGGCGGCAAGACGACCGACTTCGTCGCCGCCGCGCGGGTGCTGGCGGGCAACCAGGTCGCCATCGAGACGTACATCGTCCCTGCGACGGTGGAAATCGACCGGGACCTGGACCGCGTCGCCGTCGAGGGCAGGACCTTGCGGGAAGTGTTCACCGAGGCCGGCTGCACGATCGGCCCGGCGAGTTGCGCCGCCTGTCTCGGCGGCCCCGCGGACACCCTCGGACGCGCGAACAAGCCGATCCGGGTCATCTCGGCCACGAACCGGAACTTCCCCGGGCGCATGGGCCACAAGGAGGCCGGCGTGCACCTGGCCAGCCCGCTCACCGTGGCCGCCAGCGCCCTGACCGGGCGGGTGACCGATCCCCGCGACGTTTTGGCCATGCCGACCAAGACGACCTAAGCGGCCTTGAGTAGGTTCGTACTGGTGGAACAGGCTTCCAGCAAGTTCTGGAAAGCCTCGAAGGGCTGTGTCGCAGCAACAGACTTGTTCAGGACCGCTTGGCAGTCCGTTGAAGAAGTGCTTCGCAGCCGAGAGCGAGGGATTCTTTGCGCCGGCAAGGACGAGAAGCGAAGGCGAATCCACGAGATTCGTCGAGTTTCTCGGACGCCGGCGACGCGGAGAAGACCCGCTCGCAGGCCGAATCGGCTTCTTCAACGGGCTGCTAGGGGTCGAACCGTCCGGCAAGCACATCGCGGACGAATCGGGCCAGCCCGCTCTCGGCCACCGTATCGGCGACGGCCAGCAGCGCCCCGGGCGCGCCCGGCATGGCCGCGCCCACCCCGGCGCCCCGGAGCATGGTGACGTCGTTGATGTCGTCCCCCGCGGCGGCGATGCGCGACGGGGCGATCTCCAACGCCTGCCCGACGTACCGCAGGGCGGTGAGCTTGTCGGCCGCGGTATCGTGCGCCTCCACGATCGTCACGCCGTAGTTCGGGGCGAGAATGGCGTGGATGTTGAGCCGACCGTCGAAACGGGCCTTGAGATCCCCGGCGATGCGTGCGGCGGCGTCGGGCTCGGCGACGGCCGAGATGCGCAGCGGCTCGAACCGACCCTCGGCCTCGGCGAGGCGGCGGACCGTCTCCACACGGACGGACATCTTGGAGAACCAGTCGCGCGTGGCGGCCTGGTGATCCCCGTTGGCGGTGACAACGTAGTCCACGCCGTGGCGCCAACTGTCGGCGAGGGCCATCGCCACGCAGTTCCGCTCGCCGAGCGCCTCGGCGAACTCGGTCGCAACGGCCCAGGGGATGGCCCGCTGGTAGAGCGTGCGCCCGGTGTCCGGCTCGCTGACCAGGGCCCCGCCGACAAGGACCATGGCGTCTGCCGGTGGCGGCAGGCGGAGCTGACGCCATATGTCCACGGTCTCCACGTAACTGCGCCCGGTGGCGATGCAGACCCGTAGTCCCTCCCTTGCCGCCTCCGCCAGAGCGGCGATCACGTCGTCGTCCACGCGCTGGTCGGGCCCGACCAGCGTTCCGTCGACATCCAGCGCAAGCATTCGGTAGTACGTCATGGTGTGGGAAACTGGTAGCGGCTGGCGGTCGCGGGTGCAAGCGAAATGCCGTCCTGCCGCGCCTGCCGACGGGCGCGCAAGAGAGTGAGAAAAACTCCGATAGGGGTGTTGCGGGGCTTTGCGAGCTCGTATCATGATGGCATGAAAGTGCGGCTGGGGTTCTCACCGATGCCCGATGGCGGGGTCATGTTTTACGGCCTGGCCAGCGGTGAAGTCGAGTCGCGGTCGCTGGAGATCGAGTTGGTCTCCGCGCCGCTGGCCTCGCTCAACGACGCCGCCAGTCGGGGCGAGCTCGACGCCACCATGATCAGCGCGGCCGTGTATCCCTACCTGCGCGACCGGTACGTCCTGGCCCGCTGCGGCGCGTGCTTCGCCGGGGCCGACGGACCGGTTCTCGCCGCTCGCGAGCCGCTGAACGCCGAGACCCTCGCCCATGCCCGTGTGGCCGTGCCGGACTCCACCAGCAGCGCCACCCTCGCGCTGCAACTCAGCCGACCGGGGATGCGCACCCGCCTGCTGCCGGCCGACAAGGTCGCCCAGGCCGCCCGCATGGGTCTGGCAGACTGCGCCCTGCTGAGTCATTCCGGCGGCTGTACGTGTAGAGATGCCGGGCTGACGTGCGTGGAAGACCTCGCCGAGGACTGGGCTCGCGAGACGGGCAAGGGCCCCCTGCCGATCACCTGCCTGGCCATCCGGGCCGACCTGGCGGCGGGCGTTCGCGCCGAGCTCAAGGCCGTCCTCCTGGCGTCCATTCGGTATGGACTTGACCATCGTGTCGAGGCCGCCCGATTCGCTCGGGGCCTCCGGACCAACGGTGCTGCGCCCGGCGACGACGAGGCGCCGGGCATGTATGTCAGCGAGCGAACCGTGGACATGGGCACCCCCGGCCGCGAGGCGATCGAGGAACTGCTCCGCAGGGCCCACGCCGCCAGCATGGTTCCGGAAGCCCTGCCGCTCCGTTTCGCCGGGGATCCGCAGTAGGCGCCGGCTCACTCGGCGGCATCGCGGGCGAAGGAGCGGTCGAGGATCACCCCCCGCGCGACCAATTCCCGTTGCAGCCGGCGCACGTCGAGGGCGGGCACGCTGCCTTCGTGCTCCCTGGCGGCCAAGGCCGCGGCGACGCCGGCGGCCTCGCCGGTGACCGCGCAGCCGGGGATCGCTCGCGTGTAGCACCAACCCGTCTCATGGACGGCGATGCACCGCCCCGCCACCAGCAGGTTGTCGGTCCGTTCGGCGGTCAGCGACGACAGGGGCAGGTAGAACAGAAGCCCGTCGTTGAGCCACGAGCCGAGCATCCCGATGGCGTCATCGAAGTAGCGCCGATCGTCGCGGCGGTGCAGCTCCAGCCTCTTCTTCAGCCGCCGCGTCATGCGGAACGTGGGAAATGTGGGCACCATCAGCGGCCAGAGCTTCTCCCCGCCGCGATCGGCGCGGAGTTCCGCGATCCGCTTCCCGATCGCCCGCCGCGTGTCCAGCACCTGCCGCGTGACGTCATCGGGATCGTCACCGGCGAACCCGCATCCCCCCGCCGCCGGGATGGTCAGCCCGTCCAGGTCGAAGGGCAGCGAGAACTTCACCATGCCCGTGTGCCCGACCTCGTCAAGCGTGTAGAACCACCCCCCGGCGACGTTCGTCTTCAGCGAGACAGTGGGCTCCCCGGCCGCGGCGCAGACGTCGGCGTCGCCGGAGGCGTCCACGACGGCGCGGCAGGCGATGGCGGACCGCCCGGCCTTGTTCTCGACGAGGACTGCCTGGATGCGCCGGCCTCGGCGGATGACCGCGCAGAACCGCGTGTCGTACAGCAGCGTCGCGCCGGCATCGACGATCAGTCGCTCCAGGGCGATCATGTAGGATGCGGGGTTGAAGGTCACGCGGTAGCGGTGGTGGAGGCGCTGGTCGGGATCTCCCCCCGGCTTCCAGCAGTCCGGCACGTCGGCCGAGCCGTCGGCTGCCGAGCAAAGCAGCAGCTCTTCTCCGAGCCCGCCGACGACCTGGTTTCCCCGCCCGTCGCAGAGGGGCAGATAGACGGTGACGATGCCGAGTGTGGCCAGGCCGCCGAGCGCGTACTCCTTCTCGACGAGGCATACGCTAGCACCCTGCCTCGCGGCGGCGATCGCGGCGGCGACCCCGGCAATCCCCCCGCCGATGACTGCAACGTCCACGTCGGCGCAGACATCCAGGCGGCGCTGCGGCTCAAGCATTTGCGAGGGCACGCGGGGCTCCTGTGATGGCCGCTCGCGGCGGCCGGCTAGGACTCGCCCTCGGGCGTCATCTCGATGCCGCCCTTGGCCGGGGCGCTGTCGGATTCGCCCTCGCTGTTCTCCCCGTCGCGTTCGCCCTCTTCGCCGGTCGCGACCGGTGTGTACTTGCACACGCAGTCGTAGACCCCTCCGCCGATCCGCTCGGCGACTTTGGCATCCTTGAGGATGGCCAGGCGGAGTGCGTCGACGGTGAACGGCGTGTCGAAGTTGCTTTCGACGGCGCGGCCCATGCCTTCCAGCAGGACGAGATCGGCGTCGGTTGCGGCTTCGTTGAGCTCGTCGGAGACGTCGGAAAGGTCCAGCAGCGGCAGATCGCTTCCGGAGGAGATGACGTCCAGCATGCCGCCCTCGATGAGCGCGGCGAGGTCCGGGTCGATCAGCGAGAGCTCTTCGACCACCTCGACCGTCTCATCGACGGTCATGTCGTTCAGGGCGGGTCCTTCGTTGGCAGCCAGCATGATCTGCGTGCCGCCGAGGGCCAGCTCGCGGACGAGGGGCATCAGGCCGAGGACGAAATCGCTGCCGGCGTTGTCGACGAAAACGACGGCCTTGCCCCACGGTGTCGGCGGGGCGGGGACAAGCAACTCGGCGAGGGCATCGTAGTCGTCCACCAGCCAGGGCCGGGGCTTGGCGCGCTCGGCGAGGGTGATGAACTCGACGGACTCCTCGGCCAGCGGGAGGGTCTCCATGGCCCCGAGGTCGAAGATGTTCCCGGCGAAGACACACTCGACGAGATGCAGCCATTTGGCCTCGGCACCCATCACGTGCAGGTCGTGAACCACCTGCGGATAGATCTCCATGGCCTTGCGGTTCTCGCGAGACTTGATGTGGAGGAACGGATCGGGGATCTCGTGCTCGTGGAGAACGCGGCTGCGCAGGCGGTCCAGCTCGATGATGCTCAGCTTCCCGCCGGGCAGGCCGGACGGGGCCTCCCGCAGCTTGGCGATGGCTTCCTGGAACGCATCTCCGGCGGCCTCGGCCTTCTTCGCCGCCGGACGGCCGTACGTCTCCTCGGCGTGCTGGAGGGTCTGGGCGAAGTGCTTCTCGAAGTGGTCAAGCCAGTGCGTCCGCCCTGCCTCGTCGGCCAGAAGATCCCAGTCGATGGGCTGGTAGTTGTCCGGATCACGGAGCAAGCAGAAATGACTCATAGACCACCTATGTCTCCTATCTGTGTTCGCCCTGACTCGCGCAGGCGGCATCCAACCGACCCGCGGAATCCTCTATAAAGCCCGAATCGCGACCAATGTCAAGTCGTCAAGCTGCGTTTGAAGTCCTGTATGATGGTGCAGTTCCCATAGAACATGCCGAAGGATTCCCTCGGCGTTGAGCTGCTTGCCGATCGCGGCCAGGGCCGTCTGCTCGACGCGCCGAAGCCCGAATTGCTCATCGTCGAAGTTTAGCGCCTCCGTGAGCCCGTCGGTGTAAATAAGGATCAGGTCCCCCGGCGCGAACATCATGCTGTCGTGCCTCCACGTGAACTCCTCCGAGAGCCCCAGCACCCCGCCGCCGGTCGTCAGGTGGCAGCAGGCACCGTCGCGGACCAGCAGCGCCGGTGTGTGTCCGGCGTTGGCGTAGGTGAACCGGCGGTTGCCCGCGTCGATCACGCCGTAGAACAGCGTCGCGAAGTCGCTGATGGCCGTGTCGGCGCACAGGTCCGTGTTCACCCGCGAGACCACCTCGGACAGCTCGTAGATGTTCGAGGCATGGGCGCGGAGCGACGCCCGCAGCGATGCCATCAGCAGCGACGCCCGCACGCCCTTGCCCACCACGTCACAGACCGCCACGCCGGCGTTCTGGGCGTCGAAGCGGTGGAAATCGTAGAAGTCGCCGCCCAGCTCGAAACACGGCGTGTAATGGGTGGCGATCTCGAAGCCCTCCAGCCGGGGCGGCTCGGCCGGGAACATCCGCCGCTGGACCTCCGCGGCCATGTTCACGTGCCGCTGGAGATTCGCCCCACGGACAGCCTCCTGGTACAAACGGGCGTTGACGATCGCCGCCGCGGCCTGGGCTGCCACCGCCTGAAGCAGGGATCGCTCGTACCAGTCGAATTCGTGCTGCTCCGCCATGTAGACGCGAAGGACGCCCTCGCAATCGCCCTTATAGACCAGCGGCGCACAGAGCCCGCTGACGATGCCCTCGCGGCGTGCCTCGGCCGTGTAGCGAACGCGCTCGTCGCTCCGCATGTCAGGGATGTAAACGGTCCGCCCGTCGCGGATGACCTCCTGGTCAATCACGCTTTCGGAGATCAGGATCGGGCCCTTGGTGAGGTACTCCTGCGAGAGATTGGCCACCGCGGCGATCTTCAACTCCTTGCGGTCGGGGTTCAGCATGCGCAGGGAGCAGGCCTTGGCGCCGAGCAGGTCGGTCACCGTTCGCGCCACGAGGTCCAGCACCGCCTGGAGGCTCCGGCGCCCGGTGAATTCGGCAGTCAGGCGGTACATGGTCGCCAGTTCAGCGATGCGCGTCCGCAAGAGCCGCTGGCGGTTCCATCGCCTGGCGATCACGCTGGCCATCAGGCGGAGCATCCGCTCGGTGCTCTCGGCGTCCGGACACTGCTCGTCGCCCTCGATCGCCGGGACCACGATTCGACCCAGCAGTTCCCCCTCCAACTGGATGGGCACGTCGGCGGCATCAGACGATCGACGATTGGCGGGCTCGTCGACCGGTGACGGACGGGTCAGCGGCTCGCCGGCCGGCGAGCACACGCGGATGGGGAGGCCCAGGGCGGAAACGAATTCGTCCTGAAGGCGCTGGAGCGACTCCTGCGCGAGATAATCTGTTACGACAGCCACGGCGTCGGATGCCTCAATAGACAGCATTGTTCACGGCTCCGCTATTGTAAGGCGACAGCGGCGGTCGGCAAGGCGCTGGCGGCCGATTCGGCAGGCGGGCATTGATCTTGCATGGGCAACGCCGTACAGTGCCCCATCGGATCATCAGTCAAGGAGCGATTCATGGCCAAGAAACGAGGCATGTGCGGGCTCTCCTCGAACGCCGCCGAGAAGGCGATCCAGCGCCTGCTGCGGTTCCAGATCGAGGTGCCTTCGTGGGGCTACGCCGATACCGGGACGCGGTTCGGCAAGTGGATGCAGGAGTCGGCAGCCGTTGACCTGGAGGACAAGCTCGCAGACGCCGGCATGACCCACGAGGTGACGGGCATCACCCCGGCGGTCGCGGTGCACGTCTTGTGGGATTTCCCCAACGGCTACGACCCGGCCGTGGAAGAACTGGCGGGGCGTCACGGCGTGAAGATCGGCGCAATCAACCCGAACGTTTTCCAGGATCAGGAGTACAAGAACGGATCGCTGACGAACCGGGACTCGAAGATCCGCCGTCGGGCGGTCAAGCACATGCTGGATTCCGTCGAGATCCTCAGGGCGGTGGACACGCGGTACCTGTCGCTGTGGGTCGCTGACGGGGCGAACTATCCCGGACAGGCGGACATCCGCCAGCGCAAGAGTTGGGCAACCAAGGCCCTCAAGAAGGTCCACGACGCCCTGCCGCGCGACGGCGTGCTGCTGATCGAATACAAGCCCTTCGAGCCGGCGACGTACTTCACCGACTTCTTCGATTGGGGCAGCAGCTATATCTTCGCCAAGGCCTGCGGGTCCAAGGCCAAGGTACTGGTGGACACGGGCCACCATCTCCCCGGATGCAACATCGAGCAGATCGTCGCCTGGCTTCTGGACGAGAACATGCTGGGCGGCTTCCACTTCAACGACCGCAAGTACGCCGACGACGACCTCACGGTCGGCTCGATCGATCCCTACCAGGCGTTCCGCATCTTCAACGAGATCGTCGCCTGGGAGTGGGAGAAAGGCAAGGACGTGGACATCGCGTGGATGATCGACCAGTCCCACGCGGTCAAGCCCAAGGTCGAGGCGATGGTCCAGACGGTCTGCATGGTCCAGACGTTGATGGCCAAGGCCCTCTGCGTCGATCGCGAGCACCTCGCCCGGGCGCAGGCCGACGAGGACACCGTCGCGGCGGAGGAGGCCCTTCGGGGGGCGTTCCTGACGGACGTCACCCCCCTGCTGAAAGCGGTCCGCAAGGAGTTGGGCGTCTCCGCCAACCCGCTGGAGGCCTACCGCAAGAGCAACTACGAGTCCCGCGTCGCACCGGAGCGGATCGAGAAACGCAGGTCCCTGGGTCTCGACGGCGGGTCCAGCTACGCCTGACCGGTCGTCCAAGCGGTGCAGGAGCCCCCGTGAGCGAGGCCACCATCGTCATCGACGGCTCCCAGGGCGAGGGCGGCGGGCAAATCCTCCGCACCAGCGTGGGACTGGCTGCCGCCCTCGCCATGCCCGTGCGCGTAGAGAATGTCCGTGCCGGACGGCAGCGCCCGGGCCTGCGCCCCCAGCATCTCGCCGCCGTCCGCGCCGCCGCAGCCGTCTGTGACGCGACGCTCACCGGCGCGGCCATCGGCTCGACGGAGATCACCTTCGCCCCCGGGCAGCGCCGCGCGGGGCAGTACCGCTTCGATATCGGCACGGCGGGATCGGGGCCGCTGGTCCTTCAGACCATCCTGCCTGCCCTGGCGATCGCCGAAGGCACATCGGACGTGACCGTCACCGGCGGAACCCATAACCCCCTTGCTCCGTGCTTCGAGTACCTCCGCGACGTGTACGGGGCCCTCGCGGCCACGGTCAACGTCCAGGCGTACTTCGAGATGCGCCGCGCCGGCTTCTATCCCGGCGGCGGGGGAGAAATCAGGCTCCAGGTTCAGGGCGTCGAGGCCGCTGAGAACCTCGTCCCGCTCCGGCTCACCGAACGCGGGACGCTGCGCCACATCGACGGCCTCTCGGCCGCGAGCTATTCCCTGGCCGCACACATCATCGAGCGACAGAGCAACCACGCGGTCGAGCGGTTCTCCGCCATCGGGCGGAAGACATCGATCAGGCAGAGCGTCTGGGAGACCTTCTCGCCGGGGACGGTGGTCTTCCTTCGGGCGGTGTTCGCGCGGTCGGTGGCCGGGTTCGGCGCCCTCGGCGCCCGGTCCAAGCCCGCCGAACGCGTTGCCGATGAAGCCGTGGACGCCTTGCAGGCATTCCTGGAGACCCCCGCGTCCGTGGACCATCACGCCGCCGAGCAACTGCTGACGCTGGCCGCCCTCGCCCCCGGCGATAGCCGCTACGTCACGGATCGCGCGACCGATCACCTGCACACGAACGCGGCGGTGGTCTCCCGGCTTACCGGGCGGGCGGTCCGGATCGAGCCGATCGGCCAGGGAGAGGCCGCCAGCGTCATCGTGGAAGCCTAGCGCGGCCGGCAGCGGGTATCAGGCGCTTTCCTTTTTGCGCTTGCTCGCGGCGAAGAGGGTGGGCTTGACGTCGCCGTTGACCATCGCTTCGGTGACCTCGTACTCGCCCTCTTCCTCTCGGTGCTCGGGCAACTCGTACATCACGTCCAGCAGCAGGTCCTCGACGATCCCGCGCAGGGCGCGGGCGCCGGTATCCCGCTCCAGGGCCTTGTTGGCCACCGCCCGGAGGGCCTCGTCGGTGAACTCCAGTTGGGCGTCCTCCATCTCGAAGAACCGCTTGTACTGGCGAACCAGGGCGTTGCGCGGCTCGGTGAGGATGCGGACCATCGCCTCGGCATCCAGCGGCTCCAACGAGGTGATGCAGGGCATTCGCCCGACCAGTTCGGGGACCATCCCGAAGTGCACCAGGTCGTCCGGCTGGACCTGTGCCAGCGTGTTGCCATGCTCGCTCGCCGTCTCCAAGCCGTGGTCTTCGCTGGCGAAACCGATAAGCTGCCGACCGAGGCGGCGCTTGATGATGTCCTCCAGGCCGGTGAAGGTCCCCCCGGCAATGAACAACACGTGGGTCGTATCGAGTTGGATGTACTGCTGCTCGGGGTGCTTGCGCCCCCCCTGCGGCGGGATGTTCGCCACCGTGCCCTCCAGCAGCTTCAGCAGCGACTGCTGGACGCCCTCGCCGCTGACATCGCGCGTGATCGAGACGTTGTTGCTGGTCTTGCCGATCTTGTCGATCTCATCGATGTAGATGATGCCCCGCTCGGCGGCGTCCAGATCGTAGTCGGCCGCCTGGAGTAGCTTCAGGAGGATGTTCTCGACGTCCTCGCCGACATAGCCGGCCTCGGTCAGCGTGGTGGCGTCGCCGATGGCGAACGGCACGTTGAGCACGTGGGCCAGCGTGCGGGCCAGCAACGTCTTGCCGCAGCCAGTCGGGCCGATAAGCAGGACATTGGACTTGTCCAGCTCGACCTCATCGTCGTTGCTGCCGCCGTCGGCGTGGGTCAGCCGCTTGTAATGATTGTGCACGGCTACCGAGAGCACCTTTTTGGCGTGCTCCTGGCCGATGACGTACTGGTCGAGAAACTCCTTGATCTGCCGCGGGGTGGGTATCGAGCCGAACAGCGGCTTGCTCTGGGACACCCGCCGCTGCTCCTGGCGGATGATGTTGTGGCATAGCTCGACGCAATTGGCACAGATGTACACGCCGTCGGGGCCCTCGACGATCGGCCCGACGTCATCGCTGGTGCGGTGGCAGAAACTGCACGCGTTGGGCTTCTGTCGTGGCCCGCGCGGTCCGCGCGGACCCTTGCCGTCCGTTCCATCGGAACCCTTACCTGAACTGGGGCTCATCGCTACTCCTCTCGCCCGTCCGTGTCGCCCTCGGCTGCATCGCCGTCCTCGTTGGGCCCTTCGGGCCGGACGTTCGTCGCCCTGCCGCCCGTCGCTGTCGGATTATCGGCGTTTTCGCCGGGAGCGTCCAGTCCCAGCGCCACACGCCGCAGCTTGCGGAATTCCTCGTCGCTCATCTCCCCCCGCCGCCGCATGGCCTCGAGACGCTCGATGTCGAAGATCGCGCCCTCGCTCCCCCCGCCTTCGCCGTGGTACCGCCGGCGTATCCAGGGCACGATGATCAGCCCGATCACCAGAAGTGCCGCCAACAGGCCCGCGCCGATCAGCAACTGGCGCAGGCCCTCCGCGGGCACCCGGGCGGCCAGGCTCGCCATCTCCGACCACATCGCCTCATTGTAGCGGACGGGTACGCCGCGAGCCAGCCGGGGAACCCGGACAGACGGTCCGGTAGTGCCGGATTTGCTGATTAAGTGGGTCCGCCCCCGTGCCGAAGTAACGCGTGGCGGGCGAGGCGCCCGCGCCGCCGACGAACCGGAATCCGTGCCAGAGGAGCGCGACGAACGATGTATAAGGACTACTTCCGTCTGCGCGAGGAGCCGTTCAACATCACCCCGGACCCGCGGTACCTGTACCTCACAGACCAGCACCGCGAGGCGATGGACCACTTGATGTACGGCATCCAACAGCGCAAGGGCTTCACGTGCCTGACAGGCGAGGTCGGGGCGGGCAAGACCACGCTCTGCCGCGCCCTGCTCCATCGGCTCGGCGAGGACTACCACACCGCCCTGATCCTCAACCCCATGCTGACCGAGACCCAACTGCTCCGCGCGATCGTCGAGGAGTTCGGCATCCGTACCAAGCGGAAGGACCGCCTCGGCTATCTCCGCCTGCTCAACGAGTTTCTCCTGCGGATCAATTCCGTCGGCCAGGACGCCGTGCTCATCATCGACGAGGCGCAGGACATGACCGTCAGCGCCCTCGAGATGGTTCGCCTGCTGAGCAACCTCGAAACCGAGCGGCAGAAGCTCCTCCAGATCGTTCTGGTCGGCCAGCCGGAACTGCGGACCACGCTGAACAACCCCGCCCTTCGCCAACTCGCCCAGCGGATCACCGTCCGATACCACCTCAAGAACATGACGGCCGATGACACCGCCGAGTATATCCGCCACCGCCTCCAGGTCGCCGGACAGGACGACCGCGACTCCGCCTGTGTGCGGTTCGACTACGCGGCCGTCAAGGAGATCTACCGCTACAGCCAGGGCACGCCGCGACTGGTCAACGCGATCGGTGACAAGGCGCTGCTGGCGGGCTATGTGTACCGGACCACGACCATCGACCGGCGGATCGTCTTGACGGCCCTCAACGAGTTGAAGGAGGCAGGCTGATGAGCCTGATCAACGAGGCCCTCAAGCGGGCCGAGGCCGACAAGCTCAAGCGATCGCCGTACTTCGACAACCTCACGGTCCTGCCGGCCGGGGAGGACGACGGCCCGCCGCCCCCGGCGCCGCCGCCGGAGCCCACTCCCCCCCGCAAGGGGTTCCCGGTCATGCTGCTGGTCTCGATCCTGCTGCTGCTCGCCGCTGCCGGCGGGGGCGTGCTGCTCCTGCTGGACTGGCGAGCCGGAGGGGGGCCGCAATCGGCCGATGCCGCCCAAGCGAACACGGCCCAGGCATCTGAGAGCACGAAGGGCGCCCTGCCGTCAAGTCGGCCGGCCGGGCCCCCTGCCGAGGTCCTCGCCGCCCGGGGCCGCAGTCTCGAGGATCCTGCCGGCTCGCAGGATTCTCACGACGACCTGCGACCCGAGCAGCCGCTGCACACCGATCCCGGCCGACGGGCGATGGCCTTCGAGCAGGACGACGACATGTCCAACTGCCAGGACGGGGCCACCTCGGCCCCGGCGGAGCCGACCCAACCCTCCGGCCGAGACGTTACCGATACCGTTCGCGTGCTCGCCGCTGCGATGATGGGCAAGGCCGCCTCGGCGTTCGGCGGGGACGGCAGAAGTCCCCGGAAAGACACGGAGCCGCAGCCCGAGCCGCGGGATGTGGGGCCCGCAGCGACCTCCGCCGGACGCTCGGGCAGCATCACGGACAAGACGCCGGGGAGCCCAAAGAAGTCCCCGCAACCGACGACGCGCCCCGCCGCGGCGACCAGCCGGCCGAGTGAGAAGGCTCCGTCGCCCCCCAAGCCGCGGCGGAAGCCCAAGCCTTCCCCGACCCCCTCGTCCGCTGCCTCCGGGGGCAAACCGGCGCCGATCCGGATCGGGGGCGGAACAAACCTCAGCGGACTACACGTCAGCGCGATCATCCGCGGGCCGGACGGCAACATGGCGCTGATCAATGGCGGGGCCTATCGCGAGGGCCAGAGCATCCGGGGGGCGCGGATCGTGGAGATCGGCGCCTATCACGTCGTGCTTGTGGGCCCCGGAGGCAAGCGGGTGACGCTACGAATGTGAGGGCCGGCCGGGGAGGGACCGGAGAACTGTTTAAGTGCATTCGCCCGCAAGGCGATAAGGTGGATATCGGATTCATGCGAACGGGTTCGTGCCAGGGATCGCTGCCGTGACGGCAGCATGAAGGGACAGTCGGATGGCCTGCCGAAGGCAAGGCTTCTCGCTGCTTGAGATACTCATCGTCGTGACGATGCTCGCCATCATCGCGGCGATGGTCGTCCCCCGCTTCATGGACGCATCCAACACCGCCAGGGACAGCGCCCTCGAGACCGACCTCCAGATGCTCCGCCGCCAGATCCAACTCTACCGCCTCCAGCACGGCGGAAAGGGACCGCATCTGGACTCCGCCGGCAAGCTCGACACCGGCAACCTCGTCACCCGCCTGACCGGTCGGACCAATGCCGCCGGCGATCTTGATGCGGCCGGGTCCTGCGGGCCGTACATGAACGAGTGGCCCACCAATCCCTACGCCGCCAGCGGCGTGGCCGAGGACGTCGCTTTCGGAACGAGCGAGACGCCGCCGCGTGATGGCAAGACCGGGTGGTATTACTGCACTGCCACCTGCCTGATCAGCCCCAACACCGCCATTGGGGCCAAGCAGTTCGATGCCGGCCTCTCCGGCACCGTGGGCGAGCTCCCGCCTTCGCTGCGGCCGTGAATGCCTAGCGGGGCAGCGCGGCGTCCTTGGCGACGACTTTCTCGGCCATGTCCTTCTTCATTTTCCGCAGCTTGGCGGCCAGGGCATTGTCTGACGTCGCGAGGACCTGGACGGCGAAGATGGCGGCGTTCGTCGCGCCGGCCTCTCCGACAGCCATGCAGCCCACCGGCACGCCGGGTGGCATCTGCATGGTGCTCAAGGCCGCGTCCATCCCCCCCAGCGGCCCGGAGGCCATGGGCACGCCGATGACCGGCAGCGTGGTGTTCGCAGCCAGTACGCCGCCCAGAGCCGCGCTCATGCCCGCCGCTGCAATGAGGACTTTCAAACCGCGTTTCGTGGCCGTAGCGGCATACTCGTGAGCGATCTCAGGCGTGCGGTGTGCGGAGATCACCCGTACCTCGTATGCCACGCCAAGCGATTCCAGCCGGTCGAGGCATCGCTGCATCGTCGGAAGGTCGCTGTCGCTGCCCATCACCACGCCTACCAGGGGCTTGGTCGTCTTCTTCCTGGCCATCGAGTCTCTCCTGGTCCTGCGCCCG
The DNA here is from genome assembly GCA_964385465.1 of uncultured Planctomycetaceae bacterium. Taxonomy (GTDB): domain Bacteria; phylum Planctomycetota; class Phycisphaerae; order SM23-33; family SM23-33; genus CAYLPJ01. The sequence continues at coordinate 44,003 of CAYLPJ010000018.1, read as the reverse complement.
GACCGGTCTCAAGCCGACCCCGTGGTACCCCGGAAATCCAGGGCGATCTTCACGGCACCGTGGCGAGCTTTGCTCAGGCCGACTTCGAATGCGCGTCGATAGTCTCCCAGAACAAACGTGTGTGTCAACAGCGCACCCACCGGCAACTTCCCCGCCGCCATCAACTCGTGAACCAGCGCGTACGTTCCGATCCGTCGGCCTTCGAATGTCTCCACCTGCCGCCCGTACGCCCCCAGGACCGTCAGTTCCGTGAACCAGATCGGCGTCATGTCCACCCCCCGCCCGTGACCGGTGGCCAGCAGGACGCTCTGGCCGCGGCTGCGCGTCCACTTCAGCGTCTCGGTGATCGATGCCTTCGAGCCGACGCAGTCGATGACCGCGTCGTAGCCGCCGGAGAGCATGTAGTTGCCGAACCGGGCCCGTTGAACGGTGGCGCCGGTTCGCTCTGCGACACGGGCGAACCGCTCGGCGTCGGGGGCGGGCAGGCGAAGAAAGTCGTCGGCACCGAAGTCGAGCGCGATGCGGCCGACGTATTCGTGGACGTCCAGCGCGTCGATGCGGCCGGTGTATCCGACGGCGCGTAAGGCGGCAATGGCGGCGAGGCCGAGCACCCCTGCGCCGTAGATCAGCACGCGGCGACAGTCGTCGAGGCGCATGCGGAGCACCGCGTGGAGGCTGCATGCGACAGGGTCGGTCAGCACGGCGAGTTCGTCCAGCAAGCCGTCGGGCACCGGGGCGAGCTGGCTGACGTGGGCGACGAACCTCTCGCCGAAGGCCCCGCCGGTGCGGGCGTTGTAGCCGATGCTCGTGCCCGGCGGCAGCTTGCTTCGTCCCACGCCGTTGGCGGCGAAGTTCTGGCAGGCACCGAAGTCCCCCGCGGCGCACCGCGGACACGGCGGATCGATGCCGCGAACGGTACAGCCCAAGGTCGGCTCGACGCAGACCCGCCGGCCGAGCCAGGACCGATCCACGTCGTCCCCCACATCCTCCACGACTGAGACATTCTCATGCCCCATGACCGCCGGGAGGGAACTGAACGCCTGGAGCAGCGAATCCGGGGGCTGCTTCTGGGCGATCAGGGCCAGGTCCGTCCCGCAGATGCCCGCCAGCAGCGGCCGCACGGCCACCCAGTCGGGCCCCGGCAACTCCGGGGCGGGCCGATCAACGAGGCGCAAGCCGTTCAGGGGCGTGGTGAGGCAGCCGCGCCAGAACCGCTTGAGCCACCAGCACGTCGCCCAGCCGACGGGATTGACCGTGTACACAATCGCACGCATGCCGATAAGACTAACGGCGTAGCATGGAATTGGAAGCGAGAACTCTCCCCCTCCCTGCGTGACGCCAGGAGCCCCCAATGCGAGACATTGCCGTACCTGCCGCCCTGATGATGGCCTCCCTGTTTCTGCCCGGCTGCAAGCCGCCGGCCGTGACGTTCCCCGCCCGGCCCATGGCCCCGTCCGACGCCAACCGCATCGCCTACGACACCGACGGCGACGGCGAACTCGACGTCGCCCTGCTGCTTAACCCCGCCGGCCGGGCGGACACCCTCGGCTACGACCTGACCGACGATGGCCAGGTCGATCGCCGGATCCGGCTGGACGCAGTGGGCTTTGCCCGTTGCCGCCACCTCGTGATCGTCTTGGACGGCTTCGCGCATGAGGTGGTCGAACGGTACCGCCGGGACGGCGGGCTGCGGGCGTTCCACCCGCCGACGCGCGTGGTGGCCCCCTACCCGACGATGACGGACCTGTGCTTCCAGGACCTGTTCGCCTACATGCCGGTGAGTGGCTTCGAGTCGCTCTACTATGACCGCGACGAAGGGCACATGGTCGGCGGGGCCAAGGCGTACCTCCACGAGGAGAACCTGCCCTACAACCGCCTTCTGAACTACCGGGCGGACATGCTCCTCGACGCCGTCAGCTATGTCGCGCCGTGGGGGGTCTTCGTCAAGGAGGTCCACGATATCAAGCGGGTCTTCGACGAACGGCGGACGCAGGAGGTCCGGGCCTACATCGTCAGCTCCGCCGGCGTGAGCACCCGCAGCGGCGAGGCCGGGCAGATCGACTGCCTGCGCCTCGTCGAGCGGCTCGTCCACCAGGTGCTCTTCGAGACGCGCGGGCTGACGAAGGTCACGCTGCTGGCCGACCACGGGCACAGCTACACGCCGGGCACGATGGCCCCCATCGCCGAACACCTCCGCGGCCGGGGCTGGCGGATCACCGATTCACTCACCGCGGAGAAGGACGTCGCCTTCGTCCGGTTCGGCGTGGAGACCTACGCCAGCTTCTCCACTCGCTCCCCGACGGCCCTGGCCCGGGACCTCCGCGACTGCACGGGGGTCGAGCTGGCCACCGCGGCCGAAGGAGATTGCGTCCGCGTCTTCTCTCCCGACGGCGAGGCGGTCGTCCGCCGCACCCGCGACGGGCGGTTCGCCTACGAACCGGTCACCGGCGACCCCTTGGAACTGAAGCCCATCCTGGGCGGGCTGTCGGCCGGGCCGGACGGCGGCTACGACGCCGACGCCCTCCTGGCCGCGACGATCGAGCACGAGTACCCCGCCCCGCTACAGCGGTTGTGGCGGGCGCACTTCGCGCTGGTGGAGAACCCCGGCGACGTGACGGTCTCGCTGGCCGACGCGTACGTCTCCGGCTCGGCGACCTACGCAGCGTGGGTGGACATCGCCAGCACCCACGGCGGACTGAACAGACGCAACAGCGTGACGTTCATCATGTCCACCGCAGGCAAGCTGCCCGACCCGCTCCGCAGCCGAGACGTCCCCGCCGCCATGCAGCGCATGACCGGCCGGCGGTTCCCCTACGACCGGTAACCTCCCCGTCGCACGAATGCGACGAGCCCCGCGACCGGCTGGCCGCGGGGCTCGCGATGTCCGATTGTGCCTCGCCCGTCCGGCCCGCGCCACCGGCTGCCGACCGGAGACGCGGCGAACGGGTGAAGCCCGGCTATTCGTTGGGTGTTTTCTGCGCGTCCGCGGCGGCCTCGTCGGCGTATGGCTTGTGCTCGCCGGCGACCTCGCCCTCTTCAGTCAGGTCTATCGCCTTGTACCCGCCGTGGGCGACCTTGAAGTAGAGGATCAGCACGAGGTAGCAGACGGCCATGATGCACGGCAGGATGGCCACGGTGGCCATGGTGTTCTTCTTGGCGTCCGTGCGGACCTCGTTGATGAGCTCGCGGTCGGCCTTGAGGGCCTCGTACCGGTCAGTCCCGACGAACACGCCGGCGGCCTCAAGTTGCTGGTGCATCTCCTCGAAGGTGTACTCCTTGCTGTCGTCCGGCTGGCGAACGAGGTGGTTGAAGGCGTTCTGGACGAGAACCTGGTACTTCTTGTCGTCCTTGAGCTGCTCCCACAGCCGCGGGTCGGTCGGGGTGGAGACGGCCACCTGCGTGGTCGGGGTGATGTCGTTCTTCTTCGCCGCCTGGAGGCGGTATTCGTAGAGGGCGGTCTTGTCGTTGACCTCGTTCTCGACGGCGACGTCGATGGAGCGGTACTTGCCGAAGATGGACTTCTTGGGCTCGTCCATCAGCCGGGCATGGACCTGCTCGCCCTTCTCCACGAGTTGGTCGTTGATCCGGGTGTCCTGCCAGTAGCCCAGCAGTTGGCTTCCGAGGATGCCCACGCCGAGCATGCCCACGCCGCCCATGGCGTTGAGCGTCAGGGCGCCGCCCTTTGGAAATCGCTCGCTGACGAGTCCCAGCGTCACCGGCCAGAAGAAGCACTGCCCCGTGCCGTAGATCGTCGCGAACAGCAGGATCATGACGCCCTCGGCCCAACTCAGCGCCCAGAGCCCGACGGCGGCGAAGATGCAGCTTGCGAACAGCACGCCCAGCGGGCGAAGCAGCCGCTCGATCGGCGCGATGCAGAAGCGGAGCACCATCATGATGGTGGCCGTGTAGACCAGCACCAGCCCGGCGTGGAGCCCGATCTTCTTCATCGCCGGCTCCATGAGTTCCTTGATCCATGTGTCCGTGCCCAACTCGGTCGTGGCCAGCAGGATCATCACCAGCAGCAGGAAGATGTACATGGGCCGGCCGAACGAACGGGTGTAGACCAGGTAGGCCAGCACGATCAGCGCCATGACGATGGTCATGGGCACCGAGGGCAGGTCGAAGCCGCCGAGGGTGATATTCCCCAACCCGGCGACACGGTTGATTTCCATGAGCACCATGTAGACGACGATGAGGCAGCCGATGGCCCCGGCCTCCTTGAGCATGTCCCGGTAGGAGACGCCCGCGGCGACGCGCTCGGAGACGGGGAAGCGGCTCTTGAGCAGCAGCAGGCCGTAGGCGATCGTCGGGATCAGGATCACCCCGGCCTTGACGTTCCAGCTGACCGCGTCGCCCATCACCAGCAGCATGATCCCGCCGAGGACGAACCCGCCGGGCCAGCCGGCGTGCAGGATCGTCAGCATCGTCGTCTTCTTCTTGGGATACATCGACGCGATGGCCGGGTTGATGACCGCCTCCACCGTTCCCGCCGCCAGGCCGTTGAGGATGGACGCAACGTAGAGCATCCAGTAGCCGTTGGCCATGAACATCATGATCGCCGAGAGGAAGTGGCAGGCAAAGGCGAAGACCATGCTCTTGCCGTATCCCACGCGGTCGATGACGAGGCTGAACAGCACGATGCTCAGCCCGAACGGCCACATGCCCGCCCCGAAGATCTCCCCCTTCTGCGTCTCGCTGAGTCCGAAGGCGATCTGCCAGTCGCTCATCAGCATCACGCGGATGATGAAGGCGAAGCTGGTGGCCACCAGCGCGACGAAGCACTCCACGAACAGCAGCTTCTCTTCGGCCTTGGTGTGGCCCTGGGGGTGATTGGCGGATAGCTCGGTCATCATGCAGGCTCTCCTTCTTGTGCCGGGAACAACCTCCCGGAACGCGCCGTCCGGTCAGGACGCCCTTTCCCTTCGCCGCACCGGCGGGCGCCGTGCCGCCGGGGCATGAAACTCCTTACCATACTCAGCCGCAGCGATTTGGCAACGCTTTTCGGCAGAGATCGCGCGATCTGGCGCCCAGACCTTCACGCGGTGCCATCACGGTTTCACCCCGCCCCGCAGACGCCAGCGGATCTTCAGCAGCGAGAAAAACATCTTCACCGGGTCGCGGAAGGGATGAACGCGGCTGTCGGGGTCGTTGCACCAAGTCACGCCGATCTCGCGGATGTCGTAGCCCAGCCCCCTGGCCAGCAGGAGCACCTCGCAGTCGAAGGCGAAGCCCTCGTCCACCAGCCGGGAGAAGATGTCCTTGCCCGCCCGACGTGTGAACAGCTTGAAGCCGCACTGGGTGTCGCGGATCTCCGGCAGCATGACGTGGCGGCGCATCCACCGCAGGAGCTGGCCCAGCAGCTTGCGGTACCACACCTGGTGCTCGCTGATAACCGAGTCGGGCATGTCCCGCGAGCCGATGACCACGTCGGCCCCCTCGGCCAGCAGCGGCAGGGCCCGCTCCAACTCCCACAGCGGGGTGGACTGATCCGCGTCGGACATCAGCAGCACCTCGCCCGAAGCCCGCCGCATCCCACGCCGCACGCTGTAGCCCTTGCCCCGGTTGATCCGGTTGTGGATCAGGCGGAGTTCCATCGGCCCGGGGTCGAACGCGGCCGCGACCTCCGAGGTATCGTCCGACGAGCCGTCGTCGACGACGACCACCTCCGCCCGCAGGCCGCTCCGCTCGATGTAGTCGCGAATCTGCGAAAGCGCCGGGCCCAACCGCCGCCCCTCGTTGTAGGCCGGGATCACGATCGAGAGATACGGGTTCGGCGACTCGCCTGTGGCCATGGTGCGCGGTGGGGCCTCCTTCATTCCGTCTGGGCCGACGCGGCGATCTCGCGGGCGACCTCGTTGAAGAACTTCACGCAGGCGTTCAGGTCCGCCAGGGAGAACGTGTGCTCGTACTCGATGCTGAACACGCCGCGAAAGCCCTGGGCGTACAACTGCTTCAGGGCGGCCTTCAGGTCGCCCTTGCCGGTGCCCCAGGGCACGTCGTGCGCCCGGCCGTAGGCGTTCAGGTCCTTGAGGTGCAGCGAGATGATCCGCCCCTTGAGCTGCCGGAATCCGTCGACGGGCTTGATTTTCCGTCGCATCCAGTGGCCCGTGTCTGCACAGGCCCCCAGCATCCTGGACCGGCCCTTGGTGTGCTTGAGGACCTTCTCCGGCGGCCAGGAGTGCGGGTGATTGTGGAACGCGATGCCGATGCCATACTCGTCGCAGAGCTCATCAAGGAACTCCCGGTCGGACTCGGTGACGAGCGTCTCGATGCCCATGGTCCTGGCCCAGTCGAAAACCTTGCGGGCGTCCCGGGCCTTGCCGGGGATGCCCGTGACGCCGAAGTTGACGAGCTTCACGCCGGCGGAGGCGAGCTTCTTCCTGACGGCCTCGATGGCGGCCGGCTTCATGCCGGGACCCATGCGATCGTCGATGTTCTCGGCGACCTTCTGGCCGGGGAAGGCCTCGATGTACTTGAGCTTGAGCCTGGCGGTCTTGTCGACGGCGTCGAAGAAGGTCCCGCGGTTGAACGTCCAGGCCTGCGTGCCGAGTCGCCATCCGATCTTCTCGGCGTCGGGCGCGCCGGCAGCCTGGAAGTCCGGTCCCTTGAGCTCGTTGGCCCCGCGGACGGCCCCGGCCAGCCAACCAAGGGTGGCGAGCACGGTGGACATGACGAGCCTCCAGGTACTGTGTCTGCTCATGGGGGCCATTCCTGCCGGCGTGTCGAGGCGTGCAGCGGGCCCCGGATCGCGGGGACCCGGGGCCCGTGCAGCGATGCGGACGTCCCCGGCGAGCTACTTCTTCTTCGCCGGAATGTTCTTCGGTGTCTTGGGGACGGGCTTCTTGGCGTCCTTGTCGTACGTCACGCCGATGGTCATGGCGTAGGAGCCGCACCCTGAGCACCACACGCCCATCTCCTTGCCGCACTTGCCGCACTTCGGCGCGGTGGCGGGGAAGCGGAAGCGGTTGCTCTTGGGGCAGTACGTCCCGGCCGTCATCTTCTTGTCGGCGTTCTTCTTGCACGGGAACTCGCCCATGGTGGTGCAGACGGCCTTGCACTTGGCGCAGTACCAGCCCTCGGGCCCTTCGGCGCCGCAGACGGGGCACTTGCCCAGCTTGCCCACCGGCTTGATCTTGATGTTGCGGTACCACAGCGGCTTGCCGTGCGTCTGAAGAGCGATGTGCCCGGCGTGGGTGATTTCCTTGATCGGGTTCTTGAACTTGTTCTTCGACCCGTCGGGGTTCTTGTGGGCGGTGTCCCACTTGTTCAGGTCGACGTTCTGGATTTCCACGCCGTTGAGGGCCACGAAGATGCGGTTCTTGTGGCAGACGATCTGGTAGCGGTTCCACTCGCCGGCCTTGCGGACGGCGTTGGCGTCCGGCGCCTTCAGGTCGTACAGGGCCCCGCACGTGTGCTTGTTGGGCTTCTTGCCGAAGCTGTCAAGCACCTGGATCTCGATCGAGCTGTGCAGCCAGTCCTTCCGGCTGGCCATGCGGATGAACACGCCGCTGTTGCAGCCGGGGGTGACCTTGAACTCCAGGTCCAGCATGAAGTCCTGGAACTTCTCCTTGCTGTAGATGTCCCGACCCTTGCCGGTGGTGTGCAGCTCGCCGTCTTCGGTGATCGACCAGCTCTTCTTGTCGACGTCCCAGGCGTCGAGGTTCTCGCCGTCGAAGAGGACCTTCCAGTCCCCCTTTTTGCCGGCGGCGCCCTCGGGCCCTGCGGCTGCGCAGGAGGCCTTGGCCTCGCAGGCCGCGGCGGCAGGGCAGCAGGCCTCCTCGGCAGCGCGGGCGATGCGTCCGGCGACCGTCATGGCCGCGGCGCCGGCGGCGGATTTCAGGAGAAAGCCTCGCCGGGTGAGCGGGGCGTCCTTGCGGTTGTCGTTCGTCATGATGCGTTCCCTTTCCTTGCTTGGTCTCGTTAACTGGGGCGGGGCGCCGGGGCGGTCACTTGGCCGCCAGCGGCTTCGGCGTGGCGTCGACGCCCTCGAGGTCGCCGAGCACCCACTGGATGCCCGCGAGGTAGTGCTTGAGGACCGTCGGGTTCCAGAAGATCTCGTCGCGGTGGCCGAGCGAGTTGTAATAGATGCGCCCCTTGCCGTGGGTGTTCAGCCAGCTCACGGCGTAGTCGTCATCCTCTCGCTTGCCCTTGTCGGGCGTCTTGCCCTCGCCGATGTCCAGGCTCAGCAGCACGCGGAGCTTGTCGCGGCTGTAGACGCCGCGGTTGAACTGGTATATCTCGTCGGTGATGACAAACCCCTTGCCGTCGAGGCAGGCGTTGACGGGGTTCTCCGGGTCGTCATTCTTGATATGCACCTTCATGTGCCACGGGTGCCCGGCGAAGTACCCCCCCATCATCTCGCCATATTCCTTCCACTTGTACGAGCAGTCGGTCGCGGCGTGGATGCCCACGACCCCCCCGCCGGCCTTGATCCAGTCCATGAAGCTCTTGCGGAGCTGCTCGGTGTCCGGCTTGGGGGCCTTGTCGAAGGCCTCCTTCTTCTTCTTCCACTCCTCCATCTGCTTCTCGTACTTGGCCATCGCCTTCTTGAGCTGCTCCTGGTTCTTCGCCCGTTTGGGATTCGGCTTGCGGGGCTTGCGAGGCGCGCGGGCCTGGAACAGCTCGCCGGTGGTGTTGCTCAGGATGATCGCGTCGAACTCCTTGATCTTGTCGGCCTCGAAGTTCGACAAGTCGTCGCTGACCACCGCGGTGTACGCGCCGGTCTTCTCGCCCATCATGTGCAGGACGACCTTGGCGTGCTCGATGGCGCCGCGATGCACGAAGCCGTTGCAGTGGCTGTAGATGAGCACCTTGTGCGGCTTGGCCGCCTTCGCCGGAGCCTCCGTCGGGCAGGCCTCTTCCATCTTCTTGCGATTGGCGTCGTTGACTGCGGCCGCGGCCGACCCGGCCAGCAGCGCCCCGCATACCATCGCGGTCAGACTCGTTCGCAGCATCGATCTCTCCTTACGGTTGCTCCCGCCGAACGCGGCGGATACACCTTAAACGCTTGCGGCGCCCGTTCGGTCGCACGGACACCGCGGTATTCTCGTGTCGGCCGGGGGGATTACTTCTCGACGAGCCAGATGTTCCGGTACCGCACGGGGTTGCCGTGGTCCTGGAGCATCAGCGGGCCCTCCTTGACCAGGCCCTTGCCCTTGGCCGCCCGCGTCGCGCCGGGGACCTTGACGTCCTTGTGAATCACGACCCCGTTGTGCCGGACCTCCTCGAAGATCGGCGGGGACTTCACCTTCCCGTCGGCGCCGATCTCCGGGGCGCGGAACGTGATGTCGTACGTCTGCCAACGCCCCGGAGGCAGGGAGGCGTTGACGTCGGCGATCTTCACGCCGTAGATCGCCCCGCAGTCGCCCTTGCGCATCTCCAGGCCGAACGAGTCCAGCACCTGCACCTCATACCGCCGATGCATGTAGCAGCCGCTGTTGGAGCGCCCCTGGCCGGTCTTCGCCGGCTGGTAGGGACAGTAAAACTCGACGTGGAGCTTGAAGCTGCCGAAGCTCGCCTTCGTGGTGTTCGAGCCCTTGCGCACCAGCACGCTCCCGTCCGAGAGCGGCTGCCATTTCTTGTTCTGCCAGGCCTCCAGGCTTGCAGCCTTGCCCGGCTCGTAGGGCAGCAGCACCGTGGCGCCCGCCGGCGGCTTGGCCCCCAGCGTGGGGCTCTTGCGAACGGTGAACTCCATCGTCACCGACCCCGGCTTGCCCTTGGCCTTCAGCTTGCCGTCGCCCAACTCCCCCGACCAGTCGTCCGGCCCGGAGAACGTCAGCTTCCCATCCGTCTCGGTGGCGCGAAGCCGGGCCATGCGCTCGGGCCGTTTCTCGCCGGCCAGCAGCACCACGTGCCAGTAGCGGTCCTTCGTCTTCTTGTCCACGTAGCCGATGACCTTCGCCTCGGCCTTGACCGCCTCGCCCCCAGCCGGCGTGAACGTGCCGACATACTCGCCCATGTACGGGTCCTTCGGCTCGGGGGGGGGATCGGGCAGCTTCGCGTCGTCGGCCGGGGCCGTTGCGGCCGAGACCGCAAGGGTCAGGCAGGCCAGTACGGCGATCGTGCAGCGCGTCATGGCGTCGCTCCTTTACTTGAGTTCGTGGATCCACATGTTGCGGTAGCGGACCGGCGCGCCGTGGTCCTGGAGGCGGATGGGCCCGCTGGCGGCGTGGCCCCGCTTCCGGGCGTTGCCGGTGGCGTGGGGGATTTCCACGTCGTCGTGGACCGTCACCCCATTGAGGACAACCGTGATCCGCGGCAGTTGGGTGACCTTCTCGCCGTCCATCTTCGGTGCGCGGAAGGTGATGTCATACGTCTGCCAGCACCCCGGGGGCAGGTAGGCGTCCACCACGGGCGGAAACGTCTGGTAGATGGCCGCGCAGCCGCCCTTGTACAGCGGCTTGCCGAAGGACTGGAGCACCTGGATCTCGTAGCGTCCCAACAGGTAGAACCCGCTGTTGCCGTGGCTCTGCGTGGGGACGCGGAACTCCGCGTGCAGCTTGAAGTCCGACCATTGGGACTTGCTGTCGTTGGTTCCGCGGTGGACCATCGCGCTGCCGTCGGAGAGCAACTTCCACCGCTGGTTCTTCCAGGCGTCCAGGCTGGTGGCCTTGCCCGGCTCGTAGGGGAACAGCTCGGTGGCACCAGCGGGCGGCTCGGCCAGCAGCGTCGGGCTCTTGCGGACGGTGAACTCCATCGCGAACCGCCCGGCGTCGCCGGTCAGCGTGAGCTTCTTCTCCGAGACCGTGCCGCGGAAGTCTTTGCTGCTCAGCGCCGCCGAATCCGCGTCGCCGGTGCCGCGAACCTGGAATCGCTGGACCGTCTTGGCGCCCTTGCCGACGACGGTCTGCTGGATCAGGCCGCCGGGCTCGACGGCCGCGACCAGCCCCTGGAAGCTCAACTTTCCGCCGGACGCCTTGGTGCTGAAGACCTTCGCGACGGCGGGCACTGCCTTGCCCCCGCCGGTCGGGACGAATGAGCCGAGATACTCCCCGGTGACGTTGTCGGCCGGTTCCTCGGGCGGGCCCGGGAGCTTGTCGGCGGACTTGGTCAGCCGGTCCTTGACGGCCTCGACCGCCTTCCGCTTGGCGGTGTCCTTGGCCTTGTTCTTCAGGTCGTCGAGCAGCCCGCCGTGGGCGTCGGCGGCGGCCAGGGCCGTCACGGCGGCAAGGAGCAAGAAGGCACATCGCGTAGATGGTCGTCGGGTCATGGACGTTCTCCCATGGTGTTGGTGAGGGACTCGCTCAATTCAAAGACAGCCCGTCCGCAGGCCTCCGCCTCCCAGCGGTCGCCCACGCGACGGGCGACCACGCACGCCACCTGTGGGTGACGCTCAACATACCGCCGCACCGCCTCGGTTTCCATCACGCAGAAGGCGGTGGTCAACGCGTCGGCCTCGGCGGCGGTGGGCGCTACGGCCCATGCGGCCCGACCGGCGGGCACCGGCCGGCGGGTGCGGGGGTCGACGATGTGCTGTTCCACCAGCGTAGCCGAGCCGCTGAAGGCGGCATTCTGGAGGCGGACGCTGCCGAGTTCCGCGCTGTCGTCGGCGGGGTCTCGCAGGGCCAGCCGCCACGCCCCTCCCCCGGGGGCCGAACCGACGGCCAGCGCGGTGCTCGACCCGCCGTTGACCAGGGCCGACTCGATACCCCACTCGCCGATCGCGCCTGCCATCGCGTCGACGGCGAACCCCTTGCCGATCCCGCCGAGGTCCAGGGCCACGCCAGCGTCCAGGCGTGTCACGGTCATCGACTCGGCATCGACGGCGATCAGTTCGGCCCCGATGCGGCGCCGCCCGTCTGCCGGCTTGCCGGCCGTGGGATCGAAGGCGCCTTCGGTCCGGCGGGCGAGGTCCAGGGCGGCGGCGACGCACTCGGCCGTCTCGATGTCCACGACCACCGCCTCGCCGGGCGGGGTTGCGTTGACTCGACCGACGTCGCCGTAGGCGTCGAAGCGGCTGAGGCGGCGTTCGTTCCGGTCGAGCTCCTCGAACGCGGCCCCGGCCGCGGCGCGGGCGTCGTCGACCCCGCAGGCCTCGGCGGGGACGAGGATCTCGAACTGGCTCATCATCGCGCGGTGTGCGAACCTGTGCAGATCGGCGGACGGTGAAGTCATGGCGGCGGTCCCCTTGGCTTTCTCGGCGGCGTGCCTGGCTCGGATGCCCTCCAGCACCTGCTCCCACAGGTCCTTGCGGATGCCCACCACCAGCACCACGCTCGGCCGCAAGCCGAAATGCTCCCACTGGTACTCGGCCTTGAGCCGCGGCTCCAGCGAGGGCCAGACGTCCGAGGTGAACACGAGCATGGGCGCGTCGGCCCGACCGCGGACGGCGAGCAGTTCCTCGACTCCGGGGAAGTAGCCGACAGCGCGGCGGTCGAACTGCCGCAGGTACCAGGGCAGCGGCCAGATGTCGTGCTCGTCGGGGGTCAGGACGTTGATGGGCATGGACTTGCCCGCGGGATGGACGTTCGCGACCTGCTCGGCGCGCTCACCGAGGCGGATGGCCCCCGGTCGCGTGTGGCCGTAAACGTAGGGGTTGTAGGAGCTGGCGGCCAGGCGGTAGCTGCCGCGCCAGGCCTGCCATCCGAGCTGGGCGACGCCGGCGGCCAGCAGCAGTGCGACAAGCACCTTCAGAGGCCGCGTGGGCGTCCAGCGAACCAGCGCAGCGCCCCCGACGCCGCCGACGAGAATCATCCCGTGCATCGCGCCCAGCATGCACCATGGCGTCTTGTAGGGGATCAGCGTGTAGATGCCCAGCAGGGCGAAACTCGCCACGCCCAGGACGCGAACGAGGCGGGCGTCGGCGCGGCCGAGGCCCCGCCGGAGGAACCCCGCCGCCATGCCGATCAGCGCCAAAACGGGGATGATCGCCTCGGTGAAGATCGGCCTGCGGGGCAGCGCCTGGAACCAGAAGAGGATTCGCAGGTAGAAGTGCCACGGGTTCACGTGGAGATCGCCGGCGGTCTTGTCGGCCGTGCCGAGGGCGCGTCGGAACATGTGAACATACGTAGCGACCGAGTCCCATGGCCCGCGGGCATAGGCGAAGAAGGAGCTGAAGAACGCCACGGCGACGACGATGGCAGCGACCAGGGCCCAGAGCATTTCTCTGCGTCGCACGTGACGGCGAACGTGCAGCGGCTCGGCGGGCGCGAAGCGGACGAAGAGGGCTTCGACGACCAAGGCGGCCGCGGCGGCGACGGGAACGAATACCCACGTCTCCTTGGTGGCGTGCATGAGCCCGACGCCAACCCCGGCGAGCACGGCCCAGCCGACGCCGTGTGTGCGAACGTACCGCCAGGCTCCGACGACCAGCAGAAAGGTGAAGAAGACCAGCAGCACCTCCATGATGTAATAGCGGCTGTAGTACACCATGGCGGTCGACGTGGCGGTCAGCGCGGCGGCCACGAATGCGCCGGGTCCGCCTAGCCCGTCGGCCAGCAGGAACGTCGCGAGGATCAGGGCGATGCCGAACACGGCCGGAACCAGCCGCAGCGTCCACTCGTCCAGGTCGGCGTGGGTTTCCTGCCCGCGGACGAGTGCGATGGGAACCGTGAGGAAGTTGAGCGTGGGACCATGGAACTCGACGGGGTCGTAGTGGTAGGCCCCCCGCCCGCCTTCGAGCGTCTCGCCGAGCTTGTAGGCGTGGACGGCCTCGTCGGTGTGCATGGGGCGTTCGGCCAGCTCGGGCAGGCGCAGGGCAGCCCCACCCGCGGCGACCAGGACGATCAGCATGGCCAGCAGCGCTCGTCGCATGGTGTTCTCCGCCGTCCACGCGGCCGCAAAACTCTTCCTGGTGACGGCTACCGAATGCCGATTGACGCCTTACCCTCGCCCAGCCGCCGACCAGGACTCCGTTCCGCATCGGGCGGCCGGGAAACACAACGTGGCAGCCGGAACGGGTCGCGCTCCGGCTGCCACGAAGTGGGTTCTTCTTCCATGGGCCGAGCGGGCTACTTCTCGGCCGGGAGGGCGTAGACCTCCAGTTCCGTGTAGCGGTTGAGGTCGTCGGCGGTCGAGCCGTTGGAATAGCATCGGACGTATTGTGCGACGGCGCCGTTGGCATCGACGAGGTGGCCCTCGTTGGTCTCGAAGTACTCCCACGCCTCGCCGACGCCGAGCCCGGCGGAGTTGTCGTGGTCGTTGCTGTACAGCGTGCGGACGTTCGTGATGAAGTCCTTGTCGTCGGCGACCTGGATCACCACGTCCTTGTAGACGCGGGGGTCCTTGTGCTCATGCCAGAGCACGATGGCGTAGATCTTGTACGGCTGGCCCAGGTCGACCTGCACCCACTGCACGTCGGGGCCGAGTTCGACGTAGGCGTCCTCGGCCGCTTCCTTGCTGCCGTCGGTGACCAGGTCCAGCGTGCCGATCACCGGCTCCATGTCGCTGGCCGTGACGGGCTTGCCCTCGGCAACGTTCTTGACGCCCTTGGGGGCCATGAACGGCGGGCGCGGCTTCGCCGGGCCCTTGGTGATCTTCACGCGCGTCCCCGGCGGGAGGTTCTTCGGCGTGCCGCTGAAACGAGGCTTGGGCAGCTCAAGCGGGATGGGCTCCAAGTCGCCGGCCGGGGCCGCCGAGGCCGTCCCGCCGTCGCTCGAGTCGTCGCCTGTCTTGCCCGCCGGTTGCGTGGTCGGCGCGCCCTTGCCCGCCGGCTGGGTGGTCGCGGCCGGCTTCCCCGACCCGCCGTCCCCGTCGCCCGGAGTCTCCGAGGCGGACTGACATCCGGCCAGTACCATCAGGCCGGCCGCCAGAAACGCGATGCATAGCGTCTTCTTCATGGATTCCTGTCTCCCGATTGCCTTGACTGCGCCCGGGTCACCCGGGCTTCTGTTCCACACAGACGCGGCCCGGCGAACACACCGGGCCGCTCCCTTACCTACGTTTGTACGTTCGGACGCCGCGCCTTGATCGCGAGAATCACGTGCAGCAGGGCGACGGCCACAAAGACCACGGCGGCGTACCGGTGGATTTCCCGGAGCACGTCGAGCCCGTCGACGGAGAAGATCGGCAGCATGCTGACGATCATCGTCAGCGCCGTGACCACGCCGAGGGCGAGCATGACCAGGAAGGTGAACTTCATCCCGTCGCTGAAGCGGTTGGCCTCGCAGCGACACTCGTCGGCCCACAGCAGCGCCGCGGCCAGCAGGAAGAACATGAACGCTCCGCCGGTGCCCACGTGGAGCATCAGCGACCATTCGTGCAGCTTCTCGCCGAGCACGAGGTTCGGCCACAAGCCGGTGGCGGCCAGAATCAGGAACGTCGCGCCGAAGCCCAGGGCCACCAGCTTGCGAATCAGGGGGCAGCACGGCCGGCCCGGGGGCGGCCCGGCCGGGGGCTTGTCGCACCCGCCGAACTTCACGCCGGCGTACAGGACCACGAAACAGACCGGCAGGCCGATCAGCCCGAGCACCTGGAACAATTGGTCATTCGTCATCCGCTCAGCCCTCCCTTCGCCCGACGGCCTTGCCCAGGCCCGTCCGGATGGCCGGGAGGGCATACGCTGCCAGCAGCAGCGTCACCACGCCGACGACGAGAAATCCGAAGATCTTCAGCCACGGGCGGAAGATGAACGTCCACGCGAACAGGCTGTGGTACGTCGCGTCCTCGCCGTGGAACGAGGCCATGCTCATCGTGACCGGCTCGCCGATGTGCACGGGCCCGACCGCGGGCACCTTGCCGAACAGGAACGCCGAGTCCGTGGCGTGGCAGTCGGTGCAGGCGGCATCGACGCCCAGGGACTGCGCCGCCGGGCGTACGTTGTGGGCGAGCGGCCAGGCGTAGGGCATGGCGGCGTCGTGCTCCGAAGACGTCAGCTTGCCGTCGCTGCCGAGTTCGTGGAGGCGTCCGCCGCCGACGTAGACGGCCCCCTCGCCGAGCTTCTTCAGCGCCGCGGCGACCTCCGCAGGCTTCGGCGGCTTGGGGAGTTTGTTCTTCGGTGCCGCAAGCATCCCGCCGGTCCCGGCCACGACGTCCTTGGGCAGCATCGGCGTGACCTTCCCGTCGGCCCGCTTGCCGAAAAAGGCCGGGAAGACCATCCGGTGCGGTGTGATCCTGCCGTCCAGTTCCAGGAACACCGGCTCCTGGACCGTCGGCTGGGCGTTCGGGTCGTACGCGACACCATGGTAGCCGAGGGCGTGAATGCGGCTGGTCTGCATCTGCTGGGGCGTCTGGCCCGGCATCAGCCCGCTGTGGCAGGCCGTGCAGGACAGGTCCTCAAAATGGATCCTCGGGATCCCCTCGTGCTCCGGCCGGGGGGCCGCGCCGAAGCCGGCCTTCCGCATCGCCGCCTGGGCGTCGTCATCGGAGCCGAGGTGGCAGCCGCGGCAGGTGAAGGGGCGGGACAGCTCGCTCTCGCCCTCGTAGTTGCGGGTGATGTCGTGGGTGATGTCGTTGCGGTGGCAGTCGGTGCACCGGAAGCCCCGAGCCATGTGCACGTCCTCGGTCACCTGCCACTCGTCCTTGGCGACAGGATGGTTGGTGTGGCAGTAGTAGCACCGCGTGTTCGGCATCTGCGTGCTGACGTCGAAGAACACCTCGTTCTTTGGCTTGAAGATCGTGTCGTAATACTCCACGCGCGGCAGGAACTGCGGGTTGTCCGGGGCCTCGCCCATGATCCGGTCGAACATCGGCCCGAGGCGATTGACGAAACCCGTGACGTGGGCGATCTCCGCCGCGGCCGTGCCCGCCTCGACGTAGTTGCCCCGCACCACGTTCTTGGCCCACTCGTCCTGGTTCTGGTTGAAGTCGGCGTTGTGGCAGCCGAGGCAGTTGATCTCCAGGTACCCGGTGGCCAGCCAGCGGTCCTCGACGGATGCATAGGCGTCGGCGAACCGTTCGCCCAGCCCGCCGCCGGGGGCATGCCGGCCGAACGCGTCCACGAACTGCCAACTGCTCAGCCCGATCTCCTTGGGCGTATAGGTTCCCTTCCACCCCCGCCCGGAGACCGGGATCTGCGTGCCGCTGGCGACGTCGGTCAGCACCCAGGCCTGCCCCGGTCGGCCCGGGGGAACGTTGGGGTCACAGGCGTTGAAATGCCACCCCCGCTCGATCTTCGAGTAGTCGTGGCACTTGTTGCAGGTGACCTTCTGGCTCAGCGCCGCGGGCTCTTCGTCGTCGGCGGTGACCGCGTCGCCCTCGGGGCCGTACATCGGGATCCGGTGGATCGGCGTTGACAGGCTCGGGTCCGGGGCGACCTGCTTTTCCGGCTCGGCCGAGGCCGGCGCGGCCAGCAGGACGGCCGCCAGGGCCATCAGGGCCCCGGCGACCGGCCCGGCCGGGCGTTTGCTCGATTGCGCGTCGATGGCTGGGGCCCTCACACCTTGAAGTCGTCGGCGGTGAACTCGATCTTCTTCTCGGCGGCGACGGCGTCGTTGACGCGGAGGATGGAGACGGCCGTCTCGTAGCCGACCTCGGCGGGGCAGTTGAGCTTGGCATCGCCCCGAACGGCGGAGAAGAAGTTCTCCAAGTGCGGCATGTGCTCGGTCTTGGGCGGCGTCGGGGCCGGGATCGGCGGGTAGTACCGCCCGGGCGACGGGATGGAGTGGGCGATCTTGATCCCGCCCTCTTCCTCGTCGGTATCGGCGGCGGCTTTCTTCTGGGCCGTGGCCTTGGCCAGGGCGGCCTTGTCCATGGCCTTCTGGAGCTCCTTTTCCCAATCGGCGACCGGGGCGCTGTACTCGCGGCGGATGCCGCCCTTGCCCAGACCTTCGGAGATGATCAGCGAGCCCTCGTCGCCCATGAACGTCTCGGTGTAGCCGCCGTGGCTGGTGGTGGAGAAAAGGTCATAGTGCCCGCGGACGGTGCGGGTCTCGCCCTCGTACTCGTAATCCCACTCGTAGATGGCGATGACGTTGTCGTACCACTCCATCCGGGGGTAGTTGTCCATCCCGCCGCTGGCCAGGACGCTCTTGGGATGCGTGCCCAGGACCCAGTGGAAGATGTCCACCTGGTGGCTGCCGAGGTCGGCGATCGGTCCGCCGGAGAACTTCTTGTACCACCGCCAGTTGCGGAAGTGCTCCATCGTGTCGTAGCCGTACTGCTTCAGCACGGCCTCGTCCATGGCGTACTTCTCCGGCCACTTGGCGTGCAGCGGCTTGTTGCGGTTCCAGTTGCCCATCAGGTTGGTCAGCCGCCCGCAGGCCTTCTTGTTCTGGATGTAGTCCAGCATCGTGTGGTAGCGCGGGTTGCTGCGGCGCTGGTGGCCAATCTGGAGGAGCTTGCCCGTGGCCTTGGAGGTGGCGACCATCTCCTTGGCCTTCTCGAGGGTGTTGGACATCTCCTTCTCGCAGTAAACGTGCTTGCCGGCCTTGAGGCACGCGATGGCGTGCTCGGCGTGGACCCAGTCCGGGGTGGCCACGATCACCGCGTCCAACTCCTTCTCCTTGGCCAGCATGTCCTGGTAGTTCTCGTAGGCGGTGACCGGGTGCTTGTACTTCTTCAGCAGGCGCTCGGCATAGCCGCGGTGGTACGGCCAGATGTCGCAGACCGCCCGGAACTTGATGCCGGGGATCTTCACGCAATTCATCATCAGCACGCGCCCCTGCGTGCCGACGCCGACGATCCCGATGTTGATCGGGTCGCCGCCGGCCTGGGCGCTGACGATCCGCGGGGCCGCTACCGCCAGGCCCGCTCCGGCCGCCGCGGCGGTCTTGAGGAAGTCCCGTCTGCTGAATCCCGACTGTCCGCTGCTCTGCTGTGTTGGCTTCATAATCCTGTTCCTGTGCATGCCCAACGTCGAACGCATCCGCCCCGGCGGAGCCCGGCCCCGCCGGAATCGATCATACATAGCGGCTCGGAGGCCGCCTGACCAGTATTTTCTCTAAACCAGACACCCCGCGCGGGGTTCGCCCGGCACCGAAGTTTTCCGGCGTTCGTCCGGACACCCGCCGAAACGGGACGTTTGCCCCCCATCCCGGGCGCATCGTATGGTTCCTGCGGCATGCGGCGGGGGCGGGACCCGTCGCCGGCAGCCGCTCCCGGACACGGGCACAGACGACTTGCGAGGAGACCATGCGCCTCAGCGCCATCGACGCCACCTCCCTCCTGCAGAGACGCTCCAAGGCCACTGCACAGGCCGACCCTCCCCAGGCAGGGCCTGCCGACGCCGCCGCAACGGGACGGACAGCCCCTCGGCCGACGCCGGACGCGGTGGGCGCGACGGCCCGGCACTGCGGCGACCGCCCCGCCGACTCGCGGCTGGGGGACCTGGTCGCCCGTATCGGCTCGGATATCGACCGGCTCGGCGCGCTGACCGCCCCGCCGCCGTCGCCGGTCGGCGAATCGACCGTTGACGTCCGCGTCTGACGGTCCGGCCTGACGGCTCGGGTTGTTCGGGTCGCGCTGACCATCATCATTTCATACGTCCGTGACCGTCTCGAAGTCGGCCGCTCCGAGCGCGATTTGCCGCTTCTCCGCCAGCGCCTCGTTCGCCGCGAGCACCGAGACGCAGGTCTCGGCGACCAGCTTGCGGGCGCGGATGTACCGCGGGTTGCTCCGCCGCTGATGGCCGACCTGAAGCCGCCGGCCCGTCCGCCTGGCCGCCGCGACCATTCGCCGGGCCTCCGCGACGCTGTTGGACATCTCCTTCTCGCAGTAGACGTCCAGCCCGGCCTCCAGGCAGGCGATCGTCTGCTCGGCGTGGACCCAGTCCGGCGTGGCGATGAGGACCGCGTCCAGGTCGTCCCGCGCAGCGAGCATCTGCCGGTAATCCTCGTACGCGCCGGCTTCCTGCCTGTATTTGCCCAGAAGGCGCACGGCGTAGTCGCGGTTGCGATCCCAGATGTCGCACACGGCCGCGAACCGCACGCCGGGGACCTTCAGACAATCCATCAGCAGTCGTCGGCCCTGCGCGCCGGCGCCAAGCAGCGCCAGGCGCAATGGCTCCCTTCCGGCCGTGCCCGAGGCCAGGACCTTCGGCGCGGCCACGGCGGCGGCTCCGGCGGCGGCGGATTTGAGGAATGCCCTTCGGGAAACGCCCGTCCAACGCCCGGTATGCTCGTAGCTGCCCATGCGCCGTCTCCTTTGCTTCTGTCTGCCGGGACGGACGCGGCGCCGGTTTCTTAGACGGATTTCGGACGAAATGCGCCTGCTGCTCCGCTACCATCGCCCGACCATGGACGCCACGGGCGCAACCTTGATGGCCATGTACGCCGCTATGCGGTCGCACTTCGGGGCTCAGAACTGGTGGCCGGCCTCGCCGGAGCTTCCCGAGCCGCTGCGCAAGCTGGAGATCTGCGTGGGAGCAGTGCTGACGCAGAACACGAGCTGGCGAAATGTGGAACGGGCGGTGGCGCGGCTGATCGAGGCCGGCTGCATGGACGTGACCGTGCTGGCGGAGATGCCCACGGAACTGCTGGCCGAGCGGATCCGCCCGGCGGGGTACTACAACGTCAAGGCCCGGCGGCTGAAGAACTTCATCGACGCGGTCTGCGCCGGCGGAGGCGGCATCTCGACCTTCCTGAACCGCCGGACCGACGTGCTGCGGGAGGAACTGCTGGCGGTCAACGGGATCGGCCCGGAGACGGCCGACAGCATCCTGCTCTATGCCGCGGGCAAGTGCTCGTTCGTGGTGGACGCCTACACGCGGCGAGCCCTTGCCCGCCACGGCCTGGCCGAGCCGGACGCCGACTACGAAGAGGTCAAGGCGCTGTTTGAATCACACGTACCGGCACGCGTTGGGCTGTACAACGACTTTCATGCGCAATGGGTAGCCGTCGGGAAGACCTACTGCCGGCCTCGGGCCCGTTGTCAGGGCTGTCCGCTTGCGGTGTTCCCGCACGATGCGTCAGCGGCGTGAACTCCGCGCACGGGGGGCGCGGGGGATGGTCTCGTGGCGGCCTTAGCGCGTCGCGGCAGCATGCATCGTGTGGGCACATGCCTTGGCCTCCTCTCCGGTGAGGGGAACGTCCTGGTAGTGACGGCGCAGCCTCCGGCGGAGCTGGCCGTCCATCTCCCCGACGGACACCACGCGGTCGCGCCCGCTCTCCTTGGCCAGCAGAAGCGCCTGGTCGGCGAAGTAGAACAACATGCCCGCGCCGGTGATCTCGGCGTCGGCCGGCCAGGTCGCCGAGCCGATCGAGATCGTCACGTGGATGGTCTCCCCGAACACGATGAATTCCCGCCTGTAAACCTCGCTGCGGATGCGTTCGGCGAATTGCGCCGCCTGCCGGACGCCCGCCTGGGGCAGCAGGACGCAGAACTCCTCCCCACCAGTACGGGCGACCACGTCGGACTCGCGCACCGACTGGGTGAGAATGACGGCCAGCTCCTTGAGCACGTAGTCGCCGGTCGGGTGGCCGTAGGCGTCGTTGACGACCTTGAAATGATCGACGTCCAGTGCCAACAGGCTCAGCGGCTGGCCGTACCGCTTGGCGATCTTGAACTCGTGGTCGAGCAGGTCGTTGAAGCTTCGGCGGTTCTGGACGTGCGTCAGCGGGTCGGTCGTCACCAGGGCTTGAAGATGCGAGTTCTCCTTGCGGAGCTTGGTCAGCAAATGGCGCTCCCGGCGGAGGGCCTCCTGCAGCGCCAGCCTGGAGGTCGCCAACTGGTCGTGCAACTCCTTGACCCGCAGCAGGGCCGAGATCCGCGCGATGACCTCCTCCGGCGAGGTCGTGGTGCAGATGCAGTCGTCGGCCCCGCCGTGGAGAAAGTCCAGCCGTTCGGACCGCCGCGGCTCGTCCCCCAGGACGATCACCGGCAGGTAGGCCGACGGACTCACCTGGCGGAGCACGTTCGGCAGGTCGGTGGCCTCCATGTCGTCCATGGGCAAGTGCAGGACGGCAACGTCCACGTGCTCGTTCCGCACGGCCGAAAGGGCCTCGATAAACTCTCCCGCGTGGCGCACCCGCCAGGTGTCGCAGGCGAGGCTCAGGCCCCAGGCCCGCGCTGCGTCGCGGTCCTCGGACATCAGCAGAATCGATGCGGATTCGGTGCCCTGTCGCGTCACCATGCCCTCGGTCTGGTCGTCGTCCATCTCTCCGTGCGCCACCGTCGGCGCGGCGGCGGGCCCCGGCGCTTCCGGCCGGCGGCTCCCGAGGGAACCCTACGATTCCGCCGGCGAGTACGCGCACGGTTCCGCCGGGAGCTTTCCGGTACTTGCCTCCCGGAACGGGTCGCGTATAATCGCCGCCGGACCTTCCCGTGCCGCGGGCGGCGAAGGTGGTGTAACGCAGGGCGTCCCGCGACGCCTCAGACAGCATTCCCCGGGTGCGCATGCTTCGCTTTGACGTGTACCGCAACGGCAGCCCCCTGCGGGACATCGACCTCGCCGGCGCGTACTGCTTCGGTCAGGACATGATCCCGGTGCGGGCGGACTTGGCGGCCTCGAACGGGCAGGTCTCCTGCATCAAGCGCGCGCCCGGCGCGTGCGGGCTGGCTCTGCTCTGGGAGGCCGGGCAGTCCGGGCGGTTCCTGCTGCCCACAACGCGGCTGCCGGAACGCAAACAGCCCTACAACCTCAACGTGGAGCTGGCCCGCGGGCAGATCGGGCGGATTCTGCTGAAGCGCGAAGACTGGGGGCTCTACGACTACCCCAACGCCAAGCCGCTCAACGAGGAGTTCGAGTCCGTCCGCAGGCGCTTCGTGTCGGCGCTGCGGGCGTCGGATCCGGCCGAGGCCGCCGCCCTTGCCGACCACGCCCTCGCCGACGCCGTGACACTCGGCGAGCGAATGAGCCTCTTCCACGCCGACATCCTCCTCCGCCGCCGCAAGGCGGGTGGCTCGCCGGTGAGTTTCGGCTGCATGGTGGACCTGTTCGCCTCGGCCGAGGAATACGCCGACCGCCTCCGCGAGGCGTTCGGCACGATCAGCATCCCCCTGCCGTGGAAGCAGACCGAGCCGAAGGAGCGACATTACCAGTACGCGGCGGTGGACGGCTGGATCAACTGGGCGGCCCGCAACCGCAGGCGGGTCCATGCCGGGCCCCTCCTGAGCTTCGAGCCCAAACACCTGCCGGAGTGGCTGTACATCTGGGAACACGACTACGAGGCCCTGCGGGACCTGGCCTACGAGCACATCCAGCGGATCGTCCAGCGGTACGAACGCCATGTGAGCGTCTGGAACGTCGTCAGCGGCATCCACGCCAACAACAGCTTCAACCTCAACTTCGACCAGCTCATGGAACTGACCCGCATGAGCTGCCTGCTGGTCAAGAAGCTCGCCCCAAAGTCCAAGGTCCTTATCGATCTGACCATGCCCTGGGGAGAGTACTACGCCCGGAACCAGCGGACCATCCCGCCGCTGCTCTACGCCGACATGGCCGTCCAGAGCGGAATCAAGTTCGACGGCTTCGGCATCCAGTTCTACATGGGCGTGCCCGTCGACGGCTACTACGTCCGCGACCTGCTCCAGATCAGTTCCCTGCTCGACGAGTTTGTCGGGTTCGGCAAGAGCCTGCACGTCACGGCCGTCAGCGTGCCCAGCAACGTCGCCCCCGACGCCTGGGACAACTGGGGCGGGCAGGAGCCTGTGCCCAAAGGCGGGCAGTGGCACCAGCCGTGGTCGCCGCGGCTCCAGGCCGAGTGGCTCCAGGCGTTCTACCGCGTGGCGATCAGCAAGCCGTACGTCGAGAGCGTATGCTGGCGGGACCTGGCCGACTACGAAGGCCACCACGTCCCCCACGGCGGGCTCTGCCGCAACAACATGGAGACAAAGCTCGCCTACAAGGAACTGCGGAACTTCCGCGCCTCGTTGTCCGAGATGAACGCGGGCGCCGAAACCCAGCCCAGGGCCGCGCCGCCCGCCGGCGACGGCCCCGCCTGACCGGTCCCATGGTCGACCCATTGCCTCGCTACAGCGCCAGGATCAGGCCGCGTGCCCGCGGCATCGTGCTCGTACTCATCGCCCTGGCGCTGGCCGGCCTGCTCGTTCGCGACCGGGCCCGCCCCATCCGCGCCGGCGAGAACCTGCCGATCGACAAGGACCGCGCCGAGGCCGCACGCCAGCGGATCAACCCGAACACCGCCTCGGTTGCCAGCCTCCGCCGACTGCCCGGTGTGGGACCCAAGCGAGCCGCCGCCATCGTCACGTGGCGGGAAGCTCACCCCGACACCCCCTACCATACGGCCGAGGACCTCACGCGCGTCCACGGCGTCGGCCCCATCACCGCCGCCAAGGCCGCTCCCTACCTTCAGTTCGCCCTGCCTCCTGCGAGTTCCCCGCCGCCCGAGCCGAAACCGTTGCAATGACCCGCCCGGCGGACATAATGCCGGTATGGCCAAGCGCCCCCGACCATCGGCGTTCTGGGAACAGGGCTACCTCAAGCAGACGCAACGCCCGCTGAACTGCCTGCTGTTCGTCCTCGTGCCGCTGGCCGTCTATCATGTCTTCGCGATGCGCTACGGCACGCAATTGCTGGCGCCGCGCGATCTGGCCCGCGTGCTGGGCTACTTCGGCGCCACCGCGACCTTCCTGCCCCCCTTGCTGATCGTCGCCGTCCTGCTCGCCCAGCACTTCGCCCACGGCTACAGGTGGCAGTTCCGTCCGGGGGTGCTTCTGGGCATGGCCGGGGAATCCGCCCTGTGGGTGATCCCGGTACTCAGCCTCAGCTACCTGACCAACCGTGCCCTCGCCGCCGGACCCGACGCCCTCCCGCCGATGCTGGCACGCCAGGTGCTCCAGGCGATCGGGGCCGGAATCTACGAGGAGTTCATCTTCCGGCTGCTACTGATCGGCCTGGCGCTGGTCGTCCTGGTGGACGTCTTCGAACTTCGCCGGGACGTTTGCGCTGCCGCGGCCATCGCAGTCGGAGCCGTGCTGTTCAGCCTCTACCACATTCCGTCAAGCCAACTCGCCGGGCCGGCGGCGTTTCCCTGGTCGGCGTTCGTCTTCCGCGCCAGCGCCGGAGCCTACCTCGGCGGGCTGTTCGTCTGCCGCGGATACGGGATCGCCGTCGGCACGCACATCGTCTGGAACCTGCTTGTGATGTGGATGCGCTCGTAGCCCCCGCGGATGCTCACACCCGGCCGTGGACGTCGAGGTGGCGGTCCGTCGTCATCTCCACGGTCAAGTCCCCCAGCCCCGCGACGTCCAACTGCCCACGAACCTCCTCCACCGTGTACGCCGAGAGAAGGCTGCGGTGAAACTCCTCGCGCAGCAGGCTGGATTCGTCCCCGGCGTAGGTCTCGACAATGCGTCGTGCGGCCGCGTCATCCGCCGGGCGGGCAAGGTCTCGGAGGAACCAGGTCGCCCCGTTTTTGGCCACACGTCTTGCCTCGTTCCAGAACCGCGCGGGCTCGTTGATGTGGTGGAGAATGCTGTTGGAGAAAACCACGTCGAAGGTCTCTTCGCCGAGCGGTAGGGTCTTGGCATCGGCGAGGACCCAGGCGATTCGTCCGGCCAGCCCGGCCTCGCGCGCGGCGCGGCGGGCCCAGGAAAGCATCGCCTCGGCGGCGTCGACGGCGATTATGTGCCAGCCCTCCCGTTCGCGGGCGAGGCGAAGGGGGATGTCCCCCGGCCCGGTCCCGAGATCGACCGCCTCGAGGCCATGCGTGGGCAGGTCGGCCGTCACCTCCAGCAATCGCTGGACGAAGGCGGCGTTGACGTCGTTGAAGTCGGCGACGGCATAGGCCTCGGCCTCGTTGGCGTCGTCCATGTACTCCGGCTCGGGGATGCGATCCATGAATCGGGCTCCGCGCAAGGAAGCGGCCCGGGAACAGAGGGGCCGCGTTCAAGGTTACGGTATATACCCGATCCCTGGCCGTCAACCGCCAATCGCCTCGTCCCCGGGCTCGCACCGTGGCAAACGCCCGCGAGCCGGGGAGCCTGCTCAGGCCGATGCCGCCGGAGGGGCTTCGGCCCGGGCGAGGACGTCGCGGAGGGAGACCATGCCGACGGCCACGCCGTTGTC
Source organism: uncultured Planctomycetaceae bacterium (assembly GCA_964385465.1). GTDB lineage: Bacteria > Planctomycetota > Phycisphaerae > SM23-33 > SM23-33 > CAYLPJ01. Next base: position 18,160 of record CAYLPJ010000018.1, on the reverse strand, counting down.
GACGACCGGCAGGTGCCGGATGCCGTGGTCGAGCATCAGGTCCCTGGCGTCGGCCAGCGACATCTCCGGCGTGCCGGTCACGACGTTCCGGGTCATCACGGCACAGATCCGCTGCATGTAGGTCTCCGGCGTGGCGCTGCCGATCCAGTTGAGGATGTCCCGCTCGGAGATGATGCCGACCATCGTGTCGTCGCCGTCGTCGGCGACCACCACGAGGCACCCGATTCGCAGCTCGTGCATACGCCTGGCCGCCTCGGTCACGCGGCTGTACTGGCAGATGGTGATCACGTCCGTCGTCCGGCAAGTCATCCCGCCCTTGGCTTGAGTCGCAGTCCCCATGATGTAGAGTCCCTCGCCCCCCCTTCCACCCGATCCGTCGGGAAGCCGCTCTTCCCGCTCCCGCAGGAAGGCATCGGCCAACCGGAGGCCCCGGTTGAATGAAAACAAGCTGAACCCGTGCATGTTTCACAGAATCGCATGGAGAGGGCCTGTCAGCGCGCACAGCGACGGCCCGGCCGATGTACGGATACCGACCGGGCCGTCAGGGGGCTGGGTGTCGTTGCCCGAAAAGGCGCAGGTGGGGCACCCCGCCCGAGGGGCGCCCCACCGTCTCCGAGCCGTCAGACCGGCTTGTTCATCAGGGCGCTCCAGCCGGCCTGGACGGCAGCGCCTTTCTTGCCACCACCGGTGATGTCGGTGGGGATGTACTCCCAGTTGATCTGACCGTACCGGAAGGCGATCTCCTCCATCGGCAACGGGTCCTCGGTGTCCGCCGAGCCGGTCGGCGCCACCGACGAGACGATCACGTCCTTGAACGTGTACACCATGAACGTCGTCTTGTCGCCCATCGCGCGGCACAGCTCGAAGCGGACGTTCGGGATGTGCTTGCCCATGCAGCAGTACAGCGCCAGCGTCGGCGAGGCGCTGTCGAGGCGGTGGACGATGCTGAAGTCCGCATGGTCCGCGCGCCCGCCGGTGTGCACGCCCTGGGCGCTGATCGCCCCGCCGACCGCCTGGCTGATCCGGTGGGCGTACGAGTTGATCTCGATCCACTGCTTGTGCGCCTCGTCCTGACTGTCGCCGTTGATCCCGTCAATCTTGAGGAACATGTCGTAGCTCATGCTGGCTCCTTTCCGCCTGCCCGGCGTTTCCCTTGGTGGCTTCCATCGTTCCTTGTCGCCACTCTGTAGTGCATCCGGCGTGCCACAGCACCTCGGCCCGGGATGGATTTGCAGGCAAACCCGTCGTATCCGTCTTGAAAAAAGTGACTTACCCCCCTGCACCGCAAGGACGCCGGCTTGACTCGGTGGCGCCCTGGATCTGCGGATCGGGCAATAGTCCCCGATTTCTCTCTTCCATGGCGTGTGTTTCCCCGCCCCGCTGAGCCCCCGCCGTCGTCGTTCGGCCTGCTGCCGCTCTGCGATGGATGTCGTCGGACGCGGGTTGCCGCCGGCATGCCCACCGGCGGGCGCTTGACCCGGCCGGGCCGGGGCGTGCATGATGGGGCCACAGGCGCGGACCGGGCGCCCCCGGCGCAGACCGGGCCAACTGGCGGAGGCAACGGATCTTGCCCAGAACGCTGTACGCTTATCTCACGCGAGACCTCATCAAGGTGACGCTGCTGACCCTGGTGGCCATCACGCTGCTGATGACGGTCCTGGCGATCATCCAGCCGCTGCGGAAGCTCGGCCTGGCCGGGGCGCAAGTGCTCAGCCTGTTCGTGTTCACCATGCCGGTGATGGTCTCGTTCACTCTGCCGGTGGCAACCCTGTTCGCCACGGCACTGGTCTATGGGCGGTTCAGTCAGGATCGCGAGCTTCTCGCCTGTCGCGCCAGCGGGCTCTCGACGCTGGCGCTGCTGCGGCCGGCGCTGGTGCTCGGCGCGCTGGTGACGGTGAGTTCGCTGTTGCTGAGCAACTTCATCGCCCCGAACCTCAGCACACTGGCGGGAGTCGCCCAGAGCAACGTACCGGGCATCCTCTACCACCGCCTCAAGACCCGCGGGTACGTCTCCGTCGGGCGGGCGGGGAAGAAGCACATCGTCCACGCCGACCGCGTCGAGCCCGAAAACGATACGCTCCACGGCGTCGTCTACGCCTACCTCCAGGAGCCGGCCCCCCCCCGCCACCCCGGCGAGGCCCCGCGCCCGCGCGGGATGTTCCTGGCTTCGGCCTCGGCGGCCTACCTCGACTTCCGCATGAGCGACCCCAACCGCCGGGACCGCGTGGTGATCCAGCCGGTCGAGCCCTCGATCATCCAGACCGGCGAGATGGTCGCCCCGCCGATCGCTCCGACCGCGCGGACCATGCGGCTGGTCATGCCCCTGCCCAACCCCATCGCCGAGAAACCGTCCTGGTACAGTTGGCCGGACCTCCAGCGCCGCCTGGACAACCCGATGCTCTCGGCGAAGGTCCGCCGCGAGATCGCCCGTATCAAGCAAGCCATTCGCAGCGACGTGCTCGCCCGGGACATCGTCGACGCCATCGGGGCCGGGAAGAGCTACGACCAGCTCTCCCAGGGCGACGAGATCTTCCGCATCGTCGCCGACGAGGCGACGGTGGACGCCGACGGCGCGGCCGTACTCAGGGGCGTCACCGTCACGATCCTCCGCCGGTCGCGTCTGGCCGAGCAGATCACGGCCGACAACGGGCGGGTGGTTGTCGCGTCGGCGGCCGAGGCCGAAAGGCCCCAGGTGACGATCAAGCTCAGCGAGAACGTGGCGATCACGTTTCATGGCCCGGCGGGGCGTCGGCAGACGCGCGACGTGCAGTGGGCCCGCGGCGAGATCCCCGTCCCCGAGGCGATCCGCACAGCCGCGGCGGCCATCGACCCGCGGGAGCTCTGCCGCGAGCCGGCGCGATTCACGCCGAATGAGAAGATCCTCCGCGCGGTGCGCCACGTGACCGGCTACATCATCCCGCGGATGCGCAGCGCGTTGGTCGCCGAGCAGCACGGGCGGGTGGCGTACGGTGTGAGCTGCTTCCTGATGGTGGCGATGGGCGCCGCGCTGGGGGTGATTTTCCGCGGGGGGCAGTTCATCAGCGCGTTCGTCACGTCGGTCGTGCCGGCGTCGCTGGTGGTGTTCCTTCTGATGATGGGCAAGACGATGGTGCAGAACCCCGACGTGCCCGCGGTGGTGGGGCTGGCCTGCATCTGGGGCGCAATCGTCGCCCTGTTTGCCGCCGACGCCGCAATCTATGCACTGCTTGCGAGGCGATAGCCCCGGACGAGACCATGAGGACACTCGACCGCTACGTCGTGCGAACGTTCCTGACCTCCGCGGTGCTGCTGCTGGTGGCGATGATCTCGCTGCGCATCGTCATCGACCTCTTCCTCAACATGGACGAGTTCCTCGAGGAGTCCGCCAGCCCGGACCTCCCGACGTTGCTGATGCACATGGGCAGCTACTACGCCTACCGCTCGCTGATGTATTTCGCCGAGCTCGGCGGGGCCATCATCGTCGCCGCTGCCGGCTTCACGCTGGCGCGAATGAACCACACGAACGAGCTGACGGCCATGCTCGCCAGCGGCGTCAGCCTCCATCGCGTCATCCTGCCGATCATCGTCGTGGCCATGGCGCTTGGGGGGCTGATCATCCTCGACCGCGAGGTGGTCATTCCTCCCAATGCCCCCAAGCTCGTCCGCGAGCCCGACGAGGCCGAGCGCATGGGGCAGGTCGCAGTCGAGCTGGTCCCCGACGGCAGCGGGACGGTCTGGCTGGCGCCGGAGTACGACCCGGCCGACGGGGTCATGAGGAACCCCATCCTCACGCTCCGCGACGAGGACCGCCGACGGGTGGCGAGCATCGTCTCGCACGGCACGGCGAGGCGGGCGAAGTTCAAGCCCCGCGGCACGGCGAAGATGGTCGTTCCCGAGTGGCTGCGGGGTTGGGACATCACGGCCGCGGCGCTTTCGCGGGCCGCGGGCGAAGGCACGCCGTGGGAGAACACGCCGACGGTTCGGCGTGCGTATACGCGGATCGGCCCGGTCCGCCTGCTGGCCGAGGCCAAGCAACTCGCCCGCCGGCACGGGCTCAGCGTCCCGCCGGATGCCGACATCCCCAGCGTCTCGGGCATCCCCCCGGTGCAGGACCCCCACTACACCATGACGCTGACAACCCGCGCCGGGCGCAAGGTCGACGAACTCGTCCTCGACCCGGTCGCAGAGGGCCAGCCCCGCGGCGGGAGACTCAACCACCCGGTCTTCGTCTACAGCGACACGTTCGGACCCGGCCGCCGCGTGCTGGCGGTGCTGCACGCCACGTCGGCGACATGGGTGCCCGGCGAGTCGGCCGACAAGAGCCACTGGCTGCTGGAGAACGGCAAGCTGTTCTATCCCAGCGACCTTGCCGGGGAGGACCTCGTGCTGCGTCAGTCGGGGCATTGGCTGGAGCTGATGAGCAGTTCGGAGCTGACCCGCCTGCTGAACCTCGGGCGCGTGCCCGACCGCGACGCGGCCATGCTGGCCAAGCACACGCGATTCGCCGACCCGATCAACAACCTGATCCTCCTGCTTCTCGGCGTGCCGTTCATTCTCTCCCGCGAGCGGAACATCAAGGCCTCGGCGACTTTCAGCGTGCTGCTGGTGGGCAGCTATTACGCCACGATCCACGTCTGCCGCCTGATCGGCCTGCCGCCGATGTTCGCCGCCTTCCTGCCGATCGGCGTCTTCGGCATCGTCGCGGTGCTGATGCTGGACTCGGTGAAGACCTGAGCTTGCCGTTCGGCCGATTGACACACCCCCGGCAACGCCGGTAGCATGGGGACGTTCCTGGTGCCTGCCGGCGGGGAGGCCGTATCCGTACCGCTATGAGACGAATCGCATTCCTGTTGACGATGGCCCTGGCGGTCTCGGGCGGGTGCACGAACCCGTGGGCCGAGCCGGTCGCGTCGGCCGAGCCGGCCGGTCCGGCCGACGCGAACGCCGCAGCCCTTCCCGCCACGCCGCTTCCGCAGCTCCCCCGCGCCGGCGAGCTGACCGAGGACGGCAACGCTCCCTCCGATGGCAGCCGCTACCGGATGGTGGTGACGCTGAAGCTCTCGACGATCGAGGTGCCGATCGGCGTGGCCAGCCGGTCGGAAGAGGTCTGGAGCTACCTGGACGAAGAGCCCATCCGCGCCGCGCGCTCGGCGGGGCTGGGGCGAAACGGCTTCCGCGTGGGCATCGGGCGGCTGGAGACCTGGCCGGACCTGGCGAGGGTTTTCCGCCGGATGACCGGCCGGGCTACCAAGCAGAACCTGCTGGCGGCGATTCCCGGCGACCCCCTGCCGATCGTGCTGAAGGAGAAGCAGCCGGACCGGACCATCTTCACCTTCTTCGAGGACCGGACGCTCAGCGGGCGGGACTACCCGCCGGGGGACTACCTCCTGTCGCTGGTCTGTACCCTCGACCCCGACGACTACTCGCGCGTGTTCATGACGGCGATGCCGCAGGTCCGCACCACCCGTCGGCGGCGGCAGTTTGTAATGGGCAAGCAGGGGCCGAGCATGGTGACGACCTCCGGGCTGTTCGGCCTGGAGTCTTTGGCCTTCCAACTCCGCCTGCCGACCGACAGCTTCCTGGTGATCGGCCCCGGCGCGCGGGCCCGCAACGTCGCGACGGCCGGGCACCATTTCCTCGTCCATACCAAGGAAGGCGTGGAGTTCGAGACGCTGCTGGTGCTGATTCCCGAAGTGGTCGCCGCTCCCCTGCGGTGAGAGGTTCGATGACGGACAACCCCACAACGCGGCCGGAGACCGACGCGGACTTCCACCGCCGCGTGCTGGCCTCGGCACCGGTGGCCATCGTCGCCACCGACGAGCAGCTCCGCGTGGTCACCTGCAACGACGCCGCCGCGAGGCTGATCGGGCGCGACGCGGCGTCACTGATCGGCCGGCCGCTGGCCGACGCCGTGCCCCCGGCGCGTCGAGGCGTCTTCGAGCGCCTGCTCCGCCGCACGGCCGAGCGCGGGCTGTCCAGCGAGTTCCAGGTACGCATGCCCGACGGGGGGGGCAGGCATCGGGACCTGATGGTCGTGCTCTCGGCAGTGCCGTCCGCCGAGGGCGCCGCGGGCGGGGTGGCGGCGTGGATCGTCGACGAGACGGAGCGGAAGCGCCTGGCGGGCCGACTGGCGCAGGCAGAGAAGATGGCCTCGCTGGGCACACTGGCCGGCGGGGTCGCCCACCACTTCAACAACATCCTCGGAGGCGTGGCCACGTTCGTGGACTACGCCCTGACCAGCGGCGACGCCGCCGCGACGCGCCGGGCGCTTCAGATGACCGCCGAGGCGGCCGCCAGGGCCTCCCGCATCACCCGCTCGCTGCTGACCTTCGCCGAGCGCGACCGCAGCCAGAGCGACCTGGCCGACCTGACCGAGGTCGTGCTGACCTTCGTCCATCTCGTCGAGCGCCCGCTGGAGGAGCGGGGCATTCGCCTGCACCTGGACCTCCACCCCGTGCCCGTTCTGGCCGTCGAGGCCAACCAGATGCATCAGATCCTCGGCAACCTGCTGACCAACGCCGAGGAGGCGATGCCCGACGGCGGAACGGTGACGATTTCACTGAAGCGGCAGGCCGACCGCGTGCAGCTGACCTTCTCCGACACCGGCTGCGGCATTCGTCCCGAGCACCAGCCCCTGGTCTTCGAGCCGTTCTTCACCACCAAGGGCCTTCTGGCCGGCGGGGATCAGGCGAACCCCGGCCTGGGCCTGTCGGTCGTCCATGGGCTGGTGCTGGAGATGGGCGGGGAGATCGCCGTGGACTCCACCCCCGGCGAGGGCGCGCGGATCACCATCGCGATGCCGGTCCCGAGCGTCCCCCCCGCCGCCGTGCCCCACGGCGACGACGGCGAGGCCACGCCCCCCGCGTCCTGACCGCTTCGAGGGGAATTCGAGCGCACTTCCGGGAATTCCTGTTTCAGGAGCCTTTCTCCCTCGCCGATACCGGTGGAGACTCGCGTCACTGACGCGCCGGGGTCGGGAAGAAAGGCGGATGTGGTCCATTGAATGCCAACCGACCGAACCGGGGTAGTGTGCTCGTCGTGGACGACGAACCGGGCCTGAGGGTCCTGATGGCCGAGGAATTGGCCTCCGCGGGCTTCGAGTGCACGCAGGCCACGGGCATACAAGCGCGCGAGCTGCTGGAGAGCCGGCGGTTCGAGCTGGTGATCACCGACATCGCGATGCCGGATGTCGACGGCTTGGCGCTGCTGGCACAGATCAAGCGGCACACTCCCTCGACGAAGGTCGTGCTGGTGACGGGCTACTCCCGGCGGGAGTACCTCGCCCAGGCGCTCATGCTGGGCGCCTTCGACTACGTCCAGAAGCCCTTCGAGATCAGCGAACTCGTGGAGCTGGCCCTCCGGGCGGTCGGCGATGCCGCGGAGATCGACCCGCTTGCGGCACGAGCGGCGGAATCGATGGAATGGCGCGATCGCGCCCGCGAGGCCGCCCTCGACAGCGTCCGTGCGCTCGTCCGCGCCGTCGAGGCGAAGGACCCGCACACCCGCCGCCACAGCGAGCAGGTTACCCACTACGCCGTCCGCCTCGCCGGCGAGATGAGCCTTGACCCGGAAACGACCGAGTCCGTCCGCATCGCGGCGCTGCTGCACGACGTGGGCAAGATCGGCGTGCCCGACCACGTGCTGACCAAGCCCGGGCCACTGACGGAAGAGGAGTTCGACCACATCCGCCAGCATCCTGGCCTCGGGGCCGACATTCTCGCCAACATCACGCTGTTCGGGCGGGAGGCGATGTTCGTCCGCCACCACCACGAGCGCTGGGACGGGGGCGGCTATCCGGACGGCCTGACCGGCGAGGAAACCCCGCTGCCGGCGCGGCTCATCGGCGTCGCCGACGCCATCGACGCCATGCTCATGGAACGGACCTACAAGCGGGGCTACTCCGTCGAGAAGGTGCTCTCAGAGCTGGAGCGTTGTGCCGGCACGCAGTTCGACCCCAAGGTCGCCGCCGTGGCCGCCACCTGGTGCCGCCAGCACCCCGACCAGCTCCTTCGCCCCCATCACACCCGTGACGAAGTGACCTTGCAGGCCGGTTGACCGGCCGCCGAGACGGACCCGCCAGGCGCGGCGTGGGCCTCCCGCATAGAATATGCGTGGTCGGGACGCCCGCATCCAGCACGCGGCGGCGCGTTGCAGTCAGGGGCCCCTTTCGGCGCACCCGCTCGACCAATGCGGTATACTGAACGTCTATGAACGCAGACGACGAGCCACATCCTCCCGCCCCGACCCCAGCCGCGCCCGGCAGCGGGCACCGGTTTTTCGAGGTCCTGCTGGATACCATCCCCAGCCCCGTGTTCTACAAGGACACGACGGGCGTCTACCGGGGATGCAACGCCGCCTTCGCGAAGTTGATTCTCGGCCTGCCCCGCGACCACATCATCGGGGCCAAACTGGCCGACCTGCCCGACGTCATCCCCCCGGACCTTGCACGAGTCTACCGCCAGCGCGACGAGGACCTTCTCCGCAACCCCGGGTGGCAGTTCTACGAGGCCGCCGTTCGATGCGCCGACGGCGTCCGCCGCGAGTTCGCCTTCCGCAAGGCGACCTTCGAGGACGAAAACGGCAGCGTGGCCGGACTGGTCGGGGTCATGTTGGACATCACCGACTTGAAGGAGGCCGAACGCGCCCTCCGCGAGAGCGAGCGGAAGTACCGCCACGTCACCGAGAGCATCCCCGTGGCGGTGTACTCCATCGGGCCCGACGGGCGGGACAAGCCGCGAATGGTCTCCCGGCAAATCGAGGACATCACCGGTTATCCGGCCGAGATGTTTCTCAGTCAACCGCACCTCTGGGACCGGCTGATCCACCCCGAGGACCGTGAGGGGACGATCGAGGCCGTCGAGGCCCACCGCAACGAGGCCTCGCCGCTGGACATCGAGTACCGTCTGAATACTCGCGACGGGCGGGTAAAGTGGGTGCGGGAGCGTGCCCGGGCGACGCTCGGCGAAGACGGCCGGCCGGTCCGCGTCGACGGCTTCATCGAGGACGTCACCGAGCAGAAGCGGACGGAGGAGCAGCTCCGCCAGGCCCAGAAGATGGAGGCCGTCGGGCAGCTCGCCGGCGGGGTCGCCCACGATTTCCGCAACCAGTTGACGGTGATCCGCGGCTTCGCCGAGTCGCTTGTACGGCACGATCACGTGGACGAGGCCGGACGGGAGAAGGTCGAGCAGGTCCTCAAGGCGTCCGAGCGGTCGGCGCGGCTGGTGGATCAGCTTCTGGCGTTCAGTCGCCGCCAGGTGCTCCAGCCGCAGTGGGCGGGCCTGGACAGCCTGATCGAAGACATGGAGACGTCCCTGCGCCGGCTGATTCCCGAAGACATCACGCTGGACGTCCGCCACGGAGCCGGAGACTGCGCCGTGCACCTGGACGCTCACCAGTTCCAGCAGGCCTTGATGAACCTGACGATCAACGCCCGCGACGCGATGCCCGACGGCGGGACGCTGAGGATCGAGACGCACTGCCGGCCCGTCGGCCGGGCCGGAGAGGTTGGAGCCTGGGCGAAAGAGGACGGCCCCTATGCCTGGCTGACCGTCTCGGACACCGGAACGGGCATGGACGCACAAGCCCGCGCCCACGCCTTCGAGCCGTTCTTCACGACCAAGGAAGTCGGCAAGGGCACCGGGCTGGGCCTGGCGATGGTCTACGGCTTCGTCCGCCAGAGCGACGGCTACGTCGAGTGCGAGTCCACGCCCGGCGAGGGGACGACCGTTACGCTGTGTTTCCCCTGTGCCCACGAGCGCCCCGACGAGCCTCATCGGGACGAGCCGGTCTCCCAAGAGGTCCCCGCGGGAGCCGAGACCATCCTCGTCGTCGAGGACGAAGAGGCCGTCCGCCGCGTGATGGTCGAGACACTCCGCCAAGCGGGCTACACCGTCCTGGAAACCGGCAACGCCGCCGAGGCCCTGCCCCAGGGAGAGCATTACGAGCACCGCATCCACATGCTGCTCACCGACGTGGTCATGCCCGGGATGAGCGGCCGCGACCTGGCAGAACGGATCCGCAAGGTTCGCCCGGGCATCTTGACGGTGTTCGTCTCGGGCTATGCCGATGGCGAGCTGAATCGCCGCGGGCTCCAGGAGGGAGAGGTCGACCTGCTCCGCAAGCCCTTCTCCCCCGCCGCCCTGCTCCAGCACGTCCGCCAGCGCCTCGACCGCGAACGGAACGCCTAGCCCTGTCGGCCGCTACGCGAACCGTGAGGGGTCGATCGGATAGCTGCCCCACTCGTCGCGGCATCGCTTCATCTCGAGGATGTTGTCGGCCTTGGCGTCGACAGCCAGCGAGTGCGTCGAGCCCATGATGTAGCCTCCGCCCGGCGCGGCGTGCGTGAAGGCGTGGCGGGCGTCGGCGCGGATGTCCTCCGGCGTGCCCAGGATGATGTGCTCGTGCCATATCCCCCCCCACAGGCACAGCCGGTCGCCGACGCGGCGCTTCAGATCGGCAACGTCCATCCCCGCCGTCGCCTGGATGCCCTCGTAGGCGTCGTAGACCTTCGCCAGCTCGTCGATCACCGGCCAGACGTGCCCGCAGCAATGCTTGAGGATCCACAGCCCCAGCTCGTGCGCCCGCGCGGCGTGTGCCTTGTGAACGGGATAGACCATCTCGCGGTAGATGGCCGGGCTGGCCATCAACCCCGTGCTGCTGCCGAGGTCCCCGCAAGGCATGATGCCGTCGACGCCCAGTTTGGCGAACAGCTCGACCTCTCGCAGCAGTTGCTTGCCTCGGAGCTCGGCGATCTTCCGGCAGACCTCCGGCTCCAGGACGAGATTCATCCAACTCTCCTCTTCGGTCGCCCCGAAACGCGGGAACGCCAGGTCCCCGCAAAGCAGCAGGATGAAGTGCGTGTCCTTCATCTCCGCGACGGCATGGCGGACGAACTCCCAGCAGGAGTCTTCCGGATCCGCCGGCGGCTCGTCGTCCAGCGCGTCGATCCGCTCCTGGAGGCCATCGAGCGTCGTCGGTCGGTAGCCCTCGGTATTCCGCTTCCAGGGCATCAGGTCGTGCGTCGTGGCCGAGACACGGAACAGGCTGCCCCCCGCGTCGCGATAGGTCGCCTCGTCGAGTTGCTCCATCGGCTCGGGCGCGTAGCCGGCCGGCGGCACACGGTTGACGAAGCAGACGTCCATCTCCAGCGCGCGGATCAGTTCCAGCCGGTCCCGCTTGTGATGCGCGACGACCTCGTCCCGCCGGCCGTCCCAGTAGGCCCGCGTGGTCCGCATCTTTGCCTGGACGAGCGTCTCGCGCCCGAGGATGTCCTCGTAGACGTTGTAGTCGATCGAATGCTCGCCCCACGGGATTCGGTCGGGCTCGCGATGCTCCAACGCCGCGATGACACGTTCTCTCGGCAGCATGGCTGGTCTCCTGTCCGGGTATCGTACCACGACGTGAACCGTTGGGGTATGTCGTGAGCAGCTGCCGGGTAGCAGCCATCAGGGGACGCGGCGTGCGTTGGCGATTTGCGACCCCGGTTGCTCTCAGGACCTCGGAGGCTTCTCCGGACAGCATTCCCGGTCCATGCGCTCGGCGATCTGCCACCAGCCTTCCGCATACATCTGAGGACGATCATCGTATGGCCAATAGCGATCTGGTCTCTGTCGCCTGTCCCTGCTCCGTGACGATCAGCTCCCCGTCGAACGGTAGTGGCGAACGCCGAAACGCCAGACAGGCAGGGCCACCAGCAGGAAGGCCGGGCCGATCAGCGGGGACAGCCAGCCGAAGGCCCCGCCGCGGCCGAGCAGGACCAGCGCCGGGAAGTAGTTCACGCACGCCAGCGGCACGACGTAGGTGAAGAACTTCCGGAACCAGTCGCGGTAGATCGACAGCGGATAGCTCGCCGCCTCCGTCCCGCCGTAGGTGACGGTGTTCAGGATCTCCAGCGTCTCGGTGGTCCAGAATGCCAACGTCGCCTGGAGGATGATCAGCCCGTAGAACAGGCAGCTCGTTCCCAGCACCGCACCGACCAGCAATGTGACCTTTGCCGGCGTCCAGTCGATCGGCAGCGTCACGAGGGCGTAGACGAGCACGGCCAGGCCCTGGCCCAGCCGACCGATACGGCGAAGCTCGACCGTCTTGGCGGCCAGTTGCAGCGCGGTGGTCCGGGGGCGCAGCAGCAGGCGGTCGAAGTCCCCGCTGCGGACCATGCCTGCGAACGTGTCGAAGCCGCGACTGGTCGCATCGGCCATCGCGAAGCCCACGTGCACCATGCCATAGAACAGCGCGACCTCCGCCAGGCGCCAGTCGCGCAGCCGCCCGAAGCGGTCGAACAGCGCCCAGATGGCGACGAAGTCGATGCCGGTGACCAGGAACTGCCCGAGCGTCTGGCAGACGAAGGAGATGCGGTACTGCATCTGCGACCGTAGCGAAGCCGAGGCGTAGCGGCAGTAGAGCTTGATCGGGCCCGCCATCGGTCAGCCTCCCTGCACCACGATCCGGCGCGTCCCGCGGGCCAGGACCCATCGGCCCACGAGGATCAGCCCGGCGGTCCAGCCGACCTGGTGGGCAAACACGGCCGGGAAGTCGGCCGGCGGCAGGTGCCCGACGTAGATGCGGAAGGGCACGTCCATGATGCCTCGGAAAGGCAGGGCGTAGAGGACCGGCTGGAGCCAGTCGGGGAACATCGGCAGGGGGATGACCATGCCGGAGAGGCACCACATGGCCGCGGGGACGAGCGTGGACGCCCCCTGCCCCGAGAGCGTCCATAACAGCGAGATGTTCAGCAGCGTCACCATCGACGCCGCCAGCAGCGCCGCCAGGACCATCGAGACCGCCCACGCCGTCCCGGCCACCATCGATGCCGGCGGCTGCATGTCGAGGAACAGCATGGCGATCACGAACATCGGCACGGCCCGCAGGACGGTGGGCGCTGTGAGATTGGCAACGCCCCTCGCCAGCCACAGCCCGTAGAGGTCCACCGGGCGCGCGAGCTCGTAGGCTACCGAACCGGTGTGGATCATCCGCTGGATTTCCGGATCGGCCCGCCAGATCAGCAGGCGGATGGTCGCCTGGCCCAGCCAGACGTACGTGACGACCTGGGCGAGGGTCATGGGCGGATCGCCGCCGGCAGCCTCGTAGAAGGCCTGGAAGATCATCACTCGGATCAGTCCCCAGAAGACCTGCGTGCCCAGCCCCGCCAGCGCGGCGGCGCGGTACTGGAGCAGCATGCGGAAGCGGGCGCTGAGAATCGCCAGGTAGGGCTTCACGACAGGGCCTCGCCGTAGATGCGCGCGACGACTTCCTCGATCGGCGGGTTCTCGACGAACAGATCGCGGACGGCGTGGCGGGCGGTGACCCGGGCGATCAGCTCCGCCGGAGCGGTGCGCCGGGGGTCGAAGGCAAGCGTAACGCGCCCGCCGTCGCGCGCGACGAGTCGGGCCTCGTCATCGGTGACGGGCCCGTCGGGATCGGCGATGTCCACGATCAGCCGCCGCTCGGGACAGACGCGGGCGCGCAGGTCGTCCAGCGAGCCGTCGGAGAGGATCCGCCCCCGGTGGATGACGATCACCCGGCGGCAAAGGGCCTCGATGTCGTCCATGTCGTGGGTGGTCAGCAGCACGGTGACGTTCCGGCGGCGGTTGAGCTCGCGGAGAAACTGCCGCACGGCGAGCTTGCTGACGGCGTCGAGGCCGATCGTCGGCTCGTCGAGGTAGACCAGCTCCGGCTCGTGCAGCAGCGCCGCTGCCAGATCGCAGCGCATCCGCTGGCCCAGGCTGAGCTGGCGGACCGGCGTGTCCAGCAGCGACCCCAGATCCAGCAGGCCCACCAGCTCGTCGCGGGTACGGCGGTAGTTGGCCTCGGCGACGCGGTAGATGTCCCGCAGCAGGTCGAAGCTCTCGATGACCGGCAGGTCCCACCAGAGCTGCGTCCGCTGGCCGAACACCACGCCGATCCGCCCGACGTGGGCGATCCGGTCCCGCCAGGGCACGCGCCCGGCGACCTCGCACCGGCCGCCGTCGGGGACCAGGATGCCCGCGAGGATCTTGACGGTCGTGCTCTTGCCGGCCCCGTTGGGCCCGATATAGCCCACGAGCTCGCCGGGGGCGACATGGAACGACACGTCGGCGAGGGCCTCGACCGTGCGGTACCGCCGGCGGACCACGCCCCCCAGTGCCCCCAGCAGGCCGCTGCGGCGCTCGGCGACGCGGAAGGTCTTGACGATGTTCTCTACGACGACGTGCGGCATGGCGCGGGGTCCTCGGCGGTACGAAGCGGGCGTGGGGATTCTACCGGCGCGGCTCAGCCGACGCGACAGAAGAAGACCGTCACGGCGCGGGCGACCGGTGCGGCCGTACTCCGTGTCGTGCGCTTTTCCCGCGATGGGCGCTTGACAAATCCCCGGATATCCGCTTGACTATGCCTCGTTGCGGGTTGCCCGCCGGTCGGCGGGCGCAACAGGGAAGGCCGTGAAAATCGGCCGCGGACGCGCCGCTGTAACCGGGCACGACCGCCGCAGAGGCCACTATCGCGATGCGGAGTCGCGGTGGGAAGGCGCGGCGGGAGGATGAGGCCAGCCGCCTCGGCACCCGGGAGCCAGAAGACCTGCCTGCAACCGACCTGATCGGCCTGCGCGACGTCGGGCCAGGCGGGACGTACCCACACGCCCCGGCTCCGTCGCGGAGACCGGGGTTTTTTGCTGGCCGGGCCCGCCCGCGGATTGGCGGCAGCGACGCGCTTGCCCCCTTCGCGAGACCGCCCTCCCCCGCAGGATCCCCCTCAGGTTCGCTTCCGTCCGGCCTTGCGCCCGGGCCCGGCGGAAACTTCTGTGGGCCGCGCTGACCAGAACGAGAGGGAGGTGCTCGCCAGACCGAGGAGCCGGGACGATGGCTCCAACCGGGGACGTGTTGTGTTACCGCCAGGCCGGGACGAGCTACCCGGCCGGTCCACAGACGCGGCGGCGAGTGGCCGTCGCAGAGAGGGAATGACAAATGAAGAACGCATGGATTCTTGCGGCGCTGCCGCTGGTGATGGTCTCGACGGGTCTGGCCGATTCCGGGCTGCTCTACGCCCCCCGGGCGAACGACATCTGGCCCACCGGCGGCGGGAACTACGGGATGCTGTCATCCTACACGGTGCTGACCGACGACGACGGCCGGCTCGACGGCATCCTCAACTACTTCACGATCACCGACATGAGCTGGAACGTCCTGGGCCATCAACTCGACCTGCACGAGCCCAACGGGGCGTTCGTGGAGACGGTCGCAACGGACACCGCGTCCGGGTGGTCGTCGTTCGTCGCCGCCCACGAGGGCACCATCTACACGGGCAGGACGAGTTCGGGCCTGGACCCCGACAACCACGTGATCGAGCGGGCCGAAAGCGGCGCGTTCACCGAGGTCTGCCAGTTGATGAACAACTACGACCTGGACTTCGCTCCCGACGGCTCGGCGTACGCGACGGCGCTGCTGGACGGCAACAGCCACGTGGTGAAGGTCGATCTCGCGGCCGGGACGTACGACCAGGTCGCCAGGATCGGGGGCAAAACCAGCGGGCTGACCATCGACCCCGACGGCGACCTGTGGGTCGGCACGTTCCGGTCCACCGACAACAAGCTGCTGCGTTTCGGCGCCGCCGACATCGACCCCTGCCAGCAGGGCTTCTCCCTCCTCGGTCCCAGCGACGCCGCCCAGACCGTGGACGTGCCCCTGGGCGTCGGCTACCTCGCCTCCGACGAGGCGGGCAACGTCTGCTTCTCGATGAACAGCTTCAACTTCGGCCCCGAGCACGAGCTGGCCGTCGTCTGGGACGGAGGCAGTGCCCCCGAGACGCTCAGCAAGGCCAGGCAGTACATCAGCAACGTCGAGGCGCTCGGCGACGTATCCTTGTACGACGAACTGCCGTACAACGCTGCCTATACGGCGGGGTATTACACCCAGCTCGCTTACGTCCCCGAGCCGGTGACGCTGGGCATGCTGGCCGCCGGACTGGCGGGCCTGGTCGCCCGCCGACGCAGGCGCACCTAGCCGCACCGGGAAATACCGCCAACGCTCCGGGTCGCGGGGCGCCCCCCGCGGGGCGCCCCGCCCGGGGCCTCGCCGCACGACGCGGCGGAACGGATGAACCAATGCAGACGATGCGCTGGACGATCGCGGCCGTCGTGTTGACCACCCTTGCGCGGGCGTCGGCCGCGGACGCCTACCTCAACTTCTTCGCCGAGTCCGTCGAAGAGCGGATCGAGGGTCCGGGCTCGCAGCCGTATTTCGCGGACCCGCAGGCCATCCTCGGCGGCCCGGAGGGCGGCGGGCAGTACAGCGGATCCGGCAACGTGGTGCGTCTCGGCGAGGGCGGATCGGTCACGCTGGGCTTCGACTCGGGCAAGCTGATCACCGATGCCCCCGGCGATGACCTGATCGTCTTCGAGAATGCCTTCGTATCCGACACGTCCGGCTGGGGCACGGGAACGGTCTACGCCGAGCTGGTCTACGTGGAGGTCAGCAGCGACGGGACGCACTTCGCCCGCTTCCCCGTGCACTGCGACGTGCCCGAACCGCTGGGCCCCTACGGCGGAATCAGCGCCGCGGACGTCGACGGCTTTGCCGGTGTCGGCCCGGTGATGGTGAACGTCGCCACGGGCGTCGGAGACCCCTTCGACCCGGCGACCGCCGGCGGGGATGCGTTCGACCTGGCCGACCTGGCCGAAGACCCGAACGTCCAGGCCGGGCTCGTGGACCTCAACCGCGTCCGCTACGTGAGACTGGTGGACGTGATCGGCGACGGGCGGGAGACCGATGCCGAGGGCAACCCCATCTACGACCCGTTCGGCTACTACACGGAAACGTACTGGGACTGGGACGTCTATCCGCCCCGGCAGGTCACGCTCGAGATCACCGTCTCCGCCGACGTGGACGCCGTATCGGTCGTCCACGGCCTCCAGGCCGGCGACGCCAACCGCGACGGGCGCGTCACCGCGAAGGACTACCTTACCTGCAAGCGCAACTTCGGTCGCGAGGGCGGCTGGGAGGACGGCGACTTCACCGGCGACGGCCTGGTGGACCGCGAGGACCTCAACGTCCTGGCCGAGTGGTTCGGCGCGGCGCCCGCCCCGCCGGCACCTTCGCCCCCCGCCGCTGCCCTGCCGGAACCGACAACCGCCGTCCTGCTCCTGCCCGCCGCGGCGGGCCTCCTGCGCCGCAGACGCCATGGGACCGTGTGAAGCCATCTCCGCCGAAGCGAGGGAACCCCGCGCCCCTTCCGCGCGCGGCCGGCTCACCTCGCCACCCCGCCGCCCCACCCCGCGCGGGGCTTTTCCCGGTAGCCACTACCCGGAAACGAATGCCGCCGGCTCCAGAACTGGCTTCACGCTCGTCGAGTTGCTCGTGGTCGTCGCGATCATCGCCAGCCTCGCCGCCATCCTCGTCCCGACGCTCCAGTCGGCGACCGCCCTGGCGGAGGCGGGCGTCTGCAAGAGCAACATCCGCAACCTTCAGACGGCCAACAACCTTTACGCCCAGGCCAACAAGGGATTCTACGCCCCCGGCGCGCCGTACATGGTCCCCACGCCCGGGCATACCAGCGACCCGCGAATCAACAACGTCCGCTGGTTCGGGCGGCGCGAGCACGCCGGCCAGCCCTTCAGCCGCGAGGGCGGGCCGCTCAGCGAGTACCTCCCCCACCAGATGGTCGACGGCTGTCCCAGCTTTCGCCGTACCGGCGAGGGGTTCGAGGCCGGCTGCGGGGGGTTCGGCTACAACAACAACTTCGTCGGGCAATACGTCAAGCGCGGGGGCGATGGCACGTACTTCCCGGCGAATCGAGAGTGGCACCTCAGCGGCAACCGCCGCGACGCCTTCAAGTCCCCCTACAGCACCGTGGCCTTCACGGACACGGCCTTTCTGGCCGGCCTGCCGATCGAGTACTCCTTCTGCGAATCGCCCCGATGGCCCTTCGGCGGCTCCGGCGAGCCCCGCCCCTCCATCCACTTCCGGCACCTCGGCAGGGCGAACGTTGTCTGGCTGGATACGCGCGTTACCGACGAGCACATGACCTTCTCCAACGAAGTCATGAGCGGCCAGCCCTACGGCGGGTCCCCGACGGCCCACGACATCGGCTGGTTCGGTCCCGAGACCAACGAGCTCTTCGACCTTCGCTGAGCGGAAGCCGGGGCCGGTGGGCGGGATTGCCAGGGCAATCGCATCTACGATTTCTGCGTCAGCAGGTGCAGCAGGTAATCGTG
>CAYLPJ010000017.1:0-105087 GCA_964385465.1 uncultured Planctomycetaceae bacterium | reverse complement strand
TAAGTCACGTTATCACAAGGACTTGGGCTGCGCCACCCAAAAATGTCGCACACGGAGAAAAATGCCGGCTGTTGCCAAGCGACCCGCCGGCGCAGACACTGGGGGCGGGCAGGACACGCTGGAGCCCACCGGAGACCGACCGATGCTGCCGACCGCCGCGCTGACACTGATCCTGACCGCCGCCGGGGCGGACCCGGCCACGGGGCCCGCCACGCGCCCGGCGACGGGACCGACCACCTCGCCGGTCACCGTCCCGACGACCATGCCGACGACCTCCCCGGCGACCCGCCCGACGACTGCCCCGGCGGCGATGTGGGTGGAGGCGCCGACGGACCGCTCGGCGGCGGCACCGGCGGAGGCGGCGGCCTGGCGGGCGGTCTCCGAGGCCGACCGCCTCGTCGCGCGTCGCCGAGGCGATCGGGCCGCCCGCGACCGCCTCGGGCGGGCCGTGCTCGACGAGCCGCTGGGCGACGGGCTGACCGTCGGGAGGCTGCTGGCATCGGCGGGGCGGGCCCGGCGGGACCTGCCGCTGCTGCTGCGGGGGGCGAGCACGGCGACGGTCCGCTACCACGCCCACCGGCCGGTGCTGGCGGTGGAGGTCAGCCTGTCGCGGCGTCTGCTGACCGCCTCGCTGCGGAGCTGGGCCAGGCGGTGGGCCCCGGCCCGCAAGGCGCTGCTCCGGCGGCTTGAGCGACGGGCGGTCGCCGCGCCGGACTCCTCGCTGACCGCGGTGGGGCTGGGGCGTCCGCCGACCGAGCGGCCGCCGACTAGCCGCCCGGCGACTCGACCGGCTGGGGCGACGACGGTTCCCGCGACCGCCCCGGCGACCCGCCCGGCGAGGTAGGTGTGTCGGTTCTGTCCACCCTTGGGGACATGGACACACCGACCCGTCTGTAGTCGTAAGATGATTAATAACAAAAACTTACGTATATAGAACTTCTGTCCACTCCTTCGCGAGGGGGCACAGGTGGACAGAAGTGGACACGGGTGGACAGAGGTGGGCAGGGGGGGTGACAAAGCGGGATGGACTGCGGGGAGGATGGGGCGGGGCTGGACCGGGTGCGGTCGGGCGGAGACCAAAGGGGGTGCGGCCTTAATTTTGGCAAGTCATTGTTTAGTAAGTTTTTATGGGTTCTTAAGGGGCACCTGCGCGAAGCGATTCAGCGGGGATCGGACGGGCTGTGCGATCGCGAGGATCGTAGCATCAGGTATGATAGCGGTTTCCGTCGTATTCGGTCCGGTCGGTCGCGTGTCCGCTGCCGGGGCCGCGGGTGGGGGCGGCGCCTTGTCGTGGTCCTCTCCGCCGATCGCCGGCTCGGCCGCCTCGTCGGGGGCGGCGGGGCGGCGGATCGACTGGACGGTCGGGGTGGACGCCGCCAGGCGCAGCGGGGCGACGGCCGGCGAGACCGACGCGCCGGCGAGGGCGTCCGCAGGCTCCGACCCGGCAAGCGGGGCTGTTGAGGCTGTCGAGGATATCTGGACGGTCTGCGCAGTCGAGGTCGCCGGAGACGTCGCCGGGGACGCGGCCGGGGACGCGGCCGGGGGAGCCGGGCTGACCGTCTCGCCCACGTGCCGCTTCCAGCGGATGTAGTCGGCGTAGGTCACCCGCTCGTCTCCGGTGACGTCGCCGTCAACCCAGGAGGCGCCTCCCGCCGCCCCGAGGTTGGCGCGGATCGCCGACAGGTCCCCCCGTCCCACCGTGCCGTCCCCGTCGGCGTCGCCCGGGGGGACCACGGCGAACGTGTGCACGTGGGGGTCCCCCCCCGTGCCGTCGCCGTCGCCGTCCAGGCGGTTGCCCGTCGGGTCGTACACCCGCCGCGCGGAGATCACCGTCTGGTACCACCCGGTGGGCACGTCCGCGGCGGCGAAGGTCCAGGTCCCCGTGCGGGTGCCGCCATCCCACGCGACCGCCTCCGGCGCGGCGGCCGTCTGGCCCGTCGCCGCGTCGCGGACGATCATGTCGCCGGCGTCCAGCGACGCCGACACGTCTTCGCTGAACCGCACGGCGACGCTGAGCAGCTCGTCGTACCGCCCCAGCCCGGCGTTGATCTCGACGTGCTCGACGGTCGGCGGCGGGTCGATCTCGCGGAACAGCGCCCCGGCCGGGAGCTCCTGCTTGGTCACGCCGGGCCCGGAGTAGAGGACGTCGAGGACCTGCCCGCCGTCTTTCTCGAAGAACTCGACGCGGATGGCGTGCAGCCCGGCGGCCAGGCCGATCTGCCCGCTGCGCTCGCGGGGGGCGTGGGTGGCGTCGTTGTCGACGACGAGCTGGTCGCCGACGAACATCCGGCTGCCGTCGTCGCTGTTGGTGTAGAGCGTGTAGGTCCCGTCGGCGGGTGCCTGGAGGAAACCGGTGAAGACGAGGCCGAAGTAGTCCTCGTCGGTGGCGGGGGCCAGGTCGATCGTGCCGGCGGTGCCCTCGGCGACGGGCGTCAGGGCGTCGAAGTCCGGCAGGTTGTCCCACGTGCCGTTGTAGTAGGCGTACTCCAGCCCGTCGGCGATGGCCTCGGGGGTGTCGGGCTCGCGGAGCGGCTCGGGCTCGGGATCGGTGGTCCGCCGGGCCAGCCAGTTGAAGAGGTTGCGGGCGTAGGTGGCGTTGTCGAAGCGGTTGATGTTCGTCCCGGCGCCGTTGAGGTTGAAGAACGTGTTGCGGTCGAAGTGCCCGGCCAGCCTTCCGTCGCCGGCCTCGGCGGTGACCAGGGCGCCGTCGTCGTCGGTGGTCGAGCGCAGGGACCCCTGGTTGTTCCCGCCGGAGCCGTTGTTCTGCCTAAGCGTCGAGCCCGCCCGGACGACCACCCGGGCGGTCACCCCGGGGACGGGGGTGCCCAGCGTGATCGGTGTGACGCCCTCGCCGTCGAAGCGGTCCACGCCGTCGAGGATCGGGTGGTCCGGCACGAGGAAATCGCCTTGCGAGCGGTACAGCGAGTACGTGCCGTGATCCTGGTTCATGATCAGCCCGAAGCGGTCGAGGAATTCCTGGTCGCTGTTGGATGCGTCCGCCCAGTCGCTGCCGAAGTTCGCGTCGCTGATTACCAGCAGCCCGCCGCCGTCGTGGACCCAGTCCTCCACCGCGTCCACCTGGGCGTCGGTGTAGTCGGCGTTGTTGCTGCCCAGCACGATCACGTCGTACTGGCCGAGATCCATCGAGGCGAAGTCGATCGGCGTGTTGTTGCCCGCCGGACCCTCCTGGAGCTGGGTCAGCACGTAGCCCTCGTCGCGGAGCAGTTCGGCCAGTTCGTACCAGCCGTGGTTGCCCCCGGCGGTGGAGGTGTCGGTGATGTCGGCGGCCTGGTCGTCGCTGCCGCCTTCGAGGAAGCCGACGGTCCCGGTGCCCCCGCGGACGAAGAGGATGCCCCCGGCCCGCTCGACGAGGCAGAGCCAGTCCTCGCCGGTGGTCTCGGGCGGCTGGCCCAGCGAGCGCCAGTCCCCGCCGGCGACCTCGGCGACCGTGCCCTCCCGCAGCGCCCCGCCGTTCCGCGGGTCGTACCACCGCACGGAGAAGGTACCCGTCTCGCCGCGGAGGTCCAGGTCCGTTGTCCCGCCGTTTTTCAGGTAGACCACGTACGTCTCGCCGGCCTCGTAGAAGCCGTAGTCGTCGGCCGACGAGCTGATGCCGTTGTCGTTGGCCATCCGCCAGAAGGGCACGTCATGGTCGGCGAAGAACTCCAGGGCGTAGCGGCAGTAATCCCACCAGTCGTCGCGGCTGCGGAAGTCGTTGAGCGTCAGGTCCGAATGGTCGTGCTGGTAGCCGAAGTACCACTCGTTGCCCCACCCGCCGGCCAGGAGGGTGCCCCACAGGGCGTTCTTGCGCCCGTCCTCGTGGCTGCTGCCGGCGTCGTCGTCCGGGCGGAGGGCGTGGCTGGCGTCTCCGGGCTCGTCGCAGGCGACCGCCCAGGGCTTGCCCGCGTCGGCCGAGCGGGCCAGGTAGTCCTTCACCTTGCTGTGGACGTGGGTGAAGCTGGAGCTGCTGGTCTGGAGGCTGAAGCCGGTGAGCTGCGAGCCCGTGCCCGCCGCCTCGTCGTAGGGCCCCAGCAGGTCGTAGTGGTCCGAGCCGTTGTGGATGACAACGTGGTGGCGATAGGGGTCGTGGTCCCAGAAGTAGTCCGCCCAGGCCTGCTTCTGTGCGGTGGTGCTGCGGGGCGTGTCGGTCTCCTCGCCGAGGTTCCAGTTCAGTGCGAGGTGGTGGGCGAAGCGGGCGATCAGCTCGCGGTAGTAGAGCGTCCGCTGGAGGCCGAGGTCCCCGCCGTCCAGCAGGTCCTGGTTCTCCCGTTCCTGGGTCTTGAAGTGCAGGAAGAACCCCTCCCGCGTGCCGTGCTCCAGGACGATCTCCCACTGGTCCAGCCGCGAGCAGTCCATGCGGTACCGCTCGTTGTAGTCCAGGTACGGGAACACGTTGCGGTCGTCGCCGCCGATGTTCATCGGCAGGAACGAGAAGGCGTTGAGCCCCTCGCCGGCCAGGTAGTTGATCGCCCCGATCAGCCCCTTGCCGTCGTCGGCCGTCGCGTCGCCGTCCTGCTCGCTGTCCCACGTCGGGTCGCCGGCGACCCAGTCGGCGACGTGGGGCTGGTAGTCCTTGACGTAGTTGTCGTTGCGCCCGTCGGACTTGAACGGCCCGTCGAAGTCCTCGTAGGCCAGCAGGTTCTCCGGCGCGTCGGGGCCCTGCTTGAGGAAGTACTCGCCCGTTCCGGCGAAGCGGAGGTAATGCCCGCCGACGTACTCCAGCAGCCCCTTGCCGCGGAGGTCCCGCCCGGTCTTGTCCGTCTCGGCCACCGTGAACGTGCCGGCGTCGCCGTCGAAATACCCCGCCCCGCTGCCGGCGGTCGGGCTGTCCTCGACGGCCACGTTCGTTCCGGTCCGGAAGGACGCGGCGTAGGTCCACTCGCCGACCTCGTCGGGGGCGAAGTGCGCCCGCCACTTCGTGCCGGCGGTCGCGTGGGTGTTGGCGGCGTCCCCGTCGGCCGCGTAGTACCCCGGCACCAGGAACGTCTGCCCGCCGGGGCCCGTGAAGGTGACGTTGAGCCGATAGTCGGTGAACGGGTTGGGCTGGGCCGTCTCGGAAGTCGCCGGGCCGTCCCACGTCAGCGTGACCTTGTGCCAGGTCCGCAGCTCGCCGGTGACGGCGGCCTGCCCGCCGGTATCGGGGACCACGAAGACCTGCACGTCGTCGCTGGCGGTGTTGGCGTCGTCGTCGGTCACCGTCAGGCGGAAGACGTACGTGCCTTCGACGAGGTCCGCCAGGGCCAGGTCGGGCGTGTCGGTCCCGGTCGTCGTCGCCGCCGGGCCGGAGAGCTTCGTCCACTGCCAGCCGGTGATCTGCCCGTCGTCCCGGGCGGTCCCGTGCAGCGTGACGGCGCTGTCGGGCAGGACCAGCGTGCGATCCTCTCCGGCGTCGGCGACCGGATCGGCGCCGTCGAGGTCCACCGTGCTGAGGTGGCTCAGGGGGATGATGGCCTTGCCCTGCCCCGGGCCCTCGAACGAAAGCTGGATCGTCGACGTGCCGTCGTGCTGGTAATACTCCAGCACGATCGGATGCCACCCGGCCGGAAGGGTCACCTGCGTGCTGTGCTCCGTGGGGGTGTGGTTGGTCCAGTCCTCGTGCAGCAGGTTGCCCTCGACGTACAGGCGCACCCCGTCGTTGCTGTTGGTGTAGTACGTCCAGTCGCCGCCCTGGGGGGCATGGACGAAGCCCGTCCAGCGGACGCTGTAGAACTTGTCCGGCTCGACGGCCGTGTTCGCCGGGGCGTCGTCCCACGGCGAGGGCGTGGTCACGTCGATCGGGCCGTCGATGCCGGTGTCGGCGAGGGCGGTGAGATCGACCTCGTCGAAGTACTGGGCCGCGAGTCCGGCATCGAGCAGGAGCCGCGGCTCGAGCCGCTCGGCCAGCGGGCGCGAAAAGGGCGCGGGGGGTGGTGTACGGCGCGGGCGGGCCTGCATGGGGTCCTCCTTGCCGGGTCCAAAGGCGCCTGGGTCGCCACAATTATACGAGCAAAGCCGGCTCGCATTGGCGAGGAAACCCGGCGTCGTTGCCGCCGCACTCCACATCAGGCGGCGAGGGCCTTGGGAGTGCGATGGCGGGCGTGCCGTTTCGGCGGCGCGCGCGGGGCGGCGTCGGCGGCCGACGCAGGCAAGCTCTCGGAGACGCGCCGCGTCGGGCGCAGGAACCGCAACCGAACCTACTTGAGACCGCTTAGAGCGGAGGCGCGATGGCGTCCACCATGACGCGGACGCCGACGTCGGGGATCAGCCCGGAGGGGTCGGCATCGGCGGCGTCGGTGTCGGCGGTCGCGTCGGGCGGCGCGGCGGTCTCGGCGTCGGTCGCCGGCTCCCGGCCGGCCGGCGGGGGCGCCGGCGACGCCGTCTGGCGGACGGCCAGCACCGTGGGCACCGTTGCCCGCAGCGGCGCGACCGCAGGCGAGACCGGCTCGGCCGCCAGGGCGTCCGCTGTGGCGTCGTCGGCGGCGCCCGCGGTCGCCGCCGACGGCGGCGCCGGGGGTGGGGGCATGGTCTCGCCGCAGTGGCGC
Organism: uncultured Planctomycetaceae bacterium; assembly: GCA_964385465.1. Classification (GTDB taxonomy): domain Bacteria; phylum Planctomycetota; class Phycisphaerae; order SM23-33; family SM23-33; genus CAYLPJ01. The sequence continues at coordinate 98,566 of CAYLPJ010000017.1, read as the reverse complement.
TTCCAGGCGATGTAGTCGCGTGCGGTCACGGCGCCGTCGCCGGTCAGGTCGCCATCGAGCCAGCCGGCGCCCGCGGCGGTGCCCAGGTGCGCCCGCAGCACGGCCAGGTCGGCGGCGTCCACCACGCCATCGATGTTCGCGTCGCCGGCGGGGACGAGGGCGAAGTCCCACGCCCAGCCGTCGCCGCCCGTCCCGTCGTTGTTGCCGTCCAGCAGGTTCCCCGCCGCGTCGGCGATGGCGTCGCCGCCCAGTTCGACGGTGTAGCGCCCCATCGCCGCGCCCGCGTCGGCGAGGTCCCAGACGGCGGACTTGGTGACGGGGTCCCAGGCGACGGTCGCCCCGGCGGCCTCGACGGTCAGGCCGGTGTCGGCGTCGCGAAGGACCAGGTCCTCGGCGGCGAGGCTGGCCGAGACGTCCTCGCTGAACCGCACGGCCAGCTCGTCCAGGGCGTCCATCCGCCCGGTGGCGGGGTTGAGCTGCACGTCGCGGACGACGGGCTCGAGGGCATCGCCGGCGAGGTAGCGGGACTCCTCCCCGCCGGAGCCGCGCGGCTCGGTCGTGCGGTAGTAGAGCAGCACCTTGTCGACGATCGCGCCGGCCTCCCGCATCCAGACGTCCAGGCTGTAGATGCCCGGCTCGGAGACCGTCAGCGTGACCGCCTCGGGCGCCGGCCGCCCGTCGACGGTGTGCACCCACGCGTAGTCCCCGCTCGTGTCGGTCATGCCCTCGTGGCCGAAGGTCAGCGGCTGGTCGTGGAAGCTCACGTGCACCGAGTCGCTGCCGGCGTCGGCGCCGAGCATGCGGACCCAGACGTTGTACGTGTTGGGTGTTGCGAACCGCAGCCAGGTGCGCAGCCGCGGGCCGGTGGTGGCGTCGCCGGTGTCGGCGCCGTCGTCGGGCAGCGCCTGCATGGCGGCGTCGCCGGCGTACCCGGCCGGGGCGGTGACCTCCTGCCAGGCGTGCCCGGCGGCGCCTTCTTCGGCGCTGAAGAAGCTCTCGGCCTCCAGGATGCTCAGCCCGCGGTCCTCGACGTGGGTGACCGGCAGGTCGATCTCGACGGATGTCTCGGCCACGACGTTGCCGACGCCGGCCTGGTCCTCCACGCCCGAGACGGTCAGCTCCCACTGCCCGCCGATGAGGTCGGCGACGGTGAGCAGCACGGTCTGCTCGTCGTCCTCGAACTCGGCGGAGGCGACGGTCCGCCCGTGGTCGATGGCGTAGTTGGCGGGGTTTTCGGCCCCGGTCGGCCCGTCGCCGGCGAGGACCGGCTCGCTGAACGTCACGCGGAAGCTCGATCCGCCGACGAAGACGACGTCCTCGACCTCCGGCGGGGTCGTATCGTTGAGGTCCTCGGTGCTCAGGTGCGTCAGCGGGATGATCGCCTGCGGCTGGTTGGGCCCCGAGAAGCTCAGCTCCATCACCGACGTGCCGCCGTCCTGGAAGTACTCCAGCACGACCGGGTACCACGCGGCGGCCAGCGTCCGCGTGTCGCTGTGGATCCGCGGGGAGTGCTGCGTCCAGTCCTCGTGGAGCAGCTCGTCGTTGACGTACAGCCGCACGCCGTCGTTGGTCCGCGTGGTGAACGTCCAGTCGCCGTCCTCGGGGATCAGCACGAAGCCCGACCAGCGGACCGAGTACATCTGGTCCGGCTCGACGGCCGTGCCCGGCGGGGCCTGGTCCCACGGCGACGGCGTGGCGATGTCGATCGGCTGGCCGTACGTGGCGGACTCGACGAAATCCGTGAGCTCGACGTCGTCGAAATACTCGGCCGTAAGCCCGGCATCGAGCAGCAGCCTCGGCTCGAGCCGCTCGCACGATGGGGGGGCGGCAAGCCTTGGTGAAGGAACACGAACACCCCGATCCGCCCGGAAGCCCTTGCCAGACATGGTGCGTCCTCGTGGTTGGAGAAACCTGCGGTCGCACTGCGCAACGAGAATACCGCGCCCTGGCGGGATCTTCCAGTGTTTTCGGGGAATTGCCGTTCCGACGCGTGTGGTCCGACGGAGCGGACGGTGTTTCGCGGCGACCCGCGCCGCTACCGGGCGCCCTCGACCGTCCCGTAGGCCGAGACGTGCTTGGGGGTGAGAACGAACATCCGCCCGTCGACGGCGGCGGGGGTGGCGTAGGCGGCCTTCTCCGAGTCGCCCTCGAAGAGCAGCTTCTTCTCGTCGGAGGCGGCGAAGACGTACCACCGCTTCTTCTTGTCGGTCTGCACGTACACCTTCCCGTCGGCGAGCAGTTGCGAGCGGCAGGTGACGCCGTGGTTGAGTTCGTGCGTCCAGTGGTGCTTGCCCGTCTCGGCGTCGATGCAGTGCATCATCCCGGCGTCGTCGGGCAGAAAGAGCAGGCCGTCGTCGCTGACCGACACCGTCGCCTGCGTCCGCCCCACGTCGCGGTTCTGCCACACCGCGTGGGTCCCGGTCACGTCCCCGGTGCCGGTCGGGTCGATGCACGTCAGCGCGCCGAAGCTGTTGCGGTTGCTCCAGTGGTCGTCGCGGCCGATGGCGACGAAGACGCGACTCTTGTGGAAGACGGGCGTGGCGATGATCTCGGCCGGTCCCTTGCCGAGCTTGCGTTTCTCGGGGTAGGACATTCCCTCGGTGGGGTACGTCCCGGCCCGCAGGTCGGGCGGGTTGCAGTCGAACCACCAGATGCGCTCGAGGGTGCGTGGCTCGCCGTCCTGGCCGACCGGCTCGGGCTTTGCGAAGGCGTGCAGCACGCCGAAGCCGTCGCCGTAGAGGATCAGCGTCCTGCCGTTGGCCTGCGCCAGCGTCGGCGTGGACCACTGCCCGTGGAAGACCTCGGGCACGCGGATGTCGTCGGTGGCGACCAGCCGCCCGGTGCGGCGGTCCAGCACGACGAGGTTGGGGCAGTAGCGTTTGGTGTAGGCCCGGCGGTCGCCCTTCTTCCACGCCGCGCCCGGGCGCTCGCTGCCGCAGCAGTGGCTGGTGGGGACGTAGACGTAGTCGTCGTCGACGACCACGCTGCCGCCGACGCCGTCGTGATGCACCGGCTGGTGGCGGCGCATCGCGTAGGCCCAGAGGATGTCGCCGTCGCTGTCCAGCAGCGCCCGCGGCGGCTCGGCGTGTTTGCTGGTCATGTAGCGCAGCTCGGCCTCGAACGGCCCGTCGTTGCCGTTGGCCTGGCCCTCGAGGTCCAGGCAGAGCACGAAGTGCGTGAAGTAGACGTACGCCCGCCCGCCGCGCACGACCACCGACCCGCACGCGCCGTAGGACGCCCCGTGGTAGCCGTACGCCGGGGAGGGAAGCTGCCAGAGGATCGCGCCGGTGCGGGCGTCCAGGCACATCACCGCGCTGCCGTTGGCTCGCTCGGTTGCCTTGCGCAGCCGCTGGCCCTGAACGGAGCGGATGTCCGTGGCGATCAGCAGCTTGTCCCCGGCGACCGTCGGCTGGGGCCAGGCCCACTTGCCGCCCAGCGGCGTCCGCCAGAGGCGGTTGGCCTCCGTGAGCGTCACGGGCAGGTTCGCCGCGTCGATGACCATGTTGTGCCCGGGGCTGTTGGCCCACTGGAGCGGCTGGTCGGCCAGGCCGCCGGCGGCCGCGATGCACAGCAGGGCCGCCGCGGACGTCAGGGCGATGCGATGGGTCATCGATAGCTCTCCTTCGCCTGCGGGGCGCGCTGCGGCACGGGCCAGAAGGATTTCCAGTACGCCTGGTCCACCTCGTAGACGTCGATGGGGTCCTCGCCGGGGCGGTAGTCGCGCGGCAGGACGCCGTAGCGTTTCATCTCGCGGATGTAGTGCTCGTTGGGCACGAAGCCGGGCATGTCGTAGCGTTTGACCTTCCGGAGCATCCCGGCGGCGTGGCGGATCACGCCCAGCAGCTTGCGGTAGTCCGGGTCGGAGGTGTCGGCGAAGACGGTCACCGCCTTGCCGGTCTTCTTGTCCTTGCACAGGCCCAGCCCGCCGGCGGCCTCGGCGAGCGGGGCGCGGAGGACGATGGACTTCTCGGGGTGGTCGAGGTTGGACCGGACCGGCCCCAGCGCCCGCATGGGGAAGCGCGGGCAGCGGAAGCGCAGGTCGCGGTCGGTCCGCTTGCGCCACATGTGGCAGCGGTCGCAGCGGCGTTGGAGCACGTCGGTCTGGGCGGCGACGTGCTCGGCGGGCAGGGGGTTCCACAGCTCGCTCTCCCCGCCGACGATGCCGCTGCCCAGCGCCGCGTAGGTCCCCGCGCCCGTCGCGCCGCTGTCCAGCCACAGCCGGACGATCCGCAGTTCCTCGGCCGTGGGGGTCACGTCGTGGTGGCTGGGGCCAAAGTGCTTGAGCAGCTTGTCGTCGCCGCTGCCGGAGCGGTAGGGCGCGACGTTGCCGTCCCCGCCGCCCTGGTTGTAGAGCTTCCTGGCCGTGGCGTAGCCGATGGACATCGCCGGCCCGCGGTCTGCGACCAGCAGCACGCCGCCGCGGTATGCCTCGCTGTTGTGGCAGCGGACGCAGTGGCGGTCGAGGATCGGCTGGACGTCGCGCCCGAAGTCGATCACGCCGTGGCGGATGCCTGCCGGCGGCTCGGGGCGGCTGGGCGGGCGGCGGAGCGCCGCCACCGTCGGCGTGCCGTCCGGCGGCGTCATGCTGCGGTGCTCGTGGCAGCCGACGCATCCGGCCACCTCGCCGGGCATGAAGGTCACGAAGCTGCGCATGGGCTTGACGGCCCGGCCGTTGGCGTCGAGGGCGACGAACAGCAGGCTCCGCCCGGCGGGGACCTCGAACCAGGCCGAGCCGTCCGGCTCGACGGGCACCTCGCCGACGATCCGCTGGAGGTTGTGCTGGCCGATCTGCGGCTCGACTGTCGGCCCGAAGGTCACCGGCTTGGCCAGGTCCTCGAGGATCAACAGCGAGGCGACGTCCCCCGGCTCGACGCCGTCCATGTTCCGCCCGATCGTCACGTCGGTGAGCATCACGTGGGCGGTGTCGGCCGCCAGGTCCACCTTGGGGGCGATGACCGGCTCGCGCGGGCGGGGCACCAGGGGGCGCGGCTCGTGGAGGGTGGGCCTTTGCCGGCCGGGCAGGCGGTGGACGACCTCGAACCGCCCCCGGCCGTCCATGACCAGCAGGCAGTTCTCCCAGGCGACGAGGTAGCAGTCGTCGCTGATGGGGTAGGGGTCGCGGAGTTCGCCCTGGTCGTCGCGGATCCGTTTGACGACCTTCCGCCACTCCGGCTCCTTCCACTCGATGCCCGGGGGGTTGACGACCCTCGCGGCCGGCCTGTGATCGGGCCCGGCGTCGGCGTGGACGGTGGCGAGGCAGCCGTTGTGCTCGGGCCCGCCATGCCAGACCCCGAAGATGGCGGCCACGCGGTCGCTGCCGGGGATGGGCTTGGCGTCGATCATCAGCGTGCCGTCCAGCGCGTTGCCGAAGTAGACCATCTGGCCCGTGCCGTCGGGGTTCATCGTCCAGAGGTGGTGGAAGCTCATCACGCCGCGGAGGACGTATTCCCATCGGGTGTAGAGGATGCGTCCGTCGGGCATGACCCAGGGCGTGTTGTCGTGCTCGACATTGCTGGACAGCGCCCGCAGGCCCGAGCCGTCGGCCTCGCAGCGGTAGAGGATGGCGACCGGCGTGGTGAAGCAGGGCACCCATCGCTTGCACCGCCCGGAGCAGAAGACGATCCCGCCGTCGGGGACGTAGACCGGCTCGATGTCGTCCCACGGCCCGTCGGTGATCTGCCGCAGACCCTTGCCGTCGGCGCCGATCTCGTAGAGGTTGAAATGTTCCCGGCCCCCTTTGCGGTAGGAGAACAGCACCCGCTTGCCGTCGTAGCTGACGCACGGGTCGCGGATCGAGCCGCTCAGGTCGACCAGGATGTCCTCCGCCTCGCCGGTCCGCAGGTTCAGCCGCACCAGCCGCCCGCGGTGGGAGTATTTCTTCTGGCGGGGGTTCTCGCAGACGTAGCCGAACGTCTCGTACCAGTGCCACCCGGTGGGGGAGTGGACGGCGAAGACGACCTCCTCGACGTCCTTCAGCGGCCCGGCGAGCATCTTCGCCAGCAGACCCTCGGTCGGGCGCTCGTCGCGGAAGCTGCGCCGCGCGGGCTTGACGCCCGTCGCCTTCTCCGCCGTCGCGGACCCGCCCGCGAGGGCCAGACACGCCGCCGCCCACGCCAGACGCCGCAGGATGCCCGTACGCTGTTCGATCATCGCCGATGCTCCCGTCTCGCCGGCCGGGCACGCCCCGGCGCCCAAGCCAACGAGAGACCATGCTAGCAACACACCGGCCGGGCGTGTTTGTCAGCTTACGACGTTTTTATTATCATAAAGCGACACCCATCGGAGCATGCCATGGCCACGCAACAGCCGATCCACGTCGGGCTCTTCCCGCCCGGGCACCTGGAGTACGTCGAGCCCCTGCTGGGGGGCATCCACGCGTTCAACCCCGAGTGGACCGTCTCCACGTTCGTTCCCCAGCTTCTCCTTCGCGACATGGACCGCATGGTCGCCGACTTCCTGGCCCGCGACTTCGACGGGCTGATCGCCGACGCCGACTGGGACCTATGGGAGCCGCTCCGCGCGCCCGGGCGGGCCGTGGCGTGGTTCTTCGGGCGCGGCGAGCCGGACCACCGCCCCGTCGTCCGCATCGACGAGCACCGCGTCGGCAGGATGGGGGCGAGGTTCCTGATCGACCAGGGATTTTCGCGGTTCGCCTTCCTCGGCGCCGGGCCCGCATGGTGCCTCCGCCGCCGCGAAGGCTTCGTCGCCGAGCTCGCCGACGCCGGCTTCGACTGCGACAGCTTCCCGCCGGAGCCGGCGCCCGGTTCGGCGTCGTTCTTCTCGGCCACGCGGCCGGCGGATATCGAGCCCTGGCTGCTTTCGCTGCCCAGGCCGGTGGCGGTGATGGCCGCCGCGGGAGTGATGGCCTCGGCCCTGGCCCGGACCGCCCGCACGTCCGGGCTCGGCGTGCCCGGCGACGTTGCCATCCTGTCCTCCGAGGACGCCCCGGTCCACTGCCGCCACGTCTCCCCGGGGCTCTCGGCGGTGGACCTGGACCTGCCCCGCGTGGGCGCCGAGGCCGCCGGGCTGCTGGCGGGGCTTCTCGCCGGGCGCCGCAGCCGCCGGGAGGTCACCGTGTCCCCGTCGGGCATCGTGCCCCGCCCGTCGACGGAGTACCGCCCGGCCGACGAGCTGGTCGGGGCGGCCCTGGCCTACCTGCGGGAGACCCCGCCGGAGGATGCGAGCCTGGCCGAGATGTACGACCGCATGCCGGCCAGCCGGCGAACGGTCCAGCGGCGGTTCGTCGCCGCGCTGGGGCGCACGCCCTCGCGGGAGCTCCAGCGCCTCCGCGTCGTCCACGCCCGCCGGCTGCTTCGCCGGACGCACCTGCCGCTGGTGGACATTGCCGTTCGCTGCGGCTTCGAGTACGTCTCGAACATGTGCCGCTCCTTCAAGGCCCTCGCCGGCGTCACCCCGACGGCCTACCGCAAGGGCGCGGGGGCGGCGGGGGGAACGTGATCGCGGACCCCATCCACGTACAACCGAGGACAGTCAGTTGGCCTCGGCGATCACCATGGGCCCGGGCAGTCAGGGTGGGAGACCTCCGCCCTCAACACGTCGGACGACGGCGGCGGGCAGGCCGACTGCACAGAGTCGCGGCCGCGGCCAGCAGCAGCGAGATGGTCGCCGGCTCGGGCACCTGTACGACGCGGAAGCCGAAACTGGCATCCTCGTCATCGGGGTACGCCCAGAAGGGGTGTTGGGACTGCATATACCATGTGCCGCCGTCGTAAGCGGCGCCGCGGACGACCCGGTAGTCCACGTTGAGGGTCGCCTCCACCCATTCGGCCACGTTGCCTCCCTGATCGTATGTGCCCGTGGGGCTGTCGGAGGGCTTGGCGGTATAGGAGCCGACCAAAGCGATGTCGAACCAGCCGTCGCTGTAATCGTTGTCATCGTAGTTCGCCGAACCGGCGACCATGTCGGTGCCGGGCGGGGGCTCGGATGTCGGAACGCTGTTGCTTCCGGTGGGATACGTGTAGTACGTGCCGGCGTTGGCGTCGTAGTAGGCGGCCTTATACCATTCGTCCTCGTTCGAAAGGGCCCATCGCCAGTCCTGCTCGCGCGTGATGGCGAGGAGCTCGGCATTGATGGTGGCCCCGTTGAGCTGGTAGGCGCCGTCCTCTGTCGTGCCCGGGCCGACGGCCCCGTCGGGCTGCCCGTTGTGCAGCCAGTTGGCGAATCGGGCGGCGTCTGCCCAGCCGACATGGTTGACCGGGTGCTCCGACCAGTCCTGTGGCACGCTGTATGCGTACGGATCGCCCGTCACGCCGCTTCCCTCGCGCTGAATGTTGCACCCGTGCTCCGGGGAGGTGGTGCTGCTCATGTCGGGGTTGTAGAGGCCGTAGGGGTCCATGTCCGCCACGGCATTCAGGAATTCCGTATACTCTCCGGCGGTCACCTCGTACACGCCGATGTTGTAGCCGTAGTCTACACTCCCGTATCCGGTGCCGGGGTCTGCCGGGTTGCAGGGATCACCGACCGGGACCGTGGGGATGTCGGCCCGGGCTTCGAGCGGGCACGACAGGCAAAGGCCGAGCACACTGCAAACGGCCGTGATTGTTGCGCGAAACGTCATGGGGATTGTCCTCCGAGAGGGGAACTCGCCCCTGGCGCAACAGGGCGGCAGCGAAGCGCGGCGTTTCCTGCCGGGCCAAACCGAGCCGTGCGCCCCGCGGTTCAGTAGCCCGGTTCCGGGGTTCGTGCATTGAGAAGGGTAGAACCGCATGCGCGCACTTCCAACCGGACCCGGGAACGGTTCGGGAGGATGCCGCGAGAGCGCCGACCGGCTTCTCCCTCCGTAGCGGTCCACCTTGCTGCCGTCGGAGCCTACCGGCCTCGCCCTCGGCGCACCAGTTCGATCAGCGCCACAGGGCACAGCAGGGCCGGCGTCCCCGGCTCGGGGATCAGGGCGAAGGCCGGGTCCATCTTGCGATTCGTCTCCGGCAACTCCGGGGGACCCTCGAAGGGGTAGACCCTTTGGGGCTGACGCTTGCCGAAGACCGCGCCGCCGCTCTCGTCGGACTCCTTCCAGCCGAACTGCGGGCCAAGACAATCGTCGATAAATCAACTCGGAAATTGCTCGGCCGCCCCCCTGCAGGGGGGCGTGGCCACGCGGACCTGCGTGCTGTCGTGCCAGCGGGTCGGGCTTGTGATCGGGCGGAGTCGGCCTGCTTGTCGAGGGCGTAGAGGGCGGGCGCGGGCGGGGGATGGTTAGTCCGCCGGGAGACCCGCGCCGCGCAATGCGACGGGCACGGGAAGGTACAGGCACCTCTCCAGTTCTTGGTGGCGGCGGGCATCGCCAGTTGAGCCCAGCGCCGCCTTGACGGGCCCTCGGGCGCGGAGGCATAATGCCACCCGAGGTACGCACGTGGCAACGGACGTCATTCGGGTCAGCACGGAGGCGGAGATCGCGCCGGCCGCCGAGGCCGGGGTCCGGGTGCTGCGCAAAGGCGGGCTGGTGGGGTTCGCGACCGAGACGGTCTACGGCATCGCCGCGGCCGCGACGGACGCCAGGACGATCGAGCGGCTCCGCGAGTTGAAAGAACGCCCGTCGCGCCCGTTCAGCGTGCATGTCGGCGGCGCCGACGAGGTCGGGCGCTACGTCGGGAAGCCGCTCCGGATCGCCCGGCGGCTGATCGACCGCGGCTGGCCCGGGCCGATCACGCTTCTCGTCCCGGCGGGGGGGCGGCTGGCCGACCGCAACCTGCGGCGCCGCAAGGGCCTCTACGAACGCCTGTGCTTCAATGACTTCCTGGGCCTGCGCTGTCCCGACGAGCCGGTCGCCCGCGCGATGCTCTCGGCCGTCCGCGTGCCCGTCGTGGCGCCCAGCGCGAACCTGGCCGGCCGGCCCTCGCCGCGATCGGGCGAGGAGGTCCTGGCCGACCTCGACGGGCGCATCGACCTGCTGATCGACAGCGGCCCGACGGCGCTGGGCACCGACAGCACGATCGTCCGCTGCGACGGCGACGGGTGGGAGGTCCTCCGCGAGGGCGCCGTCTCGGCCGCGGAGGTCCGCCGCATGGCCCGCCGGACGATCCTGATCGTCTGCACGGGCAACACCTGCCGCAGCGCGATGGCGGGGGGCCTGGCCAAGAAGATGCTGGCCGACGAACTCGGCTGCCGCGTCGGCGAGCTGCCCTCCAAGGGCGAGCGGGTGCTGTCGGCGGGCCTGTTCGCCGCCGACGGCGCGCGGGCAACGCGGGAGGCGGTGATCGCCGCCAGGCAGCTCGGCGCGGACATCTCCCGCCACCGCAGCCGCCAGTTGACAAGGGAGTTGATTCATCAGGCCGATCTGGTATGGTGCATGACGGATTCTCACGTCGCCGATGTGTTGCGGATGGCGCCCGAGGCCGGCGAGAAGGTCCGCCGGCTGGACCCCCGCGGCGACGTGCCCGACCCGATCGGCAGCGACCGGGAGGTTTACGTCCGCACGGCCGGGCGGATCGTCGAGGCCCTGAAGGTCGCATTCAGCGAAGGACAGTCATGAGGATCGCACTGGCAGCGGATCATCGAGGGCACGCGGTCAAGGAGAAGGTCGCGGTCCTGCTCGGCGAGCAGGGGCACGAGGTCCTCGACATGGGCACCAACAGCGCCCAGAGCTGCGACTACCCTGACCTGGCCTGGCCGGCGGCGAAATCCGTGGCGGACGGCAAGGCCGAGGTCGCCATCCTCATTTGCGGCAGCGGGATCGGCATGGACATCTGCGCCAACAAGGTCCACGGCGTCCGCGCCGCGCTCTGCCACGACGAGCTCACCGCCCAGATGTCCCGCCGCCACAACAACGCCAACGTCCTGTGCCTGGCCAGCGACGTCCTCGGCGAAGAGCTCATCCGCCGCATCGTCAGCAGTTGGCTGGCGACCGAGTTCGACCAGGGCGGGCGCCACGAACGCCGCGTCCGCAAGCTCGGCTGGATCGAGCAGGGCCTGGACCCCCGCGAGTACGCCGAGCAGAGCGAGCCGGCCCGGTAGGGGGCTTTCACCCGGTCGGGAAGGCCTCGATGGCCTCGTCGGCGCCGATGAGGACGAGGATGTCGCCCTCGACGACCGCGGTGTCGGGGCCCGGGGCGGGGACCACATTGGGGTGCGTCGTCTCCTTGCCGTCCTCGTCGGTCTCCGACACCGTCCGCCGGATCGCCACGACCAGCACGCGATAGCGGCTGCCGACGGCCAGGGCCTTGAGCGTCTTGCCGTGGAAGCTCGGGGGCGCCTCGACCTGGACGAGGCTGTAGCCCTCGGCGAAGACGGACCGCTCGAGCACGGCGGGGGCGACGAGCTTGCTGCACCATCGCTCGGCGGACTCGCGCTCGGGGTTGACGATGTCGTCGGCGCCGACGCTGGTGAGGATGCGCCCGCGGGTGGTCGTGGTCGCGCGGCTGAGCACGCGGGGCACGCCGATCTGCTTGAGCGTGGCGGTTGCGAGCACGGCGTCCTCGAAGTTCGTGCCGATGCCCACGACCGCCACGTCCACCTTGTCGATGCCCTGGCTGCGGAGGGCGTGCTCGTCGGTGGCGTCGAGGCAGACGGCCAGGGCGACGTCGTCCTTGGCCTCCTGGACCCACTCGCGGTTGCGGTCCACGGCGATGACCTCCGCGCCTGCGTCGGCCAGCGACCGCGCCAGCCGCATCCCGAACCGCCCCAGCCCGATGACTGCGAAACGTTCCATGGCTCTCACCCGATGACGACGTTCTCGGAAGGATACGCGTAGTCCGCCGGGCGAAGGCGCGTGGTCAGCGCCAGCAGCAGCGTCAGCGGCCCCAGCCGCCCGGCGAACATCGCCGCGATGACCACCACCCGCCCGAAGAGGTTCAACTCGCCGGTCACCCCCGTCGACAGCCCCACCGTGCCGCACGCGCTGCACGCCTCGAACAGCAGGTCCAGGAACTCCCAGTCCGGCATGGCCGTGCACAGCAGCAGCGTCACCGCCACCACCAGGCCGGCGTAGAGCACCGCCAGCGTGACCACCCGCCGCAGCAGCACGTCGGCGAAGCTCCGCCGGAAGGCCTCCACCTCCCCGCGGCGGCGGATCACCGACCACGCCGCCAGCACCAGCACCGCGAAGGTGACCGTCTTCATCCCCCCGGCCGTGCTCGCCGGGCTGCCGCCGATGCACATCAGCAGGCACAGCCACAGCCGCCCGCCGTCGGAGAGGTCCTCGGCCATGTCGATCGTGTTGAAGCCCGCCGTCCGTGCCGTGACCGACTGGAACACCGCCGCCCGCACCCGCCGGGGCAGCGGCATGTTCGCCCAGCGGTCGGGGTCGTCGCGGACGGCGCGCCCGGGGCCGAAGGCCTCGTGGCGGGCCAGCGCCGGCGGCTCGCGCTCGGTGCCGAATACCAGCAGCCCGCCGGCCCCGAGGACCAGCAGCGCCGCCGTGGCGGTCAGCACGATCTTCGAGTGCAGCGACAGCGTGTGGCGGGCGGCGGCGCGGGCCCGGCGGCCCCTGCGGAAGGCCCGCCGCGCCGCCTGGCGCAACCAGGCCCCGAGTTCCTGGAGGACCGGGAAGCCCAGCCCGCCGAGGACGATCAGCGGGGCCATCACGCCGAGGACCTGCCAGCGGTCGCGCAGGGGGCCGGCCCAGCCGTCGGCGACGCCGGCCATCATGTTGTCGCTGTACAGCGCGAAGCCGGCGTTGCAGAAGGCCGAGACGCTGTGGAACACGCTGTGCCAGACCGCCTCGCCGACCCCGACGGCCCGCCCGCCGCGGTCGGCGGCGAACATCGGGTACAGCAGCACCGCGCCGAGGAGTTCCATCGCCAGTGTCATGGCCACCACGAACCGCGCCGCCCGTCCGAGCCGGCCGATCCTTTTGGTGCCCATCATCTCCCCCAGCGCCGTGCTGGAGCGGACGCTGAGGCCCTTGCCCACCAGCATCGCCAGCACCGTGCCGAACAGCATGATCCCCAGCCCGCCGAGCTGGATCAGCACCAGGATCACCGCCTGGCCGAACGCCGTGAACTCCCTGGCCGTGTCGCGGACGATCAGGCCGGTCACGCACGTGGCGCTGGTGGCGGTGAACAGCGCCTGGTCGTAGTACAGCGGCGGCTGCATCCCCTCCGGCGTGGCGACCGGGAGCATCAGCAGGCCCGAGCCGCCCAGGCACATCACCGCGAAGCTGCCGATCAGCAGCCACGTCGGGTGCAGCCCGCTGGCGGCGAAATCCAGGTTCACGCTGACCGCCCGCAGCAGCAGCGTCACCAGGATGTAGGCCTGGGTGATGATCACGTAGATCGCCCCGGCGGAGAGGACGTCGCCGACCAGTCTCCCGCCGACCCCCGCCACTGCCGCCGCGACCGCCAGCAGGGCGAAGTCCACCCAGTTCTCGCGAAGGTACGCCCGGCGGTCGCGGGCGAACTCCAGCCGGACGATGCGGTCCAGCACGAACAGCGCGACCACGATGGTCTCCACCGCGTGCAGCACGCCGCGCCGCACCGGCAGCGGCTCGCGGAAGCCGTACTCCAGCACCAGCGCCGCCACCGCCACGGCCCCCGTGGCCGCCAGCAGCACGTTCAGGGCCAGCCGCAGCCGACCGCGCGGCACCAGCAGCCACGTTCGCGACAGGAGAAGGTACAGCCCGATGCCCGATGCGATAGCCGAATCGGCGACGGCGCCGAACAGCACCGCCGCCGTGGCCGCGGCCAGCAGGCCGAAATCGAGGGCGTTGGAGCGGAGGAACAGCCCGCGGTGGGTGCTTCGCAGCAGCCGGACGGTGCGGTCGACGATCAGCAGCCCGGCGATGGCCAGGTGTGCGATCTCCGCCGCCGACCGCGCCGGCCCGGCAAGGCCCGGGCGGACGTACAGCAGCGCCAGGGCCGCCACTGTCAGCGTCCCGGTCGCCAGCAGGACCGCCCGCACCGCCAGGGGGCCCTTGGGGCGGGGCTTCTGCAATGGCACGGTGTTGGGGTTCATGGCGCTCCGCGATGGAGGCCCGGCCGCGCCGCCGGCACCGTCAGGAGGACTTGTAGACCTTGTCGGGGTCGAAGACCTTCTCGGCGACGACCTGCCACTCGCCGTCGTCGGTCAGCCGGCGGTAGAAGCAGGAGAAGTAGCCCTCGTGGCAGGCGGCGCCGTGCTGGACGGCCTCGATGACCACCGTGTCCTTGTCGCAGTCTGTGTAGACGGCGCGGACGTCCTGGGTGTGGCCGCTGCTCTCGCCCTTCATCCAGTACTTCTGCCGGCTGCGGGACCAGAAGTGCGTCTTGCCCGTCCGCACCGTCTCCAGCAGCGAGGTCTCGTTCATGTAGGCGACCATGAGGACCTGCTTGCTCTCGGCGTCGACGATGACGGCGGGGATCAGCCCCTTCTCGTCGAACTTCAGGCCCTGGATGGCTTCGGTCAGCTTGTCCATAGCGGGAACTCCTGCGCCGTCGGCGCTTCGGGAAACGGCCCATCGTAGCGGCCGCGCGGGGCCAGCGTCAATGAGGCGCCGAAGGTCTTCCACTCGGTCTTGACTTGGCCCCCCTGCTTCCGGCGTGGTACAAGGACGGGCATGAGCCCCCGCTACACCATCACGCATTTCGACGACGTGCCCGCCCGTTCCTGCCCGTGCGGGACCACCCGGCGGGCGTTCGCCGAAGAGCCCGACCGCATCGCCACCTTCCACCGCCTGGAGGTCAAGGCCGACGCCGAGCTGCACTACCACAAGCGGCTGACGGAGATGTACTACGTGCTCGAAGGTACCGGCCGCATGGAGCTCGACGGCGAGAGCTTCGACATCCGCCCCGGCTCGGTGGTGCAGATCAAGCCCGGCTGCCGCCACCGCGCGGTGGGTCGGCTGACCGTCCTCGTCGTCGCCGTCCCCGCCTTCGACCCCGACGACGAATGGTTCGACGACGGCTGAGCGTCGCCGGCGTACGCAAGCGTGCCCTCCTCGCTCACGGGCGGGGCCTTCCTTCCTGCCCGTCATCGGCTCGCTCGATGCGCAGGCGGGCCTTGCGGCGCGTCAGCGTCAGGGACTTGACGGTGACCAGGCCCCACCTGTCGGCCTCGGCCCGGCCGGCCCGGCTTGGCCGGTCGGCGCCGGTCGGCGTGAGGGTCCAGCGGAACGTCCGGCCGGGCTCGGCGCCGAAGACGGTGCACCGCCTCGGGGTGACGTCGGTGGTGCAGGCCTCCCGCGGGCAGTCGTCGCGGAGGTGCAGCGTGACCTCCCACCGGTCGGGTGTCTCGACGAGCGTCTCGGGCTCCCAGAGCTGGTAGAGGTTTATCCCGCCGCGCTTTTCGGCGTCGCGGTGGTCGCCGTCGCCGGGGCTTCGGTCCAGCGAGCAGCGCCCGAACGCGGGCAGCGACTGGTCCCGCCGGATGCGCGTGACCAGTTGTCGCAGCGCCCCGGCCGGTCCGGGACCGTTGCTGGACCACGTCGCGGCGAAGGCCCGCTTCGTGCGGGCCATGGCGTCGAGCATCTCCGGCCAGGGCAGGAAGCCGAAGTCGCCGATGGTGTGGCTGGGGTAGGCCCCGTAGGCCGGCCAGCAGAGCCAGTAGGGCAGCTCGACGGTGGGGTTCTCGCGGATCCACCGGGGCAGGTTCATGGCGAGCCATTGATCGACCCCCTCGGCGTTCCTGGACCCGGCGGGGTAGGGGCCCCACTTCCAGCCGTGCTTCTGGGCCTCCTTGCCGACGTTCAGGTTGGCGTAGCCGTTGGACATCACCGCGGCGTAGAGGTCGCCGTGGCGCAGGGCCCAGTGAGCCATCTGCCCCCAGATGACCGCCCGGTTCGGATCCAGGGCCGGCACGCCCCGGGCCAGGGCCCACCGCGTGGCGGCCAGGACACGCCGCTGGGGGTAGTTGTGCACCACGCCGTCGGCGTAGCTCCGCAGCGTGCCGATGCACTCGTGGAAGCCCTGCCACAGCCCGCCCTCGGTCAGCGCCACCGTGGGCACCGCGCCCGCGTGCCGCCGCGCCGCGTGCCATCCCAGGCTGCCCGCCTCCGTGGCCGAGCCGCCGTGCGTGGTCTGCACGACCAGCAGCGGCCCGGGGGCGCCCGGATCGGCGGCCGGGGCGTCCGCCCAGCGGACGACGAACGTCTGCGAGACGATCGGCAGGTTGTGGTAGGGCGGGCCCAGCCAGGAGGCGTAGACGTCCACCTCCCCGGCGGGCTTGCGGCGCCCCTCGCGGCTGCGCGTCTCCTGGAGGATCGTCGCGGGGAACGTCGCGGGCGCCTCGGCGACCGGCTCGACCAGGCTCGCCCCGGGCGGCAGGGCCGCGACGGCCTCCCGGCCGTCGATCGCGGCGGTCACCGCGTAGTACCGTCGGCCGGGGCGGGCGGCGGTCACCACCGCCAGGCCGGTCGCCCGGGGCAGGGGCTCGCCGCCGGGGGCGATGCGGTAGCGGGTCATGACGTGATCGACCCCCAGGTTCCGCCCGGGGCGCAGCGACGAGCGCTTCGTCGGCGTGCCCTGGTTGGGATGCTCGGTGTTCCGCACGGCCAGCAGGTTCCAGCAGGAGACGGCCTCGGGCACCTCGCGAACGAGCCGGGCGCCGGCGAGCTCCGCCGGCGTGATCGGGCGGTCGTGGCGGTAGACGCGATAGACGATGCGCCGCCGCTTGCGTGCGGTGAGCACGGCCTCGTCGAACGCGCCGAAGGTCGGCGCATCGGCGCCCACGGGGTCGGCGATCTCCCCCCAGGTCAGGAACGTCTGGCCAGAGCGGTGGACGGCCCGCAGGCGGGTGATCGGCCGGATCGGGCGGGGGACCTCGCCGACGGTGGAGACCTCCAGCACCGCCCCGGCGAAGCGGACCCCGCCGGCCTCGACCACGCGCAGACCGCGGTTGGCCGCCGGGCGGGCCGCCCAGGCGGCGACGGCGTCGGTCGCGTCGAAGCCGGCGTAGTCCGGCGGTAGCAGGGCCAGCGGCTCGTCCCGGCCGATCCCGACGGCGACGACGCGGACCGTAGCACCATGGGTGTGCCCGTCCGGCGGCACCCGCAGCCGCGCCATCCGAACGTCCGCCCCGGCCAGGGCCGAGACGTCGAACCGCAGCAGGGCCCCGTCCACCGTCAGCGTCCCGCGGTGCACGCACCCGGCGGCGTTGCCGAACGTGGTGGTCCGGAAGCCCTCGGCCGCCCATGTCGGGGGCGCGGCAAGGAGGATCACGGCCAGTGCGGTGGGTCGGGCGAGGGCGTTCATGGTCCGGCCTCCCCGGGGCCGACGGGGCGGACGACAAGTCTGGCCGGGCGGTCGAACGCCACCTCGCCGAGGTGGATGCGCCCGCGCTCGTCGACCGTGCCGGTTCCGCTCTGCCCGGCGCCCCCGCCGCGTCCGGGGCGTACCTTCCAGGCCACGCGCGTCCCCGGCTTCGGCCGGAACCGCCGCGTGTTGCGGACGACCACTTCGCAGACGACCCGCCCGGCGTAGCTGACCCGGCGGGACGAGAAGATCGTCAGCTCCAGGCGTTCGGGGCCGTCGACCGCGTCCCGCGGGCTCCACCGCGGACGGGTGTTCAGCCGCGAGCCCGCACCGTAGCCGCGCTGCCCCGTCTCGAAGTGCTTGGCGAAGAAGCCCGGGTTCGGGTGGTGCTTGACCGGCCGGCACGCCAGCAGGGGCCGGTCCAGCCGCGGGGCGAACGCAGGCCGGCCGTCGGCGGCGTTCTCGGGCAGGGGCAGGTGCGGGCGGCTGCCCCAGAAGAAGGCCGCCATGAAGGCGTTGTGCGTGCACAGGAAGGCCTTCATCAGGTCGGCTTCCTGGCTCCAGGTCATGTGCTGGGAGCCGGCGCCCATGGAGACGAACGGCAGGGCCCGCTCGGCGCCGACCCTCCGGACGTAGGCCGGCAGGTCCAGCTCGGCCCAGATGCTCCGGCCGCTCTCGGCCGGGAGGGCCCAGGCGGGCTTGCCCCAGACGTCGTCCATCCTCGGCCGGGGCGTCTTGCGGATGTCCCCGCGGCCGTAGGGACTGTAGGCGTACGGCGTGCGGTTGGGGTCGGGGTCGGGGTTGTCCTCGACGGCGACCCAGGCGATCCTTCCCGGGCGGCGAAGGGCGTACTGGAGCGCCGCCGTGCCTCCCCAGTGCCCGCGCCCGCCGCAGAAGACGGTGTTGGCGTCGGCGCCGAAGCGTGGAACGGCCCAGTCCAGGGCGGCATCCACACGCCGTGCCAGAAACGGCCTCACGCGCCCGTGGCGGAAGGACCGCAGCGTGCCCAGCGCCTCGTGGTACCCGTACCCGTAGCCCCGCCAGGGCCCGTCGTGGGGCGAGAGCAGCACGGCGTCGCGGCGGTGGGGCCACGGCGGCTTGAGGTAGCGCCGGCGCTCGTCGTGGAAGAACACGCCCAGCCGGCGGACCTCCGCGTCGGCCAGGTCCCGCGGGACGAACACGCCCCAGTTCATGGCACGGTTCGGCAGGTTCGCCAGCGGCGGGCCCGCCCATTGGACGTACCGCTCGCGCCGGCCCGGGTAGTCGTAGAAGACCGTCACCTCCGGCTCGCCCTGGAGCACCGGCTCGCACGGCCCCGGCCTCTCGGCGACCGCCTCGACCGTCGCGTTTCCCGGCGAGAAGTCCCGCGTGTTGGCCAGGCCGTCGACGACGGTGACCACGGCGAAGTGCGCCTTGCCCGGCCCGGCCCCCGGCGGGATGCAGTGCACGAACAGCCCCGTGCGCGGGGGGAGGGGGCGCCCGTCGGTGACCGCCAGCCGCCCGATACGCAGTTCGTCCATCTCCGGCATGTCCGGTTCGTACCGATCGAATCCGCCCGTCCGCGCCAGGCGCCGGGCGAACGGCAGGTCCTCCACCGCACGCTGCCGATGCAGCGCGATCAGTTCGTCCACCGATCGGCCCGCCGCGTTGTAGCCGCTCATCGGCCGCACGTCGCCCAGCCGCTCGGCCTCGTGCAGGTTTCCCGCCGTGATCCGCTCGCCGTGGCGGTATACGCGGTAGCGGACCTCACGCGGGTCATCCATGGCGGCCAGCCGCCGGCGGAGGATGCCCCAGGCGACGGCCGGCTCGGTCGAACGGTCGTCGATCTCCTCGAACACGAGAAACACCGCGCCCTTGCGCGAGAGGACGCGCAGGCCGGCGACCTGCCGCGGGAGATCGCCGCGCGGCCGTCCGGCCCACTCCACGTCCAGCCGCGTCGCGGCCGAGTCCCACTTCGGACAAGTGGCGACGGCGAAGCTCGCCGCGGCGCCCCTTGCCCGCGCGGCCCGGACGGCGGCGGTGGCGTCGAGGCGGTCGTACCACGGTGGGCGAAGGGCCAGCGGCCCGCCGCCCCGCCCGCCGGCCAGGACCGGCCGGACCGTCACGGGGACCAGGGCGTCGTCGCTGCGGCCGGTGATCGCCTCGGCGCGGCGAACCAGCAGGTCCGCCCGGTGGACTTGCGCCCCGGCCGGGACGGCCGAGATGTCGAACCGCACGACCGCCCCCGGTCCTGCCGTTTCGGGGACGGCCCCGCCCGGGGCGAGCCGCCGGACCGTGACCTCGGCCCGCACGCTGCCGGCGGCGGCGAGGACGGCCAGGGCGGTCGCGGCCCGTCGAAGGTCCGGCCGCGGGCGGAAGCGAGTACGCGGCATCGTTGGGGCTCCTGTCGCCGACGGGGCGCCCCGGGGCGACGGGGCGGGGCGGACGCGGCTCTTCTGGTGGAACCCCTCGCGGACGACGGGGGCGCGGGCTTTTCCGCCGCGCCGCCCGGGTGTATCATCCATCGGTCGCCGGAAACCGCGAGGGAGGCCCACATGACCGAGCCGCTGCACATTCCTGACGAGAGCTTCGTCTGCGAGCTGGCCGCCGACACGCCCCCCGCGGCGGAGGTGCCCGACGGGGCCCTGCTGGAGATCGACTGCCGCAGTGCCGGCGACCGGTTCTTCAGCGACGATCCCGGCCGCGCCGATCGGCCCAACCCCGCGACCGGGCCGATTGCCGTCGCCGGCGCCCGGCCGGGGCAGGCGCTGGCGTTCGACATCCTCGACGTCCGCCCGGGCCCGCGCGGGCACCTGTGCATGGAGGGCCGCGAGGCCTGGGAGCCCGTGCCCATCGCCGCCGACCACTGCGTCTACCGCGGCGTCCGCGTGCCGCTTCGGCCGATGATCGGCGTGCTCGGCGTCGCCCCGGCCGAGGGCGCCTGGTCCACCATGAACGCCGGGCAGTTCGGGGGCAACATGGACGTCAACGACGTCGCACCCGGCGCCCGCGTGACCATTCCCGTCCGCCGGCCCGGCGGGCCGTTCGTCCTCGGCGACGTCCACGCCGTGATGGGCGACGGCGAGATCGGCGGGCAGGGGCTCGAATGCCCCGCCCGCGTGACCCTGCGCGTGGGAATCGACCCGGCCCCGCCCAGCGATCACATCCTGATCGTCCGCGACGGGCGGCTCAGCGCGATCGGCACGGGGGAGACCATCGAGTCCGCCGTCGCCGACGCCGTCGGCGCGATGGTCCGCCTGATCGTCTCGGCGGGGATCGTCGAGGACGACTTCTCGGCCGGCAAGCTGCTGGGCCTGGCCGGCGAGACCCTCTTCGGCCAGCACTGCTGCCGCGTCAAGACCGTCCGCGTCGCGGCGGACCTCTCGATCTTCCCGGGGCTCGGGACGTAGGCGGGGGCCCGGGCTATCCGGAACGCGTCAGCCGCGGATGGACTCGGATGAACGCGGATACGGCAGGTCCGACAGACAGCCCGGGACCTGAAACTTCAAATATCCGATCCCAGATATGTCATGTCCGCCTTCTTCCGCATTCCCCCGCGGCGGATCTCTTTGCGACGGCCTGAATCCCCTGCACCCCGTGCATCCCTGCTCCAGGGAGGCGGGTCCCGAATTCCCCGAAAACTATCGGGATTACCAAAGCCGGACCCGTCGAGGGTCGATACGGGTGGCGAAGGCGTGCCAGCTATCTGAGAGCAGGTCAACCGCCGGAGCCACTATATGTCACGTGCATCGCATGCGTACAAGCGTCTGCGGACGCTTTGGAGTCATGTTCTAGCCAGGCATCGCCGCTACGAGGCCGCGCGGTGGGCCTACCCTCCCGCCGTCCACCGGTCGGGCCCGGCGCCGAAGCTCGAGCCGCTCGAGCCCCGCCTCATGCTCGACGGCACGGGCGAGGACGCCGCCATCCTCCCCGGCCAGCGGGACGAGCTGCTCGACGGCCTGGCCGCCGCGCGCGACTGGCTGGCCACCGCCGAGACCTGGGGCGAGATCGCCTCGACCTCCATCAACCCGCTCGGCGGCAGCGTGGGGTCCAGCCTGAACGTCGCCGACGCCTTCGACGCCGCCATCCTTACCCCCACGAGCGACTACCTCGCCGCCGATGAAACCCCCACGCTGGGGGAATGGCTGACCAGCCTGGAGGCCGCCGCCACGGCCGCGGCGGGCGTCGCCGATGCCGCCGTCTCCTCCGCCGACGGGCTCGACTTCGAGATCGACCTGAGCCTGGCGACCTTCACCGACGCCGCCGACTGGACGTTGGATCTCGCCGCCCTGACCGGCGGGACCGACCTGGACGCCTGGGGCTTCTCGCTCGGCACCGACGAGATCGCCGCCGACGTCGGCGCGACCCTCCGGGCCGACCTGACCTTCGGCGTGGACACCTACCGCGGCTTCTACGTCGACGCCGCCGCCACCGGCGGACTGACCGCCGCGGCCGCGTTCGACGCCGACGCCTCCGGCGTGACGTTCACCGCCGGGCCTCTGTCCGGGCAGCTCGGGCAGCTCAGCGGGCTGGGGCCGACGTTCGCGGTCACGTTCGACCAGCCGGCCTCCGGCGAGGAGATCGCACCCGGCACGCCGCATCCGCTGATCGACGGCCTGCTGACCGTCGAGGACCTCCAGACCTACGGCCTGGCCGACCTGGCCGCCCGGGCGCTCGACGACGACGTCTCCCTCAGCCTGCCCGTGGCGTTCACCGATCCCGACGGGCAGGCCGTCGAGGCCGCTGTGGGCATCGCGGCCGACAACGGCGTGGCCGCCCCGGCCTTCAGCGCCGACGTCGCCGCCGTGGCGGATGCCTTCCGCGAGGCGGCCCTGACCGCGGGGACCAAGGCGGCCGTCAGCAGCCTGCTGGGCGAGCTGGCCACGTGGGCCGACGCCCTGCGGACGCGCGGGGCCTTCGCCGACACGATGGACCTGCTGGGCTCGTCGCTGGGCTCCGGCGTGGACCTCGGCGGGCTGCTGACCGACGGGCTCCTCACGCCGACCGATACATACTTCGCCACGGCCGACAACCCCACCTGGGCCGGCTGGCTCACCGCACTGGGCGAAGTGAGCGTCCCCGGTGTGACGCTGGCGGACGTCGCCCGCGCGACGGGCCTGGACGCCGGCGAGGCCGGGGTGACACTCCGCTTCGCCGCCGAGACGGCCCTCGCGGCCGAGACGCTCAGCCTCTCGGGCCTGCTGGCCGGCTCCGGCCTGGACGCGCTGGGCGTGAGTTTCACCGGCGACGACCTGGAGCTTTCGCTGACCGCCGCGGTGGACTTCGCCCTCACGATCGGCCTGGACGACGCGGGCAACGCCTTCGTCGCGCCCGGCGACTGGACGGTCGGCGTGGACGTCACCGGCAGCAGCGACGCGACGTTCGCCGTCGACGGCGTGCTTGCCGGCTCCCTCGGAGAGATCGCCGGCGCCGGGCCGGAAATCGCCCTGACCTTCGCCTCGCCCACCACCGACGGCCGGCTGACCGAGGCCAACATCACCACGCTGGCCGACAACCTCGCCACCCTCACGCTGGACGACGGCGTGGCCGTCGGCGCGGCGATGAGCTTCACGTCCGCCGCCGATGGCGCGACCCGCGAGGCCGAGCTGGGCCTGACCGTCGCCGACGCCTTCGCCGACGCGACGTGGTCCGCCGACTCCGCCGGCCTGGTGGACGCGCTGAAGGCCGTGGCCATGTCCGCCGCGACGCGGACCGCGGTAGCCGACATCCTCGCCGAGCTTGCGACCTGGTCGACTGCGCTGAACGCCGCCGAGGAGCTCGGGCAGGACATGGACCTTGTCGGCGGGCCGCTGGGCTCGACGCTGGACTTCGCCGGGATGCTCGACGCCGCGGCCGTCACCGACGCGGTGGACTACCTGGACAATGAGCCCTCGCCGTCGTGGCAGGGACTGGTTGACCGGCTGGCGGACAACGTCGGCTCGCAGGACCCCCCGGAGGGGGTGGCGGACGTGTACCTGACGTCGGTCGCGGCCGCGACGGGCCTGGCCGGCGGCGAGGCGGGCGTCACGCTGGGCATCCACAGCGACGTGAAGATCGCCGAGTGGTCGTTCGACGTTTCGGCACTGCTGGCCGGGACGGGCCTGGACGCCCTCGGCCTCAGCGTGGACGCCGGCGCGGTGACGGCGGACATCTCCGGCGCGATCGACCTGGAGGTGACGGTGGGCATCGATGCCGACGGGGCGGCGTTCGTGGCCCCCGGCTCGCTGGAGGTGTCCACGAGCTTCGCCGGCGGACTGCCTCTGTCGTTCGACATCTTCGACTTCGCCTCGGGGCAGACCGGGACGTTCGAGGGGACCGGCCCGAGCGTCGCCGCCGCCTTCAACGCCGGCGAGGACGGCCGCCTGACCCTGGCGGACCTCCAGACCGGCGGGGCGACGCTGGTGAGCCTGACCGCCTCGGCCGGCGCGGGGGCCGAGCTGCCCTTCGAGATCGCCGTCGACGCCGAGACCACCGAGACGGCCGTGCTGGCTCTCGAGGCCGCCGACGCGTTCGACACGCCCACCTTCGCCGCCGATACCGCCGGCCTGGCCGCGGCGCTGCGGCGGCTGGCGTTCAGCCCGGCCGTGCGCGACGCGCTGCTGGCGGGGCTCGCAGACCTCTCCGGCTGGGCCGACGGGCTCGATGCGCACTCCACGGCCGCCGATACGATCCCGCTTCTGGGCACGTCGTTCGGGGCGGCCCTGGACTTCGGCGGGATCATCGACGACTTGCTTGTCACGCCCGCGACGGACTACTTCGCCTCCGACGCGACGCCCTCGTGGGAGGGGCTCATTGCCGCCCTCGCCGCCGCGGCCGAGACCGCCGCCGACGGCGCGATGCCGGACATCTCCCTGGCCGAGGCCCTGGGCCGCGACGAGGCGGGGCTGACGCTGCGCTTCCGGGGCACGGCGGACGCGGGCACGTGGGGCTTCGACGTCGCGGACCTGCTGGCCGGGGCGGACCTGGGCGACCTGGGCCTCAGCGTCCCCGCCGGCGAGGCCGCCGCCGACCTGGCCGCGGCGATGGACTTCACGCTGACCATCGTCGTGGACGCCGCCAACGAACTGTTCATCGAGCCGGGCGACTGCCTGATCCGCGCGGAGTTCTCCGGGGGCACGCCGCTGAGTTTCACCGCCGCCGGCGGGGCGTTCGAGGGCACGCTGGGGACCGTCACCGGCACCGGGCCCACGCTCGCGCTGCGGTTCGACAACGTCGATGCCGACGGGCGCATCGCCCTGGCCGATCTCGTCGCCGACGGCATGAGCGGCATCGGCCTGGACGTCACGCGCGACGTCGAGGTCTCCGTCCCGCTGACGTTCTCGACCGCCGATCTCGTGCTCGCCGAGGATGCCGCGCTGATCTTCCGCGCCGTCGACGGGCTCCACGAGCCGCACTTCACCGCCGACGCGTCGGCCGTCGTGTCCGCCCTGGAGACGTTGCTGACCGACCCGACGGCGATGTCGGCGGCGGCGCGGACGGCCATCGCCGGCGGGCTCGGCGAACTGGTCACCTGGTCCGGCGTGCTGTCGGGTGCCGGCGACATGGCCAGCTCGATCCCGCTGCTGGGCGACGCCCTCGGCGACCGGCTGGACGTCGGCGCGATGCTCGAGGCCGGCGTGGTCACGCCCTCGCTGGACTACTTCGCCTCCGACGCGTCGCTGAGCTGGAACGAGTGGGCCCAGGCGCTGCTGGCCGCCAACGCCGCCTCCGCCGAGGGGGCCGCCCTGGAGGCCGAGCAGACCGTCACGTCCCTGGCATCGATCGCCCTGGCCGACGGGCTGGGCGACGGAGAGCTCGGGCTGGACCTCGCCTTCCGCGGCGAGATCGGCCTGCTCGACGCGTCGGTGGACCTGGCCTCGCTGCTGGGCGACGCGGGGCTCAGTGCGCTGGGGCTGGACGTCTCGGCCGATGAGCTGTCGCTGAACCTCAAGGGCGCCTACGAGTTCGCCTTCACCGCCGGCGTGGACGCCTCCGAGGCGTTCTTCATCGAGCCCGGCGCGATGAGCCTCCGCCTGGAGGTCGCCGCCGACGCCGACGTGTCCTTCGACCTCGCCGAGACCTTCCACGCCGCGCTGGGGCAGGTGACCGGCACCGGGCCGACGTTCGCCGCCACGTGGGCGGATCCCAACGGCAACGGGCGGCTGGCCCTGGCCGACCTCCAGACCGGTGGGGCGGGGCTGGTGAGCCTGTCCACGGCCCCGGCCGTCGCGGTGGACCTGCCGGTGAGCTTCCACACCGACGCGATCCCGCTGCCGGAGGAGCTGGGCATCGCCCTGTCGATCGCCGATGGCCTGGCGGGGTCGAGCTTCTCCGTGGACGCCACGGAGCTGACCGACGCGATCGAGGACGTCCTGCTGGACCCCGGCTCGCTGACGGTCGCCCAGCGGCAGCTCATCGTTGCCGGCCTGCGCGAGGCGATGAGCTGGGCCACCACGCTGGAGGGCCTCGACGAGCTGGGCGGAGCCATGGGCCTGCTTGGCAGCACCTCCCTCGGGACCAGCTTCGACCTCAGCGGCGTGCTGACCGACGGCTTCATCGACCCGTCGCTGGACTACTTCGCCGCCGCCGAAACCCTCACCCTCGCCGGGTGGGCATCCGCGCTGGCCGCCGCCCACGCCGACGAGCTGCCCGAGGACCTGCCCACCGACGCCGCCGCCCTTCGCATCCGCGACGTGACCGTGCCCGACCCCCTCCCCGCCGGCGAGCAGAGCCTCTCGCTGAGCCTCTACGGCGACATGAACCTCGCCGATTGGTCCTTCGCCCTCGGCGACATCCTCTCGGACACCGGCCTGGCCGCGCTGGGCCTGTCCGCCGATGTCTCCGATCTCTCGCTGGATATCAACGCCCGGTTGGACTGGACGCTGGAGATGGGCGTCGACGGCGACGGGTTCTTCCTGCGGCCGTCCGACGCGACGCTCGCCATGGACTTCACCGGCGGGGCGGAGGTCGGCCTGGACCTCGCGGGGCTGTTCAACGGGACCGTCGGTATCGCGGCCGGGACGGGCCCGACGTTCACGCTGGGCTTCACGCCGGGGCCCGATGGGAAGATCACCACCTCGGAACTGGCCGACGCGACGGCGTCGCTGGTCTCGCTGAGTGTGGACCGCTCGGCCTCGGTGTCCCTGCCGGTGAGCTTCTCGACGCCGGTGTTCGAGCTGCCCGAGGGGCTGGCGGTCGCGCTGACGGCCTCCGACGCCGTGTACGATCCGACCTTCACCGCCAGCGCCGCCGGGCTGGTGGACGTGGTGGACAACGTCCTGACCAACCCGCTGGCGCTGACGCGGGCGCAGAAGCAGTTCCTCGTCGAGGGCTTCGAGGCCCTGCTGGACTGGAGCGGCTGCCTCCAGACGCTCGGCTCGTTCGACCTGGACGTGCCCTTCATCGGCGGGAAGATCGGCGAGAGCATCGACATCGGCCAGACGCTCCGCGGCGGGTTCATCACGCCCACGCTGGATTACTTTCTCGCCGACGACACGCTGACCACCGGCGAGTGGGTCTCGGCCCTGCTGGGCGCCCACGAAGCCCCCGCCGGCGACACCGCCTTCGGGCTGGGGTCCGTCGCCGTCGCCGACGGCCTGGCCGACGGGGAAGTCGGCGTGACCTTCACGCTGGCAGCCGAGCTGGATATCGCCGACTGGACCTACGACCTCGACGGCCTGCTGACCGGCGCCGGCCTGGACTCGATCCTCGACCTCGACACCGGCAGCGTCGGCGTGGACATCGCCGCGACGCTCGACGCCGAGATCACCCTCGGCGTCGACGCCGAGAACGGGTTCTACTTCTCGGCCGACACGTTCACGATCGGCACGGAAGTCTCCGGCGGCGCGGAGATCACCGTGGACATCGGCGGGCTGATCGGCGGCACGCTGGGGCTGGCGACGGGCACCGGCCCGTCGATCGACGTCGCCTTCGACGACCCGGACGGCAAGGTCACCTACGCCGACCTCGTCGGCGGCGGGACGGACCTGGTCTCCCTGACGCCGGCGGCGGACATCGAGGTCTCCCTGCCTCTGTCGGCCGAGGTCGGCGGGTACGATCTCCCGGCCGAGACGAGCCTCGTTCTGGTCGTCGCGGACGCCTTCGACAACGCGGACTTCAGCGTGGACACCGCGTCGATCACCGCGCTGACCGAGGACGCGCTGTTCGGCGGCGACGGGCTCAGCGGGCTCCAGAAGGCGGCCATCCTGGCGGGCATCGACGAGTTCCGCACGCTGCTGGGCGAGCTGTCTACGACCGGCGCGATGGCGGCCGCGGCGGATATCCTGGGCGGCTCGCTGGGCGGGGCGCTGGACGTCGCGACGGTGCTGGACAACATGGTCCTCACGCCGTCGGAGACCTACCTCAACGATACCGGCTCGCCGACGCTCCAGGGCTGGGCGACCCACCTGCGGGACGCCAACGCTGTCGGCGGCGAGACGATCGAGACGCCGCTGGGCGAAATCGTGATCCCCGAGCTGGCCCCCGAGGACACGAACTTCTACTTCACCTTCAGCCTCCACGACACGTTCGATATCGCCGACTGGTCCTTCGACCTCGGCGGGATGCTCGGGGACATGGACTTCGACGACCTCGGCTTCGGCCTCGACGTCAGCGACGTCGCCGTCGACATCACCGCACTGGTCGACATGGACATGACCTTCGGCGTGGACCTCGACGGGCCGGGCTTCTACATCCAGCCCGGGGCCTTCGACATCCAGCTCGCATTCGCCGGCGGCGGGCCCGTCAGCCTCTCGCTGGGCATGTTCGAGCTGACCACCGGGACCGTCACGGGCACGGGGCCGACGTGGAGCGTGACGATCACCGACCCCGGAACCGATCCCGACACGGCGGGGAAGATCACCACCGACGAGCTGGACGACGGCGGGCTGTTCGGCGTGACCGTCGGCGACCCGTCGGCGTCCGTCGAGCTGCCGCTGAGCATGGCCACCTCGGGCGTGGAGATCGCCGAGGACGTGACCCTCGCCTTCGCCAGCGCGGACGTCCTCGACACGGCCTCGTTCGCGCTGGCGGCGTCGAACATCGGCGAGGTCGTCCGCGCCGCGGCCCTGAGCCCCCAGAGCGTCGTCGCCGGCCTGGCCATGCTCGAGCGCGTCTTCGCCGGCATGGACAACCTGCCGATCATGCGCATCGACGTGCCCTTCACCGACGCCGAGGTCGGCGACATCCTCGATCTCGGCCAGGCCGTCACCGGCGGGCTCAACGACCTGCTCGTCGACGACACCGACACGGACAACCCCACCGCGCGGTTCGCGACCTACGACGAGATGGTCGCCGCCTTCGCCGACACCCTCGACGGCGTGACCTACGACGCGGCCTCCCGCGAGCTGCGCTTCGGCGTGGATTACACCTACGACTTCACCGCCTTCGACGAGCCGCTGGACTTCTCCCTCGACCTCGGGCCGCTGGAGATCGCCACCGACGCGGACCTCTCGCTCGGTGGCTCGGCCGAGCTGAGCTTCGCCCTCGGGATGCTGATCGCGCCGGAGCGGACGCTCCAGGTCGCCGCCGAAACGAACAACCCGCCGACCGACCAGGCCGGGCACGCCATCCTGGACGGGCAGCTCGGGGTGGGCAACGACCTGGTCTTCGACGTCTACCTCGACGGCTGGGACCACTACGAGGTCACGGTCGCGTGGGAGGATACCTCCACCAACAGCGACCTGCTGGACCTGGTCGATGACATCGACGCCGCCCTCGCCGACGCCGGGCTCAGCGGCGAGGTCCGCGCCCTGCTGACCGACCTGGACAACCTCGGCGGGGAGGTCACGCGGGACAACTACGGCACCGGCGGGCACGACGGCAGCGGCATTGTCGGCCTCGAGACCGTCACAGCCGGCGAATACTGGGCCCTGCGCGTCACCACCGAGGCCGGGGCCGCACAGTCCCTGCTGGGCTTCGGGGAGTCCGCCACGGCCCGGCCCGCGATGGCCGAGTTCTTCATCGACGATACCGCCGTCGGCGTGGACGTTGCCCTGACGGCCGCGGACGTCGACGCGTCGGCCTCGCTGGGGATCGCGGAGATCTCGCTGGTGGACGGCACGGCCTCGATGGCGGGGTCGGCATCCGGCGGCCTCGTCCATCCCGACACCGGCGCGACCCGGATGACGCTCACGGACATCCTCGAGCTGGGCAGCCGCTGGTCGGAGATGATCCAGCTCGACCTCACCGGCAGCGGCGAGGTGCGGTTCGAGGACATCCAGCTCGCCGGGCTGTCGGGTGCGGCGTTGGGGGACGACGCGGCCATCGAGATCCTCGTCAACGACCTCTCGCAGCCGGAAAACGTGACGGTCCGCTACCCGGACCTGGGCAACCTGCGGAACCTCAAGGACCTGTCGATCTCGCAGGTGCTGAGCCTGCTGAGCAGCGGCGTGGAGTTCGTCTCGTCGATGGACGCCCTCCAGTTCCTCAGCTTCGACATCCCGCTGCTGAACATGAACCTCGCCGAGACGCTGGACCTGGCGGCCGGCTACGCAGAGAAGGTCGAGGCCGCTCAGCAGACCGCCGATGAGGGCGGGTCGCTGCAACTGCTGAACACGTCCCTGGGCGACGAGCTCGGCGCCGGCGAGGGCAGCTTCTCGCTGGGGCTGGACGGGTACAACCTCAAGTGCGTCTTCGACTACGCCATCGGCACGTCCGTCACGCTGCCGTTCAACCTGGACCTGGCCTCGCTGATCGCCCTGGCCGGGACGGACACGTCGGCCTTCGACGTCCTCACCGGCTTCGTGGACATGGGCGGCTCGGCCACGGTGGAGCTGGCGGCCTCCGGCACGCTGCACGTGGCCCTGGGCCTGGACCTGACCGACGTCGCCAACCCCCGCCCGTTCCTTTACGACGAGTCCAGCCTCACCGTCGGCGTCCGCGCCGCGGCCGAGGACGTAAGCTTCAACGTCAGCGTCGGCGCCCTGGGCATGGCCGTCCGCGACGGCTGGGCCGTCATGGACGCCGACGGCGAGATCGGCGCGACCGATCCGGCGACGCTGACGGTGAGCCTGGCCGGCGATGACGGCGACGGGAGACACTACTTCGGCGACGCCGCCGAGCCGATCTCCGCCGACCTCGCCCACGACTTCAACGCCGCCATGGACATCTCCCTGCCGGTCTACTTCCCCAGCGAGTCCATCCCCCTCGGGGGCGAGGGCAACAACGCCGTCCGGGCGAGCATCAGCGACCTCCGGGACCTCGCCGCGGCCGACGTCGGGGCCGTCGCGCTGACCGCGCCGGACTTCGCCAGCCTGTTCTCCGGGGTGAACATCATCCAGGTCATCGCCAATCCGGCGGTGGTGATCGACGGCATCCAGGCGACGTTCGACACGGCCACCGAGACGCTCTCGGGCGTCATCGAGTCGATCAACCTGCCGCTGGTCGGCGGGGCGCTGGTGGACGGCATCGGCTTCGTCGACGACCTCGCCGACGGGCTACTGAGCTTCCTCCGCACCAAGCTCAACGAGGCCCTCGACGGGCGCCAGCCGCCGGAGTTGATCCAGGAAGCGTTGTTCTCGGCCTTCGGCCCCGGCGGGCTGGGCGTGCTGAAGGACGCCGACAGCGACGGCGAAGTGACCCTCGACGACGTGGTCCTCGATATCGACGAGGAGAGCTGGGAGTACATCGAGTACCGCGTCGACCTCGGGCAGACGCTCTTCAACGAGACGCTCGAGTTCGACCTCGGCCTCGGCGCCCTGCCGCTGGAGCTCAGCGGGGCCGTCAACGCCGCGCTGGGCTGGGACTGGAGCTTCGGCTTCGGCGTCCACGTCACCGACGGGCTGTACATGCTCGCCGGCGAGGACGAGGAGATGGAGCTCCGCCTCGACGTGACCATGCCCGAGACGCTGCACGGCGAGCTGTTCTTCCTGGAGGCCGACGTGTCGCCCGTGGACGGCTCCGGCGACGTCGACTACAGCCAGGTGCTGCTCAGCGGCGCGTTCGCGATCGATTTCACCGAGCCGTCGGGCGACGGCAAGCTCAGCTTGGCCGAGATGCGGATGGGCAGTGTCTCGGACATCATCTCCGCGAGCTTCAGCGGCACGTTGGACGCCGACCTGCGGGCGGTGCTGAGCATAGGCGGGTCCGACCAGTTCCCCCGGATGCGGGCCGTCCTCGGCCTCGACTGGGGCATCGAGAAGACGTTCGGCCAGCCGGCGAGCACCGGCGCGCTGTCGGTCGCCTTCAACGACGTCCAGCTCGACCTGGGCACGTTCGTCAGCGGCTTCCTCAAGCCGATCTTCGTGAAGGTGGACGAGATCATCGAGCCGATCCGCCCCTTCCTCGACTTCCTCACCGACCCGCTGCCGGTGGTCGACATGTCGCTCTGCGACGTCGGGCGGCTCTTCGGCTACGGGCAGTACGCGGGGTTCATCGAGGCGGCCGACTGGATCGCGGACATGGCCTCGTCCGTCGCCTCGATGCCCGGCGACGAGCTCTGGTTGGACATGGGCTCGTTCGCCCTCGGCGGGGACGTGCTCGGCGGCGAGTCGGGCTCGGCGAGCATCCAGGCGACGGACATGGAGAGCTTCAACTCGTCGCTGGAGGGTTCCTCGGCACAGGCGGGGACGAAGTCCTTCGTCCGCGAGGCGACCACGGGCAGCTCGGCCTTCGAGCTGAACATCCTGAACCCCATGACGATCTTCAAGGTCATCATGGGCCAGGAAGCGGTGCTGATGACCTACGCCCTGCCTGACCTGTCGATCAGCGCCAGCTACTCGCAGTATTTCCCCGTCTGGGGTCCGCTGGGCATGCGGCTTGGCGGGGACGTCGGCGTCGACGTGCACCTGGGGATCGGCTACGACACGTACGGCATCCAGAAGGCCCGCGAGACCGGCAACTGGGCCTACGTGATGGAAGGTTTCTATATCTCCGACCGCGAGAACGCCGACGGCACGGGCAGCGACGTTCCCGAGCTGACCGCCCACCTGGGCTTCTACGCCGCCGCCGAGCTCAACGCCGGCGTTGCCTCGGGCGGGGTTCGCGGCGGGATCACCGGCGAGGCCACGTTCAACCTCGACGACCCCGACGACGACGGCAAGGTCCGCATCACCGAGCTCTGGGGCAACATGCGCCAGGGCCCGCAGTACATCTTCGACGTCGGCGTGCAGGTGGACGCCTACATCTCCTGGTACGTCAAGATCGGCTGGGGCAAGTTCTCCAAGACGTTCGACGGCACCCTCGCGGAAGTAACGCTGCTGGACTGGTCCTGGGAGGCCGAGAGCGAACCCGTGCTCGCCGTCGAGGGCAAGCCCGACGAGATCGTGCTGAACATGGGCGAGTTCGCCAAAGACCGCCTCCACGGCGACAAGTCCTCCGACGGCGAGACGTTCACCCTCTCGGCCGGGAGCCTGATCGTCTCCTACGACGGTGTGACCCAGGAGATCGACTACAGCCCGGGCGACACGGTGCTCGTCGAGGCCGGTCCGGGCGACGACACCCTGATCGTGGGCGCCGGGCTGGTGGTCAACGTCGTCTTCCACGGCGGGGCGGGCAACGACCGCGTGGAGATGCACGGCGACGGCTGGCTGGAGGCCTACGGCGGCGCCGGCGACGACGTGATCATCGGCGGCGACGAAGGCGACACGCTGGACGGCGGGGCGGGCAACGACACGATCTCCGGCGGCGGCGGGGCCGACACCATCACCGGCGGGGCGGGCAACGACAGCCTCGATGGCGGCGCCGGGGACGACACCTACGTCTACGCCGACGGCTTCGGCGACGACACGCTCGCCGACGCCTCCGGGTCGGACATCCTGGACCTCTCGGGCACCGGCTCGCCGGTGACGCTGAACCCGGTGGACGACACGGCCGTCAACGAGGCGGGCGACTCGGTGTCGATGGACGTGATCGTCGAGCTGGTCCGCGGCTCGAGTGCCGTGGACACGATCGTCAGCGACAACGCCGAGAACACGTGGACCATCACCGGCCCGGACGAGGGCGACTACAACGACGAGTTCGACTGGGCGTCTTTCGAGCGGCTGATCGGCAACACGCGGCGGGACGCGTTCGTCTTCGAGGACGACGGGTACGTCAGCACGCTCATCGACGGTGGCAGCGGGGCCGAGGACGGCGAGGACGCCGGCTACGCCGAGCACGTTGCGGGGGACATCCTGGACCTCAGCGCCTACAGCACGTCGGTCCGCTGGCAGGTGGACGAGGTGGACGGCGGGCGGCTGTACCTCACGCAGGCCAGCCCGGTGTTCACGAACGTGGAAAACCACTCCGGCGGGTCGGCGAAGGACTACCTGGTGCTCAACAACGACCGGTACGTCACGGGCGTGTTCGACGGCAACGGCGACGAGGACCGCATCGAGGTCAGCGACTACCAGCTCATCGGCGGCTACAAGCGGAACGTCTGGGACTTCACCGGCTACAAGAGCGGCTCGGTGAACGAGCGGACGGGCTTCCTCGACTGCGAGAACTTCACCGGGGGCATGAACGAGGACTTCTTCTACTTCCACCCCGCCGGCTCGTACGCGGCGGGCTTCCTGCACAGCCCCGGCGGGCCGGGCGGGGCCCTCGACGGCTCGATCCGCGCCGAGGACGAAACCGACACCATCAGCGATTCCCCAACCTACAGGGAGCCTGACATGTTCGCCCAGTCTCTTGCTGCCGTCGCGCAGCCTCTCAACATGCAGCACTTCGGCGACCCCGACTACCGGGGCGTGGACCCCGACGTCTACGACGTCATCTGGCACGTGACCGGCAGCAACAGCGGCACACGCGAGACCAGCGGAACCTCGGTGACGTTCTCCGATACACAGAACCTCGGCGGCTCCAGCGGGCGCGACCTGTTCGTCATCCACCCCGGCGGCAGCTTGGACGGCTATATCGACGGCCAGGGCGGAGACGACACCATCGTCTACGGATGGCACGGGGAGGACTGGTCCGACCCGACGGCCGTCAGCTTCACCACGCCCACCCAGGCCGGCGCGACCGCCATCGGCGGGTACGTCTCCAACATCGAGAGCTTCGTGGCCGGGACGAACGCCGGGGATACGTTCACCGGCGCGAACGTGGCGAACGTCTGGGACATCACCGCCGACGACGCCGGGACCATCGACGGCGCGGTGCCCGTGGCGTTCCGCTCCTTCGAGAACGTCGCCGGAGGGACCGGGGAGGACGTGTTCAGCTTCGCCGCGACCGCGGCCGTCTCCGGCAGCATCGCCGGCGGCACCGGCGCCGACACGGTGGACCTCTCCAGCTTCGCCGGCGCGATCGACTGGGCGATCTCCGGCGGCGACGCCGGCACGGTGAGTCTCGACGGCGGGGACGCGATCGGCTTCGCCGGCGTGGAATCCGTCGTCGGCGGGACCGGCGTGGACACGTTCACCTTCGCCGCCGCCGGCGAGCTGACCGGCTCGATCGACGGCAACGACGGGGCCGACACGCTGGACTACTCCGCCAAGAGCACCGACGTCCGCTGGGCCATCGACGTCCAGGACGCCGGCCGCATCAGCCGACAGGCCGACTGGACCGACTTCGCCAACGTCGAGCACATCGTCAGCGGCTCCGGCGACGACCGGTTCGTCTTCGCCGACGGCGTCGGGCTCACCGGCACGATCGACGCCGGCGAGGGCACCGACACGTTCGACTACAGCGACTACAGCGTCTCGGCCCCCGTGGCCGTGGACCTGGAGAACCTCACCGCCACCGGCGTGACCACCTTCGCCGGCGCGGAGACCTTCCTCGGCGGGGCGTCGATGAGCAACCGCCTCGCCGGGCCCGACGGCGTGTCGGCCGACTGGTACGTCACCGACATCGACGACGGGCGGGTCGAGGTGGCCGGCCTGGCCACGCCGTACGTCTTCTACGACATCCAGAACCTCGTCGGCGGCACCGGCGACGACAGCTTCCTCGTCAGCGACACCGAGTACGTCCACGGACCCATCGACGGGCAGGGCGGCTCGGACACGCTGAGCTTCGCCGGCTACTCGCTGGTGCAGACGTGGAACCTGACCGGCGCGGGCGCCGGCACGCTGGGGATGACCGAGACACTCGACCCGATCAACCTCGCCTTCGAGGACGTCGAGACCATCGTCTCCGGCGACGCCGACGATACCGTCAACTTCGAGAACGACGCCGCGGCCATCGGGTCCATCTCCGCCGGCGGAGGCGACGACGTCGCCGACATGCGCGACCGGACCCTCGCCGTCGAGATCGACCTCCAGGCGCAGGCCATGACCACCGCGGCGTTCTTCGACGGCTTCGAGACGATCCACGGCTCGGCCGCCGCGGACACCATCACCGGGCGCGACGCCGCCAACACGTGGGCGATCGCCGCCGACAACGCCGGAACGGTCAACGCGGGGCAGGCGGACGAGCTGGCGTTCACGACGATCGAGCACTTCGTCGGCGGCAGCGACGACGATATGTACGTCTTCGCCGACGGCGCGGGCGTGAGCGGCAGCA
The DNA here is from genome assembly GCA_964385465.1 of uncultured Planctomycetaceae bacterium. GTDB lineage: Bacteria > Planctomycetota > Phycisphaerae > SM23-33 > SM23-33 > CAYLPJ01. Next base: position 63,074 of record CAYLPJ010000017.1, on the reverse strand, counting down.
TCGACGCCGCCGGCGAGGGGGGCTCCGGCAACGCCCTGGACTACGCCGCCTGGACATCCGAGGTGGCCGTGGACCTCCAGGCCACGACCGCCACCGGCATTGGCGGGACCTTCGCCGGCATCCGCAACGTAACCGGCGGGGCGGGAACCGACAGCCTGACCGGCCTGGACGGCCAGCCGAACACGTGGAACGTGACCGCCGCCGACGCCGGGCAGATCAACGCCGGCGAGACCGTCTTCGCCAGCTTCGGCAACCTGACCGGCGGCGACGGCGACGAGCAGTTCGTTTTCGCGGCCGATGGCAGCCTCTCCGGCACGCTCGACGGCGCCGGCGGGACCAACACGCTGGACTACACGGCATGGGCGGCCGCGACGATGGACCTCGCCGCGGCGACCGTCACCGGCACGGCGGGGTTCGCCAACCTGGACGTCTGGAACGCCGGCGCGACCGGCGGGGACGCGCTCGTCGGCGACGACGTGGACCGCACGTGGAACGTCACCGACGACGGCGCCGGCGAGATCGCCGGGCGGCTGACGTTCACCGGCGTCAACCACCTCACCGGCGGGACGGCCGACGATCAGTTCGTCTTCGCCGACGGCCGGGGCGTCACCGGCGTGGTGGACGGCGCCGAGGGTAGCGACACGCTGAACTACGCCGCCAACACGACGCCCGTGACGGTGGACCGCCAGGCGGCGACGGCCACGCAGACCGGCGGCATCTCGGGCATCGAGGCGCTGGTCGGCTCGACGACGGCCGACGACACGCTGACCGGGCTCGACGCCGACACCGATTGGACCGTCGCCTCGCAGGACACCGGCGATGCCGGCGGGACCTTCGCATTCTCCGACGTCGAAAACCTGACCGGCGGCGGCGAGAACGACGCCTTCACCTTCGAGGACGGCGCGAGCCTCCGCGGCGACCTCGACGCCGGCGCCGGCGACGACACGCTCGACCTGCTCGCCATCGGCCAGGCCGTGGATGTGAACCTCCAGGCCGCCACGGCCACGGGCATCGGCGGGACCTTCGCCGGGCTGGAGCACTTCACCGGCTCCGCGGGCGCCACGGACACCTTCACCGGCCCCGACGCCGACACCGACTGGTCGCTGACCGGCGCCGACGCCGCGACCTTCGCCGGCGGGACCATGAGCTTCGCGAACTTCGAGGACCTCACCGCCGGCAGCGGCGCCGACACGTTCGCCCTCGCGGCCGGGGCGTCGCTGACGCTCGGCCTCGACGCCGCGGGCGGCACCGACGCGATGGACTACTCCGCCTGGAGCGACGAGGTCAGCGTGGACCTCCAGGCCGGCACGGCCAGCGGGATCGGCACGACGTTCGCCTCCGTCGAGGGCTTCACGGGCGGGGCGGGCACCGACAGCCTCACCGCCCGGGACGGCCAGGCCAACGCCTGGGCGATCTCGGCGGTCGACACCGGCACGATCAACACCGACGAGACGACGTTCGCCGGCTTCGGGCACCTGACCGGCGGCGACAGCGAGGATACGTTCACCTTCGCCGACGGCGCGAGCCTGACGGGCACGCTCGACGGGGCCGCCGGGGCGAACGCGCTGGACACCTCCGCCCAGACGACCGACGCGACGATGGACCTGGCCAACGCCACGGTGACCCCCGCGGCCGGGTTCGCCAACCTCGTCGCCTGGCAGGCGGGCACGGGCAGCGACACGCTGATCGGCGACGACACGGATCGCACCTGGGACCTCACGGCCGACGGCGGCGGGGAGATCGTCGGGCGGCTGACGTTCACTGGCGTGGAGAGCCTCACGGGCGGCAGTGCGGACGACAGGTTCGCCTTCGCCGACGGCGTGAGCGTCGCGGGCGTGATCGACGGCGCCGGCGGGACGGACACGCTGGACTACTCCGCCCACACCTCGGCGGTGACAGTCGACCGCCAGGCCGCGACGGCCTCGCAGACGGGCGGCTTCGCGAGCATCGAGGCGGTGACCGGCTCGACGAGCGACGCCGACGAACTCGTGGGCGCCGACGCCGCGGCGACGTGGACGATCGCCTCGCAGGACACCGGCGACGTCGACGGCGCGTTCGCCTACGCCGGCGTGGAGAACCTCACCGGCGGCAGTGCGGACGACACGTTCGCCTTCGCCGACGGCGCGAGCGTCCGCGGCGTGATCGCCGCCGGCGACGGGACGGACACGCTGGACTACTCGGCCTACACCACGGCGGTGGCCGTCGACCTCGGCGGCGGCACGGCCACGGGGACGGCGGGCATTTCGAGCGTGGAACTGGTCATTGCCGGCTCGGCGGACAACGCCCTCGGCGGCCCCGACCAGGCCAACACGTGGGAGATCACCGACGACGACACGGTGGTGCTCAACGGCACGCGGGAGTACCGGGGCTTCGGCACGCTCGCCGGCGGCAGCGGGGCGGACACGTTCACCTTTGCCGACGGGGCGGTCCTCAGCGTCGGGCTCGACGGCGGCGGCGGGCAGGACCACCTCGACTTCAGCGCCTACACCACCTACAACACCTGGACCAGCCCCACGCCGGGCACCGTCGAGATCGAGACGCGATTCGGCACGTTCAGCTATCAGGGCATCGAGACCTACCAGGGCGGCACGAGCGTCTTCCTGTTCACCAACTACGACCTCGCCGCCGGCTTCGGCGACCTGAGCGTCGCCGACGTGGTCGCCCCCGGCGAGCGCTTCCGCATTCCTGTGCGGGTGACCAACCAGGGCAACGCCCGCTTCCGCGACCGCGTGGACGTGACCGTCTACGCCTCGACAGACGCCACGCTGGACGTCGGCACGGACGTCGTGCTTGGCCAGCTCGCCGACCAGTGGATGCTCCTGGCACAGAACCAGACGGGTGAATACGCCACGCCGGTGACCTTCCCCGAGGACATGACGTTCGGCGACTATTACCTGATCGCCGAGGTCGACTCCTCCGACGAGTTCGACGAGATCGACGAGGTCAACAACGTCGAAGTGACGGCCGGGACCACCCAGGTCGCGTCGGTCTTCGGCAACCTGCCCGGCGGACGAAACGTGCCGCTGACGCTCCCGCAGGACGCCCAGACCTCCCTGGTCTTCCGCATCACCGGGCCAGGGCGGGCGGCCGTCGTCGGCGACGACCTCGATGCCATCGAACTGTGGGAGACCACCTCGGCGACGACGCTCCGCGTGACGGTCGAGGGCGACGACACCGACGCCGCCCTGGCCGGCATCACCGTCCACGGCGACATGGGCACGATCCTGGCGACGGACGTGGACCTCACCGGCGACCTGGTCGTCGAGGGCGATCTGCGGCGTGTGGCGATGCGCGACACCGCGGCCGGGACGGCCCAGCAGATCCGCGTCGGGGCCGTCGCCGACGGCGGGGAGGAGGAGATCCCCTCGGGCCTGCTCCGCCTGGAGTTCGGGCAGATCGCCGACGCGGTCATCCAGTCCACCATCCCCGTCGGCCTGCTGGACGGCGACGCCTGGACCGATACCGATGCGACCCCCGACACGCTGACCGCGCCGTCCGTTCACACGCTGCGGATCGGCGGGGGGATGGACGCCTCGGCCGCCGTGGCGGGGGACCTGTTGTTCGCCGACGTCGGCGGGACCCTCGCCGGTCAGATCGACGTCACCGGCGACGTCCGCTGGATGCGACTGGGCGGCGACCTGACCGGCGGGCTCGCGGTCGACGGCTCGCTGGGGACGCTGCGGCTGGCGGCGGGGGCGGCCGACGGCGCGATCAACGTCGTCGGCGATGCCGCGAGCATCTTCGTCGCACAGGGCCTCTCGCAGGGGGTCACCGTGGGCGGCCGGCTTGGACTGCTCCGGATCGGCGCGGACCTCACCGGCGATGTCGCCGTGGACGGGCGGCTCACGCGGCTGACCGTCGGCGGAGACGTGACCGGCTCGCTCGCGGCCGGGTCGGTGGCGCTGGCCAGCGTCGCCGGCGCACTGGGCGGGACGACCGACATCGCCGGCGACCTGACCACGCTGATCGCCGGGACGGGCCTCGGCGGGACGGTCACCGTAGGCGAGGACGTGGCCACGATGCTGCTTCGCGGCGGGGACGTGAGCGGCACGGTAACCGTCGGCGGGGGGCTGGCGGTGCTCTCGGCGGTCTCCGGCGACCTCGCCGGGCGCGTCGAGGTCGGCGGGAACGTCTCGGCCGTGCGGCTGAGCGAGCTGTCCGGCACGCTGTACATCACCGGCAGGCTGGCCGCGATGGGCATCACCGGCGACCTGTCCGGGCAGGCATACGCGTTCGACTGGATCGGCCGGGCCTGGCTGCTCGGCGGCGACCTCAGCGGCGACCTGGGCACCAACGGCCTGCTCGGCTCGCTGGCCGTGCTGGCACGCGGCGGCAGCGGCGGGGCGGTCACCGGCAGCCTCGAGGCCGGCGACGAGATCCGCAGCCTCCACGTCGCCGCCGCCAGCAGCGGCCGGATCGCCTCGGCCATGGTCGGCCGGGCCGTGCTGATCGGCGGGTTCTCCGGTTCCATCACCGCAACCGGCGACGCCGACGAGTTCCCCGAACTCCAGTGGCGCCCGCACGTCGGGGCCATGACGTTCCTCCACGGCGACTTCACGGGCACGCTCACCGCCGGCCGCGCCGGCGCCGTGTACGTGGTCAACGGAAACTATGACGGCGGGATGACCTTCGGCGGCGACGTGACGTCGGTGGCGGTCGTCGGCACCGGCGGGACGATGACGACCGGCAGCACGCTGGCGGTCGGCGGCACGCTGCGTGCCCTCACGGCGGTCGGGGACTACGGCGCCCGGACGACGGTCGGCGGCGATCTGCACCGCGCGACCGTTGTCGGTGACGTGCTCGACGGCGGCGGCGTTCGCGTCGGCGGGCGGCTGTGGTCGGCATACGTCCGCGGCGCTCTGGCCGGCGGCGCGACCGGCGTGCAGATCACCGCGGCGGACATCGGCGCATTGACGGTGATCGGCGACGCCGACAACGCGCGGATCCTCGTCGGCGGCGACCTCGGCGACGACTGGGCCTTCGGCGGCACCGGCGACGACGCCGACACCTACGCCGCCGGGACGCTTCGCGGCGCCTACTTCGGCGGCAACGTGGCCGATTCGCTCCTGGCCGTCGGGGCCGTCGGAGACGCCGGCGGCATCGACCTCGCCGAATGCGAGGACGACGGGCTGTTCCTCGAAGGCTCGACCATCGGCTGGCTGTTCGTCCGCGGCGAACTCACCAGCTCCGCCGCGCCGGCGATGACCTACGGCGTCGGGGCCTACGAGTTCCGCACCGCGCCGGTCATCGACGGCGTCCGAGGCGAGCACGCCCTCACCGCCGCCAGCGTCATGCCCGGCCGCGAGGTCGGCGATCCGGCGCCGCGACTGACCACCGACCGCGCGGCGTGACGCCCGTGCCGCCCGGTGGCGTGAGGGCGGGCTTCGCGCCGTCCTGCGACGAAGCCGCCCTCACTCGGCCGTCAGCATCAGGTACAGCGTGTCCGGCGGCAGGGCCAGCGTGACCTCGCCCCCGGCGGCCGCGACGGGAACCTCCCGGTCGGCGTAACCGAGCTCGTCGAGGCGCGTGGCCTTGACCAGCGCGGGGTTTGCAATGGTCAGCTCCACATCCGCGTTCTCCACGCGCCAGGGCATCCGCCCGGTCGAGACGATCTCCAGGCCCTCGACCTGCCGGCCCTTGTGCTTGCGGCTGGCGGGGCGGTGGGACCACCCCGTCGGCCGGGCGATCGTGCCCACCTGCACCAGGACCCGCCGCGACGCCTTCAACGGCTTGCCGTCCATCGCCACGGCCACGACGGCGGCGTAACGGTTGCCCGAGCGGATGGTCACGTCGGTCAGCTCGAAGGCCCCGCCGGCGTCCTTGAGGAAGCCCGCAACGCCCTGGGCGGCCGGCGCGTCGATCTGCAGCAGGCCCTTTTCGCGGTGCAGGGCGAGCTGCCCGTGCGTCGTGCGGATCGGCCCGTTTTCGCCCTCTACGTACGTCGCGATGTCCGTCAGCCGCGCCCCGGCCGGGTCGGCGTCGTAGACGGTTTCCACCCGGCCGACCAGCAGCGCCCGGGGATCGGCACGCTGCATCAGCTCGCGTTTGGCGGGCGGGGCCTCGTCGGCGTGGGCGGCGGGATCGTAGTCCAGCGACTCGGTCAGCAGCGGCGCCCGGCGCTCGATCATGCCCTCGACGGACCGCCGGTCGCGTACGACCGTCTCGGCCGGGGCGATCAGGCCTCGCCGGAACATGATCGCCGCGGCGGGGAACTGGGAGATGAACCCCGGAGTGGAGATCGTCCACCGCCGCATCGGGTGGCTGCCCTTGACCTTCGTCCAGGTCATGTACGGCTGCGTCTGGTAGACCGGGGCCGCGGCGGCGAACCACAGCAGGCCGTCCATCCCGCCCATGGCGGCGTAGCCGGCCGTGGCGACGGGGCCCTCGGTGGTGTAGAGGTTCGGCGGCGTCCACGTGGTGCTGGACATGACAAACGGCTTGCCGGCAACGTGCTTCCGCAGGCACGGGAACTGCCCGCTTCGCAGGGCCGAGCGCGGCGAGAAGAAGTTCCCCGCGTCGATCCGCCAGAACGCCTGGGCGCCCTTGTGCACCGTGCTGAAGAACCCGTTCTGCTCGATCACGTCGCAGGCGGCCCAGTCCCACCGCTGGAGGTCGCCGAGGCGGACGTCGTCGGCCGGGCCGAAGTTGCTTGCCCCGATCACCGCGCGGACGCCCAACTCCTCCCGGAGATACCGCCGCATGTCCTTGTAGAAGCTCCGCTCCAGGTGGGACAGGAACGCCACCTGGTCGCGGAGTCGCACGCGGTTGCCCGTTCCGGGCCACTGGATGAGGTTGTGCAGGTGGTACAGGCCCAGCCGGCCTTGCCCGGGGGCGTCGCCCTCGACCTTCGCGCCGTCCCACGTTGCCAGGGCCTTGTCGATCGAGCCGTGCCGCCCGGCCGCGAACTCACCGAACAGCCGCTGGAGCCGCTTGAGCGGCCCGCCGTGGACCTTGGGCAGCCACCAGAAGAAGATGCTGTCCTCGCTGACGATCTGGACGATCGCCAGGGCGGGGTCATCCTTGAGGGCCACGCCGGTATGCGGGTTGGTCTCGGTGAGCAGGTGCTTCATCCAGCCCTTGTAGGCGTCCTGGAGGACCGGCTCGAAGAACAGCAGGGCGTTGAGGGTGTCGCCGCCGGCGTAGCCCTCGATGCCCCAGGCGGGGTCGATGTGCTTGACCGAGCCGTGGTCCCAGAACGGCGCCACGCGCGTGTAGATACCGTGCTTCCTCATCGTCGCCACTGTCCGCCAGACGTCCTTGACGAACTGCTCGTTGACGTCGGTGAGATCGGCGCCCTTCTTCTGTGGCATCAGGCCCGGACTGGCCCCGCCCACGCGGACCATGTTCACGCCCACCCGCGCGAGGAACCGCCCGTGACGGTCCAGCTCCGCGTCGCTGACACGCTTGTTGACGTGGGCGGCGACGCCCCAGAACCGCACCGGCTCGCCGTCGCCGCGCACGAACCCGTTGCCGTCCTCGCTCAGCCGGACGGGCCCGCTCTCCCCGGCGACCTTCTCGTTCAGCTCCCGGAGGTCCAGCACCCCGCCGGCCAGCCGCTTGCCCGGCTCGAACGCCCACGTCCCTTCCGGCCCCCAGACGGCGACATCCTCGGCCGCGGCCGGGCCCGCCGCCATCGCCAGGACCGCCACTGCCGGTGCGGCGAGAATCATGCCAATGCTCGTCATTCCTGAATGTCCTCTCGCTGGCGTTTCCACGGGGATGTCGGCGGGTCCGAGGCCGCTGCCTCGGCGGCCTTGCGGTACTTCTTGGAGGGCGGGCCGAAGTAATCCTCCACGCCGCCCATGTATCCCCCGTGGATGCGGGCGCGCATGAAGTCGAACCGCATGGCCACCTTCCCGGCGCCCCTGGCGATCTCGGCCATGCGGTCCCAGTTGGCCTGGGCCTTGCGGACGGCCTCGGCATCGTGCCCCTTGCTCTCCCGGACGCGGTCCATCAGGGGGATGGTCTCGACCAGCAGGCGGACGACGTCGAAGCCCGCCCGCACGAACGCCACCCGCTTGCGGTAGACCTCCGGCCCGTCGGCGGTCCGTTCGGCCGCGCGGGCCAGGAGGGCCTCGGCACGGTCCAGCATCGGCGTGTTGTAGACGCGGCGGACGATGGGGATCTTGGCGAACCGCCCCCGACTGCCGAGCACGAGCCCGGGCGCGGCCAGGAAGGCGTCGCGGGCGCGTTCCATGGTGTTCCAGTAGTCGCGGAGCTGTTCGGCGGCGGGTCCGAAGCCGCGGCGGTAGTAGTCATCGAGCACGGCCCGCCCGTCGCGGTGGGGGTCCCACGCGAGCTGGGCCATCAGGTAATACTGCGGCCCCTGCGTGGCCCAGTGTTCCCAGGCGCTGTCGACGGCCAGGCCGATGCAACGGTTGTCGGCCAGGAACCGGAAGTCCTCGATGGTCTGGGTCATCGAGACCTCGGGCAGCCCCCAGACCCCGCCGGCCCAGTACCACAGGTTGGGCCGGTAGATCATGTGGGGCGCCTTCCTGGACCATGCCAGCCACAGCCGCTTCTGCTCCCGCCGGGCCTCGTCGGTGGTGCAGGGGAAGTGCCCCACGAAGGCCAGGACGGTGTTTTCGGCCAGCGACGTGCCCACCGGCGGCGTCATGGACGGCCCGTAGGCGCTGACGCGAACGAACAGGTCGTCGCGGTCGGGATGGCGCCGGCGGAGCAGGTGGGCGAGGTGGTTCCAGAAGGTGACGTAGCGGTCGCTCATGGCCACGTAGTCCCTGGCGCCGCTGCGGTAGGAATAGCGGAAGTCCGGGGCGTTGGGATCATCCCAGGCGCGGCATTTCGCGCAGGTGCAGACGCCGCTGGCGTAGCTGTCGTTGGGGGCGGCGCGGAGGTAGTTCAGCGCCGGCGCGGCCCGGAGGCTCTTTTCGGCGTCGGCCAGCCACTGGGCCCACACGGCCGGGTTGGACTGGCAGAGCTTGGCGTAGTGCGGCTTGGGCCAGCCGCTGCGCGTGCCGTCCGGCTGGAGCGCGAAATACTCCGGGTGGCTGTCGTGGAACCGCTCCCACCAGTCGGTGAAGGCGTGCCCGCCCGCGGGCCCCCGGCGGCTGGCCAGGGCCAGGCGCTGAAGGCGGACCCAGTCCGCCGCCACACCCCATCGCTCGGCGTGGATGAAGACGTCCCGCGTGAGGAAGACCGGGTGGAAGCGGTGCGTCCGCGGTGCCAGGGCCAGCCGCCGGCGCCGGGGTACGTCCTCACCCAGCGGGCCCGGCCAGAGCCAACGTATCCCCAGCGTATCCTGGAGGAACGTGTACACCGCGTTGGCCGTGCCGTGCTCCACCCAGGTCTTCCCGATGGCACGGTCGCGGCCGGCCAGGACCACGTGATCGGCCGTCACGTGGATCAGGATCTCCTCGGGGTGCTGGAAGGTGAAGTCCGCCTTCGCCGGCAGTGCTCGCACCGCCGGCTGCAGGCCGACCCAGACCGCACGGGCCGGCACGGGGTCCGGGGCGCCGCGGATGAGCTTCGGCCGGACGCCGCTGATCTTCTCGATGTACCCCACCAGTTCCTCGGCCGCACGCCGTGCGGTCCCGGGGGCATCGGGCGCCAGCACGACCGGCGCCTTGCTGACGCCGTCGTCCACGAGCACCATCTCCTCAGCCCCGCCGGCGTTCGCCGCGGAGGCCGCACACACCACCGCTGCCGCACAGACGAGCCGTATCATGCCGGGTCTCCTTCGATGGTCCCGTCCGCTGAAACCCTCGCCGGCGCCCGGCGTACCGCGGGCGTCAGGCCTTAAGGGTCAGCGAGCGCGGTGCTGCTTGCGGTAGGCCGACGGCGTCGTGCCCTCGTGGCGGGCGAACACGGCCGAGAAGTTCGACGCGTGCTCGTACCCGCAGCGGACGGCGATGTCGGGCATGGCCAGGTCGGTGGCCGCCAGCAGCCGCCGGGCCTGCCGCAGGCGGACGCGGACGATCTCCTGGTGGACGGTCCGCCCGAGCTCGCGTTGGAAGGCCAGCTCGAGCGTTCGCCGGCAGACGGGCACGCGGCGGAGCACGTCCTTGACCGTCGCGCCCTCGCAGGCGCGGTCGCGGATGTACAGCAGCGCCGCCCGGAGCCGCTCGTCCGCCACTGCGTACGTGTCGCTTGAAGCGCGGGGGACCACCTCGTTGGGGGGGACGCGGATCGGCTCGGCCGGCGCCGGCCGCCCGGCCATCAGGCCGTCCAGCAGCTCCGCGGCGAGGTGGCCTATCTGCCGCGTGTTGATGTCGATGCCGGACAGGTGCGGCCAGGAGAGGCCGGCGGCGCTCTCGTCGTTCTCGGTGGACAGCACGGCCACGTCGTCGGGCACGGCGAGGCCGAGGTCGTTGAGGTCGATCAGCACGCGGCTGCCGACGGCCGAGGAGATGACCAGCAGGCCCGTCCGCGGCCGCAGCTCGCCCAGCCAGGCCCGCCGTCCGGCGTTGTCGTATGTGCTGTCCGGCCGGTCGAGGTCGTTGGCGCGGCAGCCGCAGCCTGCCCCCGCGGCGGCGCCGGCGAAGCCGGCGTACCGCGCGCGGCTGAACGGGGCGGGGGCGTTGGTGTAGAAGGCGAACCGCCGCAGCCCGAGGTCGTGAAAGTACTCCAGGGCCAGTCGCCCGATCGCGCGGTCGTCGGGGATGACCTGCGGCAGCGGGCTCTCGTCGGCCTCGATGAGCACCGTCGGCAGCCGCCGCCGGCGGACGACCCGCAGCGCCGCGGTGTCCATGCGCTGGGTGATGACGCCCTGGACGTCGCCCGGCCGGCCGAGCTCGGCCCGCGTGACCGGCCCGCGGCGCTCGTAGCGGAACGCCCAGGGCCCGTGCTCGCGGACGTAAGCCCGCACGCCGTCCAGCACCCCCTGGCCGTAGCTGCGGTAGCATTGGGCCCCGATGGCGATGCAGGGCAGCGCCCGGGTGGCGGTGTCGGGGGCGGCCCCGCCCGGGGTTGGCGTCGTGCGCAATCGGATAGGCTCCATATTCATTATGGAACCCGAACGGCGGCGGGTGGGCGCGGAGTTCCCGGAGGCTATCCGGCGCGTCGTCGCGGCAGGGCGTCGCGTACGCGGCGTGCGACGACGGCGGCGAACACGATCGCCGAGGAGGCCAGCACGATCACCGCCCCGCTGGGCAGGTCGGTCGCGGCGGCGATCAGGAAGCCTCCCAGGCCGCTGGCGGCCCCGAAGGCCACGGCAAGGACGGTTACCCGCCGGCCCCCGCGTACGAGCTGGAACGCCGCGGCGGCGGGGTTGGTGATGAGGCTGTAGAGCATCAGCCCGCCGACGGTCTGGAAGTTGACGGTCATCACCGCCGCGATGAGTACGAGGAAGCCGGACCAGACGCCCGTGGCGCGGATGCCCGCCGCCTGGGCGTCCGTGCGGGAGAACAGGATGGCCCGCATCTCCTTGCCGAACGCCAGGACGAAGCCGCCGAGGGCGCCGGCGGCGGCGAGCATGAGCCAGACGTCCCGCCAGCGGCAGTAGGCCAGGCTGCCCCACAGGAGGCTGCGGACGTCGTTGTCGCTGCGCCCCAGCACGCTGAACAGCCCCAGACCCAGGAAGGCCAGCCCCATCGAGACCGAGAACAGCAGCCCCATGACGACGTTGGCGTCCATGTGGACCTTGCGCGGGTCGGCCAGGCCCAGCGCCAGGGCCGTCGCCACCGCCCCGCCCAGCGCCGGCAGCAGCAGCGCCGGGCCGGTCAGGCCCGCCAGGGCGCCGTACACCGCACCGGTCAGCGCCGCGTGCGCAACGCAGACGCCCAGAAACGGGATCCGCATGCCCACGATGTACACGCTCAGCAGCCCGCTGGAGCCCCCGGCCACCAGCCCGCCAGCCAGGACCGGCGCCCAGAACGCCAGGTCAAGCATGGGCCGGCCCTCCGCCGGCCGCCGGTACGACGGCCAGCCGTCCGCCGGCGGCATGCACGCTCAGCCCCGGCCCGTAGAGGGCCTCGATCCGCTCGGCGGACAGCGCCTCGGCGGGGGGGGCGTCGGCGAGGACGCGACCGTCCTTGAGCACCGTGACTCGCCGGCAGCAGGGGGGGAGGACCTCCAACTCGTGGCAGACCAGCACGACGGTCAGGTCCTCGGCGGCGTAGAGCTCGCCGACGGCCTCGACGATCCGCTCCCGCCAGCCGAGATCGAGGTTCGCGGTCGGTTCGTCCAGCAGCAACAGCCGGGGCTCGCGGGACATCGCCCGCGCGAGCAGGACCTTTCGCTGCTGGCCGCCGCTGATCTCGGCGAAGCCTCTCCCGGCCAGATCTCCCAGTCCCAGCCGGTCGATCCAGGCGTCCACCGCGCGCCAGTCCGCCCGCCGCAGCGGGCGCAGCAGGCCCGCCAGGGCGGTGCGGCCGATGGCGACGACCTCGCGGACGGTCAGCGGCATCTCGCTGGAGCCGGGCAGGAGCTGGGGCACGTACCCGATCAGCCGCCGCAGATCGGCCAGCCCCCGGGCGCCGAGGCGCCCGACCTCGCGGCCGAGAACGCTCACCCGCCCCCCGACGTGGGTCTGCGTGCCCAGCAGGCACCGCAGCAACGTGCTCTTGCCGGCCCCGTTGGGGCCGAGGAGGCCCAGGAACCCACCGGCCTCCAGGTGGAGCCGGGGCACGTCCAGGACCACGCTTCTCCCGGCGCGGACGGTGAGGTCGGCGAGTTGGACTGCCGCGTCGCTCACGGCCCGGCCGCCCGGACCAAGGCGTCCACGTTGCGCCGCACGAGGGCGTCGAAGGCGCGGTCCTCGCCGGTGGCGGGGAAGTTGTCGAAGACCACCACGGCGGCGTCCAGCCGTGCGGCGAGGGCATCGGCGAGGCGCCGGCCCTCGGGGCGGTTGGCGATCACCAGGCGTACCCCCGCCGCCTCGCCGGCGCGGACGGCACGGTCGACCTCGCCGACGCTGGCGGCGTCGGCCCCGCGGAAGGTCGCCGCGACCTCCAGGCCAAGCCACCGGCAGAAGGCGTCCTGGTGGTTGCTGGTCAGCACGGGCCCGTTCTTGAGCGCGGCCACGTGGGCCTTGGCGTCGTCGCTCAGGCGTTCCATGCGGTCCTCGACGGCCCGGAGCCTGCGGTCGGCGGCGGGGCGGTCGAGCAGGCCGGCGTCGACGAGGGCGTCGGCGGCCTGGCGGCAGGCGGCGAGGTAGCTTGCCGGCTCGCACAGCCCGCCGGGCAGGCGGACCTCGACGATGCGGAGCCCGTCGGCGACCGGCCCGGCCAGGCGGGCGTCCAGGCCCTTCTGGAAGTCCAGCCGCAGCAGGACGCCGCACCGGCGGAGCTGCGAGACTTGCCCGGGGCGGACGTCGAAATGCCCGGGGCACATTCCCGGCCCGGCGAGGCAGGCCACCGACCGGCCCGGGCCGAGCAGGTCCCGCGCCGCGGCGGCGAGGAACGTGTTGGACGCGGCCACGTCGGCGGGCGGTGGGGGCTTACGGCAGCCGCTGCCGGCGGCCAGGCCGATCAGCACGCACACCGTCAGGCGAAAAGCCATTGAAACACTCCGAATTGATGGTAACACTCTGATATGGTAACGTAGTACACAACCTGAATCCAGGCCTATGCAAATGGGAAAACCACGATTTCAGCCTTGACGCGCTGCGATCAAGGGTAGTATAAAAACCCACAAAGATATTACTGCTGGCTCGGTGCGGCCCGTTACCCGCGCCCCGGGCCGGTTGCTCAGGCTCATTCCTGCCGCCAGGCCGCTTCGTCGGAGGTGCCGACATGCGCCGGCGGCGAAGCTCCCGAACAACGGAGGAGAGACCATGGAACGCTCTTGGCGAGAACGGATCACGATGGCGACCGGCGTACTGGCGGCGGCGGCGCTGCTGGCCTGGCCGGCGGCGGCCCCGGCGCAGACCGACGCGATCTGGGACCTCCAGGCGGTGGACGCCGACGGCTACGGGACACACCCGTCGCTGAGCCTTCCCGCCGAGGACGAAGACGCGTGGGTCAGCTTTCAGGGCGTGGTGCTCAACGAGCCCAACGCGATGCTCGATACGGCCTGGCAGTGGCAGGTCTACGTGCAGGCATTGGCGCCCGCGAAGGGGGGCATCGCCCTGTACGCCAACAACTGGTATCCCACGCCCGAGGACTGGAGCTGGCCCCGCTATCCGGACGGTCTCCGGCCCGGTGACGTGGTCCAGGTCGAGGGCCTGCTGATGAACTACAACGGCAAGGTGAACCTTAACGAGCGGCACGGGCTGCTGTTCGGGGGCGACCAGTTCACCGTCACGGTCCTGTCGTCGGGCGACGTGCCGGCCCCGCGGCTGATCCCCGACATCGCCGCCTGCGACGCCTTCCAGCAGGACCGCGCCGCCGGCGGAGAGCAGTACCAGGGCCAGTGGTGCCGCCTCGAGGACGTCCGGCTGACCGGCTCGGGCGGGTGGGGCAACAGCGGCGGGGGCACGATGACGGACGATTCCGGCGGGACGCTGGGCCTGAAGCTCGGCCGTCGCGGCGGCTTCGACACGTTCACCGCCCCGGGCGGCACCTTCAACGTCTCGGCGATCTTCGATCAGGAGGACGAGTCGGAGCTGCCGTGGGACGCCGGCTACCGCATGTGGGCGATGTCCTGGGAGCAGATCGAGTTGTGGGGGGATACGAACCTCGATGGCGACGTGGACCTCCAGGACGTCTTCGGCGTCTCCGGCAGTTGGACGGGCTCCAATCCCCCGGTCGCCGACAAGGCCTGGGCCGACGGGGACTTCAACGGCGACGGCGACGTGGACCTCTCCGACGTGATCGAGATGTCCGCCAACTGGACCGGCTCGCGGGACATGCCCGAGGCCCCGGCCGGGCCGATGGAAGCGCCGCTGGGCCCGAGCGTCTCGGCCGGCGCCGTCTACGATCCCAACACCGGGGAGGTCGTCCTGACGGCGACGGGCGTGGAATCGCTGATGATCGAGGGCGAGGGCCTGTTGACCGGCGAGGACCCGGACTGGAGCTTCCTGACCGCCGGCATGACCGACGACAGCGACGACTTCACCGGTTTCTGGGCGATGGGCAACCCCCAGACGTTCGCCGACCGCGGCCTCGGCGCGATCGCCGCGGCGGGGATGGAGTACGGCGACCTGACGCTCATCTACGAAGGCGAGTTCGGCACCGGGCAGGTGCGCGTGCCCGTTGTCCCCGAGCCGGCGTCGCTCGCCCTCGTCGCCGCCGTTCTGGCCCCCGCGCTGATCCGGCGGAAGCGTGGCCGAACCGCCTGAGCGATGTCCCGTCCACCGGCTGCAATCCAGGTGCTCGACCGAGACGCCCGACACGGCCGCCGTCGCCCTTGCGGGGCGGCGGCCGGTCGGGCCGGTCGGGTCCGCCGCGGCGGCGGGGGGTTCACCCTGACCGAACTGCTGGTCGTGGTGGCGATCCTCTCGCTGCTGATCTCGATGCTCGTGCCGTCCGTTCACCGGGCGATGCTCATGGCCCGCGTGGCCCGCGTCCGAAGCGACCTGAAGCACATCGGCTCGGCCATCGAGGTCTACGCCACGAACCAGGGCCGCTACCCGCCCGACCGGGCGTACTGCGTGTCGGCCAAGCGGCACCTGTACCACGCGCTGCCGCCGGAGCTGACCGAGACGCGCTGCCTGGACCGTTCGCTGGAGGACCTTTTCGCTCCCGGGCGGACCTACCGCTACGCCGCGCCGGGGCCGGGGTACGTCAACGACACGCCGGCGACATTCCGAGCGCTGGTGCCCGCGAACTTCCCCGAGCCCGGCGGGAAGCTGACCCCCTTTGCAAGCCCCTACGATGCGCCCGTCTCGTGGATCACCTGGAGCGTCGGCCCCCGCGGGCCGCTGGCGTCCTTCGTGGACGTGATGCAGTTCAACCCCTACGATCCCGCCCAGTGGTTCCCGCGGAATGACGACGGAATCGTCGTGCACTACAGCGACGGCCGGCATACGCACATGCCGTGACCCCCCATCCAATCGGAGTGCCCCATGACCGACCCCCGCATCGCCTACTTCGACGCCCTCGCCGAGGACTGGGACCACCAGGAGCCCTCTGCCGAGACCATGGTCTCCCGCATGCGCCAACACCGCGACCTGCTGGCACTGAAGGCGGGGGAGGACCTGCTGGAGGTCGGCTGCGGGACGGGCAAGACCACCGCGTGGCTGGCCCGACAGGTCGCGCCCGGGCGCGTCACGGCCGTGGACTTCTCGGCGGCGATGATCGACCGGGCGCGGGCCAAGGGCATCGACGCCGAGTTCCTCTGCGCGGACGTCTGCGAGGCCGACCTCGGCCGGGGCCGCTACGACGTCGTGCTCTGCTTCCACGCCTTCCCGCACTTCCGCGATCAGCCGGGTGCCCTGGCTCGCCTGGGCGCGGCGCTGAAGCCCGCCGGGCGGCTGCTGGTGATGCACCTTGCCGGCAGCGAGCAGATCAACCGCTTCCACGCCGGTTTGTCCGGCGCCGTCCGCGGCGACGCCCTGCCCGCCGAGGGCGACTGGCCCGGCCTCCTCGTCCCCGCCGGCCTCCGCCTCGGGAAGTTGATCGACCGTGAGGACCTTTACTTCCTCGAGGCCGTCGTCGGCGCCTGAGGCCGGGCCGCCGCGCCGCCGGCCTGCCGCACACGCCGCCATCCTCCCTCGATTGCCCCTCGATCCCCCGCCGTTCGGCGGTGGTCTCGTCTGCGCAAATGAATAAGAGTGTTACGCATCATAGTAAACCACGCCGGGTCCGGGACGGTAGGCTCAAGGGTCCGGTTTCGGCGTGCCCGTCCGGGGCTGCGCCGGCCGCTGCCCGAAGGAGTGCAATGATGAAGGCAACCCTCCTGCTCGCGGCGAGCCCCCCCGCCGCCATGATGACGGCCGCAAGGTTCGCAAAGCCCGCGGGGAAGTAGCACGGGAGAGGCTATGATCGAACTGAGCACCCATCGCGCCCGGCCGCTGGACCGCGTGGCCGTGACCGCCTCCCCGGGCGGGCGGATCGTGGTCTGGGACGCCCGCGGACGGGAGATTCACTCCGCCGTCGGCGAGCGGACGGAGTTCGCCGTCTCCGGCGCCCCGGGCACGCACCAGGTTCTCCTGCTGGACGAGGCGGGCGCGATCCGCGAGCGTGCGAGTTACGACGTGGACGCTCGCACGGAGATCGACGACGCCGGCGGGCGCTTCCGCCGCCTGCTGTACCTGATGGAGTGCACGCTGGAGGAGAGCTTCGCCAAGCCGAAGCTCCGCGTCTGCGACGGCGAGCGGGTCTACCGTATGCACACCATCACCTCTCGCGGGGCGGTCCACGGCGTCAAGGGCGGGCGGTACTTCCTCAGCCGCGCCAAGGACAGCCCGGACCTCTTCGCCGCCAACCAGGCCGACGGCGGGATGATCTGGGACTTCGGCACGGGTGTCGATCCCGGCAGCCTGTGCCACTTCGAGTGGCGGTGGGGGCCGAAGTTCTCCAAACGCACCTACCAGGACACCGTCATCTTCGCTCGCCAGCCGGTGATGAACGACGTCGAGCACGTGTTCATCCATGGCATCTACCTTGCGTGGCAGTCCACGGGCGACGACGAATGGATGGCCGGCCGGCTTGACGCCGCCCTGCGCGCCGTCGAGTACACCCGCACCAGCCCCTATACGTGGTCCGACAAATTCCAGCTCATCCATCGCCCGTACTGCCTGGACCTGTGGGACTTCCAGAGCGATTTCGACGCCGCCCTCGTCGGCGGGGACTACATGGACGCCGTCCCCGGCGTAACGAAGTTCGGCGTGTTCTACGGCGACAACCTGTGCATGGCCCTGGCCTGCCGGAAGCTGGCCCTCATGCTCCGCCACGTCGGCCGCGACGCCGAGGCCGAAGAGACCGAGGCCTTTGCCGACCACCTCATCACCCGCACCAACGAGGTGGCATGGAACGGGGAGTTCTACACGCACCACGTCTCCGAGGACCCCGGCTTTCAGCGGGACTTCGGGGTGGACGAGGCCAGCCAGGTCTCCCTGTCCAACACCTACGCCTGCCTCTGCGGCATCGGCCACGACAAGGCCGTCGCCATCATCGAGACCTACCGCCGCATCCGCCGCGAGATGCCCGCCGGCTGCCCGGCCGAATGGATCGAGATGTACCCGCCGTTCCCCCGCGGCTTCCACATCCCGCCGTGGATCTACACCAACGGCGCGTGCACCGGGCTGGTGGCCGGCGAACTGGCGCGGGCGTGCTTCGAGCATGGCTACGAGGCCTACGGGGCGGATATCCTCGACCGCTTCCTGGACCTTTTCCAGGTCCCCGGGGGCATCCGCATCTCCGGGCTGTGGGGCAAGCGCCCCGACGAGCCCGAGCGGTCCTTCCAGCCGGTGGACCTCGCCGGCGTGGCCAACGCGGACCTGGTCTGCGAGGCCGACGGCTCGCGCGGTGGCTGGATGGGCGAGCCGGACACGGACATGCGGTCGCTGCCGACCGGGCCGGGCGAGTTCCGGGGGGTGGCGTTCGACGTCATCGACCCCCCGGCCAACGCCGGCAGGGCCTGCATCCGGCTGGCTTGCGGGCGCGAGGGCTTCGCCGAATCCGCCGAGGTGCCCGTGGGAAGCGCTGCGGGCTCGATGTACTTCCTCCACGCCACGGACGCGAGGTCGCTGGTCGTCGGCACGCTGACGGTGACCTACGCGGACGGCTCGACCCACCGTCAGCACGTCCTTCGCGGCGAGCACGTGCTGGGTTTCTGGAACCCGGCCGAGCCGGACATCCGGCGGCGGATTCCGCACCTCGCCGTCGGTTGGGCCGGGCCCTGCCCGACCGTGGATCGCGTCGGCCTGGCCGCGTGGGGCTGGGAGAACCCGCACCCGGAGAGGCCCATCGACCGCATCCGCCTGGACGCCTCCATCGACGGCGCGGCGTGGTTCGTGGTGGGGCTGACGCTCAGCGACGCGGCCCCGTGGTTCGAGCCCGGCCCCGACGGCGGGGGGCCGCCGCCGTTCTGGAACGCCGGCAGTGTCACCTGCGCCCTTGCCGAGGGCCTCGCCGGCGTGGTCGACGAAGACCGCAACATGAACGCCGTTCGCGTCGCCCCCCGTTGGGAGGCTGCCGGCGTCCGCGAGGTGACCGCCTGCCTGCGATACCACGAGGGTGGCGGGTACGTCCGCTACGCCTACCGGCGGGAGGACGGCGCGATCCGCCTCCGCCTGGCCGCCAGCGGGGAAACCCAGCGGGTGGAACTGCTCCTGCCCGACGGCGCCGAGCCGCGTGCCCTGGCCGTAAACGGACAGGACCGCCCGTTCACGCTCAAGACCGTCGAGTCGTCCCGCTACGCCTGCTTCGACCGCACCGGCTGTGACGCCGCGGACGTAACGCTCTCGCTGGCCGACGCCGAGGAGACGCTATGATCCGCATCGAACCCGCCGACAGTGTCAAGCCGCTGGACCGCCTGGCCGTGACCGCCTCGCCGGGCGGTCGGATCGTGGTCTGGGACGCTCGCGGACGGGAGATTCACGCCGCCGACGGCGAGCGGACGGAGTTCGCCGTCTCCGGCGCTCTGGGCACGCACCAGGTTCTCCTGCTGGACGCGGCGGGCGCGATCCGCGAGCGGGCGAGCTACGACGTGCACGCCCGCACGGAGATCGACGACGCCGGCGCGCGCTTCCGCCGCCTGCTGTACATGCTCGAGTGCACCTTCGAGAAGCTCTACGCCCGCGAGCGGCACCGCGTGTTCGACGGCGAGCGGGTGTACCGCCTGCATATCATCACCTCGCGGGACACCATCCACGCCCTGAAGGGGGCCGCCTACTTCATCGGGCACGTCCGCGATGTGATCGATCTGTTCGCCGAACACCAGTGCGACGACGGGATGATCTGGGACTTCGGCATGCCGGTGAACCCCGACGCCGCCTACCACTTCGAGTGGCGCTGGCCGGCGAAGTTCCACAAGCGGATCAACCGCGACCGCGTGATCTTCGCCCGCCAGCCCGTGATGAACGACCTGGAGCACATGTTCATCGGAGGGATTCACCAGATCTGGCGGGCCACCGGCGACGACGAATGGATGGCCGGCAAGCTCGATCACGGCTTGCGGGCCATGCGATACGCTCGCACCAGCCCCTACACGTGGTCGGAGAAATTCCAGCTCATCCGTCGCCCGTACTGCCTGGACCTGTGGGACTTCCAGAGCAAGTTCGACGCGGCCGTCATGGGCGGCGACGAGATGAACGCCGAGCCTGGACGGACGGTCTACGGCGTGTTCCACGGAGACAACACCGGTATGGCCGACAGTTGCCGCAAGCTCGCGGACATGCTGGACCACGTCGGTCGCCATGAGGATGCCGCCGAGGCCCGCGAGTTCGGCGAGCACCTGCTTCGCCGGCTGGAGGAGGTGGCGTGGAACGGCGAGTTCTACACGCATCACGTCTCGGAGGACCCGGGCTTCCAGCGGGACTTCGGCGTGGACGAGTCCGCCCAGGTCTCGCTGTCCAACGCCTACGCGGTCAACCGCGGGATCGGCCCCGAGAAGGTCAAGGCCATCATCGAGACCTACCTCCGCATCCGCCGGGAGATGCCCGACGACTGCCCGGCCGAGTGGTTCCAGATGTACCCGCCGTTCCCCCGCGGCTGGGACATCCCGCCGTGGGTGTACACCAACGGCGCGGTGACGGTTCTTGTCGCCGGCGAGCTCGCCCACGGCGCGTTCGAGCACGGCTACGAGGCCTACGCCGCCGACATCCTCCGCCGCAGCCTGGAGCTGTTCGAGCCCTACGGCGACGCGTTCATTCCCGGCCTGCTGGGCTGCCGCCCCGACCCGCCGGAGCGCACGTTCCAGCCTCTGGACCTCCGCGAGGCCGCCAACGCCGACCTGGTGTGCCAGGCCACCGGGGACAGCCCGGGGTGGGTGGACGAGCCGGGCAACGACATGCGCGAGCTTCCCGTCGGCCGACAGGAGTTGATGGGCGTGCCCTTCGACGTCCTCGACGCCGGCAGCAACGGCGGGCGGGCCTGTCTGCGCCTGGCCGAGGGCCGCGACGGTTGGGCCGAGTCCGCCGTCGTGCCCGTCGGGGCGCCGCTTCGCAGCCTCTACCTGCTGCACGCCCGCAGCGGGCCCGGCACGGTGGTGGGTGAGATCGCGTTCGTCTACGCCGACGGCACGCGGGAGGCCCGGCACGTCGTGGACGGCGAGGACGTGGTGACGTTCTGGAACCCCGCCGAGCCGGACGCCTGGGGGCTCTGGCGGCGGGGCTCCTGCACGGCCAGGCTCGCCTGGCGCGGCGCCAACGAGAGCATCTGGAACGTCGGCCTGACCGCCCGCGGGCTCAACAACCCCCACCCCGACAAGGCGGTCGATCGCGTCGAGCTCCGCGCCGCCCACGGGGGGGCTCAATGGCTCGTCGTGGCCATGACCGCAAGCGACGCCGAGGCCTTCCTGCCCCCGAAGGACCACGGCGGGGGCGCCCCGCCCAACTGGTCGGCCGGGGCTCTGATGTACGCCCTCGCCGAGGGCCTCGTCGGCGTCCGCGACGACGGGGGGAACATGAACGCCGTCCGCATCGCACCGCGATGGGCCGCCGCCGGGGTCGACGACGTCCGCGCCTGCCTCAAATATGCTGAGGGAGGCGGGTACGTGTGTTACACCTATCGCAAGGTCGGCGGCCGGATCCGGCTGGAACTGGCCGGCAGCGGCCGGACCAGGCGGCTGGAGCTGCTCCTGCCCGATGGGATGAACGCCCGGCGGGTCGCCGTCGACGAGCGCGAGGCCGAGTTCGAGCTCCGTACCGTCGAGCGGTCCCGCTATGTCCACCTGGACCTGCCCGCCCCGGCCGCGTGTCGCGTGGATGTCGAACTGGAGACCTGACCAGCCCGGAGACCGCCATATGCCCAAGAATCGCCCCAACGTCCTGATCGTCATCACAGACCAGCAGAACTTCCGCATGATGAGTTGCGCGGGCAACCCGTACGTGAGCACGCCGGCGATGGACTCGCTCGCCGTCGAGGGCGTGCGCTTCGACCGCGCGTACTGTACCAGCCCCATCTGCGTGCCCAGCCGGTTCAGCATCTTCACCGGACGGATGCCGACGGCCATCGGGCAGCGGGAGAACGGCGCGCGCGATCTGCCGCCCGTGCCCGACGCCATTCGGACCAACGCGATGGGCTGGCTGCTCCGCCAGGCCGGCTACGAGACGGTCTTTGCCGGCAAGCAGCACCTGCCCAAACTCGACGCCGAGACCATCGGCTTCGACGTGCTGACCAAGGACGAGCGGGACGAGCTGTCCGAGCGGGCCGCGGCGTACCTGGCCGCCGAACACGACAAGCCGTTCTGCCTGGTCTCGTCGTTCATCAACCCCCACGACATCTGCCACATGGGCATCCGCGAGCACGTGGTGACCGATTTCGACCGCGCGATCATGCGGAACTGCCAGAAGGACATCGCGGAGTTGGACCGCGCCCTCCAGCGGCCGGAGGGCGTCGACGACGAAACGTTCTGGAACGAGCTTTGCCCGCCGCTGCCGGGGAACCTCGAGGTCCAGCAGGGCGAACCGGAGGCCCTGGCCGTCTCCGTCCGCAACCGCCCGTTCCGCCAGTACATCCGCGAGAACTGGTCGCAGGAGACCTGGCGGCTGCACCGCTGGGCGTACCGGCGGCTGACCGAGCGCGTGGACGGGCAGATCGCCCGCGTGCTCGATGCCCTCCGCCGCGGGCCGCACGACCGCGACACGCTGGTGATCTTCACGAGCGACCACGGGGACAACGACGCCTCGCATCGCTTGGAGCACAAGAGCTGCTCCTACGAGGAGGCCTGTCACGTCCCGCTGATCGTCCGCCCGCCCGACGGGCGCAGCGGCAGGGCCGAGGGAGGGCTTGTCAGCAACGGCCTGGACATCCTGCCGACGGTCTTCGACTACGCCGGCTTCAGCCCCCCGGCCGAACTGCTCGGGCGCAGCCTCCGCCCGTTGATCGAGGCCCGCCCCGAGGCCGGCCGACGCGAGCACCTGCGGCTGGAAAGCCCGATCGGCTTCGGCATCGTCACCGAGCGGTGGAAGTACGTGCTGCACGACTACGGCGCCAACCGCGAGCAGCTCTACGATCTCCGCCGCGATCCCGGCGAGACGCGCAACTTCGCCGCCGACGCCGACTGCCAGGACGCCCTCGCCGACCTACGCCGCCGCTTCGAAGCCACCTTCGGCCCCGAGCCGGCCCGACGCTTCCAGCACGGAAGAACCGGAGTGCCCGCATGAGCCCCCACACCCGGCCAACCGGGTACGCCGCGGCCCCGATCCCGGCATGACCACAGGAGAGCCGTCGATGACAACCTGCCGAACATCATGGCTGATCGCGTGCTTGCTGGTCCCGGCCGTCTGCGCCGCGGGGGAGTATTCGTGGCGGACGCAGCAGGCGAAGGTCCTGCCCAACGGCGACCTCCAGTGGGCGCCGCGCCCGTTCGAGTTCGTCGCCGGCAAGGACGTGCGGTACATCGACCATGCCGACGGCGACGACGCGCGCGACGGGCGGACCAGGGCCACCGCGTGGAAGCACCATCCCTGGGACGTTGCCGCCCGGGGCAAGGCCGCCGCGGCCGAGGGAGTGATCACGTACGTCTTTAAGCGCGGCGTGGCGTACCGCGGCGTGCTGATGGCGGATGAGTCCGGCCGCGCGGGTGACCCCATCCGCCTGGCGTCCGATCCCGCCTGGGGCGAAGGCAAGGCGCTGCTGCTGGGGTCGATCCGCCTGCCGGCAAAGTGGGTGCCGGCCAAGGACGTCGAGCACCCCGCCCGCCTGCCGAAGCCCGGCAAGACCTGGGCGCTGGACCTGAAGCCTCTCGGCGTCCTGGGCAAGGACAACCGCATCCAGGTCCTCGCCCCCGACCGCCACCACGGCGTCTCCGACATCCGCATGCCGTTCATCGGCCTGTTCCGCGTGGATGACGACGGGTCCAGCCACGTCCAGCACCTTGCCCGCACGCCGGATTTCCAACCGGGCAACAGCAATTTCGTCCTGGACTACTGGCACAGGATGGACGGGGCGAAGAACCTCACGCGCGGCAAGCGGCTTGTGCGAAAGGGCCTCTGGGACGAAGACGTGCTCAAGGGGCACCCGAAGGACTACTTCACCGGCGGGTACATCTGGCCGCAGTACGGGCACTTCATGGGCGGGCCGATGCCGCGGGAGATCACGGCCGAGACGAACACGAAGATCAAGGGCCTGACCGTCCCGATGTACGATCCCGACAAGGGCGTGATCTACACGAGCTGCTACGGCAACTGGGCGAAGAACCTGCGGTACATGATCGACAACCTCCCCCAGTTTCTCGACGCGCCGGAGGAGTTCTACTACGACCGGTCCACCGGGCACCTGTTCTACATTCCCCCCGACGGGACAAACCCCAATACACTGCACCTGGAGTTCACCAACGCCTCGGCCGGCGTGCTGCTCCACTCCCAGTCGCACATTGACATCTCGGGCCTGCACTTCAAGTACCAGGCGGAGGTCGGCGTAGGCCTGCACAACGACGTCACGGACGCGACCGTCCGAAATTGCAGTTTCGAGGACGTGGAGAAATACGGCGTCCGACAGGGCTTCAAGAACTGGCGGGTGGACAAGGATCCGCATTTCGCCGACGGCATCCGCGTGCTGGACTGCGAGTTTCGCGACATCTGGGAGACCGCGATCGCCATGTCCGCCAGCCAGTCGCACAACCAGGTGCTCGGGCACGTCGAGGTGATGCGGAACCGCATTCACAACACGGGCATCCGCCACAAGGACAACGTGCAGACGCCCCTGCCTGCCGTGGAGCTGAAGTACATGCGGACGGCGGAGATCGCGGGCAACATCGTCCGGCGGAGTTGGGGCAGCGGGTTGATGATATTCGGCGGCATCCACAGCGGCGAGGCCCTCGACTGGCCGCTGTCGCGCATCCTCGTCCACCACAACAAGACGGTGGATACGGCCCTTGCGGTGAACGACTACGGCGGGATGAGCCTGTGGCAGGGCGGGGCGATCTACTGCTACAACAACAACATCGGCAACTCGCCGGGCTACATGCCCGCGGGGATCACCATGTTCGGCGGGCGGGAGATGAACCTCTCCTATCCACTGTACCTGGACGGGGCGTACAAGATCTACTCGTTCAACAACATCATCTGGGCCCGGTCGAACGATCTCGGCAAGCACGAGTTCGCCACGCGTACGCCGGGCTACTTCATGGTGTTCGGGTTCCTCAACCAGTTCGTCAACAACACGCTGTACCGCAACGGCAGCGGCGTCGGCGGCAGCGGCGGGCACCGCAACGACGTGCTGGGCAACGTCTTCGCCGAGATCCGCAGGAAGTTCATCGCCCACGACCGCCAGGGGGACCCGTCGCTGGTCGGCGGCGGTGATGACGGCAGCTCGGGGCGGCGAGGTGTGCCCACCCTAGCCTACGCCAACAACATCTTCCACGGCGAGGCCGAGGCCGGCCGGCTGCTGCGGGAGAACCCCAAGGGCGGCATTCGCCGCGGGATCGAGGGCAAGACCGTCCGTGAGCTCGCCGAGGCCATGCAGGGCTTTCCCATCCGCTTCGGGCAACTCGGTTGGCGGGCGAAGGAGAATCCGATTGTCGGCAAGGCCTCGCCCGAGCCGATCGACGACCTCGCCGAAGTGGACTTCCGCCCGCGCGAGGGTTCGCTGGCCGTGGACCGCGGTGCGCGGTACTTCATCCCCTGGTCGCTGCACGGGGTGGTGGGGGAATGGCAGTTCACAGAGAATTGTGCAGAGCCCGACCGCGTGATGGACTATGCCTGGTACATGTCCGAGGCCCATTACTACCGGATGATATACGAACACGTCCCGCCGCTGGACCTGAAGCTCAACCGGGCCAGACGGGCCGACTACAGCCCCTCGCCGTCGGAAGACTGGGCCAAGGGAGCGGTCTCCTTCGACGGCAAGCGATTCGCCGTCGTCCGCGATGCGGACATGCGGGCCGATATCGTCCTGCCCCTCTACCAGAAGACCAAGAAGGGGGAGATGCAACTGCTCAAACGCCTGCCAGGGGAGCCCTGGGTGATGCCCCGGCCCGTTCGCGGCCAAGGCCGCAACGCCGAGTACGCCCACGATGCTGTCATGCGGTTCCCGGGCAGATTGCGGAACACGCTGATCTCCCGCAGCCGCAACCTGCTCGTCGAGGCGGTATTCAGGATGGGCCCCGGCCGGGCCGACGGCGTGATCCTCGCCAAGCACGACGGGACGAGCGGCTACAGGCTTTCCGTCGATGCCCGCGGGCGTGCCGTCTTCGAGGTAGCCTCCGGCGGCAAGGCTGCGACCGCGACCTCGGCGACCAAGGTTAACGACGGCGCGTGGAGACACGTCCTGGCCGAGATCGACCGCAAGACCGGCCGCATGACCATCTACCTCGACGGTACGAAAGACGGCGAAGCCCGATGCACTATCTCGGCCGAGGCATCGCTGGACTGCAAGGCAGACTTCACCGTCGGGCGGGCGTCGCGGGACGACAGCGACTGGTTCGTCGGCGAGATGGACTTCCTCCGCGTCGCGCACGGAACGCTGGCCGACGCGCACACGACCATCGAGGAACTCTACGCCTGGCAGTTCGACGGGCCGTTCCTCCGCGACTTCGCCGGCCGAGAACCCGTCGGCAAGCGCGACGCGGGGGCGATGGAACGCATCGACGACTGAGACCCCACGCGACCGCGAATCCCCAGATCAAGGAGCCCGACACGTGAGATACGCTCGCATGACCCGGTGCATGGCCCTGTGCCTCGCAGCCATCGCGACCTCGGCTGGGGCGGCGGAGTATTCCTGGCAGCGACCGCATGCGGAGGTGCTGGCGACCGGCGAACTCAAGTGGGCGCCCAGCCCGTATGCCTTCGAGGCCGCCGGCGAGGTGCGGTACATCGACTACGACGCCGGCGACGATGCCAACCCCGGCACGTCGAAGGACAAGGCCTGGAAGCACCATCCGTGGGACCGCCAGGCAGGGGGCGTTGCGGCCAAGGGGGCGGGGCCGCTCACGTACGTCTTCAAGGGAGGCGTGATCTACCGCGGGCAGCTCAACGCCGACGAGTCGGGCCAACCGGGCAAGCCCATCCGCCTGACATGGGATCCGGACTGGGGCCAGGGCCGGCCCTGGTTTCTCGGCTCGGAGAGGCTGCCGGCCAAGTGGGTGCCCGCCGCGAAGGTCGACGCGCCCGAGCAGCTGCCCGAGCCGGGGAAGGTCTGGGCCCTGGACCTCGCGGCTGCGGGGCTCTTCGACGCGGAGAAGAAGAAGGACGTCCCGTTCAGCCAGCCGGCGGCGTCGTGGGAGCGGACGGTCGCCCCGCCGTTCTACGGCCTGTTCCTGGTGGCCACGAACGGGAAAGTCACGAAGCTCCACCTCGCCCGCAGCCCGGACTTCCAGCCGGGCGGGGAGAGCTTCGCGATGGACTACTGGCACAAGTGGGACGGCTCGACGAAGTTCAAGGATGCCAAGGGACGCGAGCTTGGCGGACCGTTCGACGAAGACCTCAAGGGATTCCCGCGGGACTACTTCACGGGGGGCTATCTGTGGTCGCAGTACCCGTTGTTCATGGGCACGCCGGCGCCGAAGCTGATTCCCGCTACCACCAAACCGAAGAGGATCAAGGAGGAGGTCCCGTACTACCACCCCGACCAAGGCGCCTTCCTTCAGGGCTACCCCGGCGGGATGAAGAAGAACGTCCGCTACATGATCGAGAACCTGCCGCAGTACCTCGACACGCCCGGGGAGTTCTACCTCGACAAGTCCACGGGCCTGCTGTTCCTGCGGCCGGGCGACGGCGTGAACCCCAATTCGCTGCGGCTGGAGTTCAGCAACGATTACGGCACGATCGCGATCGAGGGGCGCAGCCACATCGAGATCAGCGGCCTGCGGTTCAGCTTCGCCCGTGGGGCGACGGTCGCGATCAGCGGCAGTTCCAGCCACATCACGGTGCGTCACTGCGAGTTCCACGACATCGCGGAGGTGGGCGTCTCGGCGGACCTGGACATGGCCCGCAAGGCCCCGTCGACGGAGTTCATGGACCACATTCGCGTGACGGACTGCGACTTCCGCGACGTGTGGGAGACGGGCATCCGCATCGCCGACGGCTCGGGCGGCTCGCTGCACAAGCCGTTCGGCCGGCTCGGCCACGTGGAGGTGCTGCGGAACCGGTTCCACAACACCGGCATGCGGCACGCGGGAAACGTGCAGTCGAACGTGCCGACGGTGTCGGTGCTGTATCCGCGGACGGGGGAGGTCGCCGGGAACATCATCCGGCGGAGCTTCGGGTCGGGGATCGTGGTGTTCGGCGGCAAGCAGGGGGCGTTGGGGTCGCTGGCCATCCGCACCGTGGACGTGCCGCTGATCCGCATCCTCGTCCACCACAACCTCACCGAGGACACGGCCCTGGGCGTCAACGACTACGGCGGACTGGCGCTGTGGCAGGGCGGGCCGATCTACGCCTGGTGCAACAACATCGGCAGCTCGCCCGGGCACATGCCCGGGGGGTTCTGGGGCATCCCGGTGACGAACCTCTCCTACCCGCTGTACCTCGATGGGGCCTACAAGATCTACTGCTTCAACAATGTGATCTGGGGCCTGACCACGGACCGGGACGACCCGTACCGCAGCCGCAACTCGGCCTACTTCATGGTCTTCGGGTTCCTCAACCAGTTCACGAACAACACGCTGTATCGCCACGGCAAGGGCGTCGGGGGCAGCAGCGGCAACCGCTGCGACGTGCTGGGCAACGTCTTCAGCGAGATCAGGGACCTCTTCCTGGCCAACAACCGCGTGGGCGACCCGTCGCTGGTCGGCGGGGGCGACGACGCCTCCTCCGGCATGCGCGGCGTGCCCTCCCTGGCCTTCGCGGCCAACGTCTTCCACGGCGAGGCCGAGGCCGGAGCCATCCTCAAGCAGCGCTACGACAAGCAGAAGAAGCCCCTGCTGGATATCCCCAACCAGATCGCCGCCGACAAGATCGCGAAGATGGCCGAGCAGATGCAGCAGTTCCCCATCCGCTTCGGGCAGCTCGGCGTGGCGACCGACGAGCGGCCGATCGCCGGCAGTGAGAAGGCGAAAATCGGCTCGGCCGCCGACGTGGACTTCCGCCCGCGGCCCGGATCGGCGGCGATCGACCGCGGGGTGCGGTACTTCATTCCGTGGTCGCTGTACGGCACGGTGGGGGAGTGGCATTTCACGGAGAACCGGGCGGACCCGCGGCGGGTGATCGACTACCACTGGTACATGTCTGAGGCCCACTTCTACCGCATGCTCTACGAGCAGGTGCCCACGTTCGACCTGACGGTGAGCGAGGCCGCCTTGGAGGACTTCGTCGCCTCGCCGAGTGAGGACTGGACCGACGGGGCCCTGGTCTTCGACGGCAAGCGGTTCGCCCGCTACCCCGACGCGCCGCTGCGGAAGGACTTCCGTATCCCGCTGTCGCGGTTCCGCGGCAAGCACAAGGATCGCATCCCCCGCGAGGCGCCGTTCGAGGTCGTCGAGCCGGCCGGGGGCGGGGAGGGCTGCGTTCGGTACCCCGTCGAGCGGCGGAAGACGCTGCGGATCGGCACCGAGAACGTGCTCGTCGAGGCCATCTTCCGCACCGAGCCGGAACATGTCGGCGGGATGATCCTCGCCAAGCACGACGGCGAGAGCGGCTACCGGTTGGCGGTGGACGACGCCGGCCGGGCCGCCCTGCGCATCAGCTCCGGGGGCAAGCACGCGACGGTCGCCTCGGCGGGGAAGGTCAACGACGGCCAGTGGCATCACGTCCTTGCCGAGGCCGACCGACAGGCCCGGCGGATGACGATCTACCTCGACGGCAAGCCCGCGGGGCAGGCCAAGGTGGCCTTGGCCCCCGACGCCTCCTTGGACACTACCGCCGACGTACTGGTCGGCAAGGCCAGTGACGATACGGACCGGTTCGTCGGCGCGATCGACTTCCTCCGCGTCTGCCGCGGCACGCTGGCGGACTCGCGCACGACCATCGAGGAACTCTGCGCCTGGCAGTTCGACGGGCCGTTCCTCCGTGACTTCACCGGCCGAAAGCCCGACGACGGCAAACGCGACGCCGGGGCCGTCGAGGCGTTCAAGCAATAGCCCGGACCCCATGACCCTCGAAGGTGCACGATGTACGGAAAACTGCATTCAGTGTGGACGGCGGCAGCCCTTCTATCGGCCGTGGCGGGGGCGCCCGCTGCCGAGCGCGTCAAACCCGTGGACCCCGATCTCATCCCCGAGGCCCGGCGAGTGCTGGAGTATCTCCACGGTGTCTACGGGAAGGTGACGCTCTCCGGGACGGAGAACCACGGCAACGGGGAGACGATCTACGCCATGTGCGGGCGCCGCGCTGCCGTCCACACCTTCGACGCCAGCGGATGGAACAAGCCGAAGTGGGGGAAGAGCTACCGGAAGATCCTCCAGCGCACGATGGAGCGTGCGCAGCAGTGGTGGGCCGAAGAGGGGGGCGTCGTCACGATGCAGTGGCACTGGATCACGCCCGGCTCGCCGAAGGGCTCGGCGTGGGGCGGGCGGAACGCGCGCGGGCAGATCGACGTGGGCAAAGTCGTCACGCCCGGCACCGAGGAGCACGCCGCGACGATGCGGGACCTGAAGCTGACGGCCGACTACCTCCAGCAACTCGCCGACGCACGCGTGCCGGTGCTGTGGCGGCCGCTGCACGAGATCGATGGCGGCTGGTTCTGGTGGACGGACAAGGACACCCCCGAGAACACGGCGAAGCTCTGGCGGATGGTGTTCGACTATCTCGTCAAGGAGCGGAAGCTGCACAACCTCATCTGGGTCTACTCGGCGGGACTGAAGACAAATGTGAAGCGCGACCGCCCGCTGGCCGAGAAGATCGCCTTCCGCAAGCGCCACTACCCCGGCGGGAAGTACGTGGACATTGCGGGGATCGACATCTACCCGAACACGTACTTCGGCTGGTCGAAGGCCTACGACGACACGTATCCGAAGGCGATGAAGATCATCCGGGCGGTCGCACCGGGCAAGCCCTACGCCCTCTGCGAGTGCCGCTCCATCCCCTCCCCGGACGTCATGCAGGCCGGGGGGCCGGTGTGGCTCTACGCCCTGCCGTGGTGGGTCGGCGGGGTCACGCAGAACCCGGCCCGGTGGGTCCGCAAGACCTACACGCACGAGGCGGTCATCACGCTGGACGAACTGCCCGACCTGTCGCCCGAGCACAACGCCCGCCCGGACGTCCGCATCGCATCGCCGGCCGACGGCGAGCACGTCGACGGCGAGACCGCGACGTTTGCCGTCGAGGCCGCCGACCGCGACGGGACCGTCGCCAAGGTCGAGCTGCGCCTGCTGGGCCGGCAGTGGTGGACCTGGCCGTACCTGTACAGCGGTTCGGCCGAGGAGCTGCTGGCCGCGTCGAAGCCGCTGGCCGAGGCGGAATCCGCCCCGGCGAAGCTCACGTGGACCCCGCCGGGCCCGGGCCTGTACAGCGTGATCGCCCGGGCAACCGACGACCGCGGCGGCGCGCGGTGGTCCAACGTCGTTCGCCTCGCGGTGGGCATCGAGAACCTCGCCGCCGGTGCGAAGGCGTCGGCCTCCCATGACGCCGAGCAAGCGGAACGGGCCGTCGACGGCGACCCGTGGACGGCCTGGTCCGGCGACCGCAAGGCCAAGGTGCCCCAGTGGCTGGCGGTCGACCTCGGCCGGCCGCGAACCATCGGCGCCGCGTGCGTCACCTGGGGCAAGGCTCACGCGGCCGAGTGGGCCGTCCAGGTGTCCGGGGACGGCAGAGACTGGACGTCCGTCGCCGAGGGCGCCAGCCGTTCCTGCCAGCCCGGCGCGGTGACGTTCGCCCCCGTCAAGGCCCGCCACGTCCGCCTGCTGTGCACGAAGCGGGGCACGGACTGGGGCAGCTACGCCGTCGAGGAGCTCTGCGTCTACAAGCGCCTGCCCCATGCCGGGGCCTCCGGCGAGAAGGGAAGCAAATGATGCGCACCCGTACGCGGATCCTCGCGGCCTGCCTGGCCGCCTCCTGCGCCGCCGGGGCGTTCGCCGGCGAGGGCCTCAGCCAGCGCGAGCTAGCCGAGCGGCTTCTCGCCAAGGTCGAGGCCGGCAACATCAAGACCGACGAGGCCGGCAACGTGGTCCTGCTGGCGCTGAGCAATCACGGCATCCACAGGAAAGACAAGCAAGCCTCGGCCGCGCCCGGCGTGCGGGACGAGGAACTGACCGAGGCCGTGGGAAAGATGCCCCGACTGCGGACGGTGTTCCTGGAGAAGCAGCCCGTCACCAATGCCGGCTACCGCGTTCTCGCCGGGCTGCCCGAGCTGATCGACCTTCGCCTGCATTGCATCAACGACAAGCTCTTCCGCGACCGCGAGGGCTACGACTACCCGCTTGCCGACGCCAACGCCGCGCTGGTGGTCAACGAGCTGAAACGCCCGCTGAAGGTGCTGGAGCTGAAGCACTGCTTCGCGGTCAAGGACGTGAGCATCCACCTGCTCACGCCGCAGCCGGAGTTGGAGAAGCTGGAGCTGGACACCACCTTTTCCGGCCCCGAGGCAGTGAAGTTCATCCTCGGCTCTCCGAAGGTCCGCAACCTCCAGCTCCACCGCACGACGATGAGCGACGCCGACCTGGTCCGCGTTCTCGAGGCCCTGCCCGCCCTGGAGGTGCTGGAGATCCGCCCCAGGCGCCCGAAGGACCGCAAGGCCGCGCCCATCACTTCCCGCTCGCTCCGCGGGCTGCGGGGGCATCGCAAGCTGCGGGCGATCTACATGGGCATCCGCTGGCCGGAGCTGGCCTGGGAGGGCGGCCTGGAGCACCTCGCGGGCATCCGCAGCCTGGAGGTGGTGGACCTGCACAACGCCGAGCCGGACGTCAAGAAGGACCACCCGGCTGTCCGCAAGCTGCACGACGCCCGTCCCGATCTGACGATCGTGGTCAAGGGCGGCACGATCGAAGGCACGGGCGAGCTTAAGAAATTCCCCCGCGACGAACACTACCGTTCCGGAGTGATGCGATGATTGCGACGAAGCGAGCCCGGATCGGGCGGGTGGCATTGGCGGCCTGGCTGGCGTGCTGCGGCGCGCTCTGCGGCGTCGCGGGGGGCGAGGAGTATCACCACCTGGAGCGGAAGCGCAAGTCCCGCGAGATGGGCTCGCTGCTGGACCGCCCGGACGTCGCTGCGTGGGCCGGACACATCCACGAATGCCAGCGTCGGGGCGACGGCGGGATCCGCATCCAGTTGATGGTCCGCGAGCTCACGCCCGGCAAGCGCGATGGGACGGCGCTGGCGATCGTGGACAGGTTGCTGGCCCGGGGCGACATTGCCGGCGACACCGGCGCGGCGGACGTGCTGCTGAAGCTGGTGACGACCCGTCGCGACCGCGACATGCGGGCGTTCCCCGAGGCCTTCGCCAAACGGGCCGCCCGGCTGCTGGGGCACGACGACCCGGTCATCCAGGCGATGGCCGAGTGGACGCTGACGCTTCGCGTTCACAAGGAGATGGCCAGCACGCCGAGCCGTCGCAAGTGCGTCTGGCCCCGGGAAGACAACCCGGGGTGGTACCAGGCCTGGTGGGCGCGTCCGGCGTCGCTGCGGCTGCGGGACGACTACGCACGCCAGCTCGTCCAGCTCGGCCGGCACCGGCGCTGCGAGGACGTCCTCGCAGACGCTGCCGTTCAGCGTGAGCGGGCGGAGAAGCTGCTGGCCCGCAATGCCGCCCTGCACGACGTGCCCGAGGCCCCCGCACTGCTGCGGCGCGTGGATGCTGCCTTCGCCGAGGTTCGCGCCGCCGCCGAGGCCGGCGACCTGACCTCCGCCCGCGCCGCCTGGTTGAAGCTCCGCGCCGCGTGCCGGCCCATCATGCTCACCGTTCCGGAGTTCCCTCGCGAGGGCATCGCCTTCATCACCCGGGATGACTACGGCGGCAACGGCGGGGGGAACATCAACGGGGCCGTCAAGCCCAACCGCCAGAAGCCCGGTGGGGACGTGATGGTCAAGCGAACGCCGGACCCGGCCGAGGCGGCGACGCCGCTGATCGCCGGGCGGCTGGGCAAGGGCTCGGTCCGCGGGATGGACGTCTGGTGGGGCGGGGACCGGGTGGTGTTCTCCTACTGCAAGCAGCCGGACGGCGACCATCCGTACGGCTTCAACTCCGACGTGTCCCACCTGTACGAGATGGGGATTGACGGTACGGGGTTGACCCAGCTCACCGACCACCCGACGCAGTCGGATATCGAGTGCGCCTACCTGCCCGACGGCGACGTGGTGTTCTGCTCGGACCGGTCGAACTTCGGCAACCAGTGCGCCGGCGCGTTCCTCCAGGACAAGCGCTGCTGCAATCTCTTCCGCCTCGACCGCGACGCCGGCCGCGTCCGCGCACTGAGCAACAACAAGGACTTCGACCGCCATCCGCACGTGCTGGCCAGCGGGCAGGTGGTGTTCACCCACTGGGAGTACCAGGAGCGGCACTTCTACGAGCTGCACACCGCCTGGACCTGCCGACCCGACGGGACGGGTACCGACGCGTTCTACAAGCAGCACATCGACCGCCCGATGAGCCTTCGCGACGTCCGCCAGGCCGCCACGGGCGAGGACGTCTACACCGCCACGGTGCAGGGCCACCACAACTACGAGATGGGCCCGATCGTGGTCTTCTCGCCGGCCGCGGGAATCAACGCCCGCTCGGCCATGCGGCTGCTGACGCCGGGAGCCAGCGACTTCGAGGGGGGCATGGGGAACCCGCTGGAGCCTGTAGCGCCCGGCGGCGTGCCCAACAGCGGCGGGCGGTACCTCAACCCGTTCCCGCTGTCGGGCCAATGCTTCCTGGCCGCGGGAGAACTCTCCGGCGACCAGGTGGACTTCGCCGTCTACTACCTCGACGTCTGGGGCGGACGCGAACTGCTCCACCGCCAGCGACTGTGGACGGCCGCGCTGCCCCAGCCCCTTACGCCCCGCCCCGTGCCGCCCGTCCTGCCCGAGGTCGAGGAGCCCGAAGCGCCGCACGCGACGACCTACGTGCAGAACGTCTACGCCGACATGCCCGGCGTCCGCCCGGGGGCGATCAAGCGGCTGCGGATCGTCCAGCGGCTGATGCTCCCCGCCATCGTGTCCCCGGATTCCAACCAGCCGTACGACTTCAACCACCTGCACTATCTTCCCGGCTGCTCGACGAGCGGGCACTTCAGCTACTGGCTGTGGGCGCCCAGCCGGGTGATCGGCACGGTGCCGGTGGCCCACGACGGCAGCGCGTACTTCAAGGTGCCCGCCAGCGTGCCGGTGTTCTTCCAGGCCCTGGACGCCGACGGCTGCGAGGTCCGGCGCATGCGGACGAGCGTCACGCTCCAGCCCGGGGAGAAACGCGGCTGCATCGGCTGTCACGAAACCCGGGACGTCGCCCCGGCCACGGTTCACGCGGCCCGTGTGCCCTCGGCCGTGCTCGCCCCGCCGGTGACGCCCGAACCGCCCCCTTGGGGCGACCGCCACGCCCTGGAATTCGAGACGGACATCCAGCCGATCTTCGAGGCGCACTGCGCCCGTTGCCACAGCGGCGCCGAGCCCGCCGGGGGGCACGATTTCACCGCCCGTAAGGTCAGCGGGTTCATGCAGTCCTACCGCACGCTGTTCGGGCTCAAGCCCGCCGACAAGACTCCCATCCGCGACCTGAAGGTCCACAAGGGCCTCCACCCGGAGCTGGACGTCCGCACCGTTCTGGCGGGCAAGCCGGCCAACGAGATCATTGCCAAGAAGATGCAGCGGAACGAGTATCCAGGCATGCTGGTGAGCATCTCCAACCGCCACGACGGCGCGGAGATCACGCGGCCGTACCAGTTCGGCTCCACGCAGAGCAAGCTGATCACCACACTGCTGAACGACCCCGGGCATCGCAAGCGGGTGGACATGCCCCGAAGGCAGTGGCGGCGGCTGGTGGCGTGGGTGGATTTGAACTGCCTGTATCACAGCACGGTGATCGACAAGTCCGGCTTCGACCGGGAGGGCAAGGGCACGCTACGGCGGCTTCGCATCGAGCTGCCGAGCCCCTGGCAGCCTCCGACGGACGGGCAGTGCTTCCTGGAGGACATGGCCCGACGGTAGGCCGAGAGGCGACATGACCTTTGCCCTGGACAACCCGCCCGCCCGCAACGTTGGACGGCGTCTAACGTTTTCGCCTCAACTCGATGGCCGAGACGCTGCGCGGCGGGAGGGTGACGGTCAGTGTCGGCGGTTCGAAGATCAGCGCGTCTGCGGTGATCTTGCCGGGCTGGTCGTCCTCGAGGCGCCGGGGCTCGTTCCGCAGCCGCCCGGTGAGCAGGTGATGCGTTCCCTCTCCGGTCAGCGGGCCGACGGCGGAGAGGTCCACGCGAAGCGTCAGCGGGCGGTCGAAGCCGCGGTGGATGGCGTGGAGGAAGACGGCCTCGTCGCTGCGGGTGGCCAACGGGTCGAGTCGGGCGACCTTCGGCCTCGGGCCGATGCCGCCCATCCGGTACGGCTGCTCGTAGACCGGCAGGTTGGGACAGTCGAGCTTCAACATCTCCGGCCCGTGGTGGAGCGTGTAGAGCATGGTCGCCTGCCCGGTGGGGTAGAAGTACGGCGGCCGCTTGCCCTCCGGGTCCGCCCGGACCGCGTGGATGCCCCAGCCGCTGCCGACGAGCATGGACTGGCAGCCGATGTCGATCACGTCCCCGGCCCGCATGAGTGCGTGGAGGAACCCGGCCGCGCCGACGCCCTTGGCGAAGATCGAATCCAGGGCGAGTTCATCGCGGTTGTCCACGGACCACCAGCCGTTCCAGTTCCACTCGGTGACGGCGATCTTGAAGCCGTCCCTGCGGGCCGTGTCGATCAGCCCGTCGGTGAAGACGGCCAGGCCCGCGTCGTCGATGTGCGGCGTGGCGACCCAGGCCCGCCAGATGTCGGCGGCGCTGAGCTCGGCCGGGCCGACGGTCTCCCCGTCCCGCCTGACCTCGCGGATGGCCCACGGCGTGTACGAATGGAAGACAAGGTGGGAGACCTTCTCGCCCAGTTCCTTCCGTGCGCGTTCGGCCGCGCCGAAGGTTCCGCCCTGGCCATCGAGGACAAGCTCGATGCCCGGGTCGACCGCCAGCATGGCCCGCGCGACGGCGACCAGGCACTCCGCGTGCCATGCCTCCCCGTTGTCCCCTTCCTGCTTGCGGAGGTCCTTGAGGAACGCCCAGGTCTCGTTGCCGATCTGCCAGTGCTTCACGCCGTACGGCCGGGGGTGCCCGTTGCGGGCCCGCAACGCCGGCCAGTTGGGCATCCCCCGGGGCAGCTCGGCGCCGACCGGCGCGTTGCAGTAGGCCACCAGCCCGGCGATGTGGAGGGCGTGCTCGGCCAGCGGGCGCTTCTTCAGCAGGGCGTCGCGGAAGTTGACGACCAGGATCGCCTCGGCCTTGGCGCTCTCGCGGAACTCCAGGAACTCGTCGTAGCCGAAGCTGTTGGTGACCTTGTGCCCCTTGTGCCCGACGCTGACGGGCCGCTCGGGGCCGCGACCGGGGACGTTGGAGATCATGTCCCGGAAGTCCATGTAGTCCACGTCGGTCCCGCCGGGGAAGCGCAGGATGGGGATCTCCATCTGCCACAGCAGGTTCAGTACCGCCGACTGGAGCCGCCGTGTGCCGGGCGTCAGGGCCCCCTCGGGCCCGGTCTCGCCCCAGCTCGGGCGTTCCATGAACTGCCCGAACAGCCGCGGGTTGATGCGGTGAAGTACCTCGTCGCGGATGCGGCAGGTGACCGCGTCGGCGCCGCTCGTCGTGTCCGTTCCGGTCTGGGTCATCGCCATCGCCCCGATCAGAAGAAACCGTTGAATGCTCATGAGGGCATTGTGGACCATCGCGAACCCCAATGCCAACCTTGCCCAGGAGCACCTCGATGAGACACAGGATTGTAGCCGTTGCGGTGATCGCCGGACTGCTCGGCGCCTCGCCGGTTGCGGCCGAGGATTGGAACCAGTTCCGCGGGCCGCGGTGCGACGGGGTGACCAGCCTGCCGTCCCTGCCGACCACCTGGAGCGCCGACGCCGGCCGCGCGTGGAAGACGAAACTGCCCGGCCCCGGCACGAGCCAGCCGGTGGCCTGGAAGGGGCGGATCTACGTCACCGCCTACAGCGGCTACGGCGAGAAGCGAGGCAAGGGCAACCAGCCGGAGAACCAGGACGCCAACGCCCTCCGCCTCCACGTGCTCTGCCTGAACGCCGAGGACGGCAAGCAGGTCTGGCACAGGCAGCTCAACGCCCTTGGCCCCGTCCGCCCGCCGAACAGCAATATCGCCAAGCACGGCTACGCCACGCCCACACCGTACGTCGACAACGAGGGGCTGTACTGCTCCTTCGGCACGGCCGGGGTGTTCGCGATGGACCACGTCGGCGAGGTCAGGTGGACCTTCGTGCCCGGCTCGATCACGCACATCTGGGGCTGTGCCGCCTCGCTCGCGATGTGCGACGATCTGCTGATCGTCAACGCCAGCAGCGAGGCCGACCAGCTCATCGCCGTGGACCGCCGGACGGGCAAGGTGCGGTGGCGGCAGCGGGAGGGCTTCCAGACCACCAGCAAGTGGAACCGGAGTTGGTCGACGCCGATGATCCTGCCCAACCCCGCCGGTGGGCGGCAGATCGTGGTGTTGACCATCGGGTGGGTGTACTCCTACGCCCCGGACGATGGCGGGATCCTGTGGCGGCACCGCACGAACCAGGGCTACGCCAGCAACAACCCGACGTGGCACGACCGGACGCTCTACGCCGTCGTCGGCAGCTCCCACGGCGACGCGATATCCTGGGCCCTGAGCCTCAACCCCGCCGACGAGGGCAAGGACCGCGTGCGGTGGAAGGCCGAGGACGCCGGGGCCAACATCTGCTCGGCCGTCTACCGCGAAGGGTACCTGTACTGGGCGGCGCTGTCCGGCGGGCTGCGGCCGCGAAGCGCGTCGGGGATGTGTTGCCTGGACGCCCGCACGGGCGAGTTGAAATACCGCCAGACCCCCGAGGACTACCCCAGCCGCCGGCGCAGCGGAGACTCGATCTACGCCTCGACGCTCTGCGGGGACGGCAAGCTGTACTATGTCTCGCAGACGCGCGGCACGTGGGTCGTTGCGGCCGAGCCGACGTTCAAGGTCCTCGCACACAACACGCTTGCCGACGACGAGACCTGGTTCAACGCGCCCGCCGTCCCGCTGCCCGGCGGCCGGGTCCTGCTGCGAAGCGACTGGGGCCTCCACTGCGTCGGCGGGCAGGGCAAGGAGGCGAAATGATGACACGCAAGCCGATGCTGCCTTTGCTGGCGGGGGTGCTGGCGGTCGCGGCGGGGCTGCGGGCGTACACCTTCGTGCCGAAGGACATCGACGGGGCCTCCGGCCCGCGGGTGTACATGCTGGGCAACAGCCACACCGACACCATCCGCGAGAAACTCGCCGGCCTGGCCGTGCGGGCCGGACACAAGGGATACGCCTACGGCACGCACACGATCCCCGGCGCGCCGCTGCGGTGGCTGAAGGGTCACCCGGCCGACAGTTTCGAGCAGCTCCGCAAGCACAAGTGGGACGTGGTGACGCTCCAGTCCTACAACAGTACGACCGAATCGGAGATTCAGGCGGCCATCGCGTACGCGGGGGCGGCGAAGGAGGGCAACCCGGACGTGCGGATCATCATGTACTCGATCTGGCCGAGCGGCGAGGACTGGGACGATCCGCCGCTGGGCCGGCGTGAGGAGTGGAACGAGGGCGTGATGGCCCGCATCCGCAAGGCCCATCCGGGGCTGAAGGTTCATGTCGCGCCGACGAGCGTGCTGATCCGCCGGCTGGGCGACCTCGCCGACGCCGGGCGGATCCCGGGCCTGGTCAGCCGCCGGGACCTTTATGCCGACGGCGGGCACATGGGCCCGGTGGGCGGCTATGCCATCTCCTGCGCCATGGCGGCGATGATCTTCGGCGAGTCGCCGATCGGCTATCCCGCGGACGTCTTCCTCGCCCGCGGCGGACGCGTCAGCGAGGAGATCGCCTTTGACCTCGGCAAGGAGACCGCAGGGGCGATCCAGCGGGTCGTCTGGGACACGCTGGCCGGCTACGAGCACGACGGGGTCGACACCGGTATGGTGATCGATGCCGGGTGGCTTCCCCCGGCCGTCGTGGGCCTGGCCTACGACCAGCGGCTGCCGCTGGCCAACGCGCCGGACGAGGTGGCATGGACGCTCGAGGGCGGCAAGCTCCCGGGGGGGCTGAAGCTCGCCGGCGGACGGATCACTGGCACGCCGACCCGGGCGGCCGAGGCCGAGCTGACTCTCCGCGCCGAGGCGGGCGATCAGGCCGACCGCCGCGTGGTGCGCCTGGCCGTCGACGAGAACAAGCCGCTGGCCATCCCCGCGCCGAAGCTGAATCTCGACCTGCCCCGCGACACCTACCTGGACCACCGATTCGCCGCCGACGGCGCGGTCGGGCGGGTGGCGTGGTCCGTCGCCGACGGCAATCTGCCCGCCGGCCTCATGCTCACCGATGCCGGCCTGCTGCTGGGCACGCCGGGCGAGAAGGGGCGGTTCCCGGTGACCCTCGAGGCCCGGGACCGCCACCCCGCCGGACCGCGGACCGCGCGACGCCGGATCGCCTTCGAGGTCGCCCCCGCCGCCAAGGGGGCGATCCGCGTCAAGCGGACCACCGGGAAATGGACGCAGGACGGCAAGCTCGATGAGCCGTTCTGGGCCTTCGATCACGCGGTCAAGGACAAGGCCGGCCGGGAGATAGCACGCTTCGCGCTGGCCTGGTGCGAGGACCCCGCCAACCGCCGCCCGGAGAGGACCCGCGACCTGCTGCTGGCGGTGAAGGTGACGGCGAAGCCCGCCGAGGCGCTGCCCACCGAGGCCGTCCACGTCTACCTCGACTGCCGCCACAATCGCGAGATCATCTACAACGCCGACGACATCCACTACGTGCTGCGCCGGTTGGACAAGGCCCATCGCGGGCGGTGGTACGGCCACGACCTGGTCCGGGGCTACAAGCCGATGCGGAACTTCGACGCGGCCGTGACGGTACATGACGACGGCACGTGGCAGGGGGAGGTGCGGCTGGAGCGTGGCCTCTTCTCCGGCCATGGCGTGCATACGAGCTTCGGCCCGAACGTGACGTACGGTTTCGACCTGGCTGTCGGCAGCGCCGACGATGCATCAAAGCGCGCATACTGGCACAGCGGCCCCAAGGCGGACCGGGACACGAGCGTCTTCGGCACGATCGTGATCGAACACCCGGCGCCGGGTCCGTCAACGAAATGACATCCATCCGACACAGCACACGAAAGGAGCCTTCAGCATGATTCATCTCACGCACTGGCAGAAACTGACCGTCGTGTTCGTCGCGGCCGGCGTCGCATTGGCGGCCGGGGCAGCGGAGTATTCCTGGCAGCAGCCCCATGCCAAGGTCGTCCCCACCGGCGACCTGGAGTGGGCGCCGAAGCCGTTCGCGTTCCAGGCCGGCGAGTCGGTGAAGTACATCGACTACGAGAACGGGGACGACGCGAACCCCGGGACGAAGGCGAAGCCCTGGAAGCACCACCCGTGGGATGCGGCCGCCGGCGGCGAGGCGGGGACGTGCTCCGGCGTGCATACGTACGTCTTCAAGCGCGGCGTGACATACCGGGGCAAGCTCGTTTGCAGGGAGTCCGGCAAGCCGGGCCATCCCATCCGCCTGACCAGCGATCCGTCCTGGGGCGAGGGCGAGGCCGTGCTCTGCGGCTCGCAGCCCGTCACCGGCTGGAAGAAGGGCGCCGACCGCGCCGATATCCCCGAGGCCGGCAAGGTCTGGTCGGCAAAGCTGCCGTTCGCCACGCGGAGCGTGTGGATGGTGGAAGGCGGCGAGGTGACGCGGCTGAAGCTCGCGCGGACGCCGAACTGGGAGATATCCAACCCCGACGACGTCAAGAGCGAGTGGTGGACGTGGGAGAACCCGCGCTGGTGGGCCGGCGGCGGCCACAAGACCACGGGCAAGGGGGGCAAGAAGATCCACCTCGGCATCGACCGCAAGCACCTGACCAAGGACGCGGATCACTACGTCGGCGGGATCGTCTGGAGCGAGTGGGGCATCGTGATGGGCACCCCGTTCCCGTCCCGGATCGAGACCTACGATGCCAAGCAGAAAGGCATCGGTTTCCAGGGGTTCTGGTACGGCGACAGCGGGATCATCATCCGCAACAACCGCTACTTCCTCGAGGACAAGCCGCACTACCTCGACGAGCCGGGCGAGTACTGGTTCGACAAGACCGGCCGCGGGGGCACGCTGTACGTCCGCCTGCCCGGCGAGAAGGCTCCGACGGGCGTCCGCATCGAGGCGGCCAAGGAGCAGAACCTCATCGACAGCCCCGGCATGAGCCACGTCCACGTCGCCGGGCTGACGTTCCGCTTCCTCGGTACGCGGTGGAACTACTGGGACCGCCCGTTCCAGCACCCGGACCTCGCCGGGGCGTGCGTGCGGCTGCTGGGTACGGGGCGGGACGTCCGCGTGAGCCATTGCGTCTTCGAGCACGTGACGCGGGCGGTGCGGATCAAGGCCGCCGGCGACCACGATGAACTGGACGACATCCACGTAACCGACAATGACATGCGGGAGCTGGATCACGGCGCGATCCAGGTGGCCGACAGCTCGCGCTGGGGCAAGAAGGCCCCGCCGTTCGGCCCGCTGGGCCACGTGGAGGTGCTGCGGAACCGGCTGTACCGCGTCGGCCTGCGTCCGGCCCGAAGCGAGAACGGGCACGCGCTGGTGGTGAATTTCCCGCGGACGGCGGAGATCGCCGGCAACGTGCTGGACCGCTGCTGGGGCGCGGGGCTGTTCATCTTCGGCGGCAAGGGCTCGGGGCAGCTCCGCGACCTGCCGATGACGCGGATCCTCATTCACCACAACAAGGTGACCGACCCGCTGCTGAACACGAACGACTGGGGCGGCATCGAGACGTGGCAGGGCGGGCCGATTTACGTCTACGACAACGTCTCGGGCAACCCGGGCGGGTACTGGAACTGGGCGTACAATCCCAAGCAGCCGGCCAAGGCGCGGTTCGGGCACGCCTACTACCTCGACGGGGCGTTCAAGAACTACCACTTCAACAACATCGCCTGGGGCAAGAGCAAGGACCCCTACAGCAAGCTGGGCAACACGGCGGCCTTCCAGGAGATTCACAGCTACCAGAATACGTTCTTCAACAACACGGCGTACAACTTCGTCAAGGGCACGCGGCGGCAGAGCCCCCACGCCGGGCGGGACAAGTTCCTCGGCAACGTCTGGCAGGGGATCGGCGAGTGGCTGTTCTGGCACGCCAGCCCGGCCAAGAGCGAGCCGGAAGGCAACGCCGCCCACGCCGGGCCGCAGAAGGAGCACTTCGACTACTACACCAACGCTTACGCCAACAACGTCTTCCATGACGTCTCCAAACAGTTTGCCGTCTTCGAGACCTCCGGGCGGTGGCTGGGAAGCCTGGCCGAGTTCAGCAAGGCGCTGGTCAAGCACAAGGCCCTGGCCGCGACGGTCGGAACGATGTCCGAGAAGCCCGTCCTCCAGGACGCCAAGAACCACGACTTCCGCCCGGCGGCGGGGACGCCGGCGATTGACGGGGGGGTCAAGGCGTTCGTGCCCTGGTCCCTGTACGGCGTCGTCGGCGAGTGGAACTTCACCCGCAGCGACCTCGATCCGACCGTCGTCATCGACGAGCACTGGTACATGACGCCGTACCACGTCTCGCGGACGGACTACTACACCCGCCCGATGTACCCGCTGAAGGGCGTGGGCATCGGCGCCGATGACTACGTCGACGGGGCATTGGAGGACTGGACCGTCGGGGCGCTGAGGTTGGATGGCAAGAGCAAGCACCTTGTCCTGACCCACGAAAAGCTCGCCGAGCCCTTCCCCATGAAGGTCAAGGGCAAGCCCGCCAAGGGCGGCTGGGCCGAGGTTGCCCTGCCCGTGGCCGTCGCGCCCGGGCAGAAGTTCCCCGTCAAGGTCACGCTGCCGGAGACCATCGAGGGCCAGAAAGTCGCCGCCCACCTGCACTGGCTGAAGAAGGACGGCTGGGGCGGCTTCAACGCCTGGGGC
The DNA here is from genome assembly GCA_964385465.1 of uncultured Planctomycetaceae bacterium. Classification (GTDB taxonomy): domain Bacteria; phylum Planctomycetota; class Phycisphaerae; order SM23-33; family SM23-33; genus CAYLPJ01. The sequence goes on along the minus strand of CAYLPJ010000017.1, from coordinate 19,156 downwards.
GGGCTGCCCAAGGACGCGAAGAAGGGGACCCACACGTTCACATTCCCCTCGGCGGAGAAGGACGGCTTGGACAAGTTCTCGCTGCTGGTCTACCTCAGTCCGACCGGGGAGTTCAAGGACAAGACGCGCAGCGAGAGCATCCACATCTCCAGGGCCGGCTCCGAAGGGGAGCTGAAGATGAAGAGCGTCTCGATCGGGGCCGGCAAGGCGGCCGAGCGGGAGGTCGGCGTCCGCGGCGAGGCTCTGCGCAACCCGCAGGTGCACTCGTCGAACTTCCTGATCGAGGCGTACGTCAAGCCCGAGGCCGGGGCGTCAGGGACGATCGCGGCCAAGATGGGCGAGGCCGGCTATGCCTTGACGATCAATGCAGACGGCGTTGCCGAGCTTGCAGTCAAGGCCCCGGGCCGGGAGGCGAAGCTCGCGGGCAAGGCGAAGCTGGCCGACGGGAAGTGGCACCACGTGATCGCCGAGGCCGACCGCAAGGCCGGTACGGTGGCGATCTACGTCGACGGCAAGCGAGATGCGACCGACAAGGGCCTGGCCTCCGAAGCCGGCTCGCTTGCCAACGAGGCCGACCTGGTGGTGGGCAAGGGCCTGGCCTGCACGCTGGACTTCCTGCGGATCGCCCTGGGCACGATCGCCGACGCCGAGACGACCATCGAGGAGCTGCACACCTGGCAGTTCGACGGCCCGTTCCTGCGCGATTTCACGGGCAAGAAGCCGGCCGACGGCAAGCGCGACGCCGGCGCCCTCGAACGGCAGTGATCCGCCGTTCCCGGACCTGCTGGAGCCTGACATGATGCGACAGACACGCCGCGAGTTCCTCCGCAGGGCCATCGCGGCCGGGCCGGCTGCGGCGCTGAGCGCGACAAGCGCCGGCGCCGCGTCGCCGGCCCCAAGGCCGCGACGGCCCAACATTCTGATGATCATCTCCGATCAGTTGAACGCCTTCACCATGGGTGTGGCCGGCTGCGAGGTGCGTACCCCCAACATCGATCGCCTGGCGAACGAGGGGGTGTGGTTCCGGGGAGCGACCTGCGCCTACCCGCTGTGCGTTCCCTCGCGGATCGCCATGGCCGCGGGGGTCTACCCCCACGAGCGCCGCTACTTCGGCAATCGCGGCGGGGGGCGATCCGAGGCCGTCCGGGCGGAGTTCGCCCGGCGCAACGAGGGTTATCCGCTGCTGTGGCAGCGTTTCTCGGCGGCGGGGTACCGGTGCGGGTACGCGGGGAAGTGGCACGTCCCGGCCGACGAGAAGGCCCCTTCCCGTTGCGGCTTCGAGTACTTCGGCAACGGGGGCATCCGCAAACGGACCGAAGAAGTCGCCGAGCGGATCGGGCAGCATGATGGCGACCAGCCGTTCTTCTATACGGTCTCCTACGACAAGCCGCACGAGATCTGCGGGTGGGCCCGCGCCCACACGGCGGGCAAGGACAAGCTCAAGCCTCCGGAGCCGGGCAGGTGCCCGGACCTGCCGGCGAACTTCGCCGAGGGACCGAACGTCCCCGAGGTGCTGCGGAAGCAGAAGGAGCTCTCGGCCAAGCTGGCGCATCCGACGGCCAAGTGGACCCGCGATGACTGGCGACAGTACATCTGGGCGTACCGGCAGTACACCGAGGGGCTCGACCGGCTCATCGGGTTGCTTCTGGCGGCCGTGGACCGCTCGCCACAGAAGGACCGTACGATCGTCGTTTTCGTCTCGGACCACGGCGACGGTGCGGCCGCCCACGAGTGGAACCAGAAGACGGCCCTGTGGGAGGAGTGCATTCGCGTGCCTTGGATCATCCGGGCCCCGGGCGGCCGGCGGGGCGTCGTGGACGACCACCCGGTTTCATCCGGTCTGGACATGATCCCCACGCTGCTTGATCTGGCGGGCCTGTCGGCCCCGGCAAAGCTTCGCGGGCAGAGCGTCCGGCCGATCATCGAAGGCAAGCCGGCGCGGCTGCGGGAGTACGCGGTGACGGAGACGGCCATCGCTCGCGCCGGGGGCCGAACGGTCCGCACCGCGCGGTACAAGTACATTGTCTACAGCGACGGCGGGCGCCGAGAGCAGTTTTTCGACCTCGTCGAAGACCCCGGCGAGATGCGCAATCTCATCGCCGAGGCGTCCGCGGCCGGCGAACTGGCCCGTCACCGCCGCCTGCTGGCCGACTGGTGCAAGCGGACGGGAGATGACTTCGAGGTGCCCGCCTGAGGGCTACTCGGCGAGGTCCAGCCGGAAGAGGCGGTTGAAGGTGGCCAGGTACAGCCGATCGCGCTCGGTGTCGAGGGCGAAGGCGGTGGCGCCGACGAACCAGTCCATGCGGAATCGCTCGCCCTTGTAGTTCGGGCAGACGGCGACGGCGTGGTTGGCGGCAAGGCGCCGCCAGGTCCGGCCGGCGTTGGTGGTGCGGTAGACCGCATCGAGGGTGGCGACGACCATGTCGCGGTCGTCGCGTCCGAAGCACGGCCCCCAGCGTCCTCCGGCCGGGGCGTTCGCGCGCTGCCACGTCCGTCCGGCGTCCTCGGAGTATGCCAGCCCGTCGTCGAGCAGCCAAGTCAGCCGCTTGCCGCGACGGACGGGGCGATGGGTGGCCACCGGCAGTCGGGCGACCGTCTCCCACGTGCGGCCCGCGTCGGCCGAGCGGAGGAGCTCGCGGCGTTTCGGCCGGGCGGCGACGAGGATGCGGGGATCGTAGAGGCCCATGTGCGCAGTGGCCAGCGGCAGCTCGCGCCAAGTCCGCCCGGCATCCTCGCTGGCCCACATGCGGCGAGAATGGTGCATGCGGGCGAGCACGAACGTCGGCCGGGCCGGGCCGAAACCGACCTGGCCCCAGGACCACCCCCAACAGTGGAGACGACGGTCGGACACGGTCACGCGGGAGATCGTCCGCCACGTGCGTCCGCCATCGAGCGTCATTGCCGAGGCGTACGGCTCGTTTGGGTCGGCCTTGAGGAACACCGCAAGTCCGGGGCCAGCCGGGCTATTCTGCAGGGCGGCGGCGTACCAGTTCTGCCCGCGGAGCACGTCCCGTCCGATCGTCCGCCAGGTCTGCCCGGCGTCGTCGCTGACGTGCACGGCCTGCTTTCCCAGCACGTAGACGGCCCCGCTGTTGGCGTCGACCGCCACGGCGCCGCGGCGCACGCCCGCGTCATGGGCTTTCAGCCGATCCGTCAACTCGACCCATTCCCCGCCGCCGGCAGCCGCGGTCAATACGATCAGGGTCAGGGCCGCCACACTCGCCTTCCCACGCCGACTACTCATCCTCACTGCCGGGCTTGGGGCCGGGGCCCTGGCGGTAGATGGTGCGGAAGTAGCGGCGGTCGGCGGCGTACGGGCGGAGGGTATCGCGGTCGGCGTCGAACGCCGCCGGCAGGGCGCCGAATCGCTTCATCTCGCGGATGTAGAAGTCCCGCGGGCGGAAGCCGTCCTGGAACCACCTCGGCCGGCCGAAGGCGGTCACGATCTCGTCGACGAATGCCCGCAGCGTCTTGAAGTCCTCGCTGTCTCGTTCGGCGAACGGCGGGGCCTTGTCGCCGTCGTGCTTCTCCGGCACGCACCAGCCGAGCCCGCCGGCATCTTTGGCAAGCGGCGCCAGCAGCAGCAGCGACTTCGCCGGGTCGGTGACATTGTACCGCCCGGCCACGCGGCGGTTCTCGCCGTCCAGCCAGTGACCTCGCGTCCACTTGCTCTGGTGGCAGCGGTCGCAGCGCCGTTTCATCACGTCCAGCAGCGGCTTGTGGGTATCGGTGAGTTTGATCCGGTTGTCCCGCGAGACGCTGCCGAGGGCGGCGTACGTCCCGGCGAAGACCGTGCCGGAGTCCGCCCAGCGTTTGATCCGCTCCAGTTCGACGGGCGAGAGCTTCACGTCCTGGTGACCGCCCAGCAGTACCTCCAGCAGCCGGCTGCCGCCCGACGCGGTCTTGTACGGCCCGGGGTTGCTGCCGGGGTTGCAGTGGGCCAGCTTCACGCCGCCCGGCCGCCTTCGCTTGAGCTGATGGTAGCTGACGCTGAATGCCGGCGTCATGTCGTCGACCAGCAGCAGCTTGCCCGCCTGCTTCCTGTAGTTGTGGCAGCGCACGCAGTGGGCGTCCCAGATCGGCTGGATGTCGCGGACGTAGTCCATGATCTCCGGCACGCCGGAGAGGGGGGCCAACGCGTCGGGCGCCCGCTTCAGCGCCGCCGGCACGCGAACGTAGTGCCGCCGCATCGGCGTATGCACCCGCCGCTCGTGGCAGCCGACGCAGGAGACGGCCTCCCCGGGCATGGCGGAGATGTAGCTGCTCATGACCTTGGCGGCCAGGCCATTGGCGTCGAGGGCGTAGAAGAACACCGGTCGACCCGCGGGAATGCGGAAATGGGCCGAGCCGTCGGACTCGACCTCCGCGGTGCCCAGGATGCGATGCAGCACGTAGTTCGGCCCACTGGAGAGGGCGTCGGCGTAGGCGCAGACGCTCGCCGGTCGGGGCAGTTCCTCCATGACCAACAGCCGGCGGATGTCGCCGGGGTCGATGCCCTCCATGTTCCGCCCCTCGGTGACGTCCATGACCGCCACGGTGGCCATGCCGTCCCCGGAATCCGGCGTATGGGGGATGATCGGCTCCCGCCGGCGGGCCCGAAGCGGGCGCGGCTCGTGGGCCCACCACTTGTCGTGCCACCCTCCCGGCAGCTCGAAGAAGACCTCGTAGTCCCCGCCCGCGTTCATCACGGCCAGGCAGCGCCTGGTCGCCGCCAGGAAACAGTCGGCCGAGACGGGGTACGGGTCCCGCCAGGCCTCCTCGCCAACGTGGCCTTTGCGCTTTTCCGCCGTGCGGGCGGGATAGCCGCGGTCCAGGAACCTCGCGGCGCGTTCGCTGTCGGGCCCGGCCGCGGGGCGGATGATGCCCAGCCGCCCGCGATGCTCGTTCCGCCCGTGGCCGGGGGTGATGACGCTGACGATCTCCCGCGTACCGGGGATGGACTTGGCGTCGATGTACAGATTGCTCGTGCCCAGGTTGTCGAAGAGCAGGGCCGTCCCCGTGCCGTCCGGGTCGATCGTCCACAGCCCGTGGTAGCCGGTCTGACTGCGGTCGACGTACTCCCACCGCGTGTAGAGCACCCGTCCGTCGGGCATGGGCCAGGGGGTGTTCTCGTTCTCGACGCCGAAGCTCACCGGGCGCAGGTCCGAGCCGTCGGCCTCGCAGCGGTACATGATCGCCACCTGCGAGTACCAGCAGGGCACCCAGCGCATGCAGCGGGACGAGCAGAACATGATCCCGCCGTCGGGCAGCCAGCAGGGCTCGATGTCGTCGAATGCGCCGTCGGTGAGGGGGGTCAGGCCTTCCGGCGGCGACCCGTCGGAGCCGATCGACGCGTCGGCGGGGACCGTGTACAGGTGGAACTGCCTCTCGCCGCCCTTGCGGTAGGAAAACAGCACGGTCTTGCCGTCGTAGCTGACGGCGGGGTCGCGGATGTCGCCCTCGTAGTCTCGCAGCAGGATGCGGAGCTTGCCGGTCCGGGGGTTGACTGCACAGAGCGCCCCGCCGATGCCGCCGTGATAGAACTGCTTCTCGCGGCGGATGTTGTAGCCGAAATTCGCGTACCAGTGCCAGTCCCGCCCGCAGCCCCGGGCCGCGAAGACGATCTCCTCGACCTCCGCCAGGTCTCCCGCCAACGCCGTCTTCAGCACGCCCGGCGTCTCGTCGTACCACGCCGGCTCCAGGTCCTTCTGCCAGTTGAACGTGAAGCGGCGGATGTCCTGCTCGACCGGCGGGGCCTTGCTGCCGCGGCCCTTCGGCCCGCCGGGGGCGGAACTCGTCGCCAACGTCACCGCCGCCAGCACCCAGGCGGCCCGGATCGATGCGCGGGCGGTCACTTGTCGGCCTTTCCCGCGGACTTGCTCCCGCACGCGGCCGCCAGCGCCTCCGCCCGGCCGTACACCGCCAACCCGCCGCCGAAGGAGACCACGATGAGGCCGTCGACGGCCTCGATGGTCGACGGCTTGCCGGGCAGCTTCCATTCCCCGAGCTTCTCGAGCCGGCGTCCGTGGCGGAAGACGTGCATCTCGCGTTTTTCGTTGGCGACGTAGACCTTCCCGTCGGCGATCATCTGCGAGCGGGTAATGACCTTCTTGCCCAGGTCGGCCTGCCAGAGCTGCTCGCCGGTGTCGGCGTCAAGGCAGTGCAGCAGGCCGGCGATGTCGGCCACATAGACCAGCCCGTCGGCCACCGACGCCGTGCAGTGCGTGCGGTAGACCTTGCGGCTCTCCCAGAGCAGCTTCGGGGCCTTGGCCGGGCCGGTGAGCTGCCAGCACATCATCCGCCCGGGGGCCTCGTCGGTGGTGTAGTAGCAATCGCGGCCGATGCCGATGTAGATGCGGTCGCCGATGCAGGCGGGCATGGAGATGCAGTCACAGGGCCCGCGGGCCTGGTTCCTTCGCCGCGAGAGGATCGGCGCCCAGCGGTCCATGTCTTTGCCGTACCCCGGCGGGTAGCGGCGGAACAGCCGCTTGTCCTCGGTGTATGGGATCTCCTTGCCGTTGGGATCGTAGCGGTACTCCCTGGGGTTGAGATCAACCCGCCAGAGCTCCTTGAGGGTCGCGACCTCCTCGCCCTTGGCCGGCTTCCCGGGCACAGCCAGCCCGTGCATCATGCCGTACCCGTCGGCGTAGACCACCACCTTCCGCCCGCCGACGGTTGCCAGGCTCGGCGAGGACCACGCGCCGTGGTAGATGTACGGGATGTCCATGCGGTCCCGCGCGATAAGCCGGCCGGTGTCCTTGTCCAGCACGATCACGTGCGGGGCGTTGCGCTCGGTGGGACGGATCTCCGAGCCGACAATGTGCGAGGTGGTGATCCAGAGCTGGTCGCCCAGCAGGAGCGGGGCGCAGGCGGTGGCGTCGTGGAACCCCACGCCGAGGTCCCACAGGCTGAACCGCCAGATGATGTCGCCGGCCGCCGTCGGCAGGGCGTCGATGTCCTTGGCGTCTTCCAGCCGCTTGCCGGCCACGCTCGTCTGGAAGCGGAGCTCGGCGTCGGGCCCCATGCCCTGGTTGCCGTTTTCCAGCCCGTCGAGGTCCAGGCAGAGCATCTCGCCGAGGGCGAGGATGTAGACCCGCCGCCCCTCGATCACCGGCGTGGTGCACACGCCATAGGACAGGTTGTACGTGTTGCAGGGCACGATCACCTGCCACAGCGGCTTGCCGGTCTTCAGGTCCCGGCAGGTATACGCGCCGGACCCGCCCAGCGCCTCGTCATAGCGGGGGTCGATCAGCCCGCCCCGCCCGGTGCCGTGGAGTACCAGGCCGTCGACGACGGTGGGCATGGCGAAGCCCCATTTCGCGCCGGTCTCGACCTCCCAGAGCAGCGTGGTCTCATCGAAGCGTTCGGGCAGGCCCTTGGCGTCGAGGACCATGTTGTGGGAGGGGTCGTTGCCCCAGACCGCCCGCTGCCGGTCCCCGCCGCCGGCCGGGCCGGCAATCAGGACGCCCGCGAGAACGAAAGCCGGCACCATAGGAATTCTCGCCCTTACTGACATGGCGAACCCTTTTCTGCTGGTATACACCGTGCGCCATTGCCGGGCGGCGGCGCCCGGTCTTTCGCAGAGCATACCACTTCGCCGGGGCTCCCCGTATTGCAATATATCTCAAAACGCGTTAGATATCTTACACAGGCAAGGAGACGCTCATGCACCGGACTTCCTCCGGGCGAACGCGAGACAAACGGCCCCGGCGGGTGGTGGTGGCAGTGACCACGGCCGCCAGTTGGGGACGGCGCATCGTCCGCGGCACGATCGACTACGCCGACCAGCGGGGCCCGGCGTGGGAGCTGCTCTTTCAGGCAGGCAGTACCTCCGACCCGCGACGGCTGCTGGAGCCCGCCAACGCCGACGGGCTGATCATGCACCCGCCGGTGGGCCGGTGGGTGGATATCGCCCGCCAGCTTGACAAACCCGTCGTGCTGGTCGGCGAATCCGCTCACCTCGCCGCGGACTGGCCCTGCGTCAGCGAGGACAACATCGCCGTGGGGCGATTGGCATATGAGCACCTGTCGGCCAAGGGGTTCCGCCGCGTGGCGTTCTGGGGTTTCCCCGGCGTGCCGTTCTCGGACAAGCGGGAAGACGGCCTGTTCGCCGCCGCGGCCGGGGCCGGCGGGGAAGTCGTCGCCCAACGCGGCTCGCGGCACGCCCCGCACCGGACGCCGCCGCCGGCGGATCTGGGGGCGTGGCTCGCCGGGCTGCCCAGGCCGGCCGGGGTGCTCTTCGCCGACTGCAACCTTGCTGTCCGCGGCGCGTGGGCCTGCCGCCGACTCTCCCCGCGTGTGCCCGAGGAACTGGCGCTGCTCAGCGTGGACGACGACTCGCTGCTGTGCGACATCACCACGCCGGCCATCTCCTCGATCGAACAGAACTGCCGCCGGATCGGCTACCTCGCCGCCCGGCGGATCGACCGCCTCCTGGACGGGCGAGACGACGGGCCTCACCTCACACTCGTCCCCCCGGCCGGGGTGGTCGAGCGGCGGTCGACGGAGTCGCTGGCGATCGAGGATCCCCTCACGGCCGAGTCGGTGGCGTTCATCCGCCGCCACGCGACGGAAGGGATCGCCCCGGCGGACGTGTTGGAGGCGGTGGCGGTCTCACGGACGAACCTGGAGCAGCGGTTCCGACGCGACCTGGGCCGGACAATCTTCCAGGAGATCCGCCGGGTGCGGGTCGAGCACGCGATGCGGCTGCTGCGCGAGACGGACCTGAAGGTCCGGACGATCGCCCGTCGGTGCGGTTTCCGCGACGCGACGTATTTCGCCACCGCATTGAAGCGTCAGATCGGCGCGAGCCCGTCGGCGTACCGGACGCGATTCGGACCGGCCGTTTTTGCTTGACCGGCGCCTCGGCGGGGCGTACTGTTCCCATGGCGAATCGGCGGGCGCGGGTTGCTGCGGGCGGTCGGGATACCATCCCCGGCCGCGGCGGCCCGGCGCCGACGGGCTCGAAGGCCCCGCGCAAGCCCGCCATAGCCCATGTTGGACAACAACCTTGGCAGACCTTGTTCCCGACGTCGCCGGAGCTTCGAGGCAGCGGGCCGCGATTCCGCTCCGGAGGCGGAGTCGGCCATCGCGCGGTGCGATGGCCTTTTTCGATGGGGCCGAGGCTGTCCTTCCCGACCCGTGCGACAAAGGCTAGGGTCCCTTTCAGGCGTGGAGACGAGCGATGGCGAAGAATATCTATGTGGGCAACCTGTCCTTCAACACCTCCGAAGATGAGTTGGGGGAGCTGTTCGGCCAGTTCGGCGAGGTCAGTTCCGCCAAGATCATTACCGACCGCGACACCGGACGGTCACGAGGGTTCGGCTTCGTCGAAATGCCCGACGACGCCGCGGCCGACGAGGCCATCGAGACGCTCAACGGGCGGGACTTCGACGGCCGGGCCCTGACCGTCAACGAGGCGCGACCCCGCGAGAACCGCGGCGGTGGCGGCGGCGGCCGACGAGGCGGCGGTGGCGGCGGGCGCGGACGCGGGCCCCGCTACTAGGCCCCACCCCCCGGGCCTTGACCCGGGATATCCCATGTGAAGAATGCAGCCCGAGGGCAACCGCCTTCGGGCTGCTTCGCGCGCGGACGTGCGATGCGACCGACATCTTCACGGCCTCGTCACGGCCTCGTCACGGCGAGGGCGGCCCCCCAGGCGGCCGCCGACCGCCCGGAAAGGATCCCCGACATGCTCCACACGATGCGCACAACGGTGCTGGCGGCCCTGCTCGCCGCGGCGGCCGCCGCCCCGGCGGCGACGATCTGGCACGAAGGCGAGGACCCCGCCAAGCACAGCATGGCCCGCCACCCGTGGTGGTATGACAAGGTCAAGCCCGGGCTGCTCAGCGGCGGAGCCTGGATGAGCCATTTCACCAAGAAGGGGCCCGGCACGGCGACGTACAGGATCGCGATCCCCAAGGCGGGGACCTACGATTTCTGGCTGCGGGCCAACCCCGTCAAGAGCGCCCTGTCATGGCGCATCGGGGAGGGGGAATGGCAGGAGGTGGACTTCCGCGGCGCCAAGCCGGTGAACGTGGCCGCCGACGACAAGCCGGACCTGCGGTTCATCGCGTGGGTGAAGCTGGGCAAACTGAAGCTGGACAAGGGTACGTTCGAGGTCGGTTTCCGCGCCCACAGCAAGACGGAGAACCACGGCGCGATCGACGTGATGATGCTCACCGACGAGGGCATCGTGCCGGTCGGCACCGGCCGGGATCAGCCCGAGGCCCGGCGTATCGAAGTGGAGGGCACCTGGGCGTTCGTCCCGCCGAAGGACACGTTCTCCGACAAGGCGCTGCTGGACCTGCGGTACCTCAATGAGAAGCGGGCGGGGCAGAGCGGCTTCATCCGCAGGACCGAAGACGGCATGGGCTTCGTCCGAGGTGACGGCAAGCCGATCCGCTTCTGGTCCGTGGTCACCAACGGCGAGAAGCTCAAGCCGGACGCAATGAAGCGGCACGTTCGCTGGCTGGCCAAGCTGGGTGTCAACATGGCCCGCATTCACGTGACGATCTGCGATACGAAGGACGGCGCCAAACTCACCGATGTCAACGAGAAGATGATCGACGGCATCCTGCGGTTCGTCGCCGAGGCCAAGGCGGTCGGCATCTACACGATGGTCGGCCAGTACTGGGCGCACGTCAACCCTCCGGCGAGTTGGGGCCTCGAGGGGCCGTATCAGGGCGACACCATGCCCTGGGGCCTGCTGTTCTTCGACGAGGGCATGCAGTCCGCCTACCGCACCTGGGCGAAGGAACTCTATGCCCGCCCCAACCCCTACGCCGACGGCGTGCCGCTGGCCAAGGACCCCGCCGTGGCGATTGTCCAGGTGCAGAACGAGGACAGCCTGCTGTTCTACACGATGCAGGGCATCCAGGAGCCCTACGCCGGGAAGCTGCGGAAGCTCTTCGGTGCGTGGCTGACGAAGCGTTACGGGTCCCTGGCCAAGGCCCGGGCGGCCTGGGGCGGGGCCAGGCACGCCAAGGACGACTTCGACGCCGGCGAGGCGGGGATCGAGATCATCTGGCGGTTCACCGCCGGCGCCCCAAAGCCCGCCCCGGCGCAGGCGAAGCGCATGGCCGACCAGTTGGAGTTCCTCGCCCGCCTCCAGCACGGCTTCTACGCCCAGACCATGGCGTACCTTCGCGAGGATCTCGGCTGCAAGCAGTTGCTCAACGCCACGAACTGGCGTTCGGCCGACCCGGTGCTGCTGGACGATGTCGAGCGCTGGACCTACACGCCAGGGGAGGTCTCGGCCATCAACCGGTACACGGGCGTGACGCACATCGGGCCGCTGAACGGCTACCGGGTGGACCCGGGGCATTTCTACCGCAGCGAGTCGGTGCTCAAACGCCCGGAGACGTTCCCCGGCGCGCTGAAGCAGCCGGTGGGCCAGCCGATGATCGTGACCGAGACCGCGTGGGTGCATCCGGGGCGGTACCAGTCCGAGGCGCCCCTGCTGGCGGCGGCGTACCTGTCCCTGACCGGCGTGGACAGCTTCTACTGGTTCTGCTACGACCAGGAGGCGACGTGGACGACGAACCCCGTCTGGCCATGGTGGAAGGGCGCCGGTGGACTGAACTCGCTGCGGAAGTGGTACGGCGCGTACCCCCAGCAGGCGGGCATGATGCCGGCGGCGGCCCTGGCGTTCCGGCTCGGGTATGTCAAGTCGGCCGAGGAGCCCGTCGTCTACGAGGAGCGAAGCCTTGAGGGCATGTGGCAGCGTCGCGTGCCGATCATCGCCGAGGCTGGCAAGTTCGATCCTGTCCGGGACAAGGGCGACTTCGCCCCCGAGTCCCCGATCAAGCAGGAGGTGGACCGCCTGGCCTTTCTCGTCGGCCCGGTGCACGTGAAGTTCGGCGGCAGCGAGGCCAACAGCAAGGTCGCGGACCTGTCGAAATGCATCGACCGTGAGAAGGGAACCGTTCGCAGTGTCACCGGGCAGATCGCCTTGGACTACAAGACCGGCCTGTGCACCGTCAACGCCCCCAAGCTTCGCGGCGTGACCGGCTTCCTCGCCGACGCCGGTGGGACCTTCACGCTCGGAGACGTCACCGTCGCTGCCGAGAACGACTACGCCACCGTCATGGTCGTCGCCATGGACGACAGGCCGATCGCCGAATCCAAGAAGGTGCTCGTGCAGGTCGGCACGGTGACGCGGCCCAGCGGCTGGACCGTCGCCGAGGCCGAACGCGAGAGCGAGGGCACGACGCTGAAAGGAAAGCGGATCGTCGATCCCGGTGGGCCGCCGCTGCGGAACCTCGACGCCAAGGTCCGACTCACGCTGCCCGGCGGACACCTGCGCAAGGCGGTTCGGCTCGACGCGGCCGGCATGGCCGCCGGAGACCTGCCGCTGGAAGTCGACGGCCAAAGCGTGTCGCTGGCGTTTCCCAAGGACGCGCTTTCGGTGGTGCTGACGGCCGAGTGATGCTCGCGGGACGCCGCGTGGTTCGCCCGCCGAGGGCCGATCGCCCGAGGAGCATCCCCTCCGCCGGGCCATTGGGCCGGTGCCCGCCGGGTGTCAAGGTCAGGTTTCTGCCGTCTGAGGCCCTGCCTGGCGTGCGTGAGCGGCGGCCGCGTCGCAGACGGCGCGGGCCCGGGGCTCGAGTTTGTCAAAGGCGGCGACGGCGTCTTCGAAGCGGCCTTGTTTGACGAGCGACTCGGTCTCGACGGCCAGGTCGGCGATGTCGCTGGCGGCGATCATGCCCAGGGAGCCCTTGAGCTTGTGGGCGAGGCGAAGGAACTCGGCGGTGTCGCACCGCTCGGCGGCGTCGCGGAGCTCGTCGAGGAGTTCGGGGCTGCTGCGGGCGAAGGCGTCGAGGACGCGGCGGAGGCTGTCGGGGCAGCCGCCGACATGCCCGCTCGCGCGGCGGAGGTCCAGCGGCTCCGGCACGGCGGGGGTGGCGTCCCCGGGCGGCTCGGGTGTCTCGGCCTGCTGCCGTCGGCCGGGCCGGGTGCGGACCATCCCGTGCACGGCCGAGAGCATGTCACGGGCGCGGACGGGCTTGGAGACGTAGGTATCCATTCCCGCGGCCAGGCAGGTCTCGCGGTCCTCCTTCATGGCGTGGGCGGTCATGGCGACGATGGGGATATGCTCGCCTGTGGCCTGCTCCCGCCGACGGATCTCTGCGGTGGCGTCCAGGCCGTTCATCCCGGGCATCTGGATGTCCATCAGCACGACGTCGAATCGGCCGTTCTCGAAGGCCTCGACCGCCTCGCGCCCGTCGGTCACCGCCACGACCTCGTGCCCGGCCTTGGCCAGGGCCAGCGTGGCGTGCTCGCGGTTGACGAGGTTGTCCTCGGCCAGCAGCACCCGAAGGGCCGGGCACTGCTCGCGGATCAGATGGTTGGTCAGGGTGGGTCCGGCGTTGGCGGCTGCCCGTCCGAAGGCCGCGAGAATTGCCTGTCGCAGGACCCCGGCTTCGACGGGCTCGGTGAGATAGGCGGCGACGGAGAGCTCGCGGCAGCGCCGGGCGTCTCCGCGGATGCCGGCGGCGCACAGGGCGATCAGCAGGATGTCGGCGAGCTCTTGCTCGTCACGGACGGCGCGGGCGAGGTCGAGCCCGGCCATATCCGGCAGGCCGGCCTCGAAGATTGCCAGCGAAAACGGCCTGCCTTCACGGCGGGCGGCCAGGAGGGCGGCTACGGCCTCCTGCCCGGTATGCACCCAGGTGTGCTCGATGCCCAGCCCGCCGAGGACCTGGGCGACCATGCCGGGATTGGGCATGTCCGCCTCGGCGACCAGGGCCCGCAGGCCGTGAACGGTGTCCGGACTGGCCATCGGGCCGCCGATGAGGGGGTCCTCGGCTCGCCGGAAGGGCACGACGAAGTGAAACGTGCTGCCGACGTTCAGCTCGGTCTCGACCCGAATCCGCCCGCCCATCATCTCCACCAGTTGGGCCGAGATCGCCAGCCCCAGCCCGGTGCCCCCGTACTTGCTCGTCGTGTACCGGTCGCCCTGGTCGAAGGGCTCGAAGATCGTCGCCCGCTTGGCCGGCGGGATGCCGATGCCCGTGTCCCGCACCGCGAAGTGGAGCTCCACCCGATCGGCGTCGGGGCCGCTCTCGGTGTCGGTTTCCGGTCCCGCCGTCACCGCGATCTCGCCGCTCCCGGTGAACTTCAGAGCGTTGCCCACCAGGTTGATCACGATCTGCCGGACACGCCCGGCATCGCCGATGAGCTCGTCAGGGGTCTCGGGGGCGACTTCGCAATGCAGCGCCAGGCCCTTGGACTCCGCCGCCGCGTGCAGCGGCTCGACCGCGTCGGCCAGACACCCCCGCAGGCTGAAGGCCTCGGGGACGATCTCCAGCCGCCCGGCCTCGATCCGCGAGAGGTCCAGGATGTGGTTGATGATCGTCAGCAGCGAGTCCGCCGACTGCTTGACCAGGTCGAGATGCCGCCGCTGGTCGGCGTCCAGGTCGCTGTCCAGGACGATCTCGGTCATCCCCATGATGCCGTTCATCGGCGTGCGGATCTCGTGGCTCATTCGGGCGAGGAACTCGCTCTTGGCCCGGCTGGCGGCCTCGGCGGTCTGGCGGCGTTCCTGCTCCAGCCGCAGGTGCGCCCGCTCGCTGCGGTAGGACACGTAGGCGGTGGCGAAGTACAGCGCCGCCAAGGCGGCGATCAGGGCGTAGGTCACCCGTTCGTGGGCGGCCAGGGGCACGGCGATCGTCGACTTCGGCGTGCCCACGACCAGTGCATACCGGGCGTTGCCCAGCCGCACGGGGGTATAAGCGACCAGTTCGGTGCCCTCGCCGGAGGGGTCCCGCGGCAGCTCGGCGTTGCCCGAGGCGCCCTGACGGACGTTCCAGAGGACCTTCGGGTGCAACGTGCGGGCGCGGTTGGCCGGGGTGGGCAGGGAGCTCTGCTCGCCGGCGCGGGGGCGGCGGAACGGGTCGCTGCGGTAGAGCACCACCCCGGACGGGTCGGCCACCCGGCAACGGATGCTCCGCCGCGCCTCGGGTCGAGCGATGCAGCGGGCGTGCAGCTTGACCAGGCTGATCCCGCAGGAAACCGCCCCGACGAATCGCCCGTCCTTGCGGAGGGGCAGGACCACGTGGAGGACTCGATGGTCGTCGTCGCTGTGGGGCTCGGGCAGCCAGACGCCTTTGGCGACGGCCTCGCGGGCGCGGACGAAGGCGTCCCAATCGTGAACGTGCTCGGTGGGGTGCTCGGCGGGATACTGGAAGATGACGGTGCCGTTGGCGTCGGCCAGGATGATCTCGTCCAGCACGTCGGCGTGGCTGCGGCAGTAGCTGCGGAGGATCTCACGCGCCCGGGGGCCCTTCTCGGCCAGCTCCGGTTGGGTGCCCAGCGGCGTCAGGCCGCGGACGATCTCGTTGAACACCTTCTCCATTGCCCCGGCGGTGCTGTGGGCCGCCTCGAGCTGGTAGCGGTGCACGTTGCTGACCAGCTCCTCCATGAACCGCACGTGGTGGTATCGGAGCAGGGCGATGAACGCCACGGCCGCCCCGGCCGCCAGTGCGACCGGCTTGACCGCCTGCCAGATGCGGACGCCGAGGGACGTCTCCCGGTCGGATGAGGAAGTCATGCGGGCCTCCGGGCTGGGCCTCAGTGCGTACGGCGCCCGGCTGGCGTGAGTGGCCCCGACTGGAGGGGGTATCGACCGCGAGATGAACGGACTTGAGTAGTGAGGCCGGCGACGACCGGTCCGGCGGTTTACACATCGAGTCCCAACTGAAGCGGGGTTTCGAACCGCACCGCCACTCTGGCCGAGCCATCGCCAGGGTCGCCTTCATGGCGAACCACGATCGCCGGGGCGCGGAACCGTTCCAGCAGGTACGTGTTCGGCGTCGTGCGGGGCACGGAGAACTGCACGTTCATCCGCGAACCGGGCGGGGGGGGCTGGTGGCCGCCCACGGACACGAGCAGGCCGCCGTCGGAGATGTTCAGGGACTTCGAGCGGAGTTCCGCCCCGGCCCCCGGCGCCTGGAACGATACCGGGCACGGCAGCGGGTGACGTCTGTGTTGCCTCCGTTCGTCCCTGGCAGCGGTCATGTCAGGTCTCCCCGTGGTGGTCGAGTCGAGGCGTCTACCCGATCTATTCTATCGCAGGATGCGGGATTCGGCCAGGGCTGCCGGCCGGGTCAGATGCGGAAGACGACCTTTCCGCCGACGATGGTCAGCATGGCGCGCCCGACGAGCCGCACGCCGTCGAACGGGCAGTTGCGGCTGCGGGAGGCGAACTTGTCCACCCGCACGGTCCATCGCTTGGATGGGTCGATGATCGTCACGTCGGCGGGCGCGCCCTTGCCGAGCGTGCCCAGGGGGCGGTTGATCAGCGCCGCGGGGGCGACGGTCATCCGGGCGATGAGGTCGGGCCAGTCCATCAGCTTCGTGCGGATCAGGGCCTTGACGTGCAGGCCCAGGGCGCATTCCAGCGAGATGATCCCGAACGGGGCGAGCGAGAACTCCAGCTCCTTCTCCTCGGCGGCGTGGGGGGCGTGGTCGCTGGCCAGGCAGTCGATCGTCCCATCCGCCACACCCGCCCGAAGGGACTCCACGTCCGCCAGCGTCCGTAGCGGCGGGTTCATCTTGTAGTTGGGGTCGTAGCCCATGCACGCCGCATCGGTCAGCAGCAGGTGGTGCGGCGTGGCCTCGGCGGTGACGGGCAGGCCGTCGGCCTTCGCCTGGCGGATGAGTTCGACGCTCCCGGCCGTGGAGACGTGCATGGCGTGATACCGCCCGCCGGTGCGGGCGACGAGCTCGAGGTCGCGGCGGAGCATGATCTGCTCGCCGGAGGCGGGAATGCCCCCCAGCCCCAGCCGCACGGCGACGGCGCCGGAGTTCATGTGCCCGTTGGCGAGGTCGCCGTCCTGGCAGTGCTGCAGCAGCGGCGCACCCAGCATGCCGGCGTACTGGAGGGCGCGCTGCATCACCGACGTCGAGGCCACGCCGTCGCCGTCGTCGCTGAACGCCACGGCCCCGGCCTCGAGCATCAGGCCCATCTCCGCGAGTTCCTTGCCCTCCCGCCCCTTGGTGATGCAGCCGACGGGCAGGACGCGGGCGAGGTCGGCCTCGGCGGCGCGGTCCAGGACGTAGTTGATCTTCGTCTCGTCGTCCAGTGGGGGGTGCGTGTTCGGCATGGCGCAGACGGTCGTGAACCCCCCGGCCACCGCCGCGCCGGCCGCGGTGTCGATCGTCTCCTCCTCCTCGTGCCCCGGCTCGCGACAGTGCACGTGCACGTCGATCAGCCCCGGGCAGACGATCCGCCCCGTCGCGTCGATCGTCTCCCGGGCCTTGCCGCGCCCTTTGCCCACCCGCGCGATCGTCCCGTCAGAGATGGCGAGGTCGGTGACCTCGTCGATCCCGTTGGCCGGATCGATCACGCGGCCGTTGGTGATGAGGATGTCGTTCATGGCCGGTGGGTTCCTTGCCGAGCTGGTCGCCGGACGTGCCGGCTACCATTCTGGCGTCGGACGCCCCGGCGTCAAGGGCGTTGGCGCGCAGGCGAAGGCGTCGCTCGGCGTCTCGGCGCCTGCCGAAATGGCGGATTCCCGACTCGGAGGCAAGCGCGCGGCAGAGATCCGGAATCTCAAGTGTTATATATGAATAGAGTTATGTTCGGGCACGCGGTTTGCATACACTCCTCCACGGGAGGTAGACACGATGCGTATGGACCAATGGACAGTCAAAGCACAGGAGGCGCTGGCGGCGGCGCAGAGCTCGGCCATGGAGGCCGGGCACGCCGCGGTCACGCCCCTGCACGTTCTCGATGCGTTGCTCAAGCAGGACGGCGGCCTGGCCGGGCCGCTGCTGGAGAAGGTCGGCATCCCCGCCCAGCGGATCGGCTCGGTAGTGGACTCCGAACTCGGGCGGCTGCCGAGCCAGTCCACCGGCGGCGGGATGTCGATGGACCAGGCCCTCAACGGCGTGATCGTCCGCGCCGCCAAGGAGGCCAAGGACCTCACCGACGAGTACATCTCCGTCGAGCACCTTCTGCTGGCCCTGGCCGAGGTCCCTTCCGACGCCCGGGAGGTCCTGGCCGCCCTGGGGGCCGGCCGCGACGGCATCCTCGAGGCCATGAAGGAGCTCCGGGGCAACCAGCGGGTCACCGACGCCAGCCCCGAGGACAAGTACCAGGCCCTCCAGCGGTACGGGCGGGACTTGTGCGACATGGCCCGCGAGGGCAAGCTGGACCCGGTCATCGGGCGCGACGAGGAGATCCGCCGCTGCATGCAGGTGCTCAGCCGGCGGACCAAGAACAACCCCGTGCTGATCGGCTCGCCCGGCGTGGGCAAGACCGCCATCGTCGAGGGGCTCGCCCAGCGGATCGTCAACGGCGACATCCCCAGCGTGCTCGAAGGCAAGACCGTCGTCGCGCTGGACATGGGCGCCCTGCTGGCCGGGGCGAAGTTCCGCGGCGAGTTCGAGGACCGTCTCAAGGCCGTGCTCAAGGACGTTACCGAGTCCGACGGGCGGATCATCCTGTTCATCGACGAGCTGCACACCGTCGTCGGCGCCGGCGCGGCCGAGGGCGCGATCTCGGCCGGCAACCTCATCAAGCCGGCGCTGGCCCGGGGCGAGCTGCGGTGCATCGGCGCGACGACGCTGGACGAGTACCGCCAGAATGTCGAGAAGGACGCCGCCCTGGAGCGGCGCTTCCAGCCGATCCTCGTCGACGAGCCCACCGTCGAGGATACCGTCGCCATCCTCCGCGGGCTCAAGCCCCGCTACGACGCCCATCACGGCGTCCGCATTCAGGACGCCGCGCTGGTCTCGGCGGCCGTGATGAGCCACCGCTACATCAGCGACCGCTTCCTGCCGGACAAGGCGATCGACCTGATCGACGAGGCCGCCAGCCGGCTGCGGATCGAGAACGACTCGATGCCGGCGGAGATGGACGAACTGCGGCGTCGGATCATGCAGCTCCAGATCGAGCGGGAGGCGCTGCGGAAGGAGACGGACGACGCCAGCCGCCAGCGCCTGGAGACGTTGGAAAAGCAGTTGGCGGAGATGCAGTCGAGCTACGACGAGCTCCAGGCTCGCTGGGAGAACGAGCACGGCTCGCTGACGCGGATCAAGGAGCTCAAGGAGGCCCTCGAGACCAAGCAGACCGAGCTGGAGCAGGCCCAGCGTGAGGGCGACTGGGAGCGCGCCGCCCGCATCCAGTACGGCGAGATGCGCGAGCTCCAGGCCACCGTCGCCGAGGCCG
>CAYLPJ010000016.1:0-107774 GCA_964385465.1 uncultured Planctomycetaceae bacterium | reverse complement strand
GCCGCACTCCACAGGGCGCGACGCGGGCTCTGGAGGGCGTCGGCGGGGGCGGGGGTTCTTCGGGGATGGCGGGCGCCTACACGGGCGGAGAACAGGGACGGTCGGTGGCGGCGGGGGGGGGATCAGTGGCCGAGGGCGTGACGGAGGAAGCGGCGGCTGATGGCGAGGCTCTCGCGGAGGGGGCGGGTGGGGGTGAAGTCGGGCTCGTGGGCGAGCTCGATGACGGCCGGGCCGGCGAAGTGGATGTCCGCGAGGGCGTCGGCGATGGCGGCGAAGTCGGTGTCGCCCTCGCCGAGTGCCTCGGTCCATCGCCCGTCGGCGTGCTGGTCGCGGAGGTGGAGGAAGACGACGCGGCCGGCGAACTCTCGGAGGAACCATGCGGGGTCGACGCCGGCGCGGAGGAGCCAGTTGAGGTCGGGTCCGAGCCTGGCCTGTGGCACGCGGTCGATCATGCCGCGGAGCTCGTGGAGGTCGTCGGCGACCTCCCAGGTGTGGTTGTGGAGGTTGGCGGTGACGCCGTGTGCGTCGCAGCGGGCCATCAGCTCGTCGAGGGCGTCGGCCTGGGCGTCGAGTTGATCGGCGGTCTTCTTCCGGCCGGTCGGCGCGAGGGTGACGCCGAGGGTTCGCCCGCCGACGGCGGCGAGGCGCCGGAGAACGGCCTCGGCGTCGGCGAGGGTGTCGGCATGGCGGGCGCGGTCCCAGAGGGGCCCGCCCCAGCTCGAGCCGATCACCGCCAGCCCGTGCCGCTCGCTGAGCCCGGAGATCCGCTCGACGCAGCCGTCGTCGCCGAGGGCCGTGTGCATCAGCTCGATGCCCTCGAGCCCGGCGTGGGCCATGTCGGCGAAGATGTCGTCGAGGATGCCGGTGATGTCGTGGCCGGGCCGGCCGGCGGCGTAGACCCACGGGTGCGCGCCGACGGTGACGGATTCGCTCATGGCGTTGTCCTTCGCGGTTGGGCTTGTGCGTGCGTGGGCAAGGATAGCGGCGCGGCGTGCGGGCGCCAACGGGCGGCGTGAGGGACGGGCCGGTGGGGGGAGTCCCGCGGCCGGGGGGGCGGCAGCGGGGGCTTCGGCGAACGGGCGATGCGTGGCGGGCTGCGGGGGCGGCCTGGTTACTTGTGTGCGCCGGTCGTCTGCATGTGGATGCGGCGGGCGCGTGGGGGCAGGGCGCCCGGGTCGATGCCGTCTGCCTCGAGTTCCTCGGCGGTGGCGGGGCGTGCGACGGTGCCCTCGGGGAACTCGTAGGGACCGGGGTCCTCGTAGCGGTCGAGCTGGTCTCGGACGCGGAGGACGTTCGCCATTCCCCCCATCACGGTCTGGCCGAACTGTGCCTTGAGCCCGCGCATGGGGATGGCGTTGTCTGGCAGGGGCATGGTCCCGCGGGTCATGTCGCGCATTCCGGCGGTTCCCATGGTCATGTAGCCGGGCAGGAGCTTGCGGAGCTTCTCGTCGAGGCCCTCGCTGTCCATGCCGACCATGTTGGGCAGCCCGTGGCCCATCTGGGTCATGGTGTGGTGTGTCATGTGGCAGTGGAAGAGCCAGTCGCCGGGGTTGTCGGCGACGAACTCGATGACCTTCGCCGAGCCGACCTGCACGAGCACGGTGGTCTCCGGGAGGAGCTTGGACCTGTCCTTCGCCCACCCGCCGTCTGTACCGATGATCTTGAACGCGTAGCCGTGCAGGTGGATGGGGTGGTGGTCCATCGCGCTGAGGTTGCCGTAGCGGATCCACACGCGGTCGCCGGTGCGGGCGACGAGCGGCTCGGTGTCTGGCATGGCCTTGCCGTTCATCGTCAGCACGTTGAAGTCGGTCATCTCCAGCGTGTTGGGGCGGGAGGTGCCGGCCTCGATCTGCCACTCGTGGAGCATGATGGCGAAGTCGCGGTCGGGCCTGTCTGCGGGGTCCGGGCGGCGGTGGTGGACGACGATCATCCCGGTCATGCCCATGCCCTCCTGGGTCATCGAGTCGAAGTGGGGGTGGTACATGAAGGTGCCGGCGTGCGGGAAGATGAACTCGTACCGGAACGTCTCGCCGGGGCGGATGGGCGGCTGGGTCAGCCCCGAGACGCCGTCCTGCCCGCAGGGCAGCAGCAGCCCGTGCCAGTGCACGCTGGTCGGCGCCGGCAGGTGGTTGGTCACGTAGAGGCGCGCGCGGTCGCCCTCGGCCAGTTCGATCAGGGGGCCGGGCACGCTGCCGTTGTAGCCCCAGGTGCGGACGGTCAGGCCGTCGGCGACCTCCCAGGTGACCGGCTCGGCCGTCAGGTGGAAGACCTTCACCCCGTCGACCACCTTGTATCGGGCCTTCGTGCCGTTGGGCACGACCACGGGGGTGTAGTCCGCGTCGGGCCGGCCGGCCGGCGGGGCCTCGGCGGCCGCGGCGGCCCAGGGGCGCGGCGGGTCGTGCGGTTTCGGCGGGGCCAGCGTGGGCGAGTCGTAGGCGGGGCGCGTGGCGACCGTGGCGGCGAGCAGGCCGCCCGCGGCCGCGGCGGCGGGGATGAGAATCGACAGCGTGCGTCGGTCGATCATGGCGGGTCTCCGTGTGGCGTCCGGCGGGTCAGTGCCCGTCGCCGCCGTTTCCGGCAGGCATTGGGGAGGCGGTCTCCACGGCCGAGCCGGCGAGCATCCGCCCCGCGAGGAGTCGGCGGAGTTCGGCGCGGGCGGTCCAGTAGTCTCTGCGAGCGAGGATGTACCGCCTCCGGACGTCGATTTCGCGTCGCTTGGCATCGAGCAGATGGAAGACGCCGACCTGCATGGCGTTGTAGCGGAGCTGCGTCTCGGCGGTGATCTGCTCGGCGAGTGGCAGGACGACGCGGCGGTAGTATTCGCTCTGGCGGCGGGCGTTGCGCAGGCGTGCGACGGCGGCGCGGGAGGCGGCGCGGAGCTCGATGGCCACCGCGGCGACCTCGTGCCAAAGCCGGCGCAGGGTATGGGCGGCCGCCGAGCGGCGGGCCTGGCCCCAGTCGAAGACGGGTATCGCCACCGCGACGGCCGGGCCGGCCGCCCACTGCTGCCCGTGGGGCTCGTACTCGGCGGCGGCGCCGCCGGCGAGCTCGGGCAGGAGCTTCTCGGCGATCTCGATGCCGGCGGCGGCGGCGACGGCGTGCATGCGGTCGGTGAGGGCTCGCAGGTCGAGGCTGGCGGCGAGGGCGCGGCGCGCGACGTTGTCGAGGTCCTCCGGCTGGTCGGGCACGTCGGGCAGGCCCGGCGCGGGTGTCCAGTCGGCCCGGCGGCCCCAGAGGCCCATCAGGGCGTTGATCCGCTCGCGGGCCTCGACGGCGGCGGTTTCGGCCGAGGCGACCGCGAGCTTCGCCTGCTCGTACAGCGCCCGGTGTCCGGCGAGGGCGAGGTCGGTGATGTTGCCGGCTTCGTGGAGTCGCCGGGCGGCGTCGTAGGCGGCGTCGGCGGCGTCGAGCACCTTGCGGCGCATGGCCAGCGCCCGCCGGGCGGCCTGGAGGCGGACCATGGCGATCTCGGCCTCGGCGGCGAGATCGAGCACGGCGGCGGTGACCTCGGCTCGGGCGGTCCGCAGCTCGGCCTCGGCGACCCGCTTGCGCAGGGGGATCATGAGCACGTCGAGGAAATCCTGCACGACGGCCAACTCCAGCGCCCCCTTCGTGCCGGCGACGTTGTCCAGCAGCTTGACCTCGATGTCCAGGATGGGGTTCTTCAGCAGCCCGGCCTGGACGAGGTTCGCCTGCGCGACGCCGAGGCGCTCGTAGGTGGCCTGGAGGCGGCGGTTGCTCAGCAGGGCGATCTGGACGGCGCCGGCGGCGGTCACCGGGCGGGCCAGCAGGGCGTCGATCCGCCGGGCGACCTCGGCGTCGGCCTCGGTGCCGGACCGCCAGCGGACGTCGCGGCCGATGCGGTCGGAGACGTCCCGCTGCACGTCGGCGAAGGCGGGGCCGGCATCCAGCGACGCGCAGCCGGCAACGGCGGCCAGCGCGACGGCGGAGAGCAACGCGACCGGGGCGATGTGCAGGGCTCTCACGGTCCCGCTCCCATCTGCCCGGCGTCGGGCCCGGGCGCGTCGTGGGCGGGCTGTCCGCCGCCGTGCCCACCGGCCCCGCCGCCGTGGCCGGTGTGCCCGGTGTGCCCGGCGCGGCGCATCTCGGGGGGCATTCGCGGCAGCGCGGCGTCGTCGATACTCAGCACGTCGGAGGCCGGCGGCTGCGGGGCGGCCGCCGCACGCGGATTGGCCGGGTGGTCCGCCCCCGGGCGGGGCGGCTCGAAGGGCGCACAGCCGGCCAGGAGGGCCAGGCAGCACGCACACCATGGACGGGATCTCATGCGGTCACCTCTTGGCGGACAGCGCCTTGCAAGGGGGCGGCCACGAGGGCGTTTGCCGCGCCGGGCCATGCCCCTCGTGAGCATGATATGGATCGCGCGCGGCCGTCGGCCGACCGTCCGGCGCCCCGCGCGGTGTCCGCGGGGGGGGGGGCGTCCGGCGGGCCCGGCGCGGGGCTGCTCCAGGTGCACGGGACGGACGCCGCGGCCGGGCAGGTCCAGGCCGGCCGGGGCGTGTCCGCCGCGCCGACGGGCCAAGGGGCCCGCCGCCGTGACTGGCCGGCGGAAACGTTTATCCGCCACGGGGCGGGGCGGGGCGCGTTGAAGTGTTGTCGAGGGCCCGGCCCCGTCAAGGGCCGCGTCTGCGGGACGCGGCGTTGGGCGGGGGCGCGGCGTGACGCGAGACGGTGAAGAAGGAGAGCGGTGTGAGAATCGTGTGCCTGGGTGTTTGTATCGGCCTGGTCTTCCTGGCCGCCCGGGGAGCCGGGGCGGCTGGCGGCGGGGCGGTGCCCCGCATCCCCGTGTTGCCGGGCAAGGCCGACTGGTGGTACGTCTGCGCGATGCCGGAGCTCGGCAAGCTGGCCGGGCCGGACCCGAAGCGCCAGCACGTGGTGGACCACGGGTTCATCCGGGCGGACAACGGCGCGTGGCAGCTCTGGGCGTGCATCCGCGGCACGGCGGTCAGCAGGCTGATCTACGGCTGGGAGGGCGAGAGCCTCCAGGAGGGCCCCTGGCGGCCG
The DNA here is from genome assembly GCA_964385465.1 of uncultured Planctomycetaceae bacterium. Classification (GTDB taxonomy): domain Bacteria; phylum Planctomycetota; class Phycisphaerae; order SM23-33; family SM23-33; genus CAYLPJ01. The sequence continues at coordinate 102,752 of CAYLPJ010000016.1, read as the reverse complement.
CGCGGCGTCATGGTGCGGGCCGACGCGAAGTGGGGCGAGAAGGTCAAGGACGGCCGCGAGCAGGCCGGCGCGCCGTTCTTCATCCGCCGGCGGGGCAAGGTGTACTGCTTCTACCACAGCGGGGGGTTCCGCCTGATGGTCTCCGACGACGGTCGGCAGTTCGAGCGCGTGGACCTCGGCGGCGGCACGAACCGCGTGGGCATCCCCGGGGCGCGGGACGTGATGATCCTGGAGCATGGGGGGCGTTACTACGCCTACGCCACGGCCATGGGGCTGCCCAAGGGGCAGACGACGTGGCAGAGCTGGGTGAGCTGCGCGGTCTCCGACGACCTGAAGACGTGGAAGGGCAACCACGTCGTCTCCAAGGGCGGCGTCGGCGGGGTCGGGCCCGTCGCGGCCGAGAGCCCGTTCGTCGCCTTCCTCGACGGCTACTTCTACCTGTTCCGCTCCTCCTCGATGACCTTCAAGACCTACGTGTACCGGTCGAAGGACCCGCTGGCGTTCGGCATCGACGACGACAGCAAGCTCGTGGCGACCTTCCGCCTGAAAGCGCCCGAGCTGGTCCTGCACGACGGGCAGTGGTACATCTCGGACCTGCACCGCTTCCAGGGCATCCGCATGGGCCGGCTGCAATGGAAGCCGGACGGGTCCCGCGAGGCCCCCGGCGCGGCCGAGCGATGAACGACCTGTCCATGCGGCCTCGACGAATGCCGAACCCCGGGAGCCTTATACCATGACGAAACCGACATGCAGCCGTATCCTTCTCGTTGGCGTCCTCCTGGTCTCCCCGGGCGCGTCCGCCCTGTGGGGCGGGCAGGCGTATCACGTTCGCCACGGGGTGAAGGTCCCCGTCGAGGGGAAGGTCTCGCCCGTCGAGGTCGGCGACGTGGACTGGCCCGAGAACTTCCGCCCGGTGGACGACGACGGCTGGTCGGTCTTCCGCGCGACGCCGGACGTGCGCATCCTGTACGTGGCGGCGGACGGGGACGACGCGACGGCCGTCGTGTACGAGCCCGGGGACCCGGCGGTGGGCAAGGACCCGTTCCGCCCGGGCGGCCGGATCAAGCCGTTCGGGGACATCAACACGGCGCTGGCCCGACAGCGCCCGGGCATGCCGGACTGGGTCCTGATGAAGCGCGGGGACTCTTGGCGGGGGCCGATCACGCGGCAGGCCGTGCCACCCGGCAAGTCGGCGGCGGAGCCGCGGCTGATCGGCGCGTACGGCCCGGTGTCGTCGCCGCGGCCCCGGATCGTGGGCAAGGGGGCGGGCTTCCGCCTGGGCAGCCCGCACCACGGCACGCAGCACGTGGCGATCGTCTCGCTGGAGCTGTACAACAGTTGGAAGGACCCGAACCACCGTGACTGGGCGGTGGACCTGGACCGGCTGCACGGGCCGAAGGGGCGCGAATACCTCAAGTCGCTCCGCGCCGGGCACAGGTCGGGCATCGCGTGGGGCAACGCGAGCCACCGGGGCAAGCCGATCGAGAACGTGCTGGTCGAGGACTGCTTCCTGCGCTTCTGCCCGCTGTCGGGGACGAACTTCGGCGGGGCGGACATGAAGAACTTCGTCGTCCGCCGCAACGTGGTGGTGGATCACTACCCCCTCCGCGGCCACACGATGGGCTTCTGGAACTCCCGCGGGAGCCTTCGGCTGGAGGAGAACATCGTCGATCACTGCGGGTGGTACAACCAGCGCGGCCGGGAGCCGAAGATCGGCTGGGCGATCCCGCTGAGCCACAACCTGTACTACTCGAAGTGCTGGAACACGGCGCTGGTGCGGAATCTGTGGCTGCGGTCGGCGTCGATCGGCAACAAGTTCCGCGGCGACGTGCTCCGCTCGATCGGCAACCTGCTGGTCGAGGACAACCTGTACGTCGACGGCGAGTTGGGCCCGGGGATCAGCGGCAACTACCCGGGGCCGTACCGCAACGTGAACGTCAACCTCGTCAACAACGTGCTGACGGACATCGGGCGGTCGCGGCCGACGAACCGGCACCTGGCGTGGTATTTCCCTCTGGCGGACTGGGACGGGGGGAACATCGCCAACAACCTGCTGATCCGCCAGCGCCACCCGGAGATCGGCAACGCGTACGGCATCCAGTTGCGGGCCGCCAAGCGGCTTCGGGACCGCAAGACCGGCAAGCCGGTCGACAAGGGTCGAGGCAGCCTGCGGGGGCGGACGCGGAACGTGCGGATCTTCCGCAACGTCGTCCACGGCATCCGGATGCGGGGGGGGCAGGCGGCGCTGAAGCTCGAGGACAACGGCGAGGGCGGCTTCGAGAACGTCCGCGTCTACGACAACCAGTTCCAGTGCCAGGTCCATCCGGGCACGCTGGCGGCCGTGGAGAGCCTCGACGGGATCGCCTTCCGGGGCAACACGTGGTTCTCCGTCGCCGAGGGCAAGCCGTTCCGCCTGGGCCGGGGGCGCCGGCCTCGGGAGCTGAGCTTCAAGGAATGGGTGGAGGCGACCGGCGAGGCCGGCGCGCGGTTCGAGAAGGTCTCCTACCCCGACGCCGGGCGCAGCATCGAGAGCTACATGCGGACGCTGGGGTACAAGGGCGACGACGAGGCGCTCTACGCGCGGTTCTTCGCCGAGGCCCGCACGATGCGCCGCGGCGCCTGGCGGGCGGCGTTCACCGCCGGCGCGATCAACCGGTACTTCCGCGAGGGCTTCGCGATGAAGCACCTCCCGCCGGAGAAGCTCCCGCCGGTCCTGTGCGGCCCGTTCGAGCCGCGGTTCAGTTGCAGCAAGTAGGGGCGCCGCGGGCGGGCATCGCGCGGTGCCCGGGCGGACGCGGCAGGCCGGGACGGGCGCGCCCGTCGGGCGCCCGGCCCCATAGGAAAGGACGGTGCAGCATGACGAACCCGAGTACGAAGGCCCGGCGGCGGGCGTGGGCGGCCCTGGCGGTCGTCGGCGCGGCCTGGGCGTTGGCGGCCTCGCCGGCGGTCGCCCGGGAGAGCCGCCAGCAGTGGCAGCAGCCCGAGAGGGTGGTCGAGGACCTGAACCTCCGCCCCGGCGCGAAGGTGGCGGACATCGGCGCCGGGCGGGGCTTTTTCACCTACCGCCTGGCCAGGGCGGTGGGCGAGAAGGGCCGGGTCTACGCGACGGAGATCAGCGAGCGGGCGATCCGCGCCGTCGCCGACCGCGTCAAGGCCGAGAAGATCAAGAACATCGAGGTGGTCATCTCCGAGGCGACGGACACGAAGCTGGACTCCAACAGCCTCGACGCGGCGGTGATCTGCCTGGTTCTCCACCACGTGCCCGAGAAGCTGCGGGGCCCGCTGACGAAGGACATCTGCCGCGCCCTCAGGCCCGGCGGGTACCTCTACATCCTCGACTGGCGCGTCGACGCGAAGATCCAGCACGACAAGAACCGCCGCATCCCCCGCGCGGACCTTGTCCGCCTCGGGACCGATGCCGGCATGGCACTCGATGCGGAGTTCTTCTACCTCAAGCACCAAGTCTTCCTGCGGCTCCGCAAGCCGGCGCCGAAGAAATGAGGCCCGCCGACGCGCCGACGCCCGCCCCGGGCGGCGGCGCGCCCGGGCCGGGAGGCGCGATCATGTCCATCCCGCCGGTTGTTGTGAAGTGGTTGATCCCGGCCGTGGCGGCCGGGGCGGTGGCCTGCGCGGTCCACGTTGCCGCCGGGCCGCCGCAGCCCTCGAAGGGGCGTTTCCGACCGATCGTCGAGCGCAACGCCGCGCGGATCGCGCGGCGGTGCTCGGCCGCGGAGATCGAGGCGATGTCACAGAAGACCTTCCCCATGCACCCGATCGGCGTGTTCCATTCGCCGCTGACCCCCGAGAGCGGCGCGCCGCGGCAGGGGCGGATGGCCCCCGAGATCAAGGCCACCATCGAGGTCTTCCCCGAGTACGAGCGGTGCGTCGAGGGGCTGGAGTCCTTCACGCACGTCTACGTGCTCTTCGTCTTCGACCGCAGCGGCAAGTGGACGCCCGACGTTCGCCCGCCCGGCTCGAAGCGGTCCCGCGGGCTCTTCGCCACCCGCAGCCCGAACCGGCCGAACCCGATCGGGCTGACCGCCGTCCGCCTCGTCGGCCGCGAGGGCCGGTTCCTCCACGTCGAGGGCGTCGACGCGTTCGACAACACGCCCGTCGTGGACATCAAGCCCTACGTCGGCCGGATCGACAGCTTCCCCGACGCCGTCCGGAAGCCCGCCGCCAAGCCGGACGCGCCGACCGACCCGCCGCCGCGGGGCCTCAACGCCCCGTGACGAGCCGGGCCCCCGCGGCGAGGTCCAGCCGGACGCGCCGGCCGTCGCAGGCGATCTCGTAGGCGCCGGCGCCGAAGGCCGACCGGCAGTAGGGGGTCTCGAACCGCTGGTAGCCTCGCGTGCGGACCGCCCTGCCGCCGACCGTCAGCGGCCGGTCCCAGCCCGTGGCGACGGTCCCGAGACTCGGGGATTCGTAGGCGACGGCGTGGTGGTCGCCTTGGACCCGCGCGGCCTCGATGGCCTCGCGGAAGTCCCGGAACGATCCGTGCGTGGCGGCGTGGCCGAGCTCGCAGATCCAGACGTTGCTGTGCCCCCCGGCGAAGCGGTCGCAGGGCGTATCGGCGGCGCCGGCGTGGCCCTCGTGGGGGCGGAGCATCCTCGCGACCATCTCCGGGTCGGGCGGCTTCCACCGCGCCGGGCGAAGCGAGAACAGGGCGACGTAGCCCTCGCCCTTGCGGCCGAAGACCCACGGGCCGGCGTCGGCGACCTCGTCGAAGAGGTGCCGCGGGAAGTACGCGTGGGTGCAGAGCAGGTGCGTCCGGTCCGGCGGCGTGCGGTAGATGCAGACCAGGACGTTGCGGCAGGCGACGGCCTTGGGCAGGAAGCCGTTGCCGTGCCAGTAGCTCGGGCGTCCGTCCAGGGCGAGGGTGCCCGGGTGGGTGGTGAAGACGATGGCCCCGCCGCCGAGGGTGGCCTGCCAGATGTGCTGGCTCATGCCGGGCCTGCCCCGGCGGTAGTCCTGGGCGCAACTGAGCATGTAGTGAGGGGTGCGGTACGTGTAGACGTTCGCCTCGGTCAGCGCGGTGTAGTCGGGGTCGGGGTCGATCGGCTGCCCGGCGGCCTCGCCGAGGCGGTAGTGCTCGGACCACGCGTCGATTCGCTCGGCCATGAAGTACGTCGGGAAGGGGCAGACTTCCCGCGAGACGTCGATGACCTCGCGATGGTCGTACGTCTGGTTCCCCCAGAAGAACATGGCGTTCTCCGGGCGGGCCGGGTCCACGCCGTGGGCGGCGGCGTCCTCGACGTTCAGGCTGTTGCGCTCGCGGACCTCCAGCTCCGCCCGGCGGTCCAGCGCGACGGCCCGGACCGCCTCGGGCAGCCGGTAGCTGCCGCAGCACAGCAGCACCGCCGCCATCGAGAACTCGCAGTCCTGCCGCCCGACGCCCCACAGAACGCTGCCCACGACGGCGAGTTTGCCCACGTGGCCTCGCACGACCGCGTAGGGAGCCGCCCGCCCGTGGGTGCAGCCGAAGTCGCCCTCGTGGGAGTGCATGGCCACCTCGAAGAGGATCAGGTCGCACAGCGCGGCCGCCCGCGTCCGCAGGGCCTCGTCGTCGGCGAACTCGTGGAGCGTCAGCAGGGCGTAGAGGTCCGCGTCGTAGTAGCCGATCGCCTTCCACTCGCTGAAGCCGAACCGCCCGCGCCAGTCCAGCCAGCGGTCGAGGTGCTCGCGGGCGTGGCGGCGGTGCCACCGGCCGTCGCGGCCGTTGTTGGAGAACGTGGCGTCGGGGAACGTCTGGCCGGCGAGGTACTCGCAGACGTGGAAGAGGACCTGGTGGTTCTCGGTGAAGTAGCACTCCTGGTCCTCGCCCGGTTCGTCCATCCAGTACTTCGCGGCGAGGACCGCCCGGCGGATGCGTTCCAGCAGTTCCGCGCCGAGGTGGCGTGACCGGCGGTACTTCAGCAGCAGCCAGAGCAGGGCCGGCAGGCGCCAGTTCTTGCCCGGGCAGATCGGCGGGGTGCATACCGCGACGGTCTTCTCGACGTGGCGCATGTCCGGCGCCGGCGCGGCGACGCCGCGACGGGCCAGCTCGAAGCGGGGCAGCTCGAGGTAGTCGAAGCACACGCCGGGGTGCTCCCTGCCGATCTCCGCGAGGTGCCTGCGGAAGAACGGGCGGTCCCGCGCCTCGTCGGCCAGGAAGCGAAGGTAGTCCAGCCGGGCGGCCCGGGGGTCGTGCGGCGGGGGGGCGGCGGGCACGGTCATCGCTCCCCGCCGGACGGCGTCCCGGGGACCGGGTCGAAGAAGAACCCCGCCAGGAAATTGCCGAACCCCTCGGGCAGCTTGTCGAACCGCAGCTCGACGCCCCCCGCGACGTCCCAGGTGACGTACCGCCCCTGGCGGTCGCCGCGGGCGGCGATCTCCCGCGCATCCAGCAGCCGCCCGGTCGAGGCGTCCCGCAGTTCGATGCGCGTCGCGAACCCGTTGCCGTGCCCGGCCGCGTAGAGCGTCAGGCGGTGGGCCCGGCCGTCGGTGAACTCCAGCGTGTACGCCTGCTCCTTGGCGCTGTAGCCGCTGCCGGGCGGGAAGGAGGCTCGGCCGGTCGAGCCGGGCGCCGCCTTCAGCAGGAACCGCTGCCCGGTGACGGGGCGAGGCTTGTGCCCGGCCTTCGCGCGGAAGGCGGCGCCGTCCACGCGGAGGTACGGCGGCATGGACGGGTTGCCGGGGCTGTCCCAGTCGCCGACGACGTAGAAGCCGTCGCGGCCGTAGCGGCCCTTCCAGTCGCCCTGCGTTTCGGCGTCGATCCCGACGAACTCGGCCCGCGCCTGCCGGGGCGTCAGGGCCACCGGCTGGGAGAGCGGCCCCCGCCCGGCGGCGTTGACGACGGCCACCCGGTAATGCCGCGTCGTGCCGTTTCCCGCCCGGGCGTCCACGTAGTGGGGCACCGGCAGGGGGGTGTCGTTGAGCTTGGCGTACGGCCCGCCGGGGGCGTCGGCGCGATGGACGTCGTAGCCCTCGATGATCCCGCAGCGCGGCGTCCGCCAGCGAAGCGCCACCCGCCCCGAGCCGAGCTGCCCCCAGACCTCGGGGGCGACGTCCGGGGGAGCGGCCGGGCGCACGGCCGGACGCCAGCGGTAGATCAGCACCTTGCAGTAGGCGTTCTCCTGGCAGAGGGCGACGTACTCGCCGCTGGCCAGCCGGAAGGCCTGGACGGCGCTCTCGGAGCGGTCGAAGTAGCCGCCGCTGCCGTTGACCTCCGGCCCCGGGCAGAACTCGATCACCCGGTTGCCGCGGCGCAGGTCGTACACCGCCACGTTGCCGGGCCGGGCCGCGACGTAGAGGAAGTCGCCCACCACGTCCAGGCCCATCGCGCCGTCGAGGTGGTAGTCCCCCGGGCGGGGGCAGAGGGCGAGCTCGATCCCGGCCTTCCGGTTGCCCTTGCTCCAGTCCCGGTACCGCGCGACGTACGTCGTCTGCCGGCGGATGTCCCGCGTGCCGGGGTGCCGCCGGGTCGCCCCGGCCAGCACCATCACGTCCCGCGCGGCGTCGTAGCGGCTCCACTGGATGCTGGTGAACGGTTCGGGGCCGGGGATCACCTCCCGCCGCGTCCACTCGGGCACGCCGTCGGCCAGCCCCGCCGCCGCGAACCGCACGAGGTGGTTCGTCCGCCAGCCCGTCTGCCAGACGTCCCCGTTGGCGTCGATGTCCCAACGAACGCCCCCCGGCTGACGCACCTTCTCGTGGGAGGCGTACTCCTGCTCCCGGGCCTTGCCGTCCCGCGGGGCCCCGCCGCGCCCGTCCGTCCAGACCCACGGCCGGGATGTGCCCGCCGGGGCGCCGGCGGGCCACTGCGGCGGGTCGCGGTCGGCGATGGGGCAGATGGCCGCGCACGGCACGGCCGAGGCGCCCCGGGCCTCCGGGTCGAACCGGTAGACCAGCAGGCGCGAGCCGTCGCGCAGCGCCAGGAACTTCCTCCCGCCGATCCATCGCACCAGCGGCGAGCACCGCCCGCGGCGGCCGAGGTACTCCCGCGGGAAGGCCCGCCGGTTCGCGGTGAAGGCAACGTACTCCCCCTCGCGCCCGCGGTCGCGCGACCAGTCCATGCGAAAGACCTGGTCGGCCCCGGCGTAGAGCATTGTCTCGTCGCGGGGGTCGAGCGTCGCTCCATCGAAGATGTAGGCAAGGCTCTCCAGCTTCCACGCCGCCTTGGGAGACGCCTGCCCGAGCGCTTGGGCAGGGAAGCACCGCAGCGTGACCTGGTTGGCCATCGTGCCGGGGTCGATGTACGTGAAGGGCCAGCCGGTGGAGCTGACGTAGATCCGTCCGGCGCGGTCGACGCCCACGCCGGAGAGGCCGTTGAGCTTGTCGTCGGCGACGCGGCCGGGCGTGCCCGCGTAGATCCCGCCCTCCCTGCCGAGTGCCCCCAGCAGCTTCGCCTCCCCCGAGACGTCGTAGACCTTCACCTGCTGGTCGGGGCCGTTGTCGGCCACCAGCAGCCGCCGGGCGCCGCCGGGCCCGCGGCGGTCGACGGCGATGCCCGTGGGGATCTTCGGCCCCGTCACCGCCTGGAGCACCTTGCCCGACGCGGCGTCGAGGCGGCAGATGCGGGCCTCGTGCGGGTAGGGCCCGTCGACGCACTCGTAGGGACTCTCGTCGAAGCCCTCGGAGACCGCCCACAGCCTGCCCTCGTCGTCCAGGCACATCGGCCCGGGCCGGGGGAACGCCCACTGCCGCCGCCGCTCGAGCGACTCGGCGCCGTAGACCTCGATGCGGTCGCCCGGGCGGTTGGCGACGAAGACCTCCGACGCGGACGCCGCCAGGCCCCGGACGGCCGTGTGGCCCTTGACGCCCGGCGCCACTTCCACGAACCGCCGGCCGCCGACAAGGTCCGGGTCCAGGCGCTGAAACCCCGTCTTGTGCGAGGTGAACGCGTGGCGGGCGTTGACGGCCAGGGCGATCCCGGCCGGGGGCGTCTTTCGGCCGGGGGCGACCTGTCGCCCGTCGCGATAGGCCGCGATGCAGTGCCCCTGCTCCTCGAAGAAGCTCGTCGTCCAGCAGGTGCCATCCCCCCCGACGAACAGGCCGGTCATGTTGAAGCTGACGGTGCTGGTGATCGGCCCGGGCAGGGAGTTGCCCACCCACGACGTGCGATAGGGCATCTCCGCGGCCGGGCGGTAGGCGAGGCGGTCGATCGCCGCCTCGACGCGGTCGCCGCCGGTCAGCGCCAGGCCCACCCGGACAGGCGCCTTGCCGTCCAGCGTCCGCCCGGCGTCGCGGTGCCGCCACCGCCGCCCGTCCTGCGAGCGGTACATGCCCACGCCGGGCCCCATGCGGACAAGCCGCAGCCACACGGGGCGCCGGCCGGCCGCCTTGCCCTCCCCGCCGCCGACCGCCAGGCGAACCGCCCGGGCCATCGCCCGCTCCCCCGACCCCTCGACGAGCAGCAGGCACGCCCGCGGTCTGCCCGCACCCTCCACGCCGAGGACCCGCAGCGTCAGCGTGCACTCCGGCCCGGCCGGGCGAGAGAGGAACGTCCCGTCCGCCCCGGCCAGCTCGATGCGCCCGGAATTCGGATCGAAGGCAGCCCGCGCCGCGCCCGGTCCGCGGACTCGCCACCGGTCTGGCAGCCGGTCGGCCGACAGCGTCTGCGCCGCGGCGAAGGCGATCAGCATAAGGCCCGGACAGAAGCGAACACTGCGACTCATGGCTTGCTCCGTTTTGGCGGGATCGCCGCCGGCGCACTGGGCAGGGGGGCGACACGCGGGCGCCGGCGCGGCCGTCGAAGGCGGGTGCCGGGCGGTTCCGTTCCTCTAACCCCTCGCGGTGGCCGGGGTGTTGATCGCCGGGGTCGGGCGGCGGTTGCGCGGGCCGGCGGCGGGGGTCAGCGGGCCGGGATCAGCCGCGGCCGGTTGTCGCCGGCGGCGACGGCGGACCCGGTGACCGGCGTGGCGGCGTCGTAGTCGTAGCGGGGCTCGCCGCGCTTCTTCGGGTGCCGGTCGAGGACGGCCTGGAGCTTCTTGCGGGCGGCCTCGGCGGCGGGGGTGCCCGTGCCCGGCCGGATCGGGTGCCACTCGTGCAGGTCGGCCTGGAGGTCGTAGAAGCGCCCGTCGCTGTAGAGTTTGTACCGCACGCCGCGGACGTACCGGAAGTCGTGCGTGAACTCGTAGTTGATCCGCGGGGCCGGCTGGTGGCCGGCGGGGGCCTTCCGCCTGCCCTTCCAGGACTGGCCCCGGACGAGCTCGTCCCGCGTCGGGGAGGGGTGCCAGCCCCGGTGGAAGTAGATCCATTCGCGCGGCGTTCCCGGCCGGCCGCGAAGCTGGGGCAGGATGCTTCGCCCGTCGAAGGCCGCGCCCTCGGGCGGCGTGCCTCCGACGGCGTCGAGCAGCGTGGGCAGCAGGTCGGAGAAGTCCACGAGCCCGTCGTAGGTGCTTCCCGCCTCGACGACGCCGGGCCAGCGGACCAGGCAGGGGCCGCGCGTGGCCCCGTCCAGCGTGCCCCCCTTTCGCCCGGGCAGGCGGGTGACGCCGTCGGCGACCTCCCCGTCGGTGCCGGGCCCGTTGTCGCTGGTGAAGACCACCAGCGTGTTGTCGGCGAGGCCGCAGTCGGCCAGCCTGGCCATCACGTTGCCCACCAGGCGGTCGACCTCGGCGACGGTGTCGTCCCGCCACTGGTTGCCCGCGGGGAGCTTGTAGTTGTCCCCGCCGACGGGCAGGGCGTTGCCGGCCTCGATGGCCTTGCGGACCTTGTCGTCCTTCGGCGTCTCCGGCGTGGGCATGATCGGCGAGTGGGGGAGCTTCAGCGGGTAGTAGAGGAAGAACGGCTCGCCCTTGTGCCGCTCGATGTAGTCCAGCGCGAAGCGGTTGAGCACCCGCGGGCCGTACTCGCCGTCGAGGTGCGTCGCCCGCGGCGGGGCACCGTCGATCCGCAGGCCGTGGTCCTTCATGGCCTTCGGCAGCGGCTCGGAGAGGTTGAGCTCCTTGAGGTACCCGCCGCTGTTCCAGACCACCACGTGCGGGCCCCAGTAGCGGTACCAGTTGACCTGGCAGACGCCCTCGTCGAAGCCGGCGTTCCACGGCATGTGCTTGACCATCCACTTGCCCGCGAACCCGGCATGCAGGCCGGCCTGCTTGAGCAGCCGGGGCATGGTCGGCTCGGCGAGGGACCACTTCTCGCCCCGGTTGTGCAGCCCCTTGCCCGTCAGCAGCACGTGCCGCGTCGGCGTGCACATCGCGCGGGAGTGGCAGTTGGTCAGCTTCATGCCCTCCCGCGCCAGCCTGTCCAGGTGCGGCGTCTTGAAGCTCACGCCCCCGTAGCAGCCCAGGGCGTACCGGCCGAGGTCGTCGGCCATGATCAGCACGATGTTGGGCTTGCGGCCCGTCCGGGCCGGCCCGGCGGCCGCGCGGGCCGCCGGAAGGCCCATCGCCGCGCCGGCGGCCAGCGCTCCGGTCGCCGCGGACTTCCTGAGGAACTCCCGTCGGGTGGTTCGCATGAGGTCGGCTCCTTTCCGTGTGCCCGTGCCGGCAACGCCCGGCGGCGCGACGCGCGCCCCCGGGCGCGATGGCGGGGGCGCTATTCCGCCGCGGCGCCGGCCGGGGGGCGGTCGAGGCGCTGGGGGTTGTCGATGTCGAACTCCAGCTTCGGCCAGACGATCTCGCCGGCGCGCTGGCGGGCCTGGTCGTCCGGGTCGATGCTGCTGGAGCCGTACTGAAGCGAGTTCAGGTCCAGCCACAGGCAGACCCGCCGGACATCCTCCTCGGTGAGCTTGCCCTCGGCGAGGTACCGCCGGTGGCGCCGGCCCATCAGGGCCCGGCCCATGCGGGAGTGCCTCGCGCCGACCTTCCCGGCAATCGCGCGGTAGCCGCCGTGGTCGCGCTGGTGCCCGCCGCCGGCGCCGTGGAAGTAGAAGGCGTAGGGTTCGAGCTTCTCGTAGCTGGAGGTGCGAGGCCCGGCCTTGTTCTCGCGGTGGCAGGGCAGGCACTTGCGGTCGAGGACGGGCTTGACCAGCCGGTAGTAGTTGACCGGCTCGAGCCCGCCGGCGTCGGGCGTCATGGGCGAGGGCGGGCGCTGGAGGGCCTTTCGCGGCGGCAGCGTGCGGTTGGACGCCCACTTGTCCTCGTGGCAGCCGACGCAGGTGAGCTGCTCGCCGGGGTGCACGTAGGTGCCCGACCGCATGGACTGCACGGCCAGGCCGTCGCCGTCGAGGGCCTGGAAGTAGATCTCGCAGGCGACCGGCGCGAGGAAGTACGCGCTGCCGTCGTCCTCGACGGGCACGGTCCCCAGCGACATCCGGTTGGTCGTCCCGGTCATGTAGCTCTCGCCGACGTTGTTGAACGGCGACGACCACGGGCGGGAGAAGATCTGCACGATCCGCAGGGCCTCGATCTTCGTGCCGGCGGGCCAGTCGAAGTCGGCCTCGTAGACGTTCATCACCGCGACGGTCGCCGGCGGGTGCGGCCGGGCCGCCCGCTCGCCCTGGAACGTCCGCGTGGGGATGATCGGCGGCCTCGGGCGGGGCGTGCGAGGCAGCACGAAGCAGGCCTCGCCTGCCCAGATCACGTCGCGGTTGCCGAAGCGGTCCATCAGCACCAGGGCGTTGCCGAGGGTGTCGGCGAGGAGCCAGTAGTCCTCGCTGAGCGGCCAGGGCCAGGCGTGCGGGAAGAACTCGGGGTCGCGGTCGACGCTGTCGCGGCCCTCGTGGGGCAGCTTGCCCGGGCGGGCCTTGCGGACCTGCGCCATCCCGGCGTTGTCGGGCACGCCGGGGTCGATGAAGATCAGCTTGCCCTCCGGCGCGTGGTGGTGCGTGCTGGCGACGGCGACGTACCGGTTCGAGCCGGGGATCGGGCGGATGCAGTACTCCGCCCACGGGCGGTCCTTGCGCCCGTCGCGCCACTTCGGCCCGGGCCCGCCTTCCCCGTCCAGCGGGGCCATCATGTCGTGCGGCATGGGGTAGTTGCCGTGCGGCCCGCGGGGGTCGCGGCCGTCGGGCGCGCAGAACCAGATGTGGTGCCCGGCGTGGAACTCGCGGTCGACGTAGTCCCAGCGGGTGTAGACGATCGCGCCGTTGTTGGTCACGCGGGGGAAGGTCTCGGACGTCTCGTGCCAACTGATGGGCACCACGTCCGAGCCGTCGGCCTTCATCGTGTGCAGCGTGGCGCAAGGCTGGTGGTGGCCCCGCCTGTCGTAGCGCCGCTTCGGCGGGCCCCAGGGGTGGCAGCGGACGTAGGCCCCGCGGCGGTCGCTGGTGAAGACGATCCGCCCGTCCGGCAGCCACGCCGGGCACGAGTCGTTGTACATCGTGTCGGTCAGGGGCACCAGCCGCTTCGTCTTCAGGTCCAGCTTCCAGATGTTGTACGACATGTCCGGGTTCATGTGCGACGGGTTGAAGACCGTGTCCTCGCCGAAGTCCTTCGGGCGGCGGCAGGCGGAGTAGTCGAACAGCAGGTACCGCCCGTCGAAGGACAGGTCCATCGTCCCGACCCGCCCGCCGGTGAGCGTCTCGCCGGCATACCGCCCGGCGGAGACCTTCACGCCCTCCAGCAGCCGGCGGACGCGCAGCTTGCCCTCCCGCCAGCCGGACAGCGCCAGCAGTTCGTTTCGCGACGCCTTCTTGCCGTAGAAGTGGCTCTGGATGTGCCAGCCCGTCGGGTTGCCCGTCGTCACGAAGATCTCGTCGAACGCCAGCAGCGGGTTGGCCAGGGCGATCCGCCGCCCGACGGCGCGGACCTCGAAGTACAGCTCCCGGCGCGCCCGTCGGGCGGCGCCTGCGGACGGCTCCAGCGCGGCGGCGCGGGCCCGGAGCGTCGCCAGCGCCCCGCCCGGGGCCGACAGGTCCGGCGCCCCCTCGAGCGCCCGGACGTCCGCCAGCAGCGCGCCCGTGCGGCGCAGCGCCACGTCCAGCGGGTCGCGGTCGCCGGGAAGGATGCCCGCCCGCGCGTCCAGCAGGTGCTCCTGGAGCCGGGCCGCCTTCTCGGGGTCGGTGGCCCGCAGCCGGATCGCCTCGGCCGTCCGCTCGTATTCCGCCGACCAGGAGGCCGTCACCTCGTCGCGCGGCCCGGCCGGGGCCGACACCGCCACCGCCAGGCCAACCGCCGCCGCGACGGCCATGTTCGCTCGACAGGCTCTCATCTCGATCTCCATGGGCCTTGCGGCCTTCGCTGCCGCGGCGGGCGCGGCCGGTTGTCGAAGGGTCAACGTCGTTCGGGTGGCTTCTCGCCCGCCGCGAGCGGGGGCGCCTGGTCCAGGACGATCAGCTCGGGCTCGACGAGGCGGACCTGCGGGTCGGGGGGCAGGGCGGCGGCGGCGCGGTCCAGCAGCAGCTCGGCGAGCTGCTCGCCGAGAAGCTGGTTGCGCTTGTCGGCGGTGACGGCCGGGGCGACGGGCACGCCGGGGCGGACCTGCGGGTCGGCCCAGTAGTTGTCGTAGCCGGCGATCAGCACGTCCCGCTCGGGCTCTCGCCCGCACAGCCTGACGGCCGCCGAGGCCGCCCGGACCTCGCCGTCGGTGGACAGCACCAGCGCGTCGATGGCCGGGTCCTCCGCGAGCCGCTCGAGGAGGTAGCCGGCGGACAGGCGGGCGTTGTCCCGCAGCGTCTCGGCGGGCCTCTGGCCTGCCCGGTGGGTGAGGGACTTGAACTCGACGGCGGGAATCGGCTCGACGGCGGCCTCGCGGCAGGCCCGCTCGTGCCCGGCGTCGCGGCCGGCCAGCCATGCCGGGCGGCGGCGCATGTGCTGGGCCAGCGCCCACCACCGCAGCGGGCGGCGGCGGCCGTGCTCCAGCAGCCACCGCGTCACGGCGTAGCTGCCCGCGGCGTGATCGGAGCGGACGGCGTCGAACTCGTCGGTCTCGGCCGGGTCTCCGACGGCCACGGGCACCCCCGCGTCCCGCAGCGCCCGCAGGCGGCGGAGGGCGGGCTCGTCCTGGAGGGAGTCCTGGAAGACCACCACGCCGAGGACGCCGGGCTTCGCCGGGCCGCTCTCGGCCGCGAACTGCTCCGGGGGCACCGTCACCGTGGAGATGCCCTCCCGCTGGAACCGCCGGATCAGCCCGTAGTGCGTGTAGGCGCCGATGTGCGACTCCCCGCGGGACAGCGCCTCGGCCCGCGTGGTGCGGGAGACGACCAGCACCGCCCCGCCCCCGGCCGCCTCGACCGGCCGGGCGCCCGCGACGACGCGGCGTCGGCCCTCGTTGCGGACGAGCCCGTCGGCCTCCAGCTCCGCCAGCGCCGCCCGGATCGTCCCCCGGGAGACGCCCAGCCGCTCGGCCAGCACGCTCTCGGACGCCAGCTCCATGCCCGCCGCCAGCTCGCCCTCGGCGATCGACTCGCGAAGGGCACGGGTCGCCCGGGCCCGAGGCGAGCTGTTGGCCAGCAGGGGCACGGCCTGGGTCTCGAAGTCCGAATCGCTCACGGCGTCCGTCCTGTTTCTGTACCATCAAAGCCCGTTCTTGAACCGATCCTGACAAATATCGCCCGCTTCGCTCTATTGTCAAGCGAAATCACGAGCTTCCGACGATCCTCGCGGACGCCGGCGGAGGAACAGGCCCGGCGGCAGGGGGTTTCCTGCGCGGCGAGATCGCGTACGATAGGTGTCACGCGGCCGGAGTGGACGTGAGCTTAAGGTAGTTGCGAGGTGAAGTCATGGCGTACGAGGGCAGGTTCGGTGCGGAGTTCGCGGGCGTGGGGGGGCTTGCCGGGCGGGGGATCGGCAGGGCGGCGTGGCGGCTTGCGGTGGCGGCCCTGTTGGCGGCGGCGTCGCCGGGCGCGTCGGCCGGGCCGGCCGGCCCGGGCGCCGACGGCGGCAGCTCGGGGAACCTGCTGCCGAACGCGGACTTCGAGTTGGGGGACGTCCCCCGCCCGGTCTGCACGCCGGCGGGGATGGACCATCACCGGCGCCCGGTTGCGCGGGCGTTCGCATCCCGCGCCGCTCGGGGCGAGCGGTGCCTGGCCCTCGCCGACGCCTCGCCGCGGCTCTGGCAGGTCCTGGCGCGAACGGCGGGCAAGGCGGTCTTCTCGGTCTACCTCAGGGCGCCGGCCGACGGCAGGGCGGTGATCGCCCTGGAGCCGGTGAAGCTGGGCGGCTACTCGGCGAACCCGGCGGAGACGGCGACGAAGGCGGTGGCCGTCGGCCCCGCGTGGAAGCGCTACGAGGTCGGCGTGTCGCTGGATGAGCAGTTCGTGGGGCGCTGGGGCTTCGAGTGCGCGCTCTACCGCTGCTGGGTGCGGTCGCCCGACGGCGGGCGGCTGTTCGTCGACGCCGCCCAACTCGAGACCGGCGTGCTGGAGGCCACGCCCTTCCAGCCCGCCCGGGGGGGCTATGACGGCTTCCCCGGCGGGGCCCACAGCCTGCGCGGCGACCTGCGGGCGATCCTTTTGGACACCGACGTCGAGCGCATCACGGACATCCCGGACGTCTCGGCGAAACGCTCGCGGTCCGGGGAGGTCGCCCTCCGCGTCCTCGAGCCCGACGGGCGGGCGCGGCGGGACGAGCCCGTCTGGGGCGGCGTCCCGTTTCCCGAGGGAGAGCTGTTCCACGCGCGGGACGCCGTCGTCCTGGACGCCGGCGGGCGGGCGGTCCCGTTCCAGGCCCGCGTCCTCGCCCGGCGGCCGAAGGACGGCAGCGTCACGTCGCTGCTGGTGGACCTTCGGGCGACCGTCGCGGCCGGCGGGGGCGCGGATTACGTCCTGCGATACGGCCCCGACGCCGGCGGTGACGCCGGGGATCGGCCCGCGCCGCTCTGCCGGCGCGACGGCGAGGCGGTGATGATCGACACGGGCGCCACCCGGGTTCGACTGGACCCCGCCGGCGGCGCGCTGTTCGACGAACTCCGCCGCGGGCCGCACCGCCTCGCCGGAGGAGAAAGCCGCGCCCTCGACCTCGCCGGCGCCGCCCACAGCTCCTCCGCCGAGCCGCCCACACACATGGCGATCGAGCGAAACGGGCCTCTGCACGCGGTCGTGCGCCTCTACGGCCGACACGTCGGCGACGACGGGGAGGCCCTGCTCCACTACGAACTGCGCCTCCACGCCTTCCGGGGCAAGCGGTACCTGCTGATCGAGTACGGCTTCGAGAACCAGCAGCGGGCGCTCGGCACGGCCGTCGGGGGGGTGGCGCTGCGGCTGCCCACGCGGGCGAACGTCGAGGCGGCGTTCGCCACCGACGCCGGCGCCCTGCGGTCGCGCGTCCCCGCGCGGCTGACCCAACTCCGCGAGCTCTACGGCGCCGGGACCTATCGCCTCCGCCTCGACGGGCCGGCGGGTCGGGAGGCCCACGACGGGCGGCGGGCGACCGGCGCGGTCCGGTCGGCCGGCGCGGTGACCGTCCGCGACCTGTCGCGCCTGAGCCCCAAGGCCGTCGCGGTCGCCCGCGAGCACATCGACGTCGAGCTCTGGCCCACCCGGGACTGCCACGCCATCGACCTGCCCTTCGGCATGGCCGGGCACGTGGCGATTGCCTACGACCCCTGGGGCGGCGGGGGGGACGACGGCAACGCCCTCGCGGCCGGGGCGATGATCCTCCGGGCCGACCCGCGCTGGATGGCCCGCAGCGGCGCCTTCTCCGATTTCCTCACCGCCGACGAGACCGCCCGCTACGCCCCGCGGTACCACCGGCTCAACGAGGCGTACTTCGACGGCATACGCCACGAGCGGGAGACGGTGGGGCTGGACAGCATGTTCCACCGCGGCGCGCTGGGCAGGCCCTCGATGTGGTGCAACAACGAGACCGAGTACGTCCGCGCCCTGTGGCTCCAGTACCTCCGCACCGGGCAGGCGCACTGGCACCGGCTGGCCACCGACGCGACACTCCACCAGCGGGAGGTGGACGTCATCCACGCCCGCGAGACCGACGTCGGCGGCCGGTCGATGCACACCCACCAGGGCGGGGCCCACACGAACTTCAACGTGCACACCGGGCACTACTGGATCACGGGGATGATCTGGCAGTACCTGCTGACCGGCGACCTGCGGACGCTGGACGTGGTGACGGACCTGTCGGCCCCGCTGATCCACAAGCACACGGTCGACACCTACAAGGGCCGCGAGCGGGGGCGGCTGCTGCTGCACCTGGCCGACCTGTACGAGCTGACGGGCATCCGCGGCTTCCGCGAGGCCTACGAGCGTCAGTACGGCTTCGGCCAGCCGACCGGCGAAAGCGGGTACTACGCCGCCCTCGGCCTCAACTGCGTGCGGCGCTGGTACGAGGTCACCGGCGAACGGCGGTACCTCCGGCGGCTGGGGGCCGACGCAGAGGCCGTCCGGCAGCACTACGTCAACGCCCGGGCCGAGATGGATGACCCGTCGGGCAACGCCGCGCTGCCCGGGCAGGGCCGGCACTGGGGGATCTTCACCGCCATGGGGGCCGCCGGGGCGCTGCTGGACGACCCGCGCTACCCCCGGGCGGTCGAGAAGTTCCTGCCGTGGATGATCACGCACCTGTCCGGGCGGGACTTCAACATGGTCCGCGGGGCGGAGTTCTTCGCCTCGGCGAAGCGGCTGGGCCTCCGCGAGAGCCCGCTGATGCCCGAGCACCTGCTGGGCGTCTCGCAGTTCAGCGGGCGGTACTTCGGCGGGAGCATCGCGATCGACAAGGACAAGGGCAACGCCTTCCGGGCGCGGATCGCCGCCGACGGAACCGCGCCGCTGACCGTCTCGCTCTACCGGCTGAGCAAGTTCCGCTACCGCAAGGGCCCGACGCCGCGCCTGACCTACCGGCTGACCGCCCCCGGCGGGGCGGTCGTCGACGAGGGGGTCGTGACCGGGCCGCTGCACGGCAAGCTCGAGCGGCTTGTCGTCGAGAAGCCCGCCCAGGGCGTCTACGAGCTGGCGTTCGCCATGCACCGAAACTGCTGGGCGGCCGTGGGCTGCTCGCTGCCGACCGTCGCGCTGGATGCCGCACGCGGCTACGCCTTCCGCGGCAACGGCAGCGGCAGCGGCACGTCGACGTTCACCTGCCGGGCGCCCGCCCGGGGGCCGCTCCGCGTGACCATCCTCTGGCCAGAGACCCCCCGGCGCGGCGGGCGGGCGATCGGCGTCCGCGTCGCCGGGGAGGACGGCACGCTCATCGGCCGGCGACGCTGGGCCGCCACCCTCGGGACGGCCTGGGGGGCCGGAGGCCGGCCCGTTCTCCAGCCGGCCTCGGACGGGCCCTTCGACTTCGCGATCCCCGCGTCACGCCGCGGCCGGCCGCTGCACCTGACCGTCACCTGCGAGAAGTGGACCGGCTTCCGCGTCGAGGGCCTCGACGACCCGTGGCTCGTCCCGGGCCACGTCCCCGCCGACGTCCTGGACGCCACGCTGGACGCCCCCCGCGCCGGGAAGTGACCGCGCCGCCTCTCCAGGCCCGGCCGCCGGGCCATGCGCCGGCGAGACCGCCCGGGCGGGGCGCCGGAGGGTTTTGCTGACGTACGCGTATTGACGAGTGTGAGAGTCAGGGGTAAGGTATAGGCCTTCGCTTGAAGCCGTGTGTTCGCCGGCGGTCGAGAAAGGAAGGACGCGTATCGCTCGTGAGGCCCCCCGGCGGGGCCGCACACCCGGAGGGCGGTGCCGGCACCGATGTCGGAGGCATCAAACGATCAAGGAGGGCGCTCGCCGCGCTTCGAGGCGCTCGAGCAGCGGCTCCTGCTGGACGGCACGCCGGCGGCCCCGGTGGAGCTGGATCTCCAGCCCGGCAGCGACAGCGGCATCCACCAGGATGACGACCTCACCAACGTCGCCTCGGCCACCATCGACATCCTCGCCGCCGAGCCCGACCTGACGATCAACGTCTTCAAGGCCGGCACGCAGCTCGGCCAGGCCTCCCAGGTCACCCCCGGCCAGACGCTCTACCGCTACACCTTCCAGCCCGGCCAGCTCGACGAGGGCGCCAACAGCATCACCGCCCGCGCGACCGACGGGGCCGAGGAAAGCCCCGACAGCCCCGCGCTGGGCATCACGCTCGATACCACCGGCCCCGCCGTCACCGGACACACCCCCACGGGCACGCCCGCGGCGCCGGTGGACCACGTGGACCTCACCTTCAGCGAGCACGTCCTCCCGCCCGAGACCGGCGGCGACCGCCTCGCGATGACCGGGCCCGACGGGGCGGTGGACCTCGACGGCGCCGAGGCCCTCGCCGGCGACCAACTCCGCGTGAGCTTCCCGCCGAGGACGCGGGACGGCGCGTACAGCCTCGCCGTCGGGCCGGGCATCGTCGACGCGGCCGGCAACGCGATGGACCAGGACGGCGACGGCACGGCCGGCGAGGCCGGGCAGGACGCCTACGGCGCGGCCTTCTCGCTGTCGGGCCTGGCCCCGATGATCACGGACGTCCCGCCGCTGCCGGGCGAGGGCGGGCAGATCGCCGCGGCCCTCGACGCGCTGATCGTGCACTTCAGCGAGCCCCTGGACCCCGCCGGCGTCAACGACGACGCCAACTGGGACCTGCTCGGCGCCGGGCCCAACGGGACCTTCGGCGACGGCGACGACCTCCCCGTCGCCCTCTCGGCGGGAGGCTCCTACGCCGGCGGGACCGTGGCGGTCCTCGCCGCCGCCACCCACCCGCTCCAGCCGGGGCTGTACCGCTTCACGGCCCGGGCGTCCGGGCTGGCCGGCGCGGGCGGCCGGGCCCTCGACGGCGACGGCGACGGCACCGGGGGCGACGACTACACCCGGACGTTCGAGGTCGCCACCCCGGCCGGGACGACCATCGAGAACACCGACAACGACGCCCTGGGCGGCGCCGCGCCGCTGAGTTTCGTCGAGGCCCCGGCCGAATCGGGCTTCCACCACGCTCGCGGGCTGGGGACGATCAACCCGACGGCCAGCTACACCAACTGGTCGGACCCGGACTACTGGCGGCTGTCGGCGCTGGCGGGCGACGAGATCGTCGTCAGCGTGGACACCCCGGGCAGCGCCGCCGACCCGTACGTCGAGCTCCGCAACGCCGCCGACGGCACGCTGATTTCCGACGACAACGGCGGCCCGGGCGCCGACTCCCTGACCAACGCCTACACGGTGCCCACGACCGGCACGTACTACGTGGTGGTGGGCAAGGGCTACTACTACGCGGGCAGCGACAGCTACGAGCTGCGCGTCGACCTCGGCCGCGGGGTGCAGTTGGAGTCCGACGCCGGGCAGGCCAACGCCGGCGTCGCCAACGCCGAGAGCGTGGGCTTCGACCTCGCCGGGACGACCTTCTCCGCCGCCGTCGGCGGGACCATGATGGACGCCGGCGACCGGGACACGTTCGACCTGGGCCTGCGCACGGCCGGCGACGCGATCTCCCTGACGCTCACCGCCGCCGACGGCACGCTGGACGGGCGCGTGAGCGTCGTCGACGCCGACGGCGCGCCCGTGCCCGACCAGGACGGCGACCCCACCGATGGGGATTTCGCCGCGACGGTCGCCGCCGACGGCCGATACTACGCCGTCGTCGAGGCCAACGACGGGGCCGGCACGCACGGGCAGTACGTCCTCGACATCGCGGTCGACGACAACGTCGCCCCGCGCGTGGACGTCGCCTGGCCGCTGCCGATGAGCACGCAATGGACGAAGCTCTCGGTACCCGCCGCGGCGGTCGCGCTGGACGGCGCGACGATCGACGGCCTGGCGGTGAAGCTTCACGGCGGGCGGATCGCCTGGGACCGCGTCGGCTACGAGCTGGGCGGCGAGACCGTCTGGTTCGACGACGCCCTCCCGGCCGGGGCCGTGACCCACAGCAGCAACGATTCCTGGAACTGGACCGACAGCGACCCGGCCCCCTACAGCGGCTCACTGGCCGTGCGGGGCGGCTATGGCGGCGGCGCCCACGCGCTGTGGTTCGACGGCGCGACCGAGACGATGGCCGTCCCGGCCGGGGCGGAGATGTTCGTCTACGTGTACGTCGACCCGCTCTACCCGCCGCGCGAGATCATCCTGGAGTGGCGGGCCTCGGGCAACTGGGAGCACCGCGCCTACTGGGGCGAGAACCTCTACAACTACGGCACGGACGGCACGGCCAGCCGCTGGTACGCCGGCGAGATGCCGGCCGTCACCGTCGACGCCGGCGGGACGACGGACCGGCCGATCGGCTCGATCGAGCTGACCTTCAGCGAGGAGATGGACCCGGCGACGGTCAACCGGTTCGACCCCGGCGTGCGGCAACGCGGCGAGAGCCTGTACGTCCGCACGCCCTCGGGGATGTCCTGGGCGGACGCCGAGGCCTGGGCGGCCGGGCTCGGAGGGCACCTCGTCGCCATCGACGACGCCGACGAGCAGGCCTTCGTGCGCAAGTGGTTCGGGGCCAAGGACGTCTGGATCGGCCTGACCGACGAGGCCGTCGAGGGCACCTTCGCGTGGAGCTCCGGCGAGGCCGCGACCTACACCGACTGGTCGGCCGGCCAGCCCGACAGCGACGACTACGCCTATCTCAGCCACGTCAGCGGCCGGTGGGTCGCCGCGTCCGGCGGCTGGAGCCTCTACGGCGTCGCCGAGTTGGACGCCTCGTCCGACACCGACGGGGACGGCATCCCCGAGGGGCTCGACACCGCCCCCGGCGACGCCGGCAACACCTGGCGGCTCGTCGAGGCCGGCGACGACGGCACGTTCGGCACGGCCGACGACGTGCCCTACGGGCTCCGCCCGCGAAACGAATACACCGCCGGCGACCGGCTGACGCTGGACATCTCCGGCGGGCCGCTGCCGGCCGGGACGTACCGGCTGCGGGCCGACGACGGCCTGGCCGACCTCGCCGGGCGCGGTCTCGACGGCGACGCCGACGGGACCGGCGGGGACGCGTACGTCCGCGAGTTCACCGTCGCGCAGCCCGCCGAGCCGCCGGTGGAGGTCGGCCCGAACGAGTCGCCCGCCCAGGCGACGCCGCTGGCGCTGGTCGAGGACCCCGCGGCCGGGGGGTGCTTCGTCGGCGTCGCCCATGGCTCGCAGGACCCGGTCGCGGGACATGATCACTGGCTCGACGCGGACTTCTGGAGCTTCCCGGCCCGGGCCGGCGACCGCCTGGCCGTCAGCGTGGACGCCTGGGACGCCGTCAACGCCTACGTGCAGGTCCGCAACGCCGACAACGGGACCGTGGCCGGCGACGACAACGACGGCCCCGGCGGCGACGCGTACATCAGCCACTACACGATCCCCGCGGACGGCACGTATTACGTGGTGGTGGGCGATGGCTATTACGAGGCGTTCCCCGGCCCGTACCGCCTGCGGGTGGACCTCTGCCGCGACGTCGAGCTGGAGTCCGACGCGGGCTATCACAACGGCTCGACCGGCAACGCCGACCCGCTGACGCTGACGTCCATCGGCGGCGGCGTGCTGGCCGCCACCGCCGCCGGGCGGATCATGGCCGACGAGGGCGCCACGGCGGACGTGGACTTCTTCGCCCTCGGCGAGGTCGACGCCGGCCAGCAGGTCGAGCTGACGCTGACGATCCCCGACGGCAGCACGCTGGACGGGAAGGTCACGCTGCGGTGGGGGGACGGCACGCCGCTGGCCGACGAGGACGGCGACGCCGACGACGGGCACTTCCTCGTCAGCTCCCTCGAGACCGGCGGCAGCTACTACGCCGCCGTCGAGGCCAACGCCGGGGCCGGCCTGCTCGGCTCCTACGTCCTCGACGTCCAGGTCGCCGACACCCTCGCGCCGACCCTCCTGCTCCAGGGGATGGACTACCTGCTGGACCCGGCCTCCCACGCGGCCCACACCGCGGCGGTGACCGCGCGGAACCCCGCGCTGCTGTTGCACCTCGACGGGGCCGGCGGCGCGGTGATGGACTCCTCCGGGCACGGGCGGGACGGCTCGGCCGTCGGGTCCGTGGTCCGCGAGGCGGAAGGATACTGGGGCGGCGGATCGAACGCCGCCGTCGCCCTGGACGGCTCGGGCGCGCACGTGGAGGTCGACGCCGCCGCGCTGGACCTGACAGAGACCGTCAGCTTCTCGCTGATGCTGCACGTCGACAGCTTCCTGAATACGTGGGCCCCGCTGCTCTACAAGGGCCCCGGCTCCTGGTGGAACCGCACGTACTCCCTGTGGCTGCACGACGACGGCAAGCTGCACCTGTCCACCGGCGACGCCGCCGGCGAGCAGAGCGTCACGACCGCCGACGGCACCATCCGCACGGGGCAGTGGCATCACGTCGTCGGCGTCATGGACCGCCCCGGCGGCAGGCTGTCGATCTACATCGACGGCGAACTGTCGGCCTCCGCCGCCGTGCGGACCCAGCCGGCCGTGTCCTCGGCGACCGAGCTCTGGATCGGCCACACGCACGAGCCCGGCTCCTCCTATGCCCCCCTGGACGGGCGGCTGGACGAACTGGCCGTCTACGACACCGCCCTGGGCGCCGGGGACGCGGCGGCGATCTACGGGGCGACGCGGCAGGACGTCACCGAGCGGCTGATCGCCTCGCTGGACGTGGCGTTCAACGAGGAGATGCTGGCCTCGACGGTGAACCGGACCAACCCGCACATGCCCGCCCACGACGGGCACGTCTACATGCTCACGCCGGGGGCGATGAACTGGCACGACGCGCAGGCCTACGCCGAGAGCGTCGGCGGGCACCTTGTGACCATCGACGACGCGGCCGAGCAGGCGTTCGTCGAGCGGTGGTTCGGCAACCACCGGCCCTGGCTGGGGCTGTTCGACACGGACGACAACGGCACGTGGGAGTGGATCGGCGGGCAGGCCCTGACGTACACCAACTGGGGCCCCGGCGAGCCGGGGGGCAACAACGCCGCCGCCCTCGACAGCCTGACCGGCCTGTGGGAAGACCGCTGGGAGTGGAACGACGACTACCGCGGCGTGGTCGAGCTGGACCTGCCCGACACCGACGGCGACGGCACGCCGGATGACTTCGACATCGCCCCCGCCGACGGGCTGAACACCTGGGACCTCCGCGAGGCCGGGACCGACGGCACGTTCGGCACGCCCGATGACGTGATCCATTCGCTCTCGCTGGCCGGCGAGTACACGACGGGCACGAGTGTCCAACTGCGGCTCAACGACGGCCCGATGGGCGCCGGGACGTACAGGCTCAGCGTGGCCGGGTCCGTCCAGGACCGCGCGGGCAACGGGCTGGCGGGCGGGGCCTACCAGCAGACGTTCGAGATCACCGCCCCGGCCGGCTACGTCTTCGAGGGCGTCGGCAACGGCCACGCGCTGGGCGCCGCGGAGCTGGTCCCCGCGCCCGACCCGGCCGGCAGCGGCCTGCGGACCGCCTTCGGCATCGGTTCGCAGGACCCGGTATGGAGTCACCAGGACTGGGCGGACCCGGACTACTGGCGGTTCGAGGGCCTCGCCGGCGACGTCGTGACCGTCAGCATGGACGCCTCGGACGCCACCAACGCCCGCTTCGCGCTGTACAACGGCTCGCTCGGGCACATCCACACCAGCAGCAACCAGGGCCCGGGCAACGACGCGTACCTGAGCACGTACACCCTCCCGTCCGACGGGACGTACTACATCGCCGCGCTGAAGTACTACTACGCCTCCACGCCGGGCAACTACCGCCTTCGGCTGGACATCGCCCGCGGCATCGAGATGGAGACCGACGCCGACTACCACAACGGCGGGCTCGCCAACGCCGATGGGGTGACCCTCACCGGCAGCGGCGGGGTGCTCTCGGGCGCCGTCGGCGGGCGGATCATGGCCAACCAGGGCGGGACGATCGACGTGGACGTCTACGACCTCGGCCTCATCGCCGCCGGGCAGGGCCTGGAGCTGACCCTCGCCCTGCCCGCCGACAGCACGCTGGACGGGAAGATCACGATCCTCGACGCGGCGGGGGCCCCGCTCGCCGACGACGACGGTGACGGCGAGGACGCCCACGCGCAGATCGACTCGGTCGCCGCCGGCGGGCAGTACTACGCGAAGGTCGAGGCCCGAAGCGGCGCGGGCCTGCACGGCTCGTACGTGCTCGGCGCCGACATCGTGGACCCCATCCTGCCGGCCGTCACGGCCGTGGACCGCCTGCCCGCCGACGGGACCGTCGGCGAGGAATTCATCGGCTCGTTCGCGGTGCACTTCAGCGAGGAGATGCTGGCCTCGACGGTGAACCGGACCAACCCGCACATGCCCGCCCACGACGGGCACGTCTACATGCTCACGCCGGGGGCGATGAACTGGCACGACGCGCAGGCCTACGC
The DNA here is from genome assembly GCA_964385465.1 of uncultured Planctomycetaceae bacterium. Taxonomy (GTDB): domain Bacteria; phylum Planctomycetota; class Phycisphaerae; order SM23-33; family SM23-33; genus CAYLPJ01. Next base: position 76,697 of record CAYLPJ010000016.1, on the reverse strand, counting down.
CGAGAGCGTCGGCGGGCACCTTGTGACCATCGACGACGCGGCCGAGCAGGCGTTCGTCGAGCGGTGGTTCGGCAACCACCGGCCCTGGCTGGGGCTGTTCGACACGGACGACAACGGCACGTGGGAGTGGATCGGCGGGCAGGCCCTGACGTACACCAACTGGGGCCCCGGCGAGCCGGGGGGCAACAACGCCGCCGCCCTCGACAGCCTGACCGGCCTGTGGGAAGACCGCTGGGAGTGGAACGACGACTACCGCGGCGTGGTCGAGCTGGACCTGCCCGACACCGACGGCGACGGCACGCCGGATGACTTCGACATCGCCCCCGCCGACGGGCTGAACACCTGGGACCTCCGCGAGGCCGGGACCGACGGCACGTTCGGCACGCCCGATGACGTGATCCATTCGCTCTCGCTGGCCGGCGAGTACACGACGGGCACGAGTGTCCAACTGCGGCTCAACGACGGCCCGATGGGCGCCGGGACGTACAGGCTCAGCGTGGCCGGGTCCGTCCAGGACCGCGCGGGCAACGGGCTGGCGGGCGGGGCCTACCAGCAGACGTTCGAGATCACCGCCCCGGCCGGCTACGTCTTCGAGGGCGTCGGCAACGGCCACGCGCTGGGCGCCGCGGAGCTGGTCCCCGCGCCCGACCCGGCCGGCAGCGGCCTGCGGACCGCCTTCGGCATCGGTTCGCAGGACCCGGTATGGAGTCACCAGGACTGGGCGGACCCGGACTACTGGCGGTTCGAGGGCCTCGCCGGCGACGTCGTGACCGTCAGCATGGACGCCTCGGACGCCACCAACGCCCGCTTCGCGCTGTACAACGGCTCGCTCGGGCACATCCACACCAGCAGCAACCAGGGCCCGGGCAACGACGCGTACCTGAGCACGTACACCCTCCCGTCCGACGGGACGTACTACATCGCCGCGCTGAAGTACTACTACGCCTCCACGCCGGGCAACTACCGCCTTCGGCTGGACATCGCCCGCGGCATCGAGATGGAGACCGACGCCGACTACCACAACGGCGGGCTCGCCAACGCCGATGGGGTGACCCTCACCGGCAGCGGCGGGGTGCTCTCGGGCGCCGTCGGCGGGCGGATCATGGCCAACCAGGGCGGGACGATCGACGTGGACGTTTACGACCTCGGCCTCTTCGACGTCGGGCAGGGCCTGGAGCTGACCCTCGCCCTGCCCGCCGGCAGCACGCTGGACGGGCGCGTGACGATCCTCGACGAAGCGGGCAACCCGCTGGCCGACGACGACGGCGACCCCGACGACGGCCGGGCACGGATCGACGCCCTCGGCGCCGCCGGACGGTACTACGCCAAGGTCGCCGCCGACGCCGGCGCCGGGCTCGAGGCCGGCTACGTGATGGACGTGGAGGCCACCGACGCGGTCGCACCGCACATCACGGCCGTGGACCGCCTGCCGGGCGAGGGCGCCGCCGGCGAGGAGCTGGTCAAGACCTTCACGGTGCACTTCAGCGAGGAGCTGCTGGCCTCGACGGTCAACCGGACGAGCCCGTTCGTCGTCTCCGACGGCGGGCACTTCTACCTGGCCACGCCGGGGGGGCTGACCTGGGCGGAGGCGGAAGCCCACGCCGCGGGCCTCGGCGGGCACCTCGTGACGATCAACGACGCCGCCGAGCAGGCCTTCGTATGGCGCTGGTTCGGCCACCTGAACCCGTGGATCGGCCTGACCGACCTGGACGCCGAGGGCACCTGGCAATGGGTCGGCGGCGAGGCGGTCACCTACACGAACTGGGGCTCCGGCGAGCCGGGCGGGTACGACTACGGCATCCTCCGGAACGTGTCGGGCACGTGGCAGGACGGCTACCACCACTGGCGGCGGGCCGGCGTGGTCGAGCTCGACCTGCCCGACACCGACGGCGACGGCGTCCCCGACGCCCTCGACGACCAGCCGGACGAGGAGTGGAACACCTGGGACCTCCGCGAGGCGGGGGCCGACGGGCTGTTCGGCACGCCCGACGACGCGGTTCACTCGGTGCAGTTGTCCGCCGATTACGCCGGCGGGACCAGCGTCTCGCTGCGCCTCGATGACGGGCCGATCGGCCCGGGCTCGTACCGGCTGACCGTGGCAGGTTCGGTGCAGGATCGGGCGGGCAACGGCCTCGACGGCGGGGCGTTCGTGCGGACGTTCCAGATCGCCGGCCCGGCGGGGCACGCCTTCGAGGGCCCGGTCAACCAGGGCTACGGCGGCGCGGCCGAGCTGACCTTCACCGAGACGCTGGCCGGCATGGGCCACTTCCGGGCGCTGGGGATCGGTTCGCAGGACCCGGCCCCGATCTACGACAACTGGGCCGATCCGGACATCTGGCGGTTCGAGGGCCTCGCCGGCGACGTCGTGGCCCTCAGCGCCGACGCCGCCAACGCCGTCGATCCCTACCTCATCCTCCGCAACGCCGACGGCGGGGACCTCCGCAGCGACGACAGCGCCGGGCCCGGCGGGGACGCGTACATCAGCTCGTACACGCTCCCGGCCGACGGGACCTACTACGCGGTCGTGGGCAAGTCCTACTACGCCCAGACGCGGGGCAACTACGTCCTGCGGGTGGACCGGACGCGCGGGACGGACCTCGAGAGCGACGCCAGCTACAGCAACGATTCCGTCGGCGGCGCCGACCCGGTGACGATGACCCCCGCGGGCACCCAGCGGCTCGGGCGGATCGCCGGGCGCGTCATGGCCGGCGAGTCCGGCAACGTCGACGAGGACTTCTTTGGCCTCGGCACGGTCGAGGCCGGCGAGACCATCCTCGCGCGCCTGCTCCGCCCGGCAGACAGCACGCTCGAGCCGGTCCTCGAGGTCCGCAACGCCTCCGGCGCCGTCGTGTCGATCAACCCCGACCCGTCCGACGCGTCGATCGCCCGCGTGGACATCACCGCGACGGACACCTACTACGCCGTCGTCCTCGCCACCGACGGGGAGGGCCTGCTGGCCGAGTACGTCCTCGACGTGACCGTCGCGCCCACCGGCGAGCTGACCTTCGCGGACCTGAGCGTTACCGACGTCGATCCCGCGCCCGCCGGGCAGGGCGGCGGGACGGCCCACTTCGAATGGACCGTGGAAAACTTCGGCACGCTCGACGCGACGGCCACGCCCTGGCTCGACGAGGTGGTCCTGTCGGGCAACGACGTCTTCGGCGATGCCGACGACGTCTCGCTCGGCACGGCCGCCCGCACCGAGGCGCTGGCCGTCGGGGCGACCTACGCCGCCGCCGCCGACCTGCAACTGCCCGCCTGGCTGGACGGGGAGTACTACGTCTTCGTCCGCGCCGACGCGGCCGGCAACGTCTTCGAGTTCAACCTGGAGAACAACAACGTCGGCGTCGCCGCCTCGCGGATCACCGTCACGCCGACGCCGTCGGCGGACCTGGTCGCCGCCGACGTGACGGCCGAGCCGCTGGCGGTCGCCGGCTACCCGGCCACGATCCGCTGGCGGGTGACCAACATCGGCGACGGGCCGACGGGGGACGGCACCCCCGGCGGGACGGTCGCCGACTGGACCGACCGGGTCGTGCTCAGCCGCAACGCCTTCTACGGCGACGGCGACGACGTCTTCGTCGCGGCCGTCGCCCACAGCGGCGCCCTCGACGGCGCCGGGACCTACGAGGCCGTGTGGACGGGCAACCTGCCCGGCGGGATCAGCGGCAGCTACTACCTCTTCGTCGCCGCCGACAGCGCCCACGACGTCTTCGAGCCCGCCGGCGACGAGAGCAACGTCGCCGTCCGCGGCGGGCAGATCGACGTCGCGCCCGGGCCCTACGCGGACCTGGCCGTCACCGGCCCGCGGGCGCCGCCCGCCGGCGTCACGGGCGAACCCCTCCTCATCGAGTGGACGGTGACCAACACGCCCGACGCCTTCGGGCCGACGCCGGCGAGCTGGTGGTACGACGGCGTGTACCTCAGCGCCGACGCCGTCTACGGCAACGGCGACGAGATCCACCTCGCCAGCATCTCGCACGGCGGCGCCCTGGGCGTCGGCGAAAGCTACGAGGCCGCCGGCAGCGTCACCGTCCCCGCCGGCATCCGCGGGACGCACTACCTGTTCGTCGTCGCCGACAGCGCCGGGCACGTCGAGGAGTTCCTCTACGGCGGCAACAATGTTGCCGGGCCGACGGCCGTCGAGATCGGCGGGGCGGACCTGGTCGTGGACTCGGTCTCCACCGTGCCGACCGGCGCGGCGACGTTCGGCGCGGACGTCGAGGTCACCTGGCAGGGCCGCAACGCCGGCGACGAGACCGCCGACGCCGCCTGGCGCGACCGCATCTGGCTCAGCGACGACGGCGAGCTCGGCGGCGACACGCTGCTGTGGGAGGGCCCCGCCGGCGTCGTCGCCGTCGCCGCGGGAGATACCTATTCCGCCACCCGGACCGTCGCCCTGCCGCTCTCGGCGGCGTGGGCCGAGGGCGACTACACGATCCTCGTCGAGGCCGACGGGCCCGGCTGGCAGGCCGAGACCGACGAGGCCAACAACGCCGCGCCCGCCGCCGCCATGCACCTGACCGTCCCGGCCCTGCCGAACCTGCTCGTCGAGGAGATCGCCTTCGATCCCGCGGCCGCGGTCGACGGCGAGGCCGTCACCGTCTCGGCGAAGGTCCGCAACGACGGCAGCGGCGACGTCACCGGCGACTTCCACGTCCTGTTCCGCCGCGACGGCGGCCGGGCCGGGCGCAGCGTCGTCTCCGGGGGCATCCCGGCCGGGGGGTTCGCGTGGGCGGAGCTCGACCTCGCGGCGGTCCCCGGGGACCATGACATCACCGCCCTCGCCGACGAGTACGACGCCGTCTACGAGGCGAACGAGGCCGACAACGCCCTGACCGAGCCGCAGGCCACGGTCCCGGCCGCCAACCTGACCGTCACCGACCTGGCGTACGTCCCGGCGACGCTGGTCGACGGCGACACGGTGACCTTCACGGCGACGATCGAGAACACCGGCGCCACGACGCTGCGGACGTTCCACGTCCGCTTCACCATCGACGGCGTTCGCGTCGCGGACGTCGCCGTCGGGGGCATGGGCGGGGGGGGCGCCACCGCGGTCGAGGCCCGGTGGACGGCGGCGCCGGGCACGCACACCGTCGCCGCGACGGCCGATGTGCACGGCACCGTCGGCGAGACGGACGAGGGCGACAACGCCGCCTCCGTCGCCCTGCCGGCGATCGCCGACCAGACCCCGCCGACGATCCACTGGCTCTCCCCCGGCGACGGCGCCGGCGTGCGGGACGTCGTGAACGTCTCCTCCCACGTGACCGACAACGCCGCCGTGACGAACTGGACCTACGAGGTCTCGCCCGACCGGCAGGCCTGGACGCTCCTGGCCGACGGCGCGAGCGGCTCGACGGCGTGGGACACCACGTCGCTGGCCGACGGGACGTACGCCGTCCGCCTGACCGCCCGCGACGCCGCGGGAAACGCCTCCGAGGCGATCTACGACTACGCGGTGGACAACACCGCCCCGGCGCCCGTGGCGGACCTGGCCGCCCGGCCGGGCGAGTTCGCCGTCACGCTCTCCTGGAGCGAGGCCCCCGAGACCGACGTCGCCTACTACCGCCTGTACCGCAGCACCTCCGCCGGCGGGCCGTACGCGCAGATCAACGGCGCGATGACGCAGACGAGCTTCACCGACCGCACCGTCGCGCTCGGCGTGACCTACCACTACGTCCTCCGCGTGTTCGACTACGTGGGCAACGCCTCGCCGGACTCCAACGAGGCCGCCGGGCAGCCGGAGTCCGACTCGACCCCGCCGACCATCCGCTCCCTCAGCCCGCCCGCCGGCACCCGGGCCGCCGACACGCTCGAGCTGGCCGCGAGCATCACCGACAACGTCGCCGTCACCCGCGTCGTCTGGGAGGTCTCCGACGACGGCGGGGCCACCTGGCGGACGCTGGCCTCCGGGCCCCCGACCAGCCACGCCTGGGACGTTTCCGCCGAGGCCGGCGGAACCTACACCGTTCGCGTGACCGCCTCGGACGCCGAGCTCAACGCCGCCTCGCTCTCGCGGGCCTACACCGTGGACCACACCCCGCCGGACGCCCCGGCCAACCCGCGCGTCTCGGCGGGGCAGGTCTCCCTGCTGGTCGGCTGGGACCCCGTCGTCGCCGCCGACTTCCACCACTACGAGCTCTACCGCGCGACCGACGGCGGGGCCTTCGAGCGGATCGTCGCCTCGACCTCCTCCAGCCTCTACGTGGACGGGGGCGTCGACGTCGGGCACCTGTACGCCTACCGCGTCGTCGCCGTCGACACGCTGGGCAACGCCTCGGCGCCCTCCCAAGACGCCGCCGACGAGCCCCTGCCCGACACGACCGCACCGTTCGCACAGGGCTTCACACCCGCCGCCGGGAGCACACACCGCGGCGTGGTGGCCCTGACCGGGCAGGGCACCGACAACGTCCGGGCCGTGTCGATGGCCTTCGAGGTGTCCCCGGCCGGCGCCGATGACTGGACGCCCGTCGGCGAGGACGCGGCCCTGGAACGGATCGGCGCCGAGACGTACTACGGCGAGGTCGCCTGGGACACCGATCCGCTCGCCGAGGGCGACTACGACGTGCGCCTGACCGTCGTCGACTACGGCGGAAACAGCGACACGGTCGTCCAGACGCTGACCGTGGACCGCACGCCCCCGCCGATCCCGGCCGCACCGGTCGTGACCAACCCCCGCAGCGGCGGGCAACTGAACCTCACCTGGGCCGCGGTGACCGACCCGGCCCTGGCCGGCTACCGCGTGTACCGCGCCGATTCGCCCGGCGGGCCGTACGCCTTCCTCTCCGAGCGGGTCAGCCTGGCCGATTACGACGTCGGCCTGACCGATGGCCTGCCGTACTACTACGTCCTGACTTCGGTGGACGAGGCGGGCAACGAGTCCGACCCGTCCGCCGAGGCCACCGAGACCCCGACGGCCGAGTGCGACCTGTCGGTGGAGGGCATCGCCTTCGACCCGGGCAATCCCGTGCTGGGCCTGGCGGCGACGATCGCGGCGACGGTCTCCAACACCGGGCCGGCCACGGCGGCAGCCGAGGCGCGGTTCTACGACGGCGACGCCGCCACCGGCGTGCTGCTGGGCACGCGGGACATCACCGTCAGCGGCGGGCACACGGGCGAGGCCGAGACCGGCTGGACGCCCACGTCGGCCGGGGAGCACACCGTCACGGTGGTGCTGCTGGGCATCACGGGCACGGACCTCGACGGGGGCAACGACTCGCGGTCGCAGTCGGCGGTGGTCAACATCGCCCCGGTCGCCGAGGCCGGTCCGGACCGGGCGGCGGACTGGGCGACGCCGATCGCCTTCGACCCGACGGCCTCGACGGACAGTGACGGGCTGATCGTCGGCTACGAGTGGGACTTCGGGGACGGTACGACGGCGCCGCACGGGATCACGGAGCACGCCTACGACATGCCCGGCGTCTACACGGTCACGCTGACGGTGACCGACAACCGCGGCGCCGCCGCGACGGACACGTGCGAGGTGACCGTCGCCGACACGCGGGCGGACGTGGTGGTCCGGGGGCTGAGCTGGTCCCCCGTCGAGCCGCAGGAGCGGGACGAGGTCACCATCACCGCGACGGTCGCCAACGAGGGCAACGGCCCGACGCGGTACGGCTTCTTCACGTCCTTCTACATCGACGGGCAGTACGCCGGCTACCAGCGGGTCAACGACCTGATGGCCCCCGGCGAGAGCGTCGAGGTCACGTTCCAGTGGACGGCGACGAAGGGCCTGCACGTGCTGGAGGTCGTCGCCGACGACATCCAGGACAACATTCACGAGACCGACGAGGCCAACAACGCCGCCGAGACGGCGCTGACGCTCCAGCAGATCTTCTTCCCGGACCTGGAGATCGCCGACATCGCCGTCGAGCTGCCGGAGACGACCGTCTCGAGCGAGATCCCCGTCCCCGCGACGGTGACGGTGGTGAACAACGGCACGGCGGACGCGTTCGACTTCTGGGTCGGGCTGTACCTCGACGGGGAGTTCGTCGGCAAGCGGCACGTGGCGGAGCTGGTCGTCGGCGAGTCCGCGGAGCTGGGCTTCTCGTTCGAGCCGGCGGACGGGGAGCACACGCTGGAGGCCGTCGCCGACGACCCGGTGGGCTACGTGCTGGAGAGCAACGAGGCGAACAACGGCTTCTCGCTGGCCCTGCCGGAGCTGACGCTGGCCTACCCGGACCTGGCGATCGACGGCGTGCAGGTCCGCCCGATCGAGACGACGCTGTCGGACGGCTCGTCGGTGGATATCAGCGTGACGATCGCCAACGAGGGCCCGGTCGCCGTCCAGGGCAAGTTCCGCGCGAGCTTCTACTACGACGGCGAGTACATCGGCTACCGCGAGCTGACCTACCTCGCCGGCGGCGGCGTGCAGACCGTGGCGCTCCAGACGCGGGCGACGCCGGGCGCCCACGCCGTCCGCGTCGTGCTGGACGAGGAGGGCGACGTCCGCGAGTCCGACGAGTCCAACAACGAGGCCGCCGCCGACGTCGGCCCGCTGACGATCAAGTACCCCGACCTGGAGGTCGCCGACGTCAGCGTCCTGCCGGCGAACGTCAAGTACGGCCAGACCGTCTACTTCACCTGCACGGTGTCGAACCTGGAGGTCGTCTCGACGCTGGAGACGTTCGTCTTCGCGCTCTACGTCGACGACGTCCGCGTCGCCGCCCAGGAGCTGCCCAGGCTCACGGGGCATTCCTCCCACGCCGGGTTCATCCTCGAGTGGACCGCGAAGGCGGACCCGAACGTCGGGCACACCATCCGCGCCGTCGTGGACACCGGCGACGCCGTCCACGAGGAGAACGAAGCGAACAACGAGCTGCTCGTCGCCGACGACTGGCACCTCGGGGACAACTTCGCCATGGAGGCCTGGCCGAAGAGCGGGGCCGTGGACGAGCTGGGCGCGATCATCTTCATGACCGACTCGATCGCCTCCTTCGGCGCGAGGGTGACCCGGGCGAGCCTGCCCGGCACGGTCGGGCCGCCGCTGGTCGATACCACGCTGACCTTCGCCGGCGAAACGCACGGGATGACCTACGACGCCTCGGACGGCACGTTCAGCGGGACGCTGGACCTGATGGGCGTCGAGACCGGCAACTACTCGGTCGAGATCCGGACGACCGACGGCGTCGACACCGTCTCGGAGTTCTTCCAGATCATCGTGATCGAGCAGGTCAACTTCACCCTCCAGACCGACAAGGCCGTCTACCTCCCCGGAGAGACCGTGCACATCACCGGCTCGGTCGAGACGCTCGACGGGCAGCCCGTCGCCGGCCAGCAGATGGTGCTGATGGTCTCCGAGGGCTGGTCGCCCTTCCCCGGCGTGGGCCTGACGGGGACGTTCTTCGACAACACGACGCGCAAGTACCAGATCAGCACGGGCCTGTTCGGCGACATCGACTTCCAGTTCAGCCCCCTCGGCGGCGACGCCGGGCACTACAGCGTCGACGCGTTCATCACCGAGGAGGTCTACGGCAGCACCGGGCACACGCAGTTCTCCGTGCTCGGCTCGAAGTTCTCCCCGCGGTCGCTGGCCGTGACGACCACCAAGAACAGCACGTTCACGCACACGATCACGCTGGAGAACACCGGGGCCGATCCGCTGACGAACGTGCAGGTCGAGCTGGTCGACGAGGACACCGGCGACCACGTCACCGCGACGATCTCCGCCGTGCCCACGACCCTCGGCGGCGGGCAGAAGGTCGGGATCGTCTTCACGGCCCAGATCCCCGAGACCGCCGGCGATACGGCGACCTTCCTGCTGCGGATGACCACCGACGAGGGGCTGACGAACAACGCCCGCGTGGACTTCCGCCTCCGCCCGGCCAGGCCCATCCCGATCCTGGCGCCGCGGACCGTCGAGGTCGCCCTGAACCCGGGCACGCTGCACTCCGAGCCGGTCACGATCACCAACGACGGCATGGGCACGATGCAGGCGATCGACCTGGTCCCGCCGGCCATCCTGCCGTGGGTGGCCCTGGAGGGCCCCGAGGCCGAGACGCTCGCGCCCGGGGAGAGCACGACGTTCACGATCCACGTCGCGCCCGGCGAGGACGTCAAGCCCGGCGTCTACGCCGACTACATCACCGCCACCGACGGGACCCACGAGGGCACCATGGTCCTGTCGGTGGAGGTCAGCAGCGCCAACCGCGGCTCGGTGGCGTTCGTGCTGACCAACGACGCCGGGCAGACCGTCGGCGACGCCGAGGTCAAGCTGGTCAGCCGCGAGGAGTTCACCGCCTACAGCGGGACCGGGCAGACGTCCACGTACCACAACGTCTACTACGTCCGGTCCAACGCCGCCGGCGTGGCGACCTTCGAGGACATCCCCGTCGGCGAGTACGACGCGACCATCGCCGCCGGCGGGCACGAGAAGGTCTACGACACCGTCGGCGTCATGCCCGCCAGCGACGCGCGCATCCTGCCCTACGAGCTCACCGCCGTGCCGCTGAGCTACAAGTGGACCGTCACGCCGATCGTCATCGAGGATACCTACGACATCACGCTGAACCTCTCCTTCGTCACCGAAGTGCCCAAGCCGCAGTTCGTCTTCCTGCCCCCGTGGATCAGCGTCCCGCACGAGCTGGAGGTGGGATTCAGCGACCAGCTCATCATCGTCAACCCCAGCCTCCTGGCCATCCGCGACATCACCGTCACCCCGGTCGGCGTGCCGGAGGGCGTCACCCTCACCGCCAACGGGATCGTCGGCGACATGGACGCCCAGACCTCCCGGACGGTCGGCTTCCACATCGACGCCGGCGACTGGGACTACCTCGACGGCCAGGGCACCTACCTGCTGGTGACGGGCACGTTCACGTCCTTCGACCCGGTCACCGAGGAGACGACCGAGGAGGAGGTCACCGGGCGCATCCCGCTGGTGAACCCCGCGGCCACGCCGGTGACGGTGCAGTACGGCGACTCGGAGTACTCGCTGGAGCTGCCCGAGCCCGGCGGCGGGGACATGGGCATCGAGCTGCCCGAGCCCGGCGGCTCCGGCGGGGGGGGCGCCAAGGCCGGCGCCATGGTCAAGATCGAGATCGAGCAGACCGCCACGATGGAGCGCGAGGGCTTCGACGCCCGGCTCGAGCTGACCAACGGGCTCGACCGCGAGCTGGTGGGCATGTCCATCTCCCCGCGCGTGCTCGACGGCGACGGCGCGGACGTGACCGACCGGTTCTACATCGTCCCGCCGGAGCTGGAGAACATCGCCGCCGTCGACGGCAGCGACAGCCTCGGCGCCTTCGCGACCATGCACGGCCGATGGGTCCTGATCCCCGGCGCCGGGCTCGGCGGCGAGGACCTCGACGGCAAGAGCTACTACGTCAAGGCCGTGATGAGCTACTACGTGGACGGCCGGCTGAAGGAGACGCAGACCGACAGCGTCGAGATCACCGTCCACCCGCAGCCGGAGCTGTACCTGCACTACTACGTGCCCAACCAGGTCCTGGCCGAGGAGCCGTTCAAGCTCGGCCTGCTGGTCGAGAACCGCGGGGACGGCATCGCGCAGAACCTCAAGATCGATTCCGGCCAGCCGGAGATCGTCGAGAACGAGGCCGGCCTGCTGGTCGAGTTCGCCATCGTCGGCAGCTCGTTCGGGTCGATCCAGGGCGACACGGTGCGGCTGGTGCTGGGGGACGTCCAGCCGCACAGCAGCGTCGGCGGGTACTGGATCATGACCTGCTCGCTGGACGGGCAGTTCGTGGACTTCACCGCCGAGATGACCCACCGCGCGTACAAGGGCGTGCAGATCAACCCGCTGATCCTCGGGATCGACACGGAGATCATCTACCACGACTTCCTGTTCGCCGACGCCCGGGACCCCGACAACCACTTCACGCTGATCGACCGCGAGGACGACGGCTTCCCGGACTACCTGATCAACTTCCACAGCGGCCTGCACCTGCCGATCGAGATCCCCCAGAACGTGGACGTCACGAAGCAGGCGACCGAGCTGGACCGCATCGAGCAGCTCAGCGTGCCGGAGATGGCCGGCTACGCCTGCATCATCCTGCCCGACCCGCTGCCGGATGCGAACATCCGGACGATCACGCGCCACGTCGAGGGCGAGGAGGACGCCGTCCTCAGCGGCAACAACTTCTGGAAGGCCAACGGGAACATCTACTTCGTCGACGAGTTCGGCACGATCGACGAGCACGGCTACCGTCAGCCGACCGCCCAGACCTACACGCTCGACATGCGCTCGGCGCTGGAGGTCGCGGAGATCGACGCCACGCCGGTCGAATTCGACATCGTCTACAGCGAGGAGGCGTACGGCCCCAAGGGCCCGTATTTCTCCAACCCGGACGCCTACACCGTCAACGTCCCCGAGGGCGACTCGCTGCTGACGACCTACGAGCTGCGGGAGCCGGTCTTCTACCTGCCGATCGCCCTGACCGAGGACCACAAGGCGGTCATCCGCACGTACATCGCCAACGGCGGCGTCGCGGCCGAGACGGGCTTCGCCGACATCTACGTGACCGACCCGGACGGCGTCGAGACGCACCTCGGCCACGTGCTGGTGGACAAGCTGCGGGCCTTCCGCCGGCAGGAGATCCTCGTCGAGTGGACGCCGGAGAACCCGGGCCCGCACACGATCACCGTCCGCGTGCCCGGAGACGCGCCGAACCAGCAGATGAGCTGCGACGTGACCGTCAACGCCCTGCCCCGGGCGGACGCCGGCGTGGACTTCTTCTCGGAGGTCTTCGCGCCGACCAAGTTCGACGGCACGCGGTCCGAGGACCCCGACGGCTACATCCAGACGATGTTCTGGGACTACGGAGACGGCACGTGGGGCGGCTCGCCGGGGCCGACCCACGTCTACCAGCACTCCGGCACCTACCCGGTGAGGGTGGTCGTCAAGGACAACGACTGGGCGATGGCCGAGGACGTCATGCTCGTGACCATCGAGGAGGTCCGCCCCGACCTCGTCGTCGAGGACATCCGCTTCCAGCCCGAGACGCCCGACGAGGGCGAGGCGACCCTCGTCACCGCCACCGTCCGAAACCAGGGCGTCGGCGACGTCACCGACGAGTTCAGCGTCGGCCTCTACGTCGACGGCGAGTACTTCCACCACCTCACCTGGCCGGGCGGCCTGGCCGTCGGCGAGTCGTGGGACTGCGTCTTCGGCTGGAACGCCGAGATCGGCAACCACCTGTTCTCCGCCGTCGCCGACGACCTGACCGACGCGGTCAACGAGGCCGACGAGGACAACAACCGCAGGACCGAGGCCCTGTACCCGACGCAGATCTACTTCGCCGACCTCGTCGTCGAGGGCTTGGCGGTCTCGCAGGACCCGGCCGTCCCGATCGACTGGGGCACCCCGGTGACGCTGACGGCCACGATCCGCAACGACGGCACGGCCGCGGCGGGGCCGTTCCGCGTGAACTTCAGCGTCGACGGCCTCTACGCCGGCTACGCCGTGGTCGACGCCCTGGGCTTCGAGGCCGGGTCGAACACGGCCGAGGCGGCCATCGAGTGGGTGCCCGCCGCCGGCGAGCACACGGTGAGCATCGATGCCGACGCGCCGCTGAGCCACGTCCTGGAGATGAACGAATCCAACAACGCCCTCGACGTGCCCATCCCGGCGCTGAACATCGTCTACGGCGACCTCGACGTCGGCGAGCTCCAGGTCGTTCCCTCCGACGGTCGCCTCGCCGTCGGCGAGCCCGTCCTGGTCTACGCGACCGTCCGCAACGACACCGCCGTCGGCGTGCCGGTCGACGTCCCCGTGGTCCTGCGCGTAGACGGCGAGATCGTCGACGAGACGATCCTCCCCGGCCTCGCCCCCGGCGAGCACGCGGGCGTACGCTTCGCCTGGACGGCGACGGACGGGACGTACGACGTCGCCGTCGAGGCCGACCCGGAGGATGCCGTCCCCGAGGCGAGCAGCATCAACAACACCGCGCGCGCCAACGGCTTCGCCGTCGAGGTCCTCCAGCCGGACCTGCGCGTGGCGGACATCTCGCTGATCGGCGAGCCACGCTTCGGCCGGGATGTGGCCGTCGGCGTGAAGGTGTCCAACACCGGCGGGGGCCCGACGACCGCCCCGTTCAACGTGCAGTTGTGGCAGGGCCAGACGCTCGTGGGCGTTCGGCGCATCGAGCAGAGCATCGCCGCCGGCGCGTACGACCTGCTGTTCTTCGACTGGACCGTCGCCGGCGCCGATCCGGCCTGCGCTTCCTTCACTGCCGTCGCCGACGCCAACGACGAGCTGGCCGAGCCCGACGAGGGCGACAACGCCCGCGACGAGGGCTTCGACCTGCTGCCCGGCGTGGCGCTGAGCCTCGACGTCGGCGGCGACGTGCACCTCACGACCGACGCCGTCGCCGTCCACCTCGCCGTGGCCGACTCGATCTCCGCCAGCCCGCTCGGCCCCGACGACGGCGTGACCGCCGAGCTTCGCGTCTACGACGGCGGCGGCTCGACCGGGCTCGTGCTCGAGCAGGCCATGGCCTGGAACGCCGCATCCGGCAGGTTCGAGCTGTCCATCGCCCCCGGGGGCCTCCCGGCCGGCAGATACGACGGCGAGGCCGTCGTCACCGTCGACGGCGTGGCGCACTACGTGGACGTGCCCGTGGCCGTCGCGGAGGACTTCTCGATCACGGCCGACGCGGACGCCGCGAGCTACGGCCCGACCGGCCCGGTCGAGATCACGGGCCTGCTGAGCGACGGCGCCGGACCGATCGCCGACGCGGCGGTCGCGATCCGCATCGAGCACGGCGGCACGGTTCGCGCGTACGACGTCCAGACGCTGGCGGACGGCACATACGCGCTGACGTTCGAGCCGCTGCCCGACGAGGCCGGGCCGTTCGCCGCCGCCGCCCAGTACGAGCGCGACGGGCTGGCCCGCACGGCGTCGGCCGCGTTCGTCGTCGAGGCCCTGCTGGTCGGCCCGATCCTCGCGGAGATCGAGACCGTCGAGCTCCAGGCCGCTTCGGCGACCTTCGACCTGGCCAACATCGGGCCCGGAACGCACTCGGGCATCGCCGTCGCACTCGCCGAGGCGATCCCCACCGGGCTGGAGGTGGCCCTCACCACCGACCCGGCGGCCTCGCTGGCTGCCGGCGAGGCGACGGCGTTCGGCCTGACCTTCACCCCCACGACGTTCGTCGGCGAGACGGACGTGCCCCTGGTCGTCACCAGCACCGTCGGCGGCGAGTCCGTCGAGGCGACCTTCCTCGTGCACGTCGCCGTCGCCCCGGCCGTGCCCGGGTACGGCCTCGTGCCCGAGGACCTGCACTTCGCCGTCCGGCCGGGCATGTGGGGCTCGCAGACGGTCGAGCTGACCAACACCGGGCACGCGACGATGACCGGCATCTCGATCTCCGACCCGCACCTTCCGTGGGTGACCTTCACGCACGACGGCACGACGTCGCTGGTCCCGGGCGAGGGGACGGTCATCACCGTCCAGGCCGGGCCGGGCAGCAGCGCCGCCAACGGCCGCTACGGCGACGAGCTGGTGATCGACAGCAACGCCGGGGACATCGCCGTGCCGATCCTCGTCGAGGTCCTGGACGCCTGCCCGACGACGGACGTCCTGCTGCGTGTGGCGGACACGCTGGACTTCGGCGTCGGCGGCGCGACGGTGACGCTGACGCTCGAATCGAGCCCGTACGTCGAGCTGGTCTCGGCGGGCGTCGCCGGGTCCGTCCGCACGCGAACCGACCACACCGACATCGACGCCGAGGTCGAGTTCGACAGCCTGCTGCCCGGGCGGTACAAGTTCACCCTCGTCGCCGCCGACCATCCCATCACCGCGGGGATCCTCGAGGTCCCGCTCAGCGAGGAGCAGTGGGAGCACACGCTGTTCATGCCGTTCCAGCCGTTCAGCCTGTCGGTCTCCCAAAGCAGCTCGACCGACCCGCTGAAGCTCGGCACGGCGGAGCTGGGGATCGTGCTGACGCCCGGGACGCAGGCCACGCTGGTCGCCGACCGGCCCGGGGCGGAGTATCTCGTCCTGCGGGACGGCAGCGTCGGCGGGGAGCTGGCGTACCTCGACACGTCCGCCGGCCGGCGGTTCCGGGAGAACATGAGCTTCAGCCTCAACAACGTCGGCACGGCGGAGCTGCGGAACGTCGTGGTGACGCTGGAGCCGGGGACGATCGGCCCGTACATCAGCCGCGACAGCTTCCTCGTGCCCCGGATCCCCGCCGGCGGGTCCGTGGTGCTGAGCTACCGGATCCTCACCGGCGCCCTGCCGGACGAGGGCGACCACCTCTTCGAGGGCACGTTCCACGTCGACGCCGGCGGCTGGGCGGAGCTGGACTTCCCCGTCCGCCTGCGCGTCGCCGACGCCGCGGGCCTTCACAACGGCGAGCCGTACGAGTACGTCCCCTACGCCGGCCCGTGGCCCACGGGCCCGATCCTCTACGGCGAGAGCTTCGTCAAGACGTGGTTCGCCGACAGCGGCCTCGGGGGCTCCGCCGCCGGCGGGCACAGCCTCTCGGCCAGCCGCGTCTCCCAGGACTTCGTCCTGGAGGGCGACGTGTTCCTCGTGGACGTCTCGATGGAGAACACCACGGCCCGGCGGACGCTGGAGATCGTCTCGGCGAAGGCGATCGTCACCGACGCCGCCGGCGCCGACGTCTCCGGCAGCTTCGACGTCGAGCTCGCCGTGCCCTTCGACGCCACGCTCGACGGCGGCGAGGCCGGGAAGGCCCTGTGGAAGCTCCAGCCGCTGCCCGGCACCGAGCTGGGAGGCACGACGCCCGAGGGGAAGGTCTACGATGTCGCGGTGGCGGTGGACTACGTCATCGACGGCCGGGCCGCCCGGGCCGTGCTGCCCGGCGACGCCATCGTCGTCAAGCCCCAGCCGGAGTTCAGCATCCGCTACGAGGTGGTGGACCTGCCGGGCAACTCGCTGGAGGTGACGGTCTACGTCTCGAACATCGGCAACGGCCCGGCCGAGCGCGTCATCATCGACCTGCCCGCCGTCCCGGCGGGGATGGGGCTCGTCAGCGCCGAGCCGTCCACGGCCCTGGTCTTCGAGGACGTCCGGCCGGGCACGACGGCCGAGCCGGCCAGTTGGCTGCTGACGTTCAGCCAGGGCGCGGACGTCGCGGCCCTGACCGACGCGCTGTCGAGCGTCGCCGCGGCGTACGGCACGGGGCAGCCGGGCATCACGCTGGAAGCGCCGGTGAGCTTCACGTTCCAGTCGCGGCACACGATATCGCAGGTGCAGGCGGGGCTGATGGAGCTGGTGGACCTCGCCGAGACGAAGACGCGCCTGGAGCTCCAGAAGGTCGCCGGCACCTACGGCGCGATCGTGGCGATGCTCGACGACTCGCAGGCGCTGTTCCGCGCCGAGATGGCGGCCTCCATGTTCCACCTCATGGGCAACATGATGAACAACTTCGCCGGGTTGTTCTTCGCCTTCAAGGGCGTCGCCGAGGGGCTCAACAACCGCAGCTTCCTCGACGACGTGGAGAGCTTCATCGGCTTCACGGTGGACATGCGCAACCTGATCGACGCGATGGGGCAGCTCAGCACCTCCGGCTGGGACGCCCTGACCAGCGCGCTGTCGGCGCGGGCCGCCCAGACCGAGCTGGAAGCCCTGTTCGCCGGGCTCGGCGAACTGTTCATGGAGGACGAGGCCACCTTCACGGAGTTCTACGAGTTCCTCCTGGAGGAGGTCCCGTACTTCCGGCTCAAGCCCTACCTCATCGGCGACGAGCTCGGCGACCTGCCGGACAACCCCGGCACGCAGCACATCATGGACATGCTGGACACCGTCATCGACCGCGGCGGCGAGGCGATCTACGGCGTCGAGGACCTCTTCGCCGAGGTCCGCCGCCTCGCCGGGCGGGCCGTGCTGCTGCTGGAGCAGGCGAAGGCCAAGCCCTCCGCCCTGTTCCCCGTGGACATCCTCTACAACGAGATCGACGACCTCCGCCGGGTCTTCGAGCGGCTCAGCACGGGGATCGGACTGCCCGAGGACGTCCGCGACGCCATGCCCACACGATGGTACAACGCCGGCGAGCCCGGCGACTGGGTCCCCGTCTCCCTCGACCACTGGGAGTTCGGCACGGTCTTCGAGCACTGGAAGAAGATGACCTACTGGGAGGCCGAGCAGTGGGACAACTTCGCCTTCCACTGGGGCACCATCGCCGACGCGTACCTCGTCAGCACGGTCATCAACGGCATGAACAGCTTCGGGGTCATGATGCCCAGCCTCTTCGGGCTCGCCTACGGGCAGATCATGGGAGGCGCCACCGCCGGCATCATGGAGGCCTACAGCCAGGCGATGGCCTCGATGCGGGAGGCCGAGCGGCTGACCTACGAGATCATCCTGCGGTACTCGGTCAAGTTCCTCCGCGCCCACCAGTATGAGACCGAGGGCGTCTGGCGGATGTTCGCCGATTTCGCCAACCACGTGCAGTACATCCTGGAGCACAGCCCGATCGACCCCGAGGTGGACGTCGAGATCGAGAACATGAGCTTCCGGGACATCGTCGCGCCGGAAGGCAGCGACGTCGGCGCCGACCGCGCGGAGATCACGCTGACCAACACCTGCGGCCTGACGCTCAACGTCCGCCCGAACCTGCGGGTCACCGCCGGCGGCGTCGAGGTCGCGACCCTCAGCGGCGACGAGATCACCCTCGCGCCCGGCGAGACCGGCGTCTCCGGCGCGATCCTCCTGCTGCCGCGGTCGATCATCTACGGGGGCGGAGGCTACGACGTGGAGGTCACGCTGGACGCCTACGACCCCGTCACCCTCAGCCGGCGGACCCTCGGGCCGGCCTACGCCCACCTCCACGTCGGCACCGAGGACGAGCTGGTGCACCTCCAGCAGCAGGTCGTCACCCAGCCGCTCGGCGGGCCCCTCGGCGACAACGAGACGTTCCGCCGCGACGTCCGCCTGACCGCCGCGGCCGACCGCATCCGCGCGATGCTGATCGGCCCCGACGGGACGGACATCGACCTGCACCTGTACGACGGAGCCGGCAACCACGTCGGGTACTCGCCCGCCCTCGGCGAGGACGAGGTCGGCATCCCCGGCGCGGCGTTCACCGGCTCGGGGGGGACGTACCAGATCATCGACGTCGAGAACGTCAGCGGGTCCAGCGACTGGACGCTGGAGGTCGTCGTCCACGACGCCGATCCGGACGACACCTTTGCCGTCGCCCTCCAGGAGTGGCCGGAGTACGCGGCCCTGCTGGCCGGCAGCGCGACCCGCATCGAGACCACCGTCACCGGGGACGTCACGCTCCGCCTCGACGCCGTCGAATGGGGCGGCTCGACGGGCGTGACGGGCCTCGCCGGCGTGCTGGGCCCGCTGACCGACGAGGGCGGCGCGGCGATGGCGACCGACGCGGTCACCGTCACGCCCGCCGCGGCGGCCATCGACGCCGGCGGCGCGACGGGCCTCGCCGTCGAGCTGGACCTCGCCGACGCCGTCGCCGACGGCACCTACAGCGGGGAGCTGACGATCGCCGGGCTCGACGCCGTCAGCGGCGCGCCGGTCTCGACGGCGGTGCAGGTCGTCCTGACGCTGGACACCACCGCCCCGGCCGAGCCGCAGTTGACCGTCTCGCCGGACAGCGTCCCGGCGCTGGTCACCGGCACGGCCGAGCCGGACGCCCGCGTCGAGATCCTCCTGGACGGGACCGTTGCCGGCGAGGCGCGGGCCGACGCCGACGGGGAGTTCACCTTCAACGGCCTCGTGCTCGGGCAGGGGACCTACCAGGTCTCCGCCCGCGCCCGCGACCTGGCGGGCAACACCGGGCCGGAGACCGCCGGCGTCGAGGTCATCTCGACGATCGACCCGTTCGCCCCGATCACCACGCCGCAGGTCACCGGGGACCGCGACCCCGACGGGACGTACACCGCCGACGTGACCGTCGCCCTCGCCGCCGAGGACACCGGCGGCAGCGGGCTGGCGGGCACGGAGGTCTCCCGCGACGGCGACGCGTGGGGCGCCTACGCCGGGCCCATCGACGTGACCGAGGAGGGCACGACGGTCCTCCGCTTCCGCTCGACCGACAACGCCGGAAACGCCGAGGTGACCAAGGTCCTCACCATCGACATCGACAAGACCCCCCGCGTCCCGCAGGTGAGCCTCTTCGAGGTCAACGACGGCGACGGGCCCAGCGATGCCCTCTCGGCGGTGACGTTCGGCTTCAACCGCGACGTGACCGTCTCGCACGCCGCCCTGGTGCTCTACAACCACCACACCGGCGAGGAATTCCGCTTCGGCGCCGGCGCCCTCGAGTACGACGCCGTGCAGCAGACCGGGCGGTGGGACCTGGCCGCCGCGGCCCTGCCCGCGGGCCTCTACACGGCCACGCTGGCCGCCGACGCGGTCTACGTGCCCGGCGCCGCCGGGGCCGTGCTGCGGCTGGACGGCGACGGCGACGGCATCGGCGGCGACAGCTACGCCGCGGACTTCGTCCGGACGATCCCCGGCGACGCGACGGCCGACGGCGCCGTCGACGCCGCGGACCTCGCCGTCCTCCGCGAGCACCTCGGCTCGGCGGGCGGATGGGCCGACGGCGACTTCGACCACGACGGGGACGTCGACGCCCGCGACTACATCGCCTACAAGCGCCACGCCGGGCAGGCCCTGGTGGCGGCGGCGCCCGGCGTGGCGGGCATGGCGATCAACGACGGCGAGGGCCCGCGCGGCGACGCCGCCGCCGTCACGCTGACTTTCGACAAGCGGGTGACCGTGGACGCCGCGTCGCTGGCCCTGCGGGACCTCGCCGACGGCGAGGCCGTCCACCTGCCCACCGGCGGGCTGGCGGTGACCTGCGGCCCCGACGCCCGGACCGCACGCTGGGACCTGGCCCCGCTGGACCTGCCGGCCGGCTACTACGAGGTCACCCTCGCCGCCGGCGGGGCGGCCGACACGCTCTCGACGGAGATGGACCGGGATTTCCAGGGCACGATGCTGGTGACGATCCCCGGCGACGCGACCGGCGACGGGACCGTCGACGGCGCCGACGTCGCCGCCGTGCGGGCCGGGTACCGCCAGGCCCAGCCGCTCTGGGCCGATGGCGACTTCGACCGCGACGGCGACGTGGACTTCCGCGACTACCTCCAGTGCAAGCGAAGCTACGGCCTCAGCGTCCCCTCGCCGGCCCCGCCGGCCGCCGGGCGGGCCGATGGCGACGCCGGCGAGGCCGTGCTGCGCACGTCGTCGTCGGCCGCGACGCCCCTGCCGATGCTGCCCGCGGCGATGCCCTCGCCCGAGGGCCTGCCGGGCCTCGCCGTCCTGCCCGTCCTGCCCGGGCCGACGCCCGTGACCCCGGCCATCCCCGCGCTCAGCGGGCGCCGGCGCCTGCTGACCAGGCTGCCGGCCGTGACGGTCCCGAGGGCCCCGGGGCCGGGCGCGCTCGGCGCGATCCTCCGAGGCGCGGCGATCGAGGCCGACGACACCCCGCCGACATCCGGCGGCGCCCGGCTGGACGCCGCGCCCCTGGACATCCTGGCCGCCCCCGTCCTGACGAGCCTTACCGGCACGCTCTGATCCCGCCCGTCGCGCCGCCTCCGCGACCGAACCCGGGGCCGGGGATCCGCCGTCGCGCCCGACGAGCTTCCGCATGCCACCTGGCCGTCCGAGCCGCGCCGGGGATCCCGAGGAGGTCCCCCCGGGTCGATCCACGCCCCCGTTCTCCGCAAGCCGATGCTTGACCGGCCAGGTGAATCATATATAATTCCGGTGCTATCATATGTGAAACAGGACGGTGGATCATGATGGAGAAGAGAAGGCATGCTCGGGCCTTGTGGGCCCTTGGGGTGGTCCTCCTGGCGGGGGCCGCCGGCGCCGGGGAAGTCCGAACGGAGATCCCCTGGCCCGGCCAGGTGGGCCATGAGGGGGCCGTGGCGGTGACGTGGACGCTTCCGGCAGCGCCGCCCGGCCGGGATTGCGCAAGCTTCACGTGGCGGCTGACGGACATGCACGGCCGGCGGGTCGGCGGGGCCGCCACGCCGTTGGGTGCGAACGGCGATGCCCCGTCAGCGATCACGCATCGCGTCGAGCTGCCGCACCGTGGGTACTACGAGCTTGCGAGCCGCCTGACCGGCGCGAAGGGAGAGGTCCTGGGCGAGGGCAGGGCGACGCTCGGACGGGTCGCGCCGGGCCAGGGCGGGCCTCGGGACCCCGACAGCCCCTTCGGCGTCAACGGCTTCGGTCTCGCGGCGGGCAGGGGGGCGGTGGCCAAGGCGATCGGCATCGACTTCGTCCGCACGGACTTCTCCTGGCCGAAAGGCGAGCCCCGGCGGGGGCAGTACGACCTCGAGCAGTGGGCGAAGCGCGTGGCCGAGGCCGAGCGCCACGGGCTGATGATCCTGGCGATCATCGGCTACAACCCCGCCTGGGTAACGGTTCCGGCCGGCCCGCGCGGGACCGACGAGCAGGCCTATCTCGAGTGGGTGCGGCGCGTCGTCACGCGCTATCACGAGCAGATCGCGTGGTGGGACCTGTGGAACGAGCCGAACCTGAGCTGGCCCGGCTCGCCGGAGGAGTTCGCCAGGCTCGCGCGGCGGGCGGCCGAGGTCATCAAGGCCATCGACCCCGATGCGGTCGTGATCTATCCCGGCGCGGCCGGGCGCGACGTGGACACGCGGCTGAAGCACTTCACGATTCCCTCCCTGCGGGGCATTGGCGGGGCGTTCCCGTTTGACGTGCTGGCCGTGCACCCGTACTCCCGGCCGGAGTCGCTGGAGGCCGACGACTTCCCGTCGAACATGGCGTACGTGAACCGGTGGCGCCGCGAGCGCGCCGGGGGCAAGCCGCTGTGGATCAGCGAGCTGGGCTGGTCCACCGCCACCGGGGCGGGGAGCAACACCGAGGCCGAGCAGGCCGCCTACGTCACGCGCATGTTCGTGCTGGGCTTCCGCGTGGACGTGGCGAAGTTCGTCTACTACTCGGGCATCAGCGGGCGCTGGCCGCAGGTCCAGCAGGCACAGTACGGGCTCTTTCACAGCCACCCGACGCTGCAGCCCAAGCCCGCCGCCCTGGCGTACGCCCAGGTCGTCCGCCGCCTCGGCGAGGCCCGCTACGCGCGGCAGATCGCCATGGGCTTCGGCATGCAGGCTCACCTCTTCGACGCCGGCGGCGACAGCCTGGCCGTCTGCTGGGCGCTCGATCGCGCCGTCAGCGGCCGCGAGGCCCGCGTGCACGCCGACTGGCCCGACGGGATGACACTGGAGCACCTGGACGGCTCGCCGGCCCGGCTGGGGGAGGACGGCGGGCTCGTCGCGGGCATTCAGCCGGTGTATCTCGCGGTGCCCGCCGACCGGACCGACCGCCTCGTCGCCGCGCTGGAGAAGGCGACGGTCAAGGGCATCAACCCGCTGTCGATCCACAGCTTCCTGGCGACCGACGAGCTGCTGCTGCTCGTCCGCAACCGGACCGACGCGCCGCTGGACGTGCGGGTCGGCCTGGAGTTGCCCGACCGGTGGGGCCGGCCGGGCGGCGAGCGCCGCCCGGTGAAGCTGCTCCGCGTCGACGGCGACGGGCTGAAGAAAGTCCGCCTGCCCCTGCGGGCGCCGCAGGGGCGCACGGTCGCCCGGCTGCCCGTGGTCATGACGCTGCGGGGCGAGACCTTCACCGAAGAGACCACCGTCCGCGTCGAGCCGATCTACCGCGTCGCCGGCGAGGCCGTCGACGGAGACCTCTCGGGGTGGCGGCGCCATGCCCCGCGCGAGCTCGGCCGCGACGACATCTTCCCGCCGGACGTGGTGCGTTTCTGGGATGGCCCGGCCGACCATGGCGCGAAGCTGTGGTGGGGTTGGAGCGAGAAGGGGCTGTACATCGCCGCGGACGTCCGCGACGACGTGCACGCCAACGACAAGGCGGGCAGGGCCATCCGCGAGGGGGACAGCCTGACCTTCGCCGCCGATCCGTCGCAGTGGGCGCCGGCGCGCTACAAGGACTCCAGCCGGCGGGCGTGCATCGCGCTGACCGGCGACGGCCCGCAGTACGTGCAACTCGACGGGCGGGCGCCCGAAGACGGCGAGGTCGACCTGGCCATCGTCCGCGACGAACAGGCCGGGCGGACACGCTACGAGTGCAGGATAACATGGCAGGGGCTCGGCTGGCGCGACGAGGCCCACGGCCCGCGAAAGACGCTCAACATCGGCGCCGTGATCAACGAGCACGACGGCGAGGCGCCGCACGGGTTCCTGGAAATGAGCGACGGCGTCGGCGCCGGCCGCCGCAACCGACCCGACCTCATGCCTAAGGGCCTGCTGCTGGCGGGTGGCATGAGCGCTCGTTCCCGACGCCCGACCGCACCGATCGGTCACGGGTGGGTGCTGAACGAGGCGTTCTCCGACGAGTTCGACGGCCATACGCTGGACACGAAGACGTGGCGGCGTGATCCCCCCGATTGGGGCAGTTGGTCCTGGGAGCCGGAGAACGCGTTTGTCATGGCCGGCAAGCTGCACCTGCGGATGCGGTATGAGAAGCACGGCCGTCAGAGCGGGGCGCAGCGGTACGACACGCTCTACTACACCTCGGGCATCGTGCGAACGCGCAAGCGGATCCGGCACGGGTACTTCGAGGCCCGGATCAAGGCTGCCCCGCGTTTCCCCGGCGTCTGCCCGGCGTTCTGGGCCGACTACGCCGGCGAGAAGGACCGCCGCACGGAGATCGACTTCGTCGAGTTGACCATGCGGGGCGGCCGCGGACCGGCGGTGACCGACTTCAACACCCACGTGGCGTATCACCCCGAGCTGCCCGCGGACAAGGCCCCGCTCCGCGAGCACGTGCAGGTGAAGCTGCCCTTCGACCCGCGGGAGGACTTCCACGTCTACAGTTGCTTGTGGACGCCGGAGAAGATCGTCTGGTACGTCGACGGGAAGATGGTGCGACGGCGCAAGAACGACTACTGGGACCAGCCGCTGCTGATGACCCTCTCGATGGGCCTGCGCCGCCCGCTCAAGGGCGATCCCCCGGAGAAGTACGCCACGGACAAGGGATTCCCGACCGAGTGCGAGATCGACTATGTCCGCGTCTGGCAGCGCGCGGGCGCGAAACACCGCGAGGAAAGGTGACGGATACCATGCAGAACCGGCGACGGGATATCGTGACATCGTGGTTGTGCTCTCTGGCGTTGGCGGCGGCGTGCGCGGCCGAGGCGCCCGTTCACGAGGTGGACCGCCAGGCCGCCGGGGAGATCATCGAGGCGAAGATCCGCCCGGAGACGCTGGACCGCCTCGGTTTCGACAAGCGTTCGCCGCTGGGCGTGTGCGGCAGCGCGTTCGGCGCCGCCCACATGCCCCGGCTCGGGCTCTCCCGGGCGCGGATGGGCGTGCCCGAGTTCAAGCCCGACAAGGCCGAGAAGTGGCTCGAGACCCACGGCGACGACTTTCCCTTCTCGGACAACGCCGCCGCCGTCCTGGACGCCGGCGGGCAGGTCCTGGGGCTGATCAACTTCGCCGACACGGCCCGGTGGGTCCAATCCGGCGACGACGCGTACCTGGACATCGTCGCCCGATGCACACGGAACATGGTGGCGGCCCACAGGGACCGCATCCACTGCTGGGAGGTCATCAATGAGCCGGACGTCTTCTCCCCGGGCGTCTCGGCCGAGCAGATGGCGCCGATCGTCAAGGCCGCCATCCGGGGCGCCCGCGCGGCCGACCCGAACTGCTTCATCCTCTCGCCCTGCCCGACGAACATCCTCTACATGGAGACGCTGCTGAAGCTCGGCATCGGGGAGATGGTCGACGGCATGGCGTTCCACGTCTACAGCCGCGGGGAGGCCATGCAGGACGTGATCCGGGACTGGAAGAAGCTCTACCGGGATTACGGCTGCGGGGACAAGCCGGTCTGGATCACCGAGACGGGGTGGCGGTCCGGCGTCAAGTACGCCGAGGGCCAGGCGGGCAGGCGCCGCTGGTTCGAGCACCTCGACGACCAGGCCGGGATGCTGGTCAAGGGCCACACCCGCATGCTCGCCGAGGGGATCGAGCAGATCGTCTGGTACAACCTCACCGACGTCAGCGACGTCCGGGCGGGCGAGAACTTCGGGCTGCTCTGGTCGGCCGGCGGGCCGCGCGGGCGGGGCAAGCAGGGCAGGGGGTGGAGCATCTCCTGCGGACACACCGCGCTGAAACCCTCGGGCCTGGCGGGCCACGTGTTCGCCAGGATCCTGGGCCTTCGTCCCAGGCTGAAACGCGAGGTCCCGGTCGGCGTCGGGGTGCGGGCCTTCGAGTACGCCACGAAGGCCGGGCCCGTGCTCGTGGCCTGGGCGGTAACTCGCGCCTGGGACGTGCCCTTCCCGGCCGGGGGGGATTCGCTGCGCGTCACCGACCTCTACGGCGGGGAGCACACGTTCCCGGCCGAGGACGGGCTCTGCCGCATTCGCGTCGGCCCGGACCCGATCTACGTCCGTGGCGTCGCGATCGACGATCTCCCCGGGGCCGCGCGGGGCAGGCGCCCGGCCCCGGCGGCTCGTGGCGAAGCTCCCCAGCCGGCGCCGGCGCCCGCCCGAGGCGCGGGCAAGCCGGCCTGGCGGGTCTCGGGCGAGCCGGTGGTCCGCAATGGTTGGGGCGCCGGGGCGCTTCGCGTCCGCCAGCCGACGGTGCTGCGCGTCGGCGACCGCTACCGGATGTGGTTCGAGGGCTACTGGGGCAAGCAGGACATCGCCCTGGCCGAGTCTCCCGACGGGCAAACGTGGACGCCCTACGCCCATTGCTCGCCCGTGCTGCACTGGACTCGCGGCGAGGGGCTGGTCGGCGGCCCGGCGGTGCTCCGCGACGGCGACGGCACGTATCGCATGTGGTACACCTTCCACCCGGAGAACAAGTGGGGCGGCGGGCGGCGGGTGGGCTGCGCCAGGTCGCGGGATGGCATCCGCTGGGAGCGGTTCGGGGGAAACCCGATCCTCCCCGCCGGTGCCGAGGGCATGGCCCCCAACCCCGCCGGGCTCAGCGTGGTCAGGCGCGACGGGCTCTATCACCTGTGGATGGCGGGGCCGGGCATCTTCCACGCCACGTCCAGGGACGGGATCGACTGGCAGGCGCACGGGAAGATCGCGGTCGACAGGAAGCTGCCCGGCGCGATGCTCTCGCCGAATGTCGTCGTCCGCGACGGCCGGTTCGTCATGGCGTTCCACACCTACGACTGGGACAAGAAGCTCGGCACCGTGCGCTTTGCGACGTCCGCCGACGGCATGCGGTGGACGACGGGCTTCCTCCCGCCGCTGACCGACGCGGTGAGCCCTTCGCAGCTCCTCCGCGCGGGCGAAGACTGGGTGGTCTTCTTCACCCGCCGCTTCGAGATATGGTCGGCCAGCATCCCGGCGGGCGCCTCCGGCTGAGCGAGGGGGCAGTCTACACGGTGGGTGGCTCCGGGCACGTGCGGCCGCCCGCGGCCAACTGCTTGGTCACCTGGTCGGCCTGGCGCACCAGCAGGCGGCCCAGGGAGCGGATTTTCTTCTCGGGGATGGTCTCCGCCGTGCCGCCGATCGCCAGTGCGCCGACGAGGCCGACGCCTTCGCGGAAGACCGGGGCGGCCAGGCGGCGCGTCCTCGATCCGTCGCGGCTGCGCTTGATGGCGAACCCGTGGCGTTCGTAGAAAGCCAACTGCCCGGCGATCCGGTCGATCTCGGCGTCGGAGACGGCGGTTTCGGCACGGCAGCGGCCCTGGCGGCCCGGATCGAGCGCGTGGTAGAAGATCCATCCCCACGGGGGAACCAGCAGGTCCGTGCTGGCCTTGCCCACCGGCTGCATCGCCAGGCCTTCCGGGTGCTCCTCCCTTGCGACGCAGCGCATCCGGACCCCGTCCCAGTGCAGCAGCAGGGCCGTGCTCCGCGTCGTCCTGGCCAACTCGTGCAGCACGGGGCCGCCCGCCTGGGCGAGCCTGTCCGGCAGGGGCGGGGCGGGGGCGAGCTCGAATGCCTTGGGCCCCAGGACATACCGCCCGTCCCGGTCGCCCTTGGTCAGGTAGCCCATGGCGGTCAGTTCGCCCAGCAGCCGGGCCGCGCTGGCCGGGGGGATCGATATCCGCCGGGAGACCTCACTGAAGGTCACGCCCTCGGGCGAGTCCGCCACACGCTCCAGGAT
Source organism: uncultured Planctomycetaceae bacterium (assembly GCA_964385465.1). Classification (GTDB taxonomy): domain Bacteria; phylum Planctomycetota; class Phycisphaerae; order SM23-33; family SM23-33; genus CAYLPJ01. The sequence continues at coordinate 48,683 of CAYLPJ010000016.1, read as the reverse complement.
CATCAGCCCTCTTCGCAGTGCCGGTGCGCTCACGATGCTTTGCCTCCTGTCCCTTGCACCCGCTCGGGTTGAGAGTGCCTCCCTATATGGAAGCGCAGGTATTGTATGTGATAGCCTCCCGCCGTGCAGCAGTCTTCACCAGGGGGCTGCGTCCGGCGGGCCGCTCGGACGGCGCCTGCGCCGGGTGCGGCTTGCTGGAACGGCCCCGCGGCGCCGCAGCCGGTCGCTTCTCCAGCCAACCGGCGGCCCCGGACCGCGACGCGACGGCGGGATGCCGCGGCGGTCCTGATCCGAGACCGATCGCTCGTGGAAGGCGGCCCGCGGCGCGGCTTGTCTTGCGGGGCGAGGCCCGGGCAACACCTTCCCGACCGGGGCGGTTTGGATAGGACGGGCGAGCCGCGTGGAGGCCGCGTGCCCTTGCCCCGACGAAGGGGCGGGCGGGATGGCCCCGCAGCCGGAGAACGGACGAAGACGGGGCACCCGCCCCCGGGAGAATGCGATGGAGCACAGGGCATCTTGTGCGGCAGTTGTCGTGTGGTTGTGCGTATCGGCCGGTGCGGTCCCGGCCGCCGAGCCGGTCAACCCGGACCTGATCCCCGAGGCCCGTGCCGTGCTGGACTACCTGGAGTCCGTGTACGGCAAGCGGACGCTCAGCGGCGTCAGCGGCGAGAGGAACGTCGAGCGGGTCCGCGAGATCAGCGGCAAGACCCCGGCGATCCAGGCGATCGACATCAGCGGCTGGAACAGCCCCACCTGGGGCAAGAGCTACACCCGGGTGGTCGAGCGGTACGTGGAGCGAGCCGAGCAGTGGTGGGCTGACGGCGGCATCGTCACGATGCAGTTCCACTGGAAGCACCCGGGCAAGCCGACCGGGACCTCCTGGGTGGGCAAGCACGGGCGCAACCCCCCGAGCGGGCCGTTCGACCTCGCCAAGGCCTGCCGGGAAGGCACCGAGCAGCACAAGCAGGTCATGCGCGACCTGTCCAGGACCGGCGACCATCTCGAGAAACTGCTGGACGCCCGCGTGCCCGTGCTGTTCCGGCCGCTGCACGAGATCGACGGCGGCTGGTTCTGGTGGACCGACCGCGAGAAGCCTGAGAACACGGCCTCGCTGTGGCGGCTGATCTTCGACTACTACGTCCGCGAGCGGAAGCTGCACAACCTGATCTGGGTGTACAGCGCGGCCCTGAAGACGCCCAAGGGCCGGGACGTCGAGCAGGTCGAGCTCCGCAAGCGGTACTACCCCGGGGCGAAGTACGTGGACATCGCGGGCATCGACATCTACGCCAACAAGTACTTCGGCTGGGGCCCGTACCAGGAGACGGCCTACCCGCGGGCGTTTGACATCATCCGGCAGGTGGCGCCGGGCAAGATGCTGGCGCTCTGCGAGGCCGGGGCCATCCCCAACCCGGACATCATGGCCGAGGACGGCCCGATGTGGCTGTACTGCCTGAGCTGGTGGGCCGGCGGGAAGAAGAACCCCGAGGCGTGGGTCAAGAAGACCTACGCCCACCCGTGCATGGTCACCCGCGACGAGCTGCCCGACTTCAAGAAGCTCGCCGCCGGATACAAGGGCGCCGGGCAGGTGAGCACCGGCACCGCGAGAGACTCCGGCCGGCAGTGAATGCACGGAAACGACCCGCAGGCAGTTTCCGGCCTCCGCCGCCGGAGCGGCCGGACGGCGATGCCGGCCGGACGCCTGCCCGCGGCCGAACTTCGTCGTGCTGATGGGCCGCGAGGGGGGTGCGCTGCACTTCTACCTCGACAACATCCGTATCCGGCGGGGCGACGGCTCGGTCGTGGGCGTCTGGCGCGGCGCCAAGGACACACGGTACCGCAAGCCGAAGCCCGTGCAGCGGTTCGCGGACATCTCCGTCCGGGCCGTGGGAGTGCCCGGGGCGGAGCAGGTCTCACCGCGTGCCGGGGGCGCTGCCCGCCGGCGCGTCAGCTTGCGCCCGCCTTGTTGACTTCCACGATGCGGTCCAGGATGGCCGCCTTGCGCCTGCCCTTGCCGCGACCCGAGCGCTCCTTGACGTACTCGGCGACCAGCGGCAGGGCGGGCTCGCCCATCCAGTCCAGCATGTTGTGCAGCAGGCGGGTGTTGCCGCACTTGCCGAACAGCATCGCGCGCAGGGCGGCCAGGCCCTTGTCCTGTCGGCCGAGATTCACCAGCGTCCAGGCGGCCATCATCTTCACCTCGTCGGCCTCGTCGGAGAGGGCCTCGAGGACCGCGTCCGCCGCGGGCCCGGCGTCGTCGCCCAGCAGGTGCAGCCCGACGATCGCCCAGTACCGCAAGCCCTCGTCCTTGGACGCGAGCGCCTTGACGAATCCCGCCAGGTGCCGCGCGTCCCGTTCCAGGGCACGGTCGGCCGCGTCGAGGTAGTCGGCGAGGGGGTAGAGCTTCGGGTCGCGGACCATCTCGTAGATGGTCAGCTTGTTCTCGGCCGCGCGGCGCTCGCGCATCTCCTCGGGCAGCAGGCCGGAGTCGTGCAGCTCGAGCTGCATCCGCCGCATGGCCTGGCGCATCTCGTCGATGCGGGCCTGGTGCCGGGGGGCGTCGATGAGGTTGTGGACGTTGTCGAAGTCGGCGACGGTGTCGTAGAACTCCTCGGAGACGCGCGGCCGGAAGAACCGGCCGGTGATCTCGTCGGTCTTTCCCCGGCGGTGATGCTGCTCCCAGGCGGGAGCGGCCTTTGCCTTCCAGAGGTAGGCCAGGTGCTGCCCGGCGGGTGCGTAGGGCATGTAGTTCTTGTAGTAGGCGTACCTGCGGTCGCGGATCATGCGGACGTTGTCGCACCGTTCGTCGGCGCGTTCGCGGAAGCTGAGGTGATACTTCGGCTCGGGTTCGGTGTCCTTGCCGAGGAAGATCGTCCCCTGGAGCGTCTCGGGGATGGGCCCGCCGGCGAGGCTGACCCAGGTCTTGGGCATGTCGACGAAGCTGACGATCCGCTCCACGGTCGAGCCCGGCTTCTCCGCCGGCCAGAGGTGCTTGAGCTTCTTCGGGATGCGGATGACCAGGGGGCAGTGCGTCCCGGAGGAGTAGAGGAAGCGCTTGCTGCGCGGCATGACGCCGCCGTGGTCGGAGCAGTAGATGACGATGGTGTCCTCGGCCAGCCCGTCGGCCTCGAGGGCGTCGAGGCAGTTCTGGACCTGCGAATCCATGGTCTCGACGGCGTCGGCGTACTTGGCGTAGTTCTTGCGGATGACCGGCAGGTCCGGGTGGTAGGAGTGCAGTTTCATCTTGGCCGGGTCGTGCCGCGTACTCTCGACGTTGCCGTGGGCGCGGCTCTCGTGGCTGGCGCCGATGTTGTGGACGCAGAAGAACGGCGTGCCGGGCTTGCGCGCCTGCCAGCCGTAGCGGGCCTTGCGGCGGGGGGCCTTGTCCCACGGGTCCTTGTCGCTTCGCCCGCCGATGTTGTAGTCGGTCTTGCCCGGGTTGAAGACCTGGTACCCCGCGGCCTTGAGCAGGTCCGGGTAGTACTTGATCTTGTCGTGGGGGATCCGGTTGCGGCTGCGCATCGGCTGGGTGCCGTTGGAAATCGCGTACATCCCCGTGATCCAGGTCGATCGGGTCGGCGCGCAGACGGCGGCGTTGTCGAAGCAGTGCGTGTAGCGGAAGCCCTCTCTGGCGAGCCCGTCGATCGCCGGCGTCCGCACGTTCTCCCCGCCGTAGCAGCTCACCCACGAGATGCCGTTGTCCTCGCTGGTGATCCAGAGGATGTTGGGCTTGTCCGTCGCGGCTTCCGCGGCCGGGCAGAACCGGCCGAACAGCAGCCCCGCCGCCCCCGTTGCCGTGCCGGCCAGGAACGCTCTTCTGCTGATGCCTTTGCTCGTGGCGGTTGTCATTCGTTTCTCCGGTATGGGGCTGTCGGTCGGGGCCGCCGCCGGCCGGGCGGGCCGGCGGGGGCACTATGGCATTGAAACCCGTTTCGCCCGCTGCCGGCCCGCCTTGTTGCGGGCCGGGCCGCGCCCGGCGGCATCTCTGCCATGCCCGGCCGGCGGACTGCCCGGGAGCCGCCGGGCGCTCAGTCCTCTCGGGACCGGGCATCCAGGGCGCCGGCGCAACTGCCCTTCGGGTCCCTGGGCTTGCCGGTGAAGTCCTTGAGGAACGGGCCGTCGAACTGCCACGCGTGGAGCTCCTCGATGCTGGTCCGGGCGTCGGCCAGCGTGCCCAGGCAGATGCGGAGGAACTCCAGCGAGCCGGCCAGGAACGCGCCGTCCGGGCCCTTGCCCACCAGCAGCGGGGCGTCGTTCCGTAGCGAGCCGCCGAGCTCTACCGCCGCCTCGCCGGCCGGCTTGCCGTCCAGGTGCATCCGCAGGACGTTGTTCCCGCGGTCGGCTTCGGCGATGAGGTGATGCCACCCGCCGTCGTTCACCGGGCGATCCGTCGTGACCTGTCCTTTGCCGTCGCCCACGCACTCGAACACCGCCTTGCCCGCGGCGTCGATGGCGATCCGGTAGCCGCGCTCGTCCATGTCGCACACCAGCGTGCCGTTCGTATGCCCCGCCGCCGTCTTGAAGCAGACCTCCACGAGGAAGTTGCCGGCCACGTCGTGTGGGTTCGGGAAGCCCGACGGCGCGGCCGCGGGCGCCTTGCCCAGCGGGATCTTCAGACCGCAGTGCTTGACGTTGTCCTTCCACTGGCCCGAGGGGCTCAGCCCGATGAGCAGCGAGAACGCGTCCAGCCCGGGCTTCTTGACCGGCTTGAACGTGAACGTGTAGGGCCCCTTGCCATTCACCGCCTGGCCCCGGGGCATGCCCAGCGTCATGAAGCCGCCCCATCCCTGCTTCTTCAGCCAGTGCAGGTGGGCGTCCATCTTCAAGTTCTCGGCGTCGTCGGCAAGGTGTACGCGAATCTGGAAGGGCTTGCCCGGCACGGCCGCGGCCGGGACCTCCACGGAAAGCCAGTCCGCGGGCTTGACGGTCCTGGTGGGCACGGACGCCTTCGGCTCGCTCGGGGCCTGGCTTGCGATGTTCGCAAGCGTCAGGTACTGGTCCCTGCCGTTGAGGTCGAGTGCGCCCGGCGTCCAGTTCTCCAGCGGCCCGTTGGTGTAGCTCTCCGCCGTGATGTTGGCGCCCTTGAGGTCGTAGGTGGGGAGGCTGCGGTACGTGCTGCGGTCCTTGACGCCCGGGGACATGTACCAGTGCTCGTCGAGCGCCACCGCGGGGTCGGCGTTGTTGCGCCGGAAGTTCCACTCCCCGACCATGCGGGCGAGCCCCCAGGGCACGAACACGCGGGCGCCCCGCCCGGCCGCCGCGCCGTCGGGAACGGGGCGGAAGTCATGCTTCTCGGCGTCCCTGACGACCGGCTCGCCGGCCAGAACGCCCACGCCGGACGCCAGCAGCTTCCGCCGCTTCGCCGCCTGGCGAAAGCCTTCCAGGTCCGTATCACCCGTGCCGCTGCCTTCGAGGAAGCCCAGCGACTCGCCGATCTCGTGGAACACGTTGTCGGCGTAGGCGATGGTGTGGTGCGGGTACGTGTCGTACACCGCGTCCTTGTCTTCCTTCTGCTTGCCGTGGTGGAAGACCTGGTGGCTGATGTCCAGCCACAGATTGCCCACGTAGATCTGCCTCCCGCCGGCGGGAGACCAGCCGCTGCCGTCGCGGAACTTGTACGTCGTGTTGTTGAAGAAGCTGTTCAGGATCGCGGCGACGGCCTGGTAGAAGGCCGTGTTGTTGCAGTGCTTGCTTGTCGGGTCGTTCGAGATCCCCCACGCGATGTTGTTGAACAGGTAGTTCTTGAACCCGCCGTCGAGGTAGTACGCGAAACCCAGCCGGCCCGGCCGGCCCGGGCGGTAGGCCCAGTTCCAGTAGCCGTTGGGGTTGCCCGAGATGTTGTTGTAGATGTAGAAGGGCCCGCCCTGCCACGTCTCGATGCCGCCCCAGTCGTTGGTGGCCAGCAGCGTCTGCTCCGCGCGGTTGTGGTGCACCAGGTAGCGGGCCAGCGGCACGTCGGCGTTTGATCCCCCGCCCTTGCCCCCGAACAGGAAGATGCCCGCGCCGTACATGCGGCGCAACATGTTTCCCGCGACCTCCATCGTTGCCGGGAACCGCACTTGCAGCGCGTGCCCGTCCGACTGGCGGTAGGGGCGCATCCCGACCATGTACAGGTTGTTTCGGAGGACGCTTGCATCCTCCAGCCTGCCCTTGCCGCTGGTGATCGTGATGGCCCCGTCGTCGGTGTAGCGGATGTCGTTGTCCGTGACGCGAACGAACCCGACGGGCGTCTTGTCGTTGATCGCCTCGATCCGCACGGCCTTGCTGACGTGCTCGAACCGGCAGTTCCTGATCGAGACGTCGTCGCTCGACCCCAGCAGCCGGATGCAGGCGTTGTCCACTTCCTTGTGGCCCCACGCGGGCAGGTGGTAGTCCCACCAGGCGTTGGAGAAGCGGAAGGTCAGCCCGCTGATCACCGCGTGCTTCAGGCCGGTCGTATCCAGGGCCGCCCGGCCGTCGGCGCCGATGATGTCCAGCCGCTTCGGGGAGCGGGCCGACGCGATGTCCTGGATCAGGTTGTAGCGTTTTGCCGCCTCCATCGTGACGCCGGTCGGGTCCCGGTCGTCGGGCAGGCGAAGGTGGATCCGCCCGCCCTTGCCGCGCTTCTCCACCCAGAACTCGCCGGGCGCGTCGAGGTAGTGCGGCTTGTTCTCAAGGAAGTAGCGGTTCCCCGTGTGGATGCTGCCGCTGTCCCCGAACCAGCGGCCCTCGAAGGCGATCGCCTTCTTGTCCGGGAAGAACTTCCTGACGGGCGTGGGGAAGGGCGTGCCCATCACGATCGCCCATTCCGACCACACGATCGCGTCTTCGTAGTACTCCGGATCCCGCGTCAGGTGCTTCCTGTCGATGCCAAGATGCATCTTCTTCCCGCCGACCGTGGTCGTGCGGTTCTTCGCGACCCACCACTTGGGGTTCTCCCACTGCCACCACTCGCTCAACACCTCCTCGGGGTCGGAAACCTTCCAGTTGGGCGTCCGAGCCAGGGCGATGCGTGTGACCTCGCCCCCGGCATCGATCATCCACAGCCGCCGGGGCAGGAAATCGACGTCGGCGACCCAGACCTTCTCCCCCTCGGGGATATCCGCGTGCCGCGAACCCTTCCGCCAGCCCGTCACCCGCTCGGAGCCGCAGATCACCGCCTCGCTTTCCGCGCCGCCCTGCGACCAGCCGGGATCGCTGGTCAGCCGCACGGGCTGTCCCGGCCGGCCGGAATCCTCCGCCACCAGCGCCCCGCGATAGATGACCCCGCGCTTGAAGACGTACGTATCCGCCTTGCCTTCCCGCGCCTTGCCCGTGGCGGCCCGGTCCCACGGATGGTGCTTCCAAGGGCGGTCTTTCGTGCCCGGGTTCCGGTCGTCACCGTTTTCGTAGTCGATGTACCGGACGGACTGGCCGGGCTCGAATCGGAAGGGCTTCGGCGCCCACTCCAACTCTCCGGTGGGCAGGACCCTCGCGTGCGGCTCCTGCCAGGAGTACGGGGCACACAGGCCGGGGGCGGCGCACACGAGACAGACAGCAGCGGCGACAATCGTTCTCATCGCGGGTTCCTCTATGCTGGGAGTTCGCGGGCGCCGCGTCGGGACGACCGACGCCTCGGCCACACCAGGCCGGGACGCACCGGTCGAATGGTAGCCGCCCCCCGGCACGCGTATCAAGGCCCCATCGCGCCGGGCAGCCGCTGCTCTCCAGCAAGCAGGGGCTTACGCCCTCAAGGCCCGGTGTGCGAGTGGGGGAGGGGCTGCGCCCGCAGCCGCGGCGCAAGGGCGGCCGCGCCAGGGCGCTTGCATGACCCGGGGCGGGGAGCTACGGTTGACGGAACGCTCGGGAAGCCGCTGTGCGACGCCCGCTGGCCCGTTTCGGGTGCGCGGGCGCGTCGGCGCCTTCCGTGGCCATCGATCCCGCGGCGACGTGCCCCGGCAGGAGAACCAAGCAATGAAAACCGCAATTCCGCTGGCGCTTCTCGCGTGCATGATCCTCCCCTCGACGAAGGCCCGGGCGGCAGGGGACGCCTTCCTCTGGTGGGAGGGCGAGGACGCCGCCGGCCATACCTTTCCCGCCGGCCGGGCCTTTGCCCCGAAGAACGACGCCGAGAGGGATGTCCTCTCCGCAGGGGACTGGCTCCAGACCAACAAGGGCGCCGGGGCGACCGCGCGTTGGGAGGTCTCCGTGCCGGAGGCCGGCGAGTACGCCCTCTGGACGCGCACCTTCTGGAAGCACGGGCCCTTCCGCTGGCGGTGGAACGGCGGGGAGTGGACGACCTGCGGGCGCGACCGGACGCTGGCGGATTCCGTCCGCGTTCGCCGGCACGTCGCGGCCACGTGGGTGCCCCTCGGGAAGGTCAACCTGCCGGCCGGCAAGAATGCCCTGGAGGTCGAGGTGCTCCCCGAGGCCAGGGCGGTCGCCTTCGACGCCTGGGTCCTCGCCGCCGGGACGTTCACGCCGCGGGGCAAGCTCAAGCCGGGGGAGAAGTACGCCCGTGCGCCGGAAGGGTGGTTCCCCTTCGAGCCGGACGCCGCCGGGGCCGGCGAGACGATGCTGGACATCGGCAGGCTGCTCAACGAGGACGAGGCCGGCTCCCGCGGCCGCGTGATCGCACGCGGCAAGGACCTGGTCTTCGAGAAGACCGGCGAGGCGGTCCGTTTCTGGAGCGTGGTGGCCGGGCCGGGGATCTGCCGGCAGGACAGCGAGACGATCGACCGCCTGGCCCGCCGCCTGGCGCGGGCGGGGGTGAACATGGTCCGCTGGCATATCCCCGGGGCTCAGGAGCGCGAGCCGGGCCCGGTTACGCGGGGGCTCCAGTACGCGGTGGGCGCGTTGAAGAAGCGGGGGATCTACAGCTATCTGCTGTGGTACTGCACTGCCTGCCAGGGCGAGTACACCCAACTGCACTACTTCGATCCCGACCGGCAGGCCGTCTACCGGCAGTGGGCCCGTTGCATGCTCACCACGCCGAACCCCCACACGGGCATGCCGCTGGCGAAGGACCCCGCCGTCGTTGCCGTCGAGCTGCTGGACGAGGACAGCATGTTCTTCTACACCTTCAACCCCAAGCGGAAGGAGCTCGCGGCGAGGCTGGGGATCCTGGAGAAGCGGTTCGGCGACTGGCTGACGAAGCGCTACGGCTCGCCGGCCAAGGCCGCCGAGGCCTGGGGGCCGGGGAGGTACCCCAAGGGCGACGACCTCCCCGCCGGGCGCGTGGCCTTCTACCCGGCGTACCTGATGACCGGCGCCGACTGGGCGCCGGGCCAGCGCAACGCCGCCCGCGCCCGCGACCAGGCGGAGTTCTTCACCGCGCTGATGCGCGAGTTCTACGGCGGGATGAAGGCGTGGCTGCGGGAGCAGTGCGGCTACGAGGGGCTGGTGATCGGCTCGAACTGGAAGACCGCCGACGAGCGCGTGCTCGGGCCGCTGGATCAGTACGCCAACCTCGCCGTGGACGTCACCGCCCGAAACACGTACTTCAACGGCGGGTGCAAGGGCCCCCGATCCAGCTACGCCATCGCCACCGGGCAGGTCTACCGCGACAAGTCGCTGCTTCGCGACCCCCAGCAGGCCATCCTCATGCACATCCAGTGCGCCGACCACCCGCACATGATGACCGAGGGCCTCTGGAACATGCCCAATCGCTTCCGCACCGAGGCGCCCTTCCTCACGGCCGCCTATTACTCGCTCCAGGGCATCGATGGCACGTGCCAGTTCGCCATCGAGCCGGACTGGCTGCCCGCCATCACCCGAAAGTGGCCGCTCCAGACGGCGACGGAGGTCGGCCAGTACCCCGCCGCCAGCCTGATCTACCGGCGCGGCTACGTCCGCGAGGGGCCGGTCGTCGTCAACGAGGCCCTCGATATCGACGAACTCTACACGCTCCAGGGCGGCGCCCTCAGCCAGCCGCTGGGGCTGGATGGCATCCAGGCGGGCCGCGTCCCCGCCGGGCAGCTTGCCCAGACCGAGAGTCTGCCCGGCATCGACCCGCTGTCGTTCCTCGTCGGCCGCGTCGTGCGGACCATCGCCGACGAGCCCGGCAAGTCCTCCGTCATGAACACCGCCGGGCTGATCGACCGCAAGGCCGAGCGCGTCACCAGCGCCACGAAGGAACTGGCGCTCGATTACGGGCGGGGCGTGGCCACCATCGATGCGCCGTGCGCCCGTGGCGCGGCCGGCTTCCTCGGCGCGGCGGGGGAGATCGAGCTGGGCGACGTGTCCGTGCGGCTGGACAACGAGTACGGGGCGGTGATGGTCGTCTCGCTGGACGGCAGGCCGCTGGGCGAGAGCGGGCGGGTCCTCGTGCAGGTGATGACCGAGGAGCGGAACTACGGGTGGCGGACCGAGGGCGTCCGTGCGAAACTCAGCAAGGGCGGCCCGGAGGTGGCCTGCAGGAAGATCCTCTCGGTCGGCTCGCCGCCGATCTGCGTGCGGAAGATCGCCGGGGCGGTCTCGCTGAAGCGCCCCGATGCGGCCGGGCTCAGGGTCACCGCACTGGACTTTGCCGGCTCCAAGCGGGCGGACGTGCCCGGTGGGGCGGCCCCGCTGAAGCTCCTGCCCGACTGCCTGCACTACATCATTGCGAAGTGAGTCCGTACCCGCGGGCGGAACGCCGGCCTGCAAGCACGACGGGAGAGCCGACCATGCCAGGCAGATGGACGCGACGGGACTTCCTGGCCCTCGCCGGCGCCGGGGCCGCGAGCCTGGCCCTGCCGCGCCGGGCCCGCCCGGCCTCCGGTGCGGGCAAGAGCGGGCCGAACGTCCTCTTCATCGGGGTCGACGACCTCCGCTGCGGCCTCGGCTGCTACGGGGCCGAACACATCCATTCGCCCCACATCGACGCGCTGGCCGAACGCGGCGTGCGCTTCGAGCGCGCCTACGTGCAGCAGGCCGTCTGCGCCGCCAGCCGGGCGAGCTTTCTCACCGGATGCCGGCCGGACACGACCACCGTCAGCTACCCGTACAATCGACACTTCACGAGGGAATTCCTGCCCGCTCACCCGACGATCCCGCGGTTTTTCCACGACCGGGGCTACCTCTGCCGGGGCATGGGCAAGCTGCACCACGGCCCGCCGCTGGACATGAGCGTCTTCCCCGAGCCGTACTACGGCGGCGAGAAGGGCGCGGGCAGCTACGCCGTCGCGTCGAACCGGGGCAGGAAGCCGCCCACCGAGTGCGCCGACGTGGGCGACGACGCCTACAAGGACGGCCAGCTCGCGGCCGAGGCCGTCAAGACACTTCATCGGTGGAAGGACGGCGACCGGCCGTGGTGCCTGAGCGTGGGCTTCTACAAGCCGCACCTGCCCTTCGCGGCGCCGAAGCGGTACTGGGACCTGTACGACCGCGATGAGATCCCGCTGTCGGCGAACCCCGACGTGTCCGAGGGGGCGCCGTTCTTCGCCCCGGTGACTTTCGAGCTGCCGACCTACGACGGCAAGCTCGGGAGCGACAGGAACCCCATCGGCGCCGACGAGGCCCGCCTGCTGCGGCACGGCTACTTCGCATGCACCAGTTTCGTCGATGCGCAGATCGGCAAGGTGCTGGCCGCACTCGACGCCACCGGCCAGGCCGAGAACACGGTGCTCGTCTTCTGGTCCGACCACGGCTGGCACCTCGGGGACAACGGCTGCTGGGGCAAGCACACCAATTTCGAGCGGGCCACGCGCTCGCCGCTGATCGTCGCCGCGCCGTCCATGCCCTCCGCCGGCCGCGGCCGGGCCAGCCGGGCCCTCGTCGAGTACGTGGACATCTTCCCCACGCTCTGCGAGCTCACCGGACAGGCCGGACCGGACTACCTCGAGGGCCTGAGCACGGCGCCGCTGCTGGCCGAACCAGACCGGCCGTGGAAGGCCGCCGCCTTCAGCCAGTACGGGCGGTGGGGGGCCAAGCCGCTGCTGATGGGCCGGTCCATGCGGACCGACCGCTACCGCTACACCGAGTGGCGGCGGACCGAGCAGTGCGAAAACCACGAGAAAGCCTTCTGGCGCGGCCCGGGCGGGAGTGTCTTCGACCGCGAACTGTACGACCACCGGACCGACCCCGCCGAGTCGGTCAACCTGGCCAAGGCGCCCGAGATGAAGCCGACCGTCGCGGCGCTGACCCGGCAGCTCGCCGCCGGCTGGCGCGCCGCTGCCCCGAGAAGCACCACCTGAAGTGCGCGACTTTCCGGGAGGGAGCGCCCCGCCCGCAGGTCAGGTCAGGGGGATGTGCCCGTCGTCGGGGCGCCCACGCAGAGGAGGCTGCCGTTGCGGAGGGTGACGAACAGCCGGCCCTTCGCGGCGGCGAGGGCGTCGTAGACGGGCGCCGAGGGCAGTGGCAGTTGGGCGACCTCCTTGCCGTCGGCCTTGGTGTAGACGGCGAGCAGGCCGCCCTTGCGGTCCTCGAAAGCGCCCCAGGGGTCCGTCTTGTCGGCGACATCGGGCGCGCCGGCGAGGCACAGGTGGCGGCGGGTCACGGCGAGGGCGTGGGCGCGGATCGCGATGCGCCGGGACCACAGGGCCTTGGCGCGCGAGCGGCCCTTCCGGGCCTTCCCGCCCTTGCGGCCCACCCCGGGCGAGGAACTCCCCGACAGCGCCACGGCGGTGAGTCTGTAGCCGCTGCCCACCGAGAAGACATCCTGCGGGTAGGACTTGCTGATGAGCTTCTCCGCCCCCGAGACGCCGTACGCGGCCGTGTCGTCAAAGACGAGGATCTGCGCCCGGGCAGGGCCGTATCGCCAGAACGTGTTGTTCAGCCACGTGCTGTCGAGCAGGCCGCCGTCGTTGGCCTGGAGGACCGCGCCGCCCGCGCGCCCCCGCCGCCGGGTGAGGGTCTCGGGGTCGATCGCCACGTTCCGCATCTGGATGCCCTTGCCGTCTGCCACCAGGAGATCGGGCAGGACCGAGCCGGCCAGTTCCCCCTTGCCGGCGGGGTCCGCCTGCCACCGCGCCTGCCGCAGGACCTCGCCCGTGGCCAGGTCCAGCGCATAGAGGAACAGCCCGCCGTCCAGGTGCATGCTCCGCCCGGCCAGGCAGGTCACCCGGCCGTCCTGGACCAGCACGCTGCCGTGCACCGGCCAGAGGGATTCCAACCGGCCGAAGGCGACAAGGCGGCGGCGAATCGGTGCGGCCCGGAATCGCCAGACCAGTTCCCCGTCGTCGGCGCGGAGGGCGTAGACGGATCCCCCCCGCGAGCCGAAGACAACATACCCGTCGCGGATCGACGGCGGGGTGTCGACCGGGCCGTCGGGCAGGAACCGCCACAGCACCTTCCCCGTGGCCGCGTCCAGGCAGGTGACCTCGCCGCAGTCGGCCGCGGCGCAGACAACGCGGCCGGCGGCGATCACGGGCGCGGTTCGCCGGCCTCCGAGCTCGGTCTTCCAGAGCACGGCCAGGCTGGCGGGGGCGTCGGTGGCGGCGTGCCCGCTCCGTCCATTGTCGTGCCGGTAGACCGGCCAGTCCCCCGGCGTGGGAGCTCGCGGCTCGGGCGGCCGACGGACGCCGCCGTAAGCCGGGCCCTTCTCCGGGCGGCTCCCGCCGGAGCGGGGGGTGACGACGTCGTCCGGTCGGCTGGCCAGGGCGAGGAAGCCGTTGAGCTTCACGTTGCTGTGGCAGCCGCACGCGTGGCCGGGCAGGTAGATCAGCCCGTTGGCCGGCATCAGGCCGTACGCGCAGGCGCCGCGCAGCCAATGGTGTACGTCCAGGCTGCCGGTGGTGAAGTCGATGTACTCGACCCCTTCCTCGCCGGCGAGATAGAGCCGCTCGGTGGCCTTGTTGCGGTAGCAGCGGTGGTGATGGCCCACCAGCATGTGTCTGACGGGGTACTGCTTCCGCGGCTCGCCGGTGGCGGCGTCCCGCCCGAGCAGGGCCAGGTCGTCCTTGCGCAGGGTCCACACCATCCCGCTGTGAACGAACACGTCCGGCGGCGTGAAGTGCGCCAGCGTCGCCCCGGCATGCTGCCAGAGCGTCTCGCCCGTCTCGGCGTCGAGTGCCATCACGACCATGTCCTTGACCTGCCAGCGGTTCAGGTTCGTCGCCTTGGGGCGGATCTGGCCGAGGAAGACGCGGCCGTCGTGATAGACCAGCGTGCAGAGGTTGGCGAAGTGAAACTGGTAGTGCCCGGAGAGGTTCTCGGGCATCTCGGGGCGGGCGGCTCGCCAGACTTCCCGGCCGGTGGCCTGGTCGAGGGCGACGACGGCGTGGCGATCGAGCAACAGCACGCGTTCGGCGCCGGCGGTCAGGTACGTGTCGGTGTAGGCCTTCAGCTCGTCCCCGCGTGCCGTGATTCCCACGAACCCGCCCCGCTGCCAGAGTGTCCGCCCGGAGTCGGTGTCGACCGCCAGGATGTCCTTGCCCGGCTTGCCCGGGGTGTTGCGGCTGAGGAACAGCCGCTTGCCGGCACAGAGCATTTCCGCGGCGTTCTCCGTGCCCCGGTAGCGGCGGATCGTCTTGCCCGTCGCGCCGTCCACCGCGAAGACCGGCTCGCGGAAGCCCGGCGTCACGTAGACCACCTCGCCGTCGGCCACGAGGCGCCGATAGAGCTGGGCGGGCCCCTTGAATCGCATCAGCCCGCCCGTCTCGACCTTCGACCACTCGCGCCAGCCCCAGTCGCTCATCGGCCTCTTCCACAGCACCAGGCCGTTGAACGCGTCCCGGGCGACCAGGCGCCACTGGTCGGTCGGGCCCCGGGCGGCCACGGGGGCCTCGTCGGTGATGCAGTACACCCGCCCGGCTGCCGAGACCATCGCACTGACACTCGGAAGGAGGTTGTGGTGGCGCCCCCACAGCGGCCCGCCGACCCACTGGAGCCGGCGGGAGATCCCCACGGCCTTGTCCTTCGAGACGGCGTTGTTGCCCGCCCCGTGCAGCCAGTGGGTCCACTCGTCCAGCTCGTCGGGCCAGGGCTTGACGAGCTTCCTGCCGCCCACGATCGCCACGCCGCGCGGCGCCAACACGCGGAGAATCTCCTCGCGCGTCAAGCCGGGGGCCTCGCCGCTGACCACCAGCAGGTTCACCGTGTTGTCGACGTACGGCAGCGCCGGGCCGGTCCAGTGCTCGACCGTGACCGACCGCTGCAGCCCGCGGGAGCGGATGTGCTCCCGGGCCTCGGCTGCGTTCGTCGTGTCGGCGGCCAGCCCCTGGACGAGAACCGAGCCGCCGGCCAGCTCGGCCGTGAGGTGTCCGTCCCCGCAGCCGACGTGCACCGCCAGGCCGCGCCGCACGCCGCTGTCGGCCGGAATGTCATCCGCCTGCCCGCCGAGCGCCCGCGCCGGCCCGACCAGCAGGAGGCACACCAGCATCGCAACACGGTATCGCCATATCGCCATGACCCGCCACCGTTCCATGTTCTCGATCGAAAAGCAGAGGGGCCTTGCTCGTGCCTCGCGGGTCCCGCTCCGGCAGCCCGGCCGAAGCAGCGACCCAAGCAACCCGTGCCCCGCCGGGGCCGCTCGTCCGCGCCCGCCCAGCATACCGTACGGCCGACGCCAGTCGCAATCCATGCGCAAGTCCCCGGCGGCCGGGATTGCTCCGTCCACCCGCCGGCGGCGGGGCGCACGGTCGACGGTTCGTCGGCAGCCATGGTGTGCGGAGGCCGAACGGCGGGGCGGCTCTCGTGGCCATGCGGAAGGGGAATTCCTGCTGATAGACCGTTCGGTGCCCGCTGCCCGTCGCCTTGCCGCTGGAGGGGCTCGGAAGGCGCGCCTCCCGCCGCAGCCAGCCCTCGCTCCGGGGACCGGCCGGTCCATCACCGGCCAGGACCGCCTGCGGTCGTGCGTGACCGTCACACTCTCGGAGGCAGCCCGGAACACATCGGTGCCGCAACGGGGAGCCTTGGCACTTGCCGTTTCTCCAACGCAACGAAGTGGCTGCTCCAGGCCGGGGCTTCGCAGCTCGTCGGCACCGGGGCGACTGGACGGCCTTCTTCGCGCGTCGCTGGGGGATCCGGGGCCGCCATGATCCCGGCGGCCGAATCCCGTCTTCCGCGATCCCGGCAGCCAGCCGAGGTCAGCGTGGTTCCACGAAGATTCGCGTGACGCCCTCTTCGTGCCGGTGGCCGACGGTCAGCGTGATCCGGCCCGCATCCGTCTGTCTGCGGAGCATGGCGGTGCCCGGCTCCACGCGAATGCGGACCTTCTTGGCGGCGTGCAGCGTCAGCGTTGTCTGCCTCTCTGCGTAGTTGTTCGTGTGGAGGAACAGGCCGCCCTGGCGCTGCCTGGCGATGATGTACTCATGGTAGCCGACTCGGCCGGTGATCTGTTCCACCGGTCCCTTGGTGAAACGCAGGACGTAGCTCTGGGGCTTGACGTTCTCCCGGCCGGGCTCTTCCTCGAAGGTATTGTGGACAAGGCCGGTGTCTCCGACCAGCGTGACGAACGCCTCGCTCTCGACCGGCGGATGATAGGTATTGAAGTAAGCAGCAATATCCTCCCGGCGGCCGAACTTCTCGAAGTCGACGACCGCCTTGAACGCCTCCTTCTCCTTCTCTGTAGCCCGCACAGGCAGCATGGGCACGAGGAAGTAGCGGGAGGTTTCGGGCAGCCATTGGCGGCTGCCGGTAGGGCGGCCGTGTATCGCCTGGAGCGCCTCGGTCGGCCAGTGCGGCGGGCCGGGATAGGTTTCGTCGAGGTATTCCCGCTTGCCGAGGAAGGCCACCGGAGTCTTCGCGAGCACCTGCTGGCGGGTGGGGATCAGCTCGTGCTCGAACAGGTCGATGAAGAACGGCCGCAGCGCCCGGGTCCACACGGGGCCGGGCTCGCCTTTGTCGGGGTCCCACATCTTGCAGATCTTGCCGGGGCAAAACGATTCGATGCGCCAGACCTGTGCCCCGCCGATGAGTCCGGCCAGGAAGGGCGGCATCCAGTCGACCGCCCGCATGTCCCTGTCCTTGATACCGATGTGATAGGGCGCCCACCATTCGGTCTCGATACCCCACCGGGCAACACGCCCAGAAAGCCACAGGCCCAGGGACGGGCTGTACCGCTGGCCGACGATCTTCGGCCGCATGGACTTGGGCATCGGCCAGAAGTACTCGCCGTATTCCCCCAAGGCCGCGTACAAACCCTCGTCCATGCCGACGCGGATCTGGACGAGATCCCCGAAGTTGCCGGCATAGCGCCCGAAGCTGCCCGACAGTTTCAGGGCACGTTCAAGGGATCGTATGGGCAGGCCCGCCTCCCCGAACGCAAAGCCGACGACGTTGGGGCTGGTGCGATACAGCCTCTCCAGCAGCGTCGTGTCGGCCGGGCGACTGCCCTTGAACACCACGACGATCGGGTAGCCCCCTTCCAGGAACTTCGCCATCCGCTCGGGATCGGACGCGTACTTGTAGGAAACCTGGCAGCCGTAGTGCGGGCGCAGCTTCTGTGGAAGGGACATCCAGAACGTGCGGAATTCCTCGCCGCGCCTGGCGTTGGTGAAGAAGAAGGGCTTGGTGTTGGCGATCTCCAGAACCGGCGGCTTGGGGGCGAGGTCGCCTTTCTCGACGCGGAACATCCGCCGGGCAGTCCAATCGCCGGGGATGTCCAGCGGCGCGATGGACCGGCAGCGGGCATAGTAGGTGCCGGGCCCGAGCAGTTCCGCCGGCAGGAACGTCCGTTCCAGGTGGTAGCTCCCCGCCACCCGCATCCGGCAGGGATGGACCGCCGTGCTGAGGACCGTGCCGAACTGCGGATCTGCGGCGATCTGGTATTCGTATGCCTTGTCGGTCCGGGAGGGGGTCGTCGACCGTAGCGAGACCGTCAATGCCACCGGTCTGATCGTGCTGTCCGCCGCCGGGCCCAGCATTTCCGGTGCGGGCGGTCTGGGCCAGGCCACAGAGACGTGTTCGACGGCTGCCGCAAGCGGGCGCTCGGCCGAGGAAGCAGCCGCCGTGCGCACCAGGTCCAGGTGCAGGACGCAACTCCGGAAGTCGGTGAACGGGATGCCGCTCTCGTCGCCGTTGTCGGCCTTCTTGCCTTTGCCCCCGGCAGCGTGGATGCCGAAGGCGTGCTCTCCGGGCGCCGTCACGGGACCCTGTACGTACTTGCGCCGCGTCTGACAGTCCTCGAGTGTGACCTGCAAGCCCGTTCCGGCCGACAGGTCCGTTACGCGCATCGACACCTCGGTGACGTCCAGGAAATCGCGGTGGAAGGGTGTGCGGATGCCCACTCCGGCGGTGTCGGCGAAGATCCGCGCCCGCCCGTCGGTCACCTTCAGCCTTGCACCTTTGTCCGGCAGCCAGCGGTCGGCGGAGGCGAATCGCTCCGTCAGGTACAGCGGCGCCCGCGCGGCGGTCAGGACCGCCCCGTCCTCGGCGAAGACATTCACCGCGCCGGCGGCCACGAGGTCGTCGGCCTCGAAGGCCTCAACCGTCTTCATCGGGTCGTTGCTCTTGTAGAAGCGAAGGCTCAGGTGGAACGTTCGCGAGCGCCCGGCGCCCAGCGTCTGGTACTCCCCGGTCTTCCATGTGTGTCGGAACGGGGGCCGCGGGTCCGGCGTGACGCGGCCCACTTTTCCGAACCGGATCCTCCCGTCAGGCATCCGCGTCCGGGCCGCTCGGGCGCGAACCTCCGTGAGGTCTTCACCGGGCAGCAACCACGGGTGCATGGGCTTGGCGTGTATCGCCCGGCCTTCCGGCGTCTTGTGCACGGGGTTGATCCACAGCGTCGGCCCGTAGGCCTCCCAGTGCTCGTGGCCGGTAATGCCCATGGAGCAGCCGGTCGTTGGGTTGATCCAGAACACGTTGTGCCGGGAACTGCGATACCAGTTAACCGAGAGAATCTCGACGCGATCCCACCGACGGGTGAGCAACTCGCCCTGGTTGCCGACGACCAGCTTCTCGTCGCCCAGGAGGTCGGGCAGGGGCCGGGCGCTCTCGTGCAGATTGGTCACGAGCAGTTGCAGCTCCAGGCCGTATGCCCCGGTATAGAGCATGTACCGCTCGGCGATCCGGAACCCGTCGGTCGCCTTGTAGACCTGCTCGACGACCGTCCGGACCGGCCCGGACGCAAGGACGTGAGGAGGCGCGGGCTTTCCCCCCCGGGCGAACCCCAGTCGCTCGACCAGGAGCTTCCCGGATGCATTGTCGCCGACGGCGATGCGTCCCTTGGCGTCCTCGGCCAGGCGACAGGTGATCCGCCTGTTGGCGAACTCACGCGGGCCTTTCACGGTCAGGTCCGTTGTCCGGGAGCTCGGGCCGGGCGAGAGCGAGAACGCCCGCGAGCCGCCCGGTGGCAGGTCGACGAGGAACACGAGCTCGTCCATCCCGCCGTCGCCGTCGAAGTCATCGACCTGCGACAATGTTCGTTCCCCGTCGCCGCCGGTCACGGTGATCTGCCCGCTCCGTAGCTTGCCGGGCAACGACGCCACCGACACAACGACCGGATGCCGTGTCAACGCCATGTCGGGGCAGTTGTTGACCACGCGTATCTCGACAGCCGCCCCCGGGGGGGCCGCCGCGGATAGAAAGAACGTGGCAACAGCCAGAGCCATCGGTGCCGGGCGATATGCCGCGTTGCGAGAGTTCATCTGTGCATCCCTCCGCTGTGGGGCCATTCCGTTCATTATCCGACCGCGCGCATTGTGCCGAGCGTTCTTGCCCGGACCGACGCCAGGCCGATCGCCTGCGACACTTCGAGGGTGAGCGAACGCAGTTGCCCCGGCAGTTTCGACATCGGCACAGCCACCGGGTGCGCGGTCGATCAGTAGGTCCATATCGGTTGGGTAAGCGTCACCTTCTTGCCGTGGATCGTGATCTCCCGGACTGCCCGAGGTTCGGCGAGGCGTTCGACCGGTTCGACGTAGGGGACGGCGCGGAGGGCCTTTCTCGCCGCTTCGGTTGACAGGAAGTCCAGAAAGCCCTGGAGCTCGGGTGAGAGCCGTGCTGTCGCGATGCCCAACCGGACCTCGGCCAGGATCCTGCGTCTGCTGCGGATCACCCTCTTGGCCACCGGGATGAACTTGTCCATCTCCAGCTTGCGGAAGCCCCGCTTCTTGCCGTCCTGGCCCTTGGCGGCCCGGACCTCGTTGGTGGGCTCGGTGATCATGATCCCCCCGACGGAGCCCGAGAGCACCCGCTTCCTCCCCCGGGCGTAGGAGAGCCCGCGGTCGATGACCACTTCGGTGTTCGGGTCGGTTCGCGCGTACGCGGCCGCCAGGCGGCGGAACACGTCCGCCATGAGCCACTCGGCCGTGTCGGGGTAGCCCGCGATGACCAGCCGTGTCTTGACGGGTCCGGCGGGCGGCTTTGCCGGGGGGGTCGCGTCATCAGCCTGAAGCGCCGCGCCCGCCGCGGCGGCAAGCAGGACGAGCCCGGTCACGTAGCGCCAGGAAAGCCTGATCATTGTTCATTCTCCTTCGTGACGGTCACCCGTGCGACACCGTGGAAGTGGTTCAGTGTCAGGGACAACTCCCCGGTGTCCTTCTTCCATTCGCTTCGCGCGAGAGCGTCGGCCGGGCTCACGTCGGCGTGGAGGGCCGAGCCGTCGCGGCTGCGCAGCACGAGCTCCGTGTACTGCTCCCTGAAGTTGTTGGCGTGGAGGAACAGCGAGTCGTCCATCTGCTTCATGAGCACGTACGCCTGGAACCCCAGCTTGCCTTGGACGGACGCGACCGGGCCCTTCGTCAGGTCCAGGTGCATTCCCTGCGGGCCGGACCGCGGGTCGCGCCGCTCGTCGATGCTGTTGATCGCCACGCCGGTGTCGCCGACGAGCACGGCGTAGGCCTCGCTGCGGGACGGCGGAGCCAGCCGGTTGGCATGCTCGACGGCCGCGGCCGGAGTGTCGAAGCTCTCCGGATCGATCACTTCCCGGCACTGCTTCCGCTGCTCGGCCGGTAGATACGGCGGGAGGACGGGCACGACATAGAACCTCGACGAGTCCGGAATCCAGTTGGCCTCGAAGACATGCTGAAGGGGCACGCCCTCGATGGGAACCCCGTGCAGGGCGGCGAGGACACGGTTCGGGAAGCGCGTGTCCGGGCAGGAGGGCCGATGGAGGCCGTACTCGGGTTTTGCCGTTACGGCGATCCGGACCCTCTCCAGCACCTGCCCGCGCGTGGGGATCATGTCGTACCGCGTGACGTCCTCGAAGAACGGCCCGATGGCCCGGGTCCAGAGAGGTCCGAACTCGTAGGGTTCCTTCCGCGGGAACCCGTAGCAGTACTTGCTGTTGCACAGCCCCTCCACGCGGTAGATCGACGCCCCGGTCGAGAGGCCCAACACCAACGTGGGCATCCAGTTCACCGGCTTGGTGATCATCTCGGGCTTCAGCGCCCGCTCCCAGGACATCGGCTTCCACGCATAGCCCCACTCCGTCTCGATACCCCAGCCGCCGACCCGTCCGGCGAGGTAGGCTCCGAGTTCGGTGAGGACCCTGGCCATCTGGTCGCGGCGGTTGTTCATCTTGTTCTGCGGGATGAAGTATCGCCCGTATTCCTTCATGAGCGGGTAGAACTTCTTGCTCAGGACACTCCGCAACAGGATGTCCTTCTCGGTCTGAAGGGTCGTCGCGTAGCGCCCGTACTTCGCCGAGAGCTTCAGCACGGCGGGCAGGTACTCCTCGTCAAGGCCCTTCTCGCGGAAGCACATCCCGATGACCTTGGGAAAGTTCCGATAGGCGTACTCCAGTTGCGGCAGGTCCACTTCGTTGTCGTAGTGGAGCAGCACCGGCAGGGCGTAGTCGCCGTCATCCAGGAAGCCCCGCTGCTCGACGAGCATCTCCGCAACGGGCTTGGGGCATTCCTTGAGCTTCTCGGCGAAGGCCCGCCGACAGGGCTCCTTGCTCAGCCCGGTGACCAGCAGCGCCGGGCGGCGGGGCGAGACAGGGCGAACCGGGGGCTTGCAGGGATACTCGGTGCTGTCGACGGTGAACGACCTTGCGGCCGCCCAGGGGCCCGGTTCGCCGCCCACGGCGACGGCCCGCGCCCTCCACCAGTAGGTGCCCTTGCCCAGCGGCCTGGAGGGGATGTGCTTGGTGACGCCGCCTTCCTTGCTGATCGCGTCCTTGGGCGCGTGCTCGTCCAGGAGGAGCTTCTCGAACGCCTTGTCCGGCGCAACCTGGATGCGATAACCCCGCTCCGCCGCATCACTGAGGATCGTGAAGCTCACGCCAAGGTCCGAGAGCGGCTGGCCGTCACGGGGCCAGGCCAGCTCGGGCGCACCCGGCAGCGGCCGGCCCAGGGCCAGCTTCTCGATTCGCACGGCCAGCGGACCGCCGCTTCGCTTGCGCTCGTCCGGCGGCGAGACCGTCAGGTGAAGCAAGCACTGCTGCACGCCCTCCAGGGGCAGCGCTTTGGAGAGGGAGAACCGGAAGCTGCCGTCCCCTGGCTTGCCCACCTTGTATCGCTTTCCGCTGGCCAGGTGCTCGACGGCGAACTCGACGGTGGCGTCCGACCCTCGAAGGTCCAGGACGCCTCGCAGCTCGGCCGGAGAGGCGAAATCCCTCGTGAACGCCGTCGAGACCGCGCCCCGGGCGTCCGCCTCGATCACCATGCCTTCCTCGTCGAATGCCGCTTTCGTGCCGGGCTCGGGCACCCAGCGGGCGGGGCATGCGGCGGCGTCGGCGATGTGCTGCGGCTCTGCCGCGACCTTCAGCGGCTGCCCTCCGCCATCGAGAACCGTCACCGCGCCAGCCACCGACGTGGTATCCGCCAGGTACGCCGCGGTCATCGCCTCCGGTTCACCCCGGTAGAAGGCGAACGTGAATCCCACCGTTCGCGTCCGGCCCGGCGGAAGAGGGTCGCCCTTGATCTTGGATAGCCGCACACGCTTGCCCGGCCCGGACGCGAAACGGATGTAGTCCCGCCCGACGGCCTCGTTCTGCCAGCCGTGTGGTTCCGGCCGATGCGGGATGTACGCCATCCCCGTGCGCGTGGCTGGGTTCATCCAGAGCTGGCAGTTGCGGCGGCTGCGCCGGGACGTGGCCGGTATCCTCACCCGCGCCTGGCCGAGCACCACGTCGCGCAGGATGCGGACCTGGCCGAGGTCGTGCACGAGCGGCCGGCCGAGCTCGCCGTCGAGGAGCACGATCTTCGGCGGGACTTTCTGCGGCTGGTCGGCGAGGTTGGTCACGTCCAGCCGCACGTCGAGCCGCCTGTCGCTTTCGTAGAGGATGAGACTCTCGTCGATCCGGAGCCGTTGCCTTTCTTCGCCGTCGACGCGCACCCACCGGCTCTTGCGGACGATGCTCCTGACGGGGCCCGACACCGCCCGCTGCGTCGCGTTCTCCAGCAGATAGCGAACGTCCGAGGCAAGGGCGAAACGCATCAGTGCCTCGCCGCCGCGCTTGTCACGGACAGTGACCGTCTCGGCCGGGACGAACGGGTTCGGGACGTCGGGAATCTCCGGCGGGTCCACGCTGCCCTGCACCGGCGGGACCTCGCAGAGGAGCAGGGGACTCTCCAGGTTGGCCCGGTTCCACTTGGCCATGGCCAGGGCCTCCCCGGCCGGCGGCATCCGCCGGTCACCGCCCGGCGTGAGCGCAACGTTCCGTGCCCCGCGGGCGGGCAGGTCGATGAGGAAGGCGATCTCGTCGGCCACGCCGTCTCCGTCGAGGTCATCCGTCTGGCTGGCCAGGGGCCGACCGTCGGCGCCGGCGACCTTCACGGCGCCGTGGCGAATCGCTTGGGGCAGTCGTCCGGCGTTCAGGATCACCGGACAGCCCGGAAGCTCATGCCCGCTGACATTGATGACGGTCAGCTCGCATGCGCCCCTGGACGTCGCCGGCGCTGCAAGGGCCGCCAGGATCGTCAGCACCGTCGTACGCCACAGCGGTTGCTCGGCGCCGTTCCACATGAAGTCGTCTCCTTCCACTGCCTCGCGCGGGTCTCCGGTGCGCTGCCGCGCCGCCGCGGCATGTCCCTATATGAGAGTAACCATGCTATATATGAGAGGTTTTGATAGTCTTCTGCGTTCGTGCCGCGTCGCGCTCACGAAGCCGGCTCCGCCGGCGCCCGGGCAGCCGGGGCGACTCGGCCCGGAACCGTCTGCCGGGGTTTGCATCGACACTGGCAGCAACTCGCCGTGTTGAACGCGGGCAGGTGATTGCTCCGAAAGAAGGGACGGTGACAGATGTCTGAACGAATCGCGATCGTGCTTGCTCTCTGCGTTCCTGGAGCCGTTCCGGCAGTGGCGCAGGAGGCGCAAGAGCCGCAGAAGACAGTGATCTTCCAGGAAGACTTCGAGGATGGCTTTCCGCGGCGGGCCGGCAAGTGGAAAGGCAGCGCCGAGACAACGCGGACGGAGACGCCGGGCGAGGTGATCGATGGCAAGCACTCGCTGAAGGTCGCCGCCGGGAAGGTCGCCGTGTTGGACCCCCATCTGCACGTCGACCCCAATATGCTGGTCCAGTTGAGTTTTGACTTCCGGGTGACCGACCCGATGGCGCCCGGGCTGAGGCCGCACGGGGAGTCGCGCCTCGTGGGCGTCCGCAACATCATTCCCTACCTGCACCACAACTTTGTCCGCCAGGACAATCGCAGGGGCTTGTCGAAGGAGAGCGGTCGCACGAGCACGCGCGTCTGGCACGTGCCGTACGAGGACGACCTGCGCCTGATCTTCCGGGTGATCGGACCGGCGGCGGTGTTGATCGACAACATCCGCGTCGAGGCCTGGCCGACGGCGGGGACCGAGGCCGGGGCCGCCCCGGACGCCGCCGCCGAGCTCCTGCCGCTTGCGGTCGATATTCAGCCCTCCCAGGCCGGCCTGGACGTGCGCTGGCGGGCGCGGGGCGAGTACGGCGCCAGCGAATACGAGGTGCAATTCTCTCGAGACGGGACCTTCAAGAACCCGATCACCGAGACGAAGCAAGTGGGCGCGTGGAAGGCGGGGCAGACGTTCTCGCACCATCCCGGGCACGAGTTGACGCCGGGCGAATGGTCGTGGCGCGTCCGGGCGAAGAACGCCAAGGGCGCCGGCCCGTGGTCGCGGGCCGGACAGTTCACTCTCCTGCCGGACCGGCCCGCCAAGGCGATGAACTACGCGGTGGGTCCCGATAGGCCACTGATCATGATCGAGGGCGGGCCGGAGAAGTGGCAACACATTCCGGATGACCTCAAGCCGTACGTATGGCTGAAGATGCGCGGGTTTCGCAGCTACGAGCGAACCATGCGGGGCATCGAGAAGTGCCGGGAGAGCAACATCCCTGTGGTGCTGTTCCGCTTCGGCCCGGGGGCCGGCCTGGAGAAGCTCTTCCGCGAATACGACTGCATCAAGGGCGTTGCGTACAGCGAGTCCGGAGCCCACGGGTACTGCCCCCGTGACATCCTCATGAGGTCGCTCCGCCTGGCCCGGCAGTATGGCAAGACGGTCTTCCATCAGGACGGCCAGTGGCGCCAACTCGTCTGGGTCAAGATGGCCGTCAACCCCGAGTGGCACGAGCCGGTGCGGAAGTACGGGCAGTGGTTTCTTCCGCAGGTGAAATACAACTTCGGCTTCGCGCCCCTGCTTTCGGAAACGACCCTCATGGGCATGTGGTTGTCCGGTCAGGTCCCCCAGTGGGGCATGCAGGCCGAGAGCTGGTATTACCATCCATGGAAGCAGCGTGCGGACTGCAAATCCGCCTATTACGGGCAGATGACGCTGGCGTGCGTCGCCGCGGGCGGCTCGGTGCTGGCCTATGAACTGGACATCTGGGGTAACCGCGGTCTGAACAGCGACAAGGACCGGCCGGTGGAGAACGGGTTCAGTTGGACTTGGTACCACCTGATGATCCCGCTCTACCGCGAGATCATCAATCAGCGGATCATCCCCGATCGGCAAGAGGTAATGCAGCAGGTTCGCTGCGGGGTGCTGGCGCGTGAGAGCGATCAGCACAACGTCGGGGGCCAATACGCCGGCGGGGCGGGAATCACGTGGGGAAGCGGCGATTTCTTCCCCATCCTCGACGGGGTGTACGGCATGCGCCACCAGGCGGAACTGATCCCGAATACGGGGCGCTACTACTTCTTGCCCGTGATCTCCGAGCACGTCCCGAAGAACCGCCGTCCCATCTCCCCGCTTCTGAGCACCGCGCAGTTCCAGGACTCGGGGGCCGTGCGGAAGCACATGCAGGGCCGCTACCCGGCCCCGCAACAGTTCGGCGGGAGCGGCTTCGTGACGAAGGCCGGGCACTGCTTTTTCGTGATGCACAACCAGGAACAGGAAAACAAGAGCATGGACATCCGCAGGCCGCGCGATGTCGAGCGGCAGGATTTCCACGTGGACCTGGGCAAGGCCTTTGCCCGGCGGGTGGAGGGCCCCCTGGAAATCTACCAGTACCTGATCATCGAGGACAAGGGCGCAAAGGTCCGCCTGCACTGCGGCAACATGCAGGAACGGAAGACGCAGCTTACCGTCCGTGCGGACAAGCGGCCTCGCGTGAGCGTCTCACCGGAGTCTGCCCTGGTGGAGAAGAACTGGCAGAACGGGCGCCTTGAGTTGAAGGTGGGCCACGGCGAGGGTGCCGTGAACATCGAGCTTCATTGACAGGGACGCGAGGGCAGTTTGCGTCTGTCCGCCTGTGACGCGGTCATCGCGGAGGAGGAGCCACGGCAATGAAGACGGAATTCCTCGGCGCGGGCCGTGGGGTGTTCGCTCGCAAACCGCCGACAGATCCATGGGGTTGCACCGAGTTGACGGATTCGCAGATCGTTCGGATGGACCCGCCCCCGGAAGAGGCCGAAGTGCACCGGACAGCTTGCCGGTAACCCCCCTCGGGCGCGCGATGCCGACCCGTGGCCGGGCGGCGGGCGGTCATCTGTGGGCGTGCTGCCGCCCGGCAGGCGGACAGCCCGTATGGCAGGGATCGGCGGTGCGCTCGAGCCGGGCCGACAGTTCGTTCCGGAGGCCGGCGACCACCTCGGGTAGATCGGCGGCCCGGTCCGCCAGTCGGTACGGATCGGATGGATTGTCGACCAGGCCGACGGTCTCGGTGTCGTCCCGGCGCTGTATTGCCAGCGTGTGCCGATGGGTTCGCAGACCGCGCCGCCCGGTTGCGTCGAGTGCGGAGAGAATCCGCCCGGTCTACTCGTCGCTGTTCGTGTCGGCCGGTTGCGTTGCGGCGGCAGGCAGGACGTCGTTGTCGCGCACGATGTTGTCCGTGCCGGCGGCGCGGATCGCGTTCCCGGCCGTGCCCCGCACGAAGTTGCCTTTGATGACCGACCGGCTGCCGCGAATGTCCAGGGCCCCGTCAGCGCCATCGATCCAGTTGTCACTGACGCGGTTGGCGGAGGCGGTCTCTTCCAGCAGGATGGCCGGGCCGTCGCGTGAGAGGCGTGTCCGCAGGACGTTGTCGGCGATCAGCGCGCCGTCGTTCTCCCGGGAGACAATCCCGGGGCCGGCGAAGTCCTCCAGCGTATTGCCGCGGACGTTCGCCACCCCCGGGCCGGTGACCGAGATCCCCAGCGTCTTGTAGAGCCGGTTGCCCGAGGCGATGGTCGCGTGGAGGCTGTAGTCGGTCGCGGCGTTGCCGCCGTCGTAGCTGATGACGTTGCCGACAGCGCTGATGTCCCCGCGGATGCCGCCCATCGTCGCATAGAGCGTGTTGCCGCTGACAGTGATACGCGTCGCCTTGCTCCGGTCCCAGCCGATGCCATCGTAGCAGAACGACAGCGTGTTGCCGCTGATGGTCAGGTGCCGCGAGGTGCTCCATCCGCCGCTGCCGTAGTAGATCGTGCCCCGCCTGCTGCCGACGCCGTAGAAGGTGTTGTTGGCGACGGTGGTCCCGTCGGCGCCCCAGACGGTCACGCCCCAGCCGGTTCGCTGGCCCAGTTCGATCTTGCCCAGCCGGAAGGTGAAGCCGTCGTGCGGCGTGTCACAGGCGATGGCGATGCGGACGATCTTCGAGAAATCCAGCTCCGCCTCGTCCGGGTCCGACACTGCCGGCTCCGTGACCGGCGAGACGCCGGGTACGGTCGGCGCCGCCGGGGATGCGGATGCGTCCGGGCCCGCCAGCAGGTTCAGAGGCGGCGGGTCCTCGGAGCCGTCCAGCGGGGCGGTCAGGTCGAAGCATGCCCACTGCCATTCGCCGCCGACCCACGTGATCGTGCCGAACGTGGCCGTGTGCCCGGCCGCGTCTACCAGCGTCAGTCGCAGCGGCACCTCGCTTCGCTGGAGCATGGCCCAGACGTACAGGCGGTTGCAGCGGCTCCAGTCGCCGCCGGCTTCTCCCAGGTTGCCCACGATGACGCCGGGGCGGTCCGCCTTGCCGCCCGCGACGACGACGGGCCCGCGTGTCTTGCCGCCCAATGCGATCGACTCGTCGCCCCGCAGCGGCTGGAAGCCCGCCAGGGCGTTGCAGGACTGCACCTCCAGCAGCGGCGTCCAGAGAATGTTGTTGGCGATCACGCAGTGGTGCGTGTCGTTTGCGCGGATCAGCCGGTCACCGGGCCCGCGGATGATGTTGCCCTCGACGATGGAGTGCCAGTTGCCCTCCGCGGCCACGCCTTCGGCCCAGAAACGCTGGTACCACGCCTGGAAATCCTCCACGTAGTTGCCCCTTGCCACGCCGCCGTAGGTGCCTCGCTGGAGGCGGATGCAGGCATCGCCGCGGTGGCCTGTCACCGCGTTGTACTCCAGCACTTTCGTCCCGTGGCTCTTCTCGCGTCCCGTGGCGAACAGGGCCACGCCTTCCTGCGTGTTGACGCACGTGCAGTTGCGTATGGCGAAGTTCGCCCCGGACAGCCCCACGCCCGTTACGGCCGGGTAGAAGACAATCTCCCCGCCGTCGGCCAACGGGTAGTCATGCTTCAACGGGGCCTTGAGGTGGACGACACCATCGGTCGCATCGACGGATTCGGCGGCTGCTCGCTGCTGGTGGTTCCGGCTGCGGACCTGGAAGCCGCCGTGCTTCCGGCCGATGCCGATTCGCCTCCGCTGGGCCCCCAGGCGGGCGGCGTGTTCCTCCGATACGTGCAGGGCGGTGTCGCCGGCCCTGGCGTCCCGCGTCAGGGGGATCGTGACGTTCTGGGCGTCGCGGTTGCCGTCGAAAACGATCCCGTCGATAACGACGTCTTCGATGTCCCGGCCGCTGAAGAACGGGCCCGGGTGCTCCTCCGCCACGCCGGCGGCAAGCTTGAGCCGTGCGCCGCGGCGTGTGGCGGCCAGAATATGCACCCCGTTCCGCAATTCCAGAGGCTTGAGCCGGTCCGTGACGTACAGGCCGTTCCGGATGACGATGGACCCCCCCGGCCCCCCGTTGGCGGGGGCCAGCTCGTCCGCGAGCGACTGGAGCACGGCGATGACGTCCCCGGCAAACGTCGAACCGCTGCGGAGGTTTCTGCCGACGGCCTGGCCCGGCTCGGGGCCCGGCCGGACCCATGCCGCCGCCGGTCCGCGCACCGGCCCCGACGTGCGGCCGGATTCCGGCTGAGCGGGCGGGGCGGCAGGCTGCCCCGGCGCGGACGTCGCTGTCCCGTGTATGCCAAGCAACAGCAGAGACGCGATAAGACTTCTCATGGCCGGACGTCTCACGGCGGACTCCCTTCGCATGCGGGCACCATGGACAAACACAGTCTGCAACAGCAGGGCGGCATCGGGGTGTCGGTCTCCATCAGCAGGCAAGTCCCGCTGCATTCCCCGCCGGTCAGCCCAAGGCGGGGGAGACCGAAAGGGACGTGTCGAACTGGGTCAGCTCGATCTGCTCGGAGAGCGTGCGGCTCTTGGCCAGGCAGAAACGGGAGCTCCTGGGGGTAGATCGTCCGGATCCCGCTGCCCGTCGCCTTGCCGCTGGAGGGGTTCGGAAGGCGAGCCTCCCGCCGCAGCCGGCCCTCGCCCCGGGGACCGGCCGGTCCATCACCGGCCAGGACCGCCTGCGGTCGTGCGTGACCGTCACACTCTCGGAGGCAGCCCGGAACACATCGGTGCCGCAACGGGGAGCCTTGGCACTTGCCGTTTCTCCAACGCAACGAAGTGGCTGCTCCAGGCCGGGGCTTCGCAGCTCGTCGGCACCGGGGCGACTGGACGGCCTTCTTCGCGCGCCGCTGGAAGATCCGGGCCCGCCATGATCTCCGCGGCCAGCAGGCCCTTGACTTCCTTGTCGTTGTGCGGGTCCATACCTTGCGGATACCGCGCAAGAGGCGCCAGCGCAAGTCGGAATTCTCGGAGTCCTCAAGTTCGTTCCGCTGCCCTGAATTGCAGGCGGGTGAAGTGTTGCCCGCGGGACAGAAGCTGCGCCCGCCGTTGACCTCGTCACTGAAGGCAGTCATGCTGGGTGCGTGATGATCGTCTGCCCGAAGTCGTCGCTGCTGTTCCTGCTGCTGTCGTTGGCTTGCGCCGCGGCCGCGGAAACGCCGCTCAAGTGGATGTCCAGGCAGCCCGTGCCGTTTGCCGCGTACGACAGGCTCCGGGCCTCGCTCGATGCGGCGTTCCAGTCGACGAAGGGGCGCGTCGTCTCCGACCCCGCAGAGCTCCGGGCCGCTCTGGCCCGGGCTCGGCCCGGCGACCGAATCCTCGTACGCAGGGGCACGCACAGGGACTGGGGCCATTTCGTGATCGACCGGGGCGGCACGGCCGAGGCGCCCGTGGTGATCGGGCCCGAGCGACCTCACGAGGCGACCTTCACCGGGGACATTTGCTTCACCGTCCGGGCCCAATACGTGGTGCTGCACGGGTTCGACTTCGTCGGCGCCAACGGCCGGGGCTCACGATTCAAGTGGGCCGTCATCTGCCTGGAGGGCGGCGACGGGCTGGGGCGCGGCCAGTTCTGCCGCATCGCCGGGTGCCGGTTCCTCTCGTGCGGCTGGGCCGTCGCCGAGCGTCCGCCCGGCGACGAGGCGGGCAGCAAGTACCTCGTTCAATCCGGGGCGGCCAACACCCGCGTGGATCACTGCTACTTCCATGACCGCCAAGGCACGGCGATCAACTACGCCCACACCGAGGAGATCGTCGAACGCGATCTCGAGGCCCTGTACCTGGCCGACCACAACATCTTCAGGGACTCCTCGAAGCTCTGGGCGCGTGGCGTGCGTGGCCGCGGGCCGCGGATCAACCGCGAGGCGGTCTCCATCTGGGGCGGCCACCCGCACCAAGCGGCGGTCTTCCTCCGACTGTGCGCCGAGTACAATATCTTCGATCACGAAGTGGGCGACGACAACGTCCACGAGATCATGACCGTCAAGGCCTCGGGTACCGTCTGGCGGCACAACGTGTTCGCCAACGGGCCCGGCGGAGTCAGCTTCCGGACCGGCCGGAGCTCCACGGTGTACGGCAACGTGCTGGCCAATGCCGACTTCTCTGGAGACTTCGGGAGCCACCAGATCCAGGGCGCCCACCATCTCTTCGTGAACAACTACGTGATCGGGAACGTCCCGGTAGGGCTGACACTGGCGTTGGGCGACATCACACGGGTGATCCCCCACAAGGAGACGCGGCACACGTTCCTGGTCTGTGAGCCGGTCGAGCGATGCGTCTTCGCGCACAACGCCTTTCTGGGCAACGGCGAGATGGGCCTCGGCATCTCGCCGTACAGTTGGTCCAAGCGCGAGCGCGCCCCGCAGATGCCCAGGGACAACGCCATCTGCAACAACCTCTTCGTCCAGCGGAAGGGCATCATGCTCGACCTGCACGGGGCGCATGCGGCGCCGCTGAATCGCATCCACCACAACTGGTTCCACAACACCCGCGACGCCCGCTCGGGCGATGCCGGGCAAGACGCCCGCCACGGCGATCCGGGCCTGACCGCCGGTGCGCTGCCGCGGCTGGGCCCGTCCAGCCCCGCGCGCTCCGCCGGCGCCGCCGACCCTAACCTGCCGGATGGCTTCTACGGCGAGGGCGCACCGGAGCGGATTCCCGTCGGCCCGATCGGCTTCGGCCGCTATGCGTTCGACTACGACCGCGTCCCGCATATCCCGCCGTCGAAGGACGTCCTGCGGAGACGCCCGCTCCAGGCAGCCTTCGCCTGTCTGCCCAAGCGGCAGACGCCCGGCCGCTATATCCTCTTCGATGGCGGGATCTCCGGCGGCCGACCGACCGAGTTCTCGTGGGATTTTGGCGATGGCACGGCCGTGACGGACCTCCGCGGCGCGCTGCCGCACTATTACGACCGACCCGGGCGCTACAAAGTGACACTGACGGTAACCGACGCAGACGGCCGGCGCAGCACGGTCAGCGCGCATGTGGAGATCCGCCGCGACGACACCCCCGCCGGCGCTGGCGCGTCTCCAGGGACCTGATCGTCAAGTCTGACGCGGGTACATAAACGCTTCAAGCAGGGCGGTCATCGCGGTCGGGGGTACCAGTTGCCAGCACCGAAGCGACAATGCCTGGACTTGCTTCACGCGCGGCGTAACGAATTCTGCCCCGCCGCACGACACCAAGACGTGCCCTGGGCGTGCGGAATGATGATGGCATTGCGTCGAGCGCGTCCGGTCGGCTTGGCCCGGGGCGGGGGCCAAGCGTTGAGATGGTCGCTCCGCTTCTTGCGAACTCGGCCGACAGGTCAGACGAGCTTGCCGCCAGCAAGACCTGAATCCTTGCACCAGAGCTTGCATGTGGATTCGGCGCTTGGCAGCCGCAGACCAGAGGAGGGGTCGCGTGTCTCCGGGCCCCAGGGCGGGGGAGAGATGCTGGCCGGAGGCTGCTGCGGCACGTCTGCTGAGGCATCCGTCCAACGAGGTCCGTCAGCGGGGTGCGGACGGCGGCCCGGCGGCGCGGAATGCGAGCGCCTCGCCGTTGACGAGGCTGACGAGAAGGAGTCCATCGGCGGCGGAGAGGCCGTCAAAGACCGGGCAGGCGGGCAGGTCGATCTCGGCCCGCAGCTTGCCGTCCGCGCCGTTGTGCACGAGCAGCTTGCCGGCGCCCTCGAAGAGCGAGCGCTTCCACGCGATCTTGACCTCCGCCGACAGCGGGCACGAGGCCGTACCCGTCCGCCGCGCGTCGTGCCGGTACATCGGCCAGGCCGCCGCGTCGGCGCGGGCGCCGCTGGACATGGCGCGGCCGTAGGCCGGCCCGCGCGTCAGGCGGCTGGGGTTCGTCGGCCCCGGGATTTTGCCGGCGTCCGCCGGCGAGGTCGCCGCGAGAGCCGAGAAGCCGTAGATGCGCGACCCCGCGTAGCAGACGCAGCAGTCGGGCGTCACGTAGAACAGTCCGTTGGCAGGCATGTTGCCAAGCGAGCAGCCCCCGCGGAGCCAGTCGTGGACCATGTGTTCGTCGCCGTGAAGGTCGATGAATTCCGCCCCGCGGTGCGGCAGGATCAGGTATCGCGTGGTCGCCTTTCCGGGGAAGCAGCGGATGTGATGGCCCCGCGTGAGCATCCCGCCGACATCGGGCATCGACGCCCGCGAGCCGTCGGAGAGCTTCATTGGTTCGCCGACCGAATCGCGGTACACGACGCCCCGGATCACGCGCTGGGCCGTCGGGAAGCCGAACCCGCCCGTCGTGCCGGCCCGCGGATCGGTCCAGAGCTGCTTCCCGTCGGCCAGGTCCAGGCATATGCCCCCGCCGGTGGCGCTGCTTGTCCAGAGGACCTTGCCCTCGGCGATCAGCAGGTTGCCCAGCAGGCTCCGTGGCCCCAGCCGGCGACGCTTCCGCACCGGGCACGCGTGCGTCCACGCCGGCTCGCCTGTCGCGGCGTCCAGGGCGACCAACCCCTCGTAGTTGTGGAAAACGACCTTTCCCCCGGCCATTGCCAGGCTCTGGACGGCGATCCGCGGGCCGGCGTGCTCCCACAGGACTTCGCCCGTCTCGGCATCCACGGCGACGATGCGCTCGGGCCTCTGGCCGCGAAGGGAGTCCATGATTCGGCCGTCAAGCTCGGCGCGAACCTCCTTGCCGGGGATGCCCTTGCGTTTGAGGGCCTGTTGCGTTGCCCGGCGGTTCTGCTTCATCAGGTCTTTGGCCGGCGACGGAATCTCGGTCCGGACGCGGCAGACGACGCGCGTGCCGTCGGCGACGATCTCGTCGACTATCCCACCGAGGTCGATCTCGTGAAGCGCCCCGCCCGTCGCGGCGTCGAGGATGCTCAACGGGCCCCGACGATAGTGCAGGGCCGCGTAGAGTCGGCCGACCTGTACGACGAGCCGGCGGTTCAGGCTCAGGGGGCTCCGCCAGATATAGTCGGCCACGGGCTGGCCGCTGACGTCCTCGAAGTGCGGCTGGCCGTAGCCGACCAGCGGCCGCTTCCAGAGCAGCGCTCCGTTGAAGGCGTCGCGTGCGACGAGGGACCAGCGTTCGGTCGTCCCGCCACGGTCGAAGAGGTACGTGCCCTCGTCGAGGAGATGGAACATCCGTCCGCCGGCGGTCACCAGACCGGCGAAGCTTGCCCCGTAGTTGTGGCTCCGCATGTGCAGCGGCCCGGCCCGCCAGCGGAACGATCGCGGCGGGCCCACGCGTTGATCCGTCGAGACCGCGTTGCCGGACGCGTCGTACAGATGGTGCGTCCACTCGTCCGTGGCCCGCGGGACGGGCCTGGTCGTGGCCGACCAGCCGTCCTTGTCGCGGCGGATCAGCAGGCCGCGCGGCGCGAGGACGCGCTGCATTTCCGCCGCCGCGACCTCGCCGGCCTCCACAGCGACCAGGACGTTGACGACGCCGTCGGCGAACGGAAGCGTCTTGCCGTCGAACGTCCCGGCTGTCAGTCGCCCGTGCGTGCCAGCCTTCGCCAGTTGTTCCCGCGTGGCGGAGACGGTCTCCGGGTCGGTGTCCAGCAGACGCACGTGGAACGTCTCCCGCAGGTCGACGAGGCCCAGCCCATTGGCATCCCGTGCAATCCCGACCTGGGCTACAAGCCCGCCGGTCACCGGTGACGTCCGCAACAGCTCTCCGGGCTCGTCGCCGCGGGTGGCCCGAGGCCGCGCGACGGCAGCGAAAGAGACACCCACTGCACACGCCAGAGCCAGGTGGCAGGTTCGCTTCATGCGATGTCTCCGGGTTTCGCGGTCACGGCAGTTCGTCCTTCAGCCCGATGCGGATCGTGTCGTCGGCGTCCAGTCGGACGTCGTAGACCAGCACGCCGGGGTAGTTCCACCAGGGCCCGGTCGAGTCGTTGCCGAACAGAAGCCCGTACCATCGCCCGTCCGGCCCGCGCTGGGGAACGCAGGAGTGGCCGGCATGCGGCATGGCGCAGGCACGGCGGGGCATGCGGTACGGGCCTTCCAGCGTATCCGACTGCCAATAGACCCAGTCGTACGTCCCGCCCACGCGGTAGTTCTCCCCGTACGTCCCGCCGCACCAGCCCGTGGCGAACACCACGTACTTGCCGTGGATCTTCGCGAGGTCCGTGGCCACGTCGCCCTTGGCGAAGTTCGTTCCGGCCGTCGTCGTCAGGCGGATGCGTCTGCCCTGGAGTTCGGCCCCGCGCGGGTCGAACGTCTCCAGCGTGCCGTTGTAGAACAGGTACGTCTGCCCGGGCTTGCCGTCGGCGTCGCGATCCACGAAGACGCTCGACTGCGACCGGGCGCGGTCGACGTACTCGTACGGCCCTTCGGGCTTGCCCGTCTTGCTCCGCAGCCACATCACGCCGTTCCACGGGGCCTTGCCGTCCGCCTTCTTCGTGCCCCGCATGGCGTACAGGGACGTGAAGATGTGGAACGTCCCGGCGAGGTGGTAGATCTCGCTGTCCATGTACTTCGCCTGGAGGCCCCGGGCGGCCCGGGGGCCGTCGAACCGCAGGCGGCGGTCCTCCTCGGTGACGCCGGGGATGGTCAGGAAGTCGAACTCCACGTCCACCGGCTGCCATGTCTTCATGTCCCGCGAGCGAAAGACCATGATCCGCCCGGCGTAGGATTCGTCCGTGCCCGAGCCGGTCAGGTAGGCCCAGCCGTCCGGGGCGAAGCTGAACTGGAGGTCGCGGATGTGGACCGGCGCCACCTTCCGCAGCCGATCCCACGG
This sequence comes from uncultured Planctomycetaceae bacterium, assembly GCA_964385465.1. GTDB lineage: Bacteria > Planctomycetota > Phycisphaerae > SM23-33 > SM23-33 > CAYLPJ01. The sequence goes on along the minus strand of CAYLPJ010000016.1, from coordinate 12,947 downwards.
GCCGAACTCCGTGACCAGGCCGAACGGCTTGCGGGGGAAGGGCTTGGCCGGCGTTCGGCCGTAGAGGATCTCGCTGTCGGAGATCAGCGGCAGCGCGGCCGGGCGATCACGGAACACGGCCCGGCTGTCGCGGCCCGAGAAGGTGGCGTACAGCCTGTCGTCGGGGCCGGGAAAGACGGTGACCTGGCCGCCGTGGGGGATCATCAGTCGCGGCGGGCCGTAGGGTCCGTCGATGCGGTCCGCCCCGCAGACGAACGTGTCGTAGCAGCCGACCCCGAGACGGTCCCGCACCGCGGCCGTGATGAGCCAGTACCGCCCGTTGGCCCTGAACAGGTGCGCCCCGGCCAAGCCGGCGTAGCGGGGGGCGTGCGTCGAGGACATCAGATGCCGGCCGTGCTTGAGCGCCGGCCACGGCGCGCACCGCAGCAGTCGCGGATGCTCCGCCAGACCGGTGCGGTCCGGCGTCATCCGCGCGATCCAGCCCTGGCCCACAAGCCAGTACGCCGCCGCCTGCCCGTCCTCGGCGGCCCGGTCGAGGAAGATCGACGCGTCCGTTCCCTGGGCGGTCATCCGTCCGAGGTCGACATAGGGCCCTTCCGGCTTGCCCGTGCTGCTTCTCAGAAGCCCGGTGCCTTGAGCGTTCATGCTGTAGGTGATCCAGTACGTGCCCTCGAAGCAGTGGACCTCTGGCGAGGTTATCCCGCGCACGAGCGGGCCGGTCGGGTCGTCGGGGTTCACGCGCCGCTGCCGCTGCCACGCGCCGGCCGGGTCGGTGGCGTGCTTCTCGATGCTCCAGACCTGTCCCAGCGGCGTCCATGTCTCCAGGTCCGCAGACCGCCACAGTCGGATGCCGTCGTTGTTCTGGAAATCTGCCTCGCCGGTCGCGACCGTGCCCGTCAGATACCAGGCCCCGTCCCGGCCGCGACAGACGCTGGTGTCGCGGATCGGCGTGTCGAACAGCGGGCGAAGCCGCGTCCGCACCTCGGCCGAGAGGCACCGGGGCTCCCAGCCGCGCGAGGCCGCGGCGGGAAGGAGGCTGCCCAGCACGCCGACCCACACGACGGCTCGCCGCACGCGGTTCATGGGATCACCTCGATACGAGGCCCGCCCTTGCCCGGTCTGCTCGAAACGGCCCGCCACGTGCCGTCGCCTGCCTGGAAGACGCTGACCGGACCCGTGTCCGGCAGGACCTCACCCGTCGGGCGGTATGGCCCGTAGACCGACTCCGCCCGCCAGCCGAAGGCGTCACAGTGCGGCTTGCCGTCGCGGACGCGCCATCTTGCCGCCAGCACGCCGTACCGCCCGGCGGACTTGAAGACGTTCACCCCCGCCATGCCCAGCGTCAGCCGGCTGGCGCCCGGTTCGCCCTCGGCCGCGGGCAGCATCGGCCGGGGCGGCTCGGCCAGTTCGGTCAGGTCGTCCTTCAGCCGGGCGATCCACGCGTCGGCGAACACGAGATAGACCGTTTGGCCGTCGACGAACAGCGACGGATGCCCGCCTCGCGTGGCCAGGTAGGCGTAGTCCTCGTACGGCCCGGCCGCCTTGCCGGTGGTGCTCTTCTGGAGGAGGATGTTCTGCCCGTTCATCGCGCAGACGAGGTACCAGGCGCCACGGAAGCGGCACAGTTCAGGGGACGTCGTGGCTTGGGCAAGCAGTCCGTCGATCCGGTCTGCCGGGGCGCTCCAGTCCAGCCAGATGCCCAGCTTCGGCCGGCCCGCTGTCCGACGGAAGTGCTCGACGCGGTCCCACGCGTAGCCGAGGCACCGCCACCGGGTGAGGTCCGTCGAGTGCCACAGCGGCGCCCCGCGATTGTGGTCGAAGTCCGCCCGCCCGTTGCCGTCCAACGTTCCGGCCGTGCCGGTCAGGTAGTACCCGCCCTCGCCGTCCGGGCAGACGTGCGCATCGGCCAGCATGTCCAGCCGCGGCGGCCCCATCTGCGTGCCGGGCGCGGTGGCGGAATCATCCCGTCCGCCGATGGCGAGTCCGGCGCCGGCCATTGCCATGGCCGCCGGGAGAACCCAATGTTGCACACGCATTTCGCGCTCCCTCCTACGGGTCGCCGCTTCTTGCCGACTCGGCGTCCATCCGGCGCTTCTCCGTCGCCGGCGGCAGGGCCAACAGAGGTCGGGGAGACACCTGTTCACGAATCTCCGGGCCACAGCGGCTTGTGCTTGTAGACGTAGCAGCGGAACTGGCGGCCGGCGTCGCGTACCAGCAGCATCATCACGCCGTACGTGTCAATCGCCGCAGCCAGCGACTCGCCTTCGGGCAGGCGCAAGCCGGCGATTACCTTCCATTGATCGCGAACCGGGTGAAATGCGAACACTCGCTTGTCGCGGACGCCCTTGACGATGTATTCCCCGCTCGCCGGATCGTACATGAACTTGGAGGTCGGAGTGCAGTTGATGTGGATCGGCGGAGGCTTCAGACGCTTGGCCTTGCCGTCCCCAGTCAGCATGTAGAGGTTCGGATTCGCCTTGCCGGCCGCGTCGCCGGCGCCGAACAGCATCACGTGGTGTATCGGGTTGTACTCCATCACGCCGTGGATGCCGAACGGGTATGAGCCGAGGCGGCGCTCCCTCCGCTTCTCGACGTCCCACAGCCGGAGGTCCCGGCCCCAGTTGCACTCGTAGACGAATGCGCCCATCTCCGGGAAGTACTCGATTACCTGAAAGGCGTCCTTGCCGCCGCTGGAGGTCGGGATGCGGCCCGACCACTGCTCCTTGTCGACGCGGTAGAGGTACAGTCCGTCCATGTTCACCGCGAACAGCCGGTGCTTCGGGCTGATAGCCAGCTTGTCGTAGAAGTGCGTGCGGGGCCAGCTTCGGTTCCCGTCCCTGCCCTGATTGCCACAGGCCGCCGAGTCCGCCCGTCGCGGGTCCAGCCACGGAGGGACCGGCATCAGTTTCCACGCGTTCGTATCAGCCGAGTAGGCGATGAACTTGACGGACGAATAGTGTCCGGCGTTGATGACCAGCACCTGCCGGGTGACCGGATCCCACTTCATGTCATTGTTCCAGCAGATGATGTCGAACATCTTCTGGGAACCGTAGCGATTGATGTCGTCCTCTTCCCAGGCATACCACATCTTGAACAGATCGCGATTGCAGTTCTTCGTCTCCAGCTCCCGGACCTTGCCCGGGGCCATGCTGGCGGCCAGAGCCCCCAGCTTCGTCTCCGGTTGGGTCGTCGGCGCGTTGTCGGCCGAGGCCCGCCCGGCCGACAGCAGAGCCGTCAGCGTGACCAGGGCCGCCCCGCCCGGCGTGGTTTGCCGCGCCATGGGTGACTCCTTCCAGGACAGTTGCGTGCTTACTCGTGTAAACCCTTCGTCTGCCCCAGGTGTCGCAAGGGCTTTCCGGCGGAACACCATCGGCGAGAGGCGGTTTACACGAGTAAGCCTATGGCAACCACGCAGCAACAGGTCGCGGAACTGGCCGGGGTCACCCGGGCCACGGTCAGCTACGTCCTCGGCGGGCGGGCCGGCGAACTGAAGATCACCGACGCCGTCGCCCGGCGTGTACGCCGGGCCGCGCGGAAGCTCGGATACACGCCGCACCATGCCGCGCGCGTGCTGGTCTCAGGCAAATCCATGACGCTCGGGCTGCTGCTGGGCGACGCGGCCGGGCACGTCGCGCCGTTCTGGTCCGTCATGGCCGAGGGCGTCGAGGCCGAGGCGCTCCAGGCGGGCTACGACGTCCTGCTGCTCCGCGCTCGGGGAGAGCCCGGCCAGACGGGGCTGCGCAGCCTTCGCCAGCGGCGCGTGGACGCCCTGATCGCCCTCGGTAAGACCGCCGAAACCGGCGCCAAGGCCTGGCGGGACGCGCCGGTCCCGCCCGTGGTCATCCAGGCGTTCGGCCCGGCCGGGCTTCCGAGCGTGGGCCTGGACAGCCGGCCGGGCATCGACGCCGCCGTCGCTCACCTCGCCGAGTTGGGCCACCGCCAACTGCTGTGGGTTGGCCCGAGCCGCGCCGTGGGGCACCGAGGAAACGTCGTGGTTGCCTGTGCCAAGCCACATGGGCTCGCCGGCGCGGTCCATGACATCGGAGAGATCATCGAACCCGACAGCGGACCGGACGGCCAGGTCGCATTCTGGCAAGAGATCCTGGATAGGGCTCTGCCCGAGCTCCTGCCCGCGACGGCGGTCTTCTGCTGGAACGACCGCGCGGCGCTGGGCCTCTACGCCGTGCTTCGCCAGCGCGGGCTGCGCGTGCCGGAGGACGTCTCGGTGATCGGCTTCGACGATCACGAGGCCGCGCTGGCCCTGCCGGGGCTGTCGACCGTCAGCCACGAGTTCCGACAGATGGGCGCCGAGGCCGCGCGCCTGGCGATGCGCCTGGCCGACGGATCGCTGTCCCGCGATGCAGCCGCCGAAACCACCATCCGCGTTCCGTCCCGTTTCGTAGAGCGTAAGAGCACCGGCCCGGCGCCGTAGCGCCGCCGGCAAGGAGCAACCATGCCACCCGCGAAGATCAACCGACGTCAGTTCCTACGCCGCACGGCCGGAGGCATCCTCGCCGCGAGCGCCGTCGGCTCGGCCGCCCGGTCGGCGCTGGCCGCCCCGGCCCCGACCATCCTGCCCGTGAAGAACCCCAACGGGAAGCTCCAGGTCGCCGTTGTCGGGCTCGGAGGCATCTCGTACGGCCATACGCGCGGGCTCAGCGAAGAGGAGCACCTGATCGCCGTCTGCGAATGCGTGCCCAGCCGGATGAAGGGCGCCCTGGAGAAGTTCAAGACCTACAAGACGCTGAACGTCAAGCCGGCGGACATGAAGCAGTTCGCCGACTACCGCGAGATGCTCGCCAGGCTCGGCGACCGTCTCGATGCGGTGGTCGTCTGCACGCCGGACCACAACCACGCGATCATCGGCATGGACTGCATGAAGGCCGGCAAGCACGTCTTCATCGAGAAGCCGATGTCGCGGACGATCCACGAGGCGATCGCCCTGCGCGACGCCGGGCGGAAGTACAAGGTCGCCACGCAGATGGGCAACGAGGGCCACTCCGGCGGCGGCATCCGCGCGGCCGTCGAGCACATTCAGGCCGGGGCGGTCGGCCCGATCCGCGAGGTGTACCACTGGTGCTCGCGGGCGATCGGCGGGGACGACACGAACATCCGCATCGAGAACACGGCCGAGCTGAGCGAATCGAGGCGGCTGTGGTCCGTGCCGGTCCCCGAGGAGGTCGCCCGGCAGCGGTATATTCACGGCGAGATGCCGGACCCGCTGGGCAAGTGGGGCTGGGGCTGGCGCAGCGAGCGCCGCTACGGCACCGGGGCCCTCGGCGATTGGGGCGCCCACACGATGGACGTCGCCTACTGGGGGATGAAGATCGCCGAAGCGCCGACGTGCAGCGTCCGCTGCCTCAAACGCCTCTACGGCGGCGACTACCACTACTACAAGACGACCATCTACGAGTGGACCGTCCCCGCCCGCGCGGACATGCCGGAGCTGAAGCAGTACTGGTACGACGGCATCCTGCCGAACGAGAACCCGGACCTGAAGGGCGAGGACGGCAAGCCGCTGCCGCACATCCAGAACATGCCCCCGGCCGTGCTGGAACTCCAGCGGAAGCACAAGCGCCGCTTCGGCGAGTTCGGGAGCATCTTCGTGGGCGAGAAGGGGTGCATCTTCACCGGCGGGACGTCGGCGTTCCACGGTTTCGTGCCCCATGCGCTGCGGAAGAGCATACCCCGGCCCGAGCCGTTCCTGCCCCGGGCGAAGGGCGGCAACCGGGGGGAGTGGCTGGGCGCGATCCGCACGGGCAAGCCGTCCAGCGCGAACTTCGAGTACTCCGCCGGCCTGGTCGAGCACATGCTCCTGGGCCTGATCAGTCATCGCGTCCCCGTCGGCGAGGCCGTCCAGTACGACCGCGTCAGGCACCGCGTAACCGACAAGCCCGAGCTGAACCGCTACCTGACGCGGGAGTATCGCAAGGGCTACGAGGTATGACGTCCCGCCCGCGGCGGCTGGCGGATCAGAGGAAGCCATGACGTACTGCGATGTAGACGTCAACGAGCCACTGACGCAGATCCCGACCGGGACGCGGCCGCTGTTCCACACGTTCATGCGGGACCCGAACGTGTGCATCGGCCATGACGGGGCATACTACCTGACGGGCACGACGCGGCCGGAGGACGGGCGGACCAGCGAGGCGTGGGTCTGGAACGACGGTGTGCGGCTGTGGCGTTCGGAGGACCTGGCCCAGAGGAGAAGGCTATGCGAGCCATTTCGAATGCACCCATGATCGCCGCCGCGACGCTGCTGGTAGTTGTCTCCGGCTCCGGACTCGCGGCCGACGAAGCCGACACCTTCCGGGTGATCTACTTCGGCAACAGCTTCCTGGGCAACTCGGTGCCGTGGTTCCACCCGACGCTCGCGAAGTCGGCCGGGCACAGGATGGACGTCCGCGCGCACCTCGGGCCCGGCTGGCAGATATGGATGCACGTCAACACGTTCCATACGCAGCCGAAGCGGGCGAAGAAGAGCCTCGTCGAGGAGGATTGGGACGCCGTCGTCATCCACCACTTCGGCTCCCACCCGATGCTGAAGGACAACGTGCGGGAGAAGGTCTTCCACAACCAGAAGCCGTTCCCCCAGCCCCGGGACGTCAGCGACGTGGCGAGTGCGTCGGCGATCATCGACCTGTTCCTGTCGAAACACCCCGATCGCGGCCGGGCCTTCATCTACGGCTCCTGGCCGGGCATCCCCGGGGCGAGGGACTTCCGCCGCCGCGTTCGGGACGAGACGCGGAAGTCGCTGGAGGCCAAGGGGCTGTCGCGTGAGGAAGTCCTCAAGCGGGTCAAGGAACGCAAGCCCACGCTGGCGGAGTTGACGCCGCTGCTGGCGAAGTTCGACTACGCCGCCGAGTGGCTGGGCACCTACGAGCCCAACCGCGAGGTCCCGTGGCAGAGCAAGCACGCCCACAGCCGGGACTACTCCTGGCGGCTGATCGCCGAGCTGAAGGCGAAGTACCCGAAACTGGCAAAGGCCGGCCGGCTGGCGCTGATCCCCAACGGCGACGTCTTTCTCGCTCTCGACAAGAAGATGCGGGCGGGCAAGGTTCCCGGAATCACGAACATCGGCTTCTTCTCGCGCGATGGCGGCCACGTGCGGGCAGGCCTGCCGCGCTACACCCTCGCGGCCACGTGTTTCGCGGTGATGTTCCGCGAGGACCCCGGCAAGCTGGACTGGTCGATCTACAACGACCTGAAGAACTACGCGAACGAGAACATCAAGAAGCTCGGCATGGGCGGGTACGTCCACCAGCCGGACCTTGGCGAGCTGCTGGAGATCACACCCCAGCGTGCCCGGATCGTGAACGCCACGGTGTGGGAGGTCGTCACCGGCCACCCGCACACCGCCGTGGGCAGGTCGGGAGACGCGGGACAGGGAGACTGATGTGGTGAACAGAGCGACGTTGAGTCTGCGTCGTCCCGCCGCCTGCCTGCTGGCGGCCGCGGCGATGCTGACGGGAGGTCCTGTGATGGCTGCGGAAGGCACGACGGCGAATAGCCCGTACATCCCTGCCGGCGGGTCGGCGTGGCGACTCGCCCTGGCGGATGTCGACGGAGACGGGGCGAGCGAACTTGTCTGCGGGACGTACGGCGGCGAGGTCCGCTGTCTGAACCCGCGCGATGGACGCGTGTTCTGGAAGACTGCCATCGGCGGGTTCCCGTTCGCGGTCGCCGCGGACGACGTCAACGATGACGGCAAGGCGGAGACGTTCGTCGCCGCGTCGGACGGCACGCTGTACGCCTTCGGCCCGGACGGCAAGGAGCTGTGGACGTTCGCGCCCACCAATGCCGCCATGAACGCGGTGGCGGTGTGTCGCCAGAGCCCGGGCAGTTCGCCGGTGATCCTGTGCGGGGGATTCTCGCGAACGCTCTACGCGATCGCGCCGGACGGCAAGGAGACCGCCCGGCTCGACTTCAAGAGGACGATTCACCAGCTCGTCGCTGCCGACGTCGATGGGGACGGCCGACAGGAGGCCGTGCTGACCGCCTACAAGGATCGCCACCTCCACGCGATGCAGGTCAAGGATGGCACACTGCGGCGGCTGTGGCGCCGACCGCTGCCGACGGTTGCCCGCTGGGGTCGCAAGAGCGCGTTCGTGCCGTACTCGGCGACCGTCGCGGACCTCGACGCGGACGGTCGCGAGGAAATCGTCTTCGGGACGAACTACGGCGGCGGGTCGACGCTGGTGGCGATCGGCGCGGGGGAGCAGCCCCTGTGGATCACGCCGCGGTGGCACGGTCCGTCGACCGACGGATTCGAGCGGCAGGACATGTTCAACATGACGCTCGTCGCGGCCGGGAACGTCCTGCCGGACCGACCGGGCAAGGAGATCGTCGCGGTAACCACCGGCAGCGTGCGGTTGTACGGCAGTGACGGCACGGTGCTGGGCCAGGCCCACGCGCCGGTCGGCTTTACGGACGTCGTCCTGGACGGCTCCGTCGCGTACTTCGGTTCGAGCCCCAACGGGGACGAGACGGTCTACCGTGTCGACCTCTCCGGCGACTGGAAGAGGCAGGTCTCCTCGCTCGCGCGCCACGGCGTGCCGAAGAAGATCGGTGCGTCCCTCGCCGCGCTGCGGGAGCAGGTGACGGCGTATAGGGGCACGGCCCCGGCGGGCAGCCGGTACCTCGTGCGAAGCGGCCGCATGAATGCCAGGCCGCAGCCCCGCGCGGCCGCCACGCGGGCGTGGTTCACCACGCAGTACCGCTACGACTGCCTCGTCCACGTGACACAGTGCGGCAGCCTGAGCAACACGTTCCGCGATCCCTACATCCTCGACGCCGGCGGCAAGCCCGTTCAGCCGCTGAAGAAGTCTCCGCAGGGCGTGGCCCCGGAGGACGTCGTGGCGTGGGCCCGCCGCATCGAGGCGGCCGGGATCCCCACGGACCTGCACATCGACCACGGCTGCAACCCCCGCATCCGGCTGGAGACGTTGGAGAAGGTCATCGCCGCGTCGCCGGAGGCCCTGGTCGGCTTCATGAGCCACGAGGACGAGCACTTCGCACGGATCGAGCAGTATTGCAGCGAGTACCTCGGCCCGCTGTCGGATCTCTGCCGACCGGCCGGCAAGCAGATCACCATGCAGGAGAAGAACGTCTGGTGGTTCGCCGCCCCGGCGATGCGGCGGGTTCACGATGGCCTGTTCGCCAACGGCCGGGGACTGGCCATCGCGGCCGGGTGCGACAACGCCAACTCCCGCACCCCGGAGCTGAACCTGCTGGGCCGGTTCGGCCTGCGGCAGGCGGGGCTGATCGGGCACATCCAGATGTCGACGATCTCGGACATGTTCTGCTGGTCGCGCATGCGGGAGTGGGAGTACCCCAAGCACGGGCACCCGTACCTCCGCGTGCTCGTGGCGGGCACGGTGCTGGGCGCCGACCGGTTCTACGTGCGTGTGGACAACCTCCAGGGCGGCAAGTTCACCGCCATGGCCCGCGAGGGCGCCGGGCTGTTCTTCCACATGCTGGGCAAGGGGATCGTCTTCCCGCCGCGGCCGGAGCAGATGGTCGGCGTGTCTCGCGTCGGCTTCGCCGTGCACGAGCCGCCCGAGAAGTGGCTGGCGAACAACAGCTCCGGCCATGCGGTCGATTCGTGGCTCCATGACGACGAGCTCGACCAGGCCGTCGTCCCGCACGGCTCGGTGGTATGGGGCAACACGCCGACGCCCCCGCATTCACTCCAGGCCGTGCTGCTCCACAAGAAGCGGCAGTTCGGCACACACGTCCCGGCCACGCCGTACGGGCCGTTCGTCTTCGTCCCCGCCGCCGCGGACCTGAAGAAGGTCCCGTTCGTCGAGGAGTGGTGGCACACCGACGGCATCAGCATCTGGCGGGACGGCGGGCCGAAGCTGACCGGTTCGGCCGCGGGCGAGGCGCTGGGAGAGTCCTTCGAGGCCGCTGCGGCCAAGCTGCCGTTCCGCGCCGTCGGCGACGACGTGTTCTTCCACACCGTCGAGCTGGCGCCCGGTCACTGGCGCCTGTTCGCCATCGATCCCGGCTGGCTGGACCCCGCGGATCGGCGGATCACAATCCGCGTACAGGTCCCGGGCAAGGTCACGATGCACGATCTGCTGAGCGAGGAACGCCTCGATATCGTCCATGGAGAGGCCAGCCTGGCCGTTCCGGCCGGTTGCCTTCGGATCATCGATGTCAACACCTCGAGGCCTTCAACAACACCGTCAGCCGGCTGATCCACCGCGCCTGCGGCGTCAGAGATACCGACTACCTGTTCCTCAACTGCTGGCGCAGATCGTGGCGTGAGTTGCTCCAGCGGACCGCGTACTACCAGTGGCGGAACGCCCTGTCGTACGCCTGCCGCGCCAAGAAAGCCAACGCCAGCTTGAACTCAACGTAGCGCTGCCATATTAAGAAGCCCCCTGAAGACCTGTGAGGCGAAGCGAAAATGGTAGAAATCACGGAAGATCATGCACGCATTCTGGACCACTACCAGAGGATGCGCTCGGCCAGCCGCGAGCTGAACAACACGTTGATGGATCGGTGCAAGCCGCCAGCGAAGCAGGCGGCGGAGGACCTCGGCGTACTGGTCAAAGATACAATCGTCCTGGACATGGACCAGATGCCGGTGCTGATGGACTACGCCATCCATCACTGTCGGAAAGATGGCCGCAATGTCGTGGATCGCTTTGCCGCAACAAACCCGCCTGAGCCCGGTTCGGATGCCGAAGCGGTGTTGACGGCGATGCAGCAGGCGTTCTTTTCGCTTTTCGTGGTGCGCGACGTAGTTGAGGGTGTCGGCGTCCACGTGACGGACATTCTCCGCGACGCGGAGCATTTCATCGCGGACGTCGGCTTCAGCGAGACGGCCGTCGAGGGCCTCGTTCTGGCATCGAGGGTGCTGCCCTTCGATGAATTCGTGATGACCACCGGCGCGGCTTTGCAGGTAGATGCGGAAGTCTTGGAGTGGGTTGCGAACGGCCTGGAACAAGCGGGTCTTTCGCACGAGCAGTTGCGCAATCTGCCGCCTCAGGCCTGGGCGGATTTGGAGGCCCGGGTGGTTCATGCTTGCCTGCACAGCGGTGGAGACCAGCAAATCACATATCAGGACGTGCCGGCCAGCACCGGACCGACGCCCATTCGAAGTGAATCCGACCGCGTCGGTCGCAACGACCCATGCCCCTGCGGGAGCGGGAAGAAGTACAAGAAGTGCTGCGGCCGGTAACTGGAGCGGATGCGACGAGGTAGGACCATTGGGCCATTGCTGCTGGGTTTGCGGGCGATCTCGCGCCAACGAGAAGTTCTCGGGCAAAGGCCACGCGCGGCACATCTGCAAGGACTGCGCACGCCTGCCGCGCGAAGATCGCGACCGGGCCCAGGCCCTCAGGGACATCCAGGGATTCCTCGGCCAGCGGAACATCTCGGCCGGGAACATCGCCCGGCTGAAGCGGCTCTGCAAATCATCGGACGAGGAAGTCCAGAGGCAAGCCGCGCTGCTCCTGGAGGTCGCCAAGCTGGCGCCGCATAAGCGAGGCCGAATCGCGTGCCTGGCTCGACGTGCGCCGGACCTTCTGGATCAACTCGCGGCCGAGGGTATATTCCTCCACTGAGACCAGTCCAGCGGCATCGCGCCGCCGAGCGCTTGCACCTGCGCTTGCACCTCTCCTTGTACCTACGGCAGTCCGGCGGGGTCAACCGCTGTCAACGCGTGGCAAGGCGGCCGAATCGGCCGGCGGCGGCGAGTTGCCGCAAGGCTTTGACGGGGCGCAAGATAGACGCCCGCTGACAACTCCTGTCAACGGGCGTCACAAAGCGGGCGATCGGATTCGAACCGACGACGTCCAGCTTGGGAAGCGGCCTTACGGTGCGCTTAGCCTTTGAGCGAACAAGCACTTACGTCTTGGCTACACACTCGGTGACCAACTTGGTGCAAGCCGGTCATCGGTGGGCTCGACGCGCTCCCTTGCTCGGTCACAGAGGCAGATCGGCCAAGAGGTGAATGGCTGCCCTACATCTACGTCTACGACCCGTTACGTGAAGATACTCAATGAGCGCCCCCAGCCGCTTCCATTCATGTGCATCCTGCATCCAAGGGTGGCGGACGAGGAGGCCCATTTCCCGAGCATTGCCTGCCGGGCAATTTCCCGCAAACGGAATGACCGATGCCGTGGACGGTGTCTCCGGCGTGTATTCGCAGTGGCCACCCCTGGCGCGGGCGGCGCGGGCGTCGCGGGCGTCGGGTGTCTCCGGCGTGTATTCGCAGTGGCCACCCCTGAGACTTCTCTGCGGATACCGCAGACTCACGCGCAATATCCGACTGGAATAGCTCTTATGAGACCACATGTCGGAGAACCCGGGCAGCTGCTCAAGGAAGGGTGAGACTACCGTCAGCCCTGCTTCGACAAGAGGTTACAGGCGAAAGTCTCAAAAAGGACCATTTTCGCATTCTGCGCCCCCGCCTCGGCTTTGGCTCTCGACAGCATGAGCCCACAAGCCGCCCCGGCGTTGCGCACGGAAGCTGCCATGCAGTGGCTGCATTGCCCGCCCAGTGGGGTCGGCCGCGATTCTTTTGCCTACCTGCGAGGCCACCATTGACGGGTGTGGCTCAGCCGATACAATAGCATATTAGTGGAGACTGAAATGAACGAGCCAAAGGAACTCGCCAGGCTGCTGAAAGTGCTGTCGGTCGAGACGCGCGTGCGGATCGTGCAGCTCTTGAAGGGTCGGGCGCTGTGCGTGAATGCCCTGGCCTCGCGGCTGGACGTCACCCAGGGGGCGGTGTCCCAGCATCTCCGCATCATGCGCGACGCCGGGCTCGTGATCGATGAGAAGCGCGGGTACTTCGTGCACTACCGCTTGAATGAGGACACCCTCGCCGCGTGGCGAGAGGAGATAGACAGGCTGCTGGACCCGAAACAAGGGGTCAGCACAGACACGAAGGGAGCACCGAAATGTGCTGCAATGAGAGACAAGAAGGCTGC
>CAYLPJ010000015.1:0-108053 GCA_964385465.1 uncultured Planctomycetaceae bacterium | reverse complement strand
CGCGGCGTCGCTCCGTCAGGCTTGCGCCCATTGCGGAATATTCGTTGCTGCAGCCTCCCGTAGGAGTCTGGGCAGTGTCTCAGTCCCAATGCGCCGGGTCAACCTCTCAGTCCCGGTACCCGTCGTTGCCTTGGTGAGCCGTTACCTCACCAACAAGCTGATAGGACATGGGCCGCTCCCGAGCCGATAGGCCCGAAGGTCCCCACCTTTGATCACCACAGCTTATGAAATGGTGACCGTATCAGGTATTACCCCCGGTTTCCCGGGGCTATCCCTGAGCTCGAGGTACGTTACCCATGTATTCCTCGCCCGTTCGCCACTCTACTCGCTCCCCGAAGGGAACTTTCGCGTTCGACTTGCATGCTTTAGCCACGCCGCCAGCGTTCGATCTGAGCCAGGATCAAACCCGTCACTTGAACTTCGTTCGACCCGGCCCCGCTCAAAGACGAGGCCGGGATTCGTACGAGCATTGATCTTGGAAACATGTCGGGTTCTTAGGGGGAACCCGACCGGTCCTTCCCGGGTCGCCCCGGGAAGAGCCAAAACTCAAAATCCTTATCACCGGCGTCACGAGGATTTTGAGTCGCCCGCCCCTCGCAAGAGGGGGCGAGCTGGATCGTTGTCCCGCCCGGATCGGCCGTGACAGCCGGGCCGTGCGGGTCACATCCTCGTGACGGCATCACTGTTCACTTGTCAAGAATCTTCGCCGGCTGCTTCGCCGACAGGTCTCTGGCCCATCGCCAGTTACCTTTGCGACAAGAATCGCAAATCATACTCACTCATCGGCGGGCGTCAACCTTGCGGAAGGCATTTCCACAAGTTTTTTTTGCCGCCGCTCCAGCCCGCCCCGTCTCCCGTCCGTCCCGAGGGACGCCGACCGGAATCGACCCGGTCGGGAGGGGGGCAGTGCCCGCAGCCGTGGCATGCATCGCCGTCGGCCGCAGGCCGCCGAAATGGCCGGGCCCGAAGGCCCGCGCTCGCCGGTAGTCAGCCTGCATCGGTTCGCCCAATGCAGCATCTCAATATAGGGTTTCCGGAGGGGGTGCGTCAAGGCCCCAGCGATGTTTTTCTCGCGCGATTCGGGGAAAAGTCGACGGGCGGTCCGTCGAGAGCCCCCGCCCGCCCGCCGGCGCCGGCCGAGCCGGGGCAAACCGCCTCCTGGCGACGCCGCGTCGAGCCCGTCCGGTCAGCCGCCGCGGGGACGCCCGATGTCGCGGCGCGAACCCGCAAAGCGGGGGGTTACGGCGTCTCGGCGCCGCGGTCTCGGAGGTGGTCCATCTTCTCGCGGACCTCCTGGGCGAAGCGGGAGTTGGGGAACTCGTCGATGATCGCCTCGCCGGCGGCAATGGCGTCCGTCCACCGCTGCTCGGTGACGCAGATGGCGAACTGCACGCCGAGGTTGTGCAGGCGGGCCTTGAAGACGCCCCGGGCCGACTCCTGAAGCGCCGCTCCCTCCTGCGGCGTGAGGTAGGTGTCCAGCTCGCGCAGCAGCTCGATGCCGCGGTCCACGTCGTTCTTCCGCACCGCCTCGCCGTAGGCCTGGAGCAGCTCGCGCTTGTGGTCGTTGCGGGCGTCGCGGATGCGGTCGGGCAGGGCGGCGACCTTCGGGTTGTCGGGGAACAGCTCGAGGATGCGGCGGCTTTCCCGCAGGGCGCGGGTCCACTTCCGCTCGGCGCAAAGCTCGTCGATCCGCCGGATCGCCTGGTCGATCTTCTCCTCCAGCGTCGCGACGCGGGCCTTCTCGATCTCCTCCCTCAGCATGGCCGCCTCCGCGGCGTAGCCGAGGCGGGACTCGATCGTGTCCACGAGGGCCTCGGCCGTCTTGTAGTCCTGCTTCATCAGGTCCTCGTGGATCGCCTCGCGGAGGGCTTCCAGCTCCCGCTCGCGGAAGAGCAGGCTCTTGGCCTCGTCGGAGAGGGGGGCCAGCTCGCTGAGGTCTTTCAGCCGCGAGGTGGCGTCCTCCATGACCGTCTCGACCCGCTGGAGCCTCGCGACGGTGTCGGCCATGCCGGCGTGAACGCGGCTGGTGAGCTGGACCGCGCCGTACAGCGCGACCGACCAGAGCAGCGCGACCAGCTCGACGATGGCCAGCAGCACCCAGTGGACGCCGCTCAACGGCGCGGGCCCGCCGGAGAGGGCGAAGATGGCCATCGCCACCGTGGCGATCAGGGCGATCGCCAGGAGCGTGGTCGTGCCGAACAGAACGCTGCGAGCGTAGCTCGCGACCCAGTCGAACCGCCCGAGGTCGTCGGACATGAAGGGCTCCTTGCTGGAAGGGCGTCTCGGTGCGAAACCCGTCAGCCGCACGCTGTCGGTGGCATCCTACGGAGGCATTCGCGCCGTGTCAAACCTTGAGTTGCCCCCCGCGCGAGGCTACCATCCCCGCTGTTTGCCGCCGTCGCCGGCGCGCCCGGCCCGGCCAGAGGGACACGACCATGCCCCACGAAGCCATGACCGCCCAGCAGGTGGCCGCGTATCTCGACCTCGACGTCCGCGAGGTCCTCAAGCTCGCCTCGCGCGGGCGCATTCCCTGCCGCAAGGTCGGCGGGGGCTTCCAGTTCCGCAAGGGCCAGGTCGACCACTGGGTCGAGGGGCACCTGCACACTCTCGACCGCGGGCGGCTCGAGGGCATCGAACGCGGCGTCACCGCCCATCACGGCGTCGACCACGCCGAGCTGGAGGTCTGCCCGCTCGTTCCCGACGGCGGGCTCGCGGTGCCCCTGACCGGGCGCACACGCGACGGGGTGCTCCGCAACCTGGTGGACATTGCCGACGCGGCCGAGCTGGTCTACTCCCGGGAGAAGCTGCTGGAGGAGATCCGCGGGCGGGAGGAGCTGTGCTCGACGGCGCTGGCCCCGCAGACGGCCTTTCCGCACCCGCGTCACCCGGTGCCGTACGACATCGCCGAGAGCTTCATCGTCGCCGGGGTGGCGCCGGGGGGCATTCCCTTCGGGGCCGAGGACGGTACGCTGACGCGGCTGTTCTTCCTGATCTGCTGCAAGGACGACCGCACGCACCTGCACGTGCTGGCCCGCCTGATGCGGATGCTCCACGCCAGGGGACACGTGGAGGCATTCCTGACCGCCGAGGACGCCGACGCCTTCCGCGCCCGCATGGTCGCGATCGAGGAAGACGTCGTCGCAGAGGCCTGAGCCGCGCTACCGGGCCCGGACTTGAACCTCGCCGAACGCCGTCGCCGTCTGCATGACGTGGATGCCGACGTAGCGGACGGCCTCGAGGGGCTTGCTCAGCCGGTGGGTGACCTTCTTCCCGGCGCAGGCGACGGTGACCGTCCGCTTGCCCGTCTCGACGGTGACGGTCAGGTCGAGGGTGTCCTGGTTGCCGATGGCGACGGCCGCCTCGCTGCGGTCGGGGCTCTGGCTGAGGCCCTCGAAGACGCTGAGCTTCTGCCCGCCGATGTACAGCCCGGCGCAGACGAGGTCGCGGTCCTTGTCGCTGTCTCCGAAGGCGAGGAAGCCGTTCTGCCAGCCCTGGTCGCGCGTCCGCAGCGTCTTGAGCCGGACGCCCATCTCCACGCGCCCGGTCAGCGGCTTGTCGAGCTTCGTCATCGCGGTGCCCTCGGCGCCGGCGGTCAGCGTCCAGGCCAGCGGCCCGCCGCGCTCGGCCTCGCCGCCGCGAAGGATGTCGAAGTGGGCGTGCTGGAGGTTCTTGCGGTCGGCCTTGGCCCGCCGGCCCCGGCGTCGCCGGCCGGCGCGGTCGGGGTCGTAGCTCGGGTTCTCCGTGGGCATCTGGGCGTCCACCCGTTGCCGCCACGCGTGGAGCATCTTCCGCAGCCGGTCGGCCTCGTCGGGCATCTCCGCGGCGAGATCGCGGCTCTCCCCGATGTCCTTGCCCAGGTCGTAGAGCTCCACGTGCATGTCCTCGTAGAACTCGATGAGCTTGAGGTTCCCGGCCCGCACGGCGCCGTAGGGCGTGGCCCCGCCGGGGTGATAGTGCGGGTAATGCCAGTAGATCGCCTCGCGGGCGAGAGACTTCCTCTCCCCCCGCAGCAGCGGCGCCAGGCTGACGCCGTCGACGTCGGCGTTGTGCTTGCGGTCGCCGGGCACGCCGGTCATCTCCAGGATGGTCGGGTAGAAGTCCACGCTGGTGACCGGCTCGCGGCAGACGCTGCCCGGGCGGGTCACCCCGGGCCAGTAGACCAGGAACGGCTCGCGGACGCCGCCCTCGTAGCTGGAGCCCTTGCCCGCCCGCAGCGGGACGTTCGAGGTCGGGCCCAGCAGCCCGCCGTTGTCGCCGGTGAAGAACACGGCCGTGTTGTCCAGGAGGTCGAGCTCGCGGAGCTTGTCGAGAACGCGTCCGACGCACTCATCCATGCTGTGGACCATGGCGGCGTAGACGGGGTTTCGGTGGGGGAGCCCGGGGTTGGCGGCGATCTTCTCGCGGTACTTGGCGATCAGCGGGTCCTTGGCCTGGAGCGGGGTATGGACGGCGTACATGGACAGGTAGAGCAGGAAGGGCTTGTCGCGGTGGTCCTGGAGGAACCGTTCGGCGTCGGCGGCGTGGCGGTCGGTGAGGTACTCGCCCTTGGGGCCGTCCTCCATCGTCGGGATGCGGTAGGGGGAGAAGTAGCTGGGCGGCTGGCCCCGGGAGTAGCCTCCGACGTTGACGTCGAAGCCCTGGCTCTCGGGCCAGTACTTCCTGTCGTTGCCCAGGTGCCACTTGCCGATGAAGCCGGTCGCGTACCCGGCGGCCTTGAGGGCCTCGGCCAGCGTGATCTCCTCGTGCTTCATGTACATCGTCCAGTCCGGCACGCGGAGCTTGGCGTGGGGCCTCTTGTGCCCGGTGATCCAGTCGGTGAGGTTCACGCGGGCGGGGTACTTGCCGGTCAGCACGCTGACGCGCGTCGGCGAGCAGACGGTGCACGCGGCGTAGCCGTCGGTGAACTTCATGCCCATGGTCGCCAGGCGGTCTACGGCGGGGGTCTCGTAGACCTTCGTGCCGTAGCAGCCCACGTCCGTCCAGCCGAGGTCGTCGATGAGGATGAACACGACGTTCAGCGGCTTCCTGCCTCCGGCGGCGGAGGCCAGGGATGCCGGTGCGGCGGCCGCGGCGGCGGCGCAGGAGAGCCGGCGGAGGAAACGGCGTCGTGTGATGGCGTGCATGGTTGTCTCCGGAGGAAGGCGGCGCCGGGCGGGGCGTCAGGTTCGGGGCACGCTGCGCCCCGTGCGTTTGAAGCGGGTCAGCAGGGCCTTGATGTCGATGACGAGGGCGGGGCGGCTGGCGGCGAGGTCGTTGGTCTCGCGGGGATCGGCGTCGAGGTCGTAGAGCTGCGGCTTCTTGCCGCCGACGGGCAGGATGAGCTTCCACTTGCCCCGCCGGACGGCGACGTCGCCCCGGCTGGAGGTCATCACCGACGCTTCGCGCGGCGGGTCCGTCCGGTCGCCGCCGGTCAGCAGGCCCAGGGCGTTGTAGCTGTCCGGGGCGGCGCCCTCGGGCAGTTCGCAGCCGGTGGCGGCGGCGAGGGTGGCCATCATGTCCACGAGGTTCAGCAGCTTCCCGCAGGTGGCGCCGGGGGGGATCCGCCCGGGCCATCGGGCGACGAAGGGCACTCGGTGGCCCCCTTCCCAGACGTCCGCCTTGCCCCCGCGCCACGGGCCGTTGGAGCGGTGCCCCCTGACGCTGCCCGCCTGGTCCGAGCCGTTGTCGCTGGTGAAGATCACCAGCGTGTTGTCGGCCTGCCCGTGGCGGTCGAGGGCGGCGAGGATCCGCCCGACCGTGTGGTCCACCTCGCGGCAGAGGTCGCCGTAGGCGCTGACGCCGCTGGTGCCCGCGAACGCCTTGGCGGGCAGGTGCGGCTTGTGCGGCGAGGGCAGGGGGACGTACAGGAAGAACGGCGCGCCGGGCGTCTGGCCGAAGTCGGCGGGGTTGGCGTGCCCGGCCTTGGCGTCCAGGTAGGCTTCGCAGCGGTCGCCGATCTTGCCCAGCAGGTCGCGGTGGCTCCAGCCTTCGACCATGGGCCCGGGCAGCATGCCGTGGGCCTTGGGGTCCGCACGCTCGGTGGGCACCTCGGTGACGCGGTCGTCGAGGAGGATCCCGTGCGGCGGGCCCCCGGCGGTGTCCTTGCCGTAGAAGTGGTCGAACCCACGCGTCGTCGGGCCCTCGGCGGCGGGCCTGGTGAAATCCACGTTCGCCCCGCTGTCGGGGTTGCGGAAACGCCCCTGCCCGACCGGCGGCTTGCCGTCCGTCGTCGACCACCGCCAGCCGAGGTGCCACTTGCCCACGCAGGCCGTGTCGTAGCCGCACCGTTGGAGCATCCCCCCCAGCGTCGGGCGGTCGGCGGCGATCAGCGGCGGGTCCCAGATACCCAGCACGCCGCGCTTCAGCCGCGTCCGCCAGGCGTATCGGCCGGTGAGCAGGGCGTAGCGCGTCGGCGAGCACACGGCCGAGGGGCTGTGGGCGTCGGTGAAGCGGATGCCCTCGCGTGCGAGGCGGTCGATGTGCGGCGTCGCCAGCTTGCCCCGGGGGTTCATGCAGCGCGGGTCGCCCCAGCCCATGTCGTCACACATGATCAGGACGACGTTGGGGCGGGGCTCGCCCTCGGCGGCGTCGCCGTCGGCCGGGCGGGCCAGCGCCGGCGCGGCCGTCGCCGCCGCTGCCGCCCCGATACCCCGCAGGACATCGCGTCGCGTGAGGTCTCGCATGGTGTTCTCCTGCGCTACCCGCCTTCGGTTCCGGTCAACTGCGTCTCGTACAGGTGGCGGTAGAGCTTGCAGCGGTCCAGCAGTTCGGCATGCGTGCCGACGTCCACCAGTTGCCCGGCGTCCAGGACGGCGGTCCTGTCCGCGGCCATGACGGTCTGGAAGCGGTGGGCGATCATCAGCGTCGTCCGCCCGCGGACGAACTCCTCCATCGCCTGGCTGATTCGCTTCTCGCTGTCGGCGTCGACCTGGCTCATGGCCTCGTCGAAGATCAGGATGCTCGGGTCACGGAGGATGGCCCGGGCGATGGTGATCCGCTGGCGCTGCCCGCCGGACAGCGTCGCGCCGTGTTCGCCGACCATCGTATCGTACCCGTCGGGCAGGTCGCGGACGAACTCGTCGACGAACGCCTTCTTCGCCGCCTCGAACACCGCCTCGGGGCGCGGGCGGCGCAGGCCGTAGGCGATGTTCTCGGCGATCGTCGCGTGGAACAGCACCGTCTCCTGCGTGACCAGCCCGATCTGCCTCCGCAGCGAGCGGATGGAGACGTCGCGGACGTCCAGGCCGTCGATGAGCACGGCCCCGGCGGTGGGCTCCAGCAGGCGGGGGATGAGGCTCAGCAGCGTCGTCTTGCCCGACCCGTTGGGCCCGACCAGCGCGACCGTCTGCCCGGCGGCGATCGTCAGGCTCACGTCGCGGATGGCGTCCTCGGCCGCCTTGGGGTAGCGGAAGCAGACGCCGCGGAACTCCAGCGACTGCTCGTGGCGCGGGAGGGCCGCGGCGCCGGGGGCGGACCGCTCCACCTCGCGGTCGTGCAGCTCGAAGATCCGCTCGGCGGCGGCCTCGGCACGCTGGAAGCGGGTGGCGACCTTCGCCAGCTTCCGCATCGGGTCGAACATGGCCGCCAGGCAGCCCATCAGGGCGACGAGGTCCTCGGGGCGCATG
Source organism: uncultured Planctomycetaceae bacterium (assembly GCA_964385465.1). Lineage (GTDB taxonomy): Bacteria > Planctomycetota > Phycisphaerae > SM23-33 > SM23-33 > CAYLPJ01. The sequence continues at coordinate 100,449 of CAYLPJ010000015.1, read as the reverse complement.
TCGTAGTCGGGGTTCAGCGCCCAGTAGCCGGCGATGGCCCCGGCGCAGCACGCGGCCGTCACGCCGAGGGCCTCGATGGTCGGCGCCGTGGCCGCGTCGATCCGCGCGATGCGGTTGAACTGCTTGAGCAGTCGGCGGTTGACCTGGAAGAACCGCTTTCGTTCGGCGGCCTCCATGGTGTAGGCCTTGACCACGCGGATGCCGGTGAGGGTCTCCTCGAGCAGGCCGATCATCTCCGACCAGCTCTCCAGGAGCTTGCGGGTAGCTCGTTTCATCCGCTTGCCGAAGCGGCGGATGAGCCAGTACGCCGGCGGGCCGACGAGCATGGCCAGCAGCGTGAGCTTCCAGGAGAAGACCATCGCCATGGCCACCGAGCCGATGGCCTTGGCCGGCTCGGACAGCGTGTTGCCGAACAGCACGATCTGCCCGCGCCGCAGTTCGGAGGTGTCGGCGACGAAGCGGCTCATCGTGTCGCTCATGCCCTCGCTGGCGAAGTACGTCGCCGGCAGGCCGAGCACGACGGTGTAGTTCTCGCAGCGGATGTCCATCACGCCGCGGTTGACCGCCGTGGCGACCAGGTACTCCTGGGTGAAGCGCAGCAGGTCGCGAAGCAGCGTGATGACCAGCACGATCCCCAGCACGCCGAGGAACAGGTGGTAGCGGCCGAGGGGCCCGCGGGGCTCGGGCACGACGGCGGCGATCGCGCCCAGCACGCCGCTGGTCCACGTCTCGGCCCCGGCGGTGGCGCGGACTTCCCGGACGGCCCGGCGGGCGGGGTTGTACACGCGGAGATCGACCGACGTCCCCGCCGGCGTGCGGGCCAGCACGCGTGCCAGGTGCATCGCGCGCATCACCGCGCGGTCCGGGTCGCCGTCGGCCAGGCCGATGATCCAGTCGCCCTCGTGCACGCCGCCGGCCTCGGCGGGGCCCTCCGGCTCGACGGTGATCACGTCGAGGTAGTCCACGATCTGCCGGCCCTCGACCTTGCCGGTGCCCAGCGGCGGGGTTCGCTGCCCGACGGCCAGGCCGAAGCGGTCGCCCAGCAGCTCGCCGTAGGCCCAGCCGTGGAGGCCCTCGTCGGTCATGAGGATTTTGCTGCCGGGCCCCAGCATCCCCAGCCCGCCGGCCCAGAGCACGCTGATGCCGATCACGCACAGGACGCTGAAGCCCAGGCGGATGCGGTAGGGCCAGAGGTAGCGGATCGAGCGGAAGAAGTTCTTCATGCCGGCCCCCGCACGGTCAGCGGCGCCGCCGAGGCGCACGCGATGGCGACGTTGTCCCAGACCGTCTTGGGGTTGACGTTCCGCCAGAGCAGCCGCTCGTAGCGGGAGAGCTGCTCGATGATCTCGGCGAGCTGGACGGGGTCGAAGCGCCCGGCGACCGCGGCGATCTCGTCGGCCTGGTCGGCGTGGGCCAGCGGGCGGTCGGCGGCGGCGGAAACGGTCAGCGCGTCGCGGAACGCGCTGGCCAGGAGCTCCAGCATGGTCCCGGCGGCCTGGCGGGAGGCGAGGTTCTTCGACAGGGCGGACCCGTCGGCCTGCTTGGCCGCCGCGACGGCCTCGCCGGCGAGCTTGTCCGTCGCCTTGACCAGGTGGTCCCCGAACTCCGCCTCGGCGGCGCCTTGGAGCCCGGCGAGGCGCTCGATCAGGTCGCGCTTGACCTGGTACATGCCGCGTTCGGCCAGCCGGGCCGCCCGTCCGATCGAGCCGTCGGTATACGTTGCCCAGAAGGCGGCCTCGGGCTCGGCGACGCCCGCGTCGGTCAGGCGCTCGCGGACGAAGTCGTGCGGAAGGGGGCCGAAGCGGACCATCGAGCAGCGGCTGAGCGTCGTCGGCAGCAGCCGCTCGGCCTGGCGGGTGATCAGCACGATCGTCACGCCCGACGGCGGCTCCTCGAGCGTCTTGAGCAGGGCGTTCTGCGCCGGCGGGCTCATCAGCTCGGCCTCGAGGACCACGAACACCTTGCCCCGCCCGAAGGCCGCCTTGCGCCCGGCCGGATCGATCAGGAAGCTGCGGATCACCGGGATGCCCAGGTCCTGCATCACCCGCCCGCGGACCTCCGCGCTGTCGTGGTAGCGGGCGAGCTCCTTGTATACGAGCTGGAAGTCCGGGTGCGAGCCGCTCTCGACCATCGAGCAGCTCTTGCACGCCCCGCAGGCGCCGCGGATCTCGGCGTCGTCGGCGAGGTCGGCCAGGCGCCCGGCGTTCGGCTCGGCCGGGGGGTCCTCGCAGAGCAGCGTCCGCGCCAGCGCCAGGGCCGTCGTCCGCCGCCCGACGCCCTCGGGCCCGACGAACAGGAACGCATGAGGCCTTCGCCTTCCGCCCAGCGCCCGCTGAAGCTGGGCCACCGCGCGGTCCTGTCCGATGATGTCGGTCAGCTCGGTCATGGTGCGGTCCAGGTTCGCAGGGCGTCGAGGATGCGTCCGTGGACGGCCTGCACGTCGCCGGCGGCGTCCACGACGGTGTGATGCGCGCGGTCCTGGCGGGCCTGGAGCAGGAAGCTCTCGCGGACGCGGCGGTGGAAGTCGGCGCCCTTGGCCTCCATGCGGTCGTGGGCGTCGGCGGGGCCGATGCGGGCCAGGCCGGCCTCGCTGGGCAGGTCCAGGATGACCGTCAGGTCCGGCCAGGTCTCCCCGACGGCCAGCTCGCCGGCGCGGCGGACGGTCTCGGCGGGCACGCCGCCTGCGCCCTGGTAGGCGACGGTCGAGGAGATGTAGCGGTCGCCCAGCACGCAGGCGCCCTCGGCCAGGGCCGGGCGGATGACCTCGGCGGCGAGCTGTGCCCGGCTGGCCATGTAGAGCATCAGCTCGCACTCGACGGCCATCTCCGCGTGGGCGCGGTCCAGCAGGATCGCGCGGATACGGTCGCCGATGGCGGTCCCGCCGGGGTCGCGGACCTGGCGCACGACCGCCCCGGCCGAGCGAAGCCGCTCGCCCAGCAGGGCCGCCTGCGTGCTCTTTCCGGCGCCGTCGGGCCCGTCGATGACGACGAACCGCCCGGCGAGTTTCTGCGCCAGCTCTTCCATACGCGCTCTCCGGTCCGCGGGGGGACAGTATCTCGAACGACCCGCCGCTTTACAACCGCCCGCCGGGCCGGCTTCGCCCGGCTCTGCCCGAACGGAGCGCCGCGTCCGCCGCCGGCGCCGCGCCGCGCGGTTTTGGCGCCGCGGGGTTGTGCGCGGGACGCCGCCGGACTACAACGCCCGTATCACGTTCCCATACCGGAGATCATCGCATGGCCATCAAGGTAGCGTTCATCGGGGCCGGCAGCGTGGGGTTCACGCGGCGGCTGTTCCGCGACATCCTCGCCGTCGAGGAGCTGCGCGACACGCACTTCGCGCTGCACGACATCAGCAAGCACAACCTCGACATGGTCGTCAAGCTCTGCAAGAAGGACCTGGGCAACAACCCCGGGTGCAAGGGCGCGAAGGTCACCTCCACGATCGACCGGCGCCGCGCGCTCGACGGCGCCGACTACGTCATCAACTGCACCCGCATCGGCGGGCTCGAGGCCTTCCAGCTCGACATCGACATCCCCCTCAAGTACGGCGTGGACCAGTGCGTCGGCGACACGCTCTGCGCCGGGGGGATCATGTACGGCCAGCGGAACATCCCCTGCATCCTCGATTTCTGCAAGGACATCCGCGAGGTCGCCGACAACAACGCGCTGTTGCTCAACTACGCCAACCCCAACGCGATGAACACATGGGCGGCCAACCTGTACGGGCACGTGCCCACCATCGGGCTCTGCCACGGCGTCCAGGGCGGCCACGCGCAGATCGCCTCGGTCCTCGGGGCCAAGGACAAGAGCGAGGTGGACATCCTCTGTGCCGGGATCAACCACCAGACGTGGTATGTCCAGATCATCTACAAGGGGCGCCTGGTCACCGCCGACGAGCTGGTCAAGGCCTTCGAGAGCCACCCGAAGTTCTCCAAGACCGAGAAGGTCCGCATCGACATGCTCAAGCGGTTCGGCTACTACAGCACCGAGTCCAACGGGCACCTCAGCGAGTACGTGCCCTGGTACCGCAAGCGACCGAAGGACATCCGCAAGTGGATCAGCCTGGATACGTGGATCCACGGCGAGACCGGCGGCTACCTCCGCGTCTGCACCGAGAACCGCAACTGGTTCGAGACCGACTTCCCCGAGTGGATGGAGGCCGAGGACCCGCCGATCGGCCCGGACAACCGCAGCCACGAGCACGGCAGCTACATCATCGAGGGGCTCGAGACCGGGCGCTGCTACCGCGGGCACTTCAACGTGCCCAACGAGGGCTGCATCACCAACCTGCCAGACGACGCCGTCGTCGAGGTCCCCGGATATGTCGACCGCAACGGCGTGAACATCCCCATCGTCGGCGACCTGCCGCCGGGCTGTGCGGCCGTGTGCGACGTGTCGATCAACGTCCAGCGCCTGTCGGTGGAGGCGGCGGTTCACGCGGACGTGGCCCTGCTCAAGCAGGCGATGATGATGGACCCGCTGGTCGGTGCGGTCTGCGACCCGGAAGAGATTTCGCAGATGACCGACGAGATGCTGATCGCCCAGGCCCGGTGGCTGCCCCAGTACCGCAAGGAGGTCCGGCGAGCGAAGAAGCGCCTGGCGTCGGCGCCGAAGCGGCTGGGGACGAAGAAGACCCGCGGCGCGGCGCGGTTGAAGACCAAGACCGTCGCCGAGCTCCGCAAGGGCAGGAAGAAGCGGTAGGGCGCGAGGGGGCGGGCGTTCGCGAAACGCCCACGGCGCCCGGCGGAGCTGCGCGAAACGCCCACGGCGCCCGGGTTGGACCCCGCCGGGGCGGGGCGGTACGATGCCCGAATGCCCAAACTCTTCGATGAACCCGAGTCCGAATCGCCGCCGTCGGAGGCGGTGGCCGTCGATCCGGCCGCACGCGTCGTCGGCGTCGCCGTCGCCGCCAACGTCTGGGGGACGTTCGACTACCTCTGGCCCGAGGCGTTCGGCGAGCCGTCCGTCGGGCAGCGCGTGCGTGTGTCTTTCGGCCGCGGGCGGCGGATGCGGCTGGGCTTCGTCACCGACACGCTGCGGCGCCCGGGCGAGCACGCCCTCAAGCGCGTGGGGGAGACCCTCGATGACGAATCGCAGTTCGACGACGGCCTCTGGCGCCTCGGGCAGTGGCTCAGCGAGTACTACCTCACGCCGCCGGGCATGGCCCTGGCGGCGATGATCCCCTCGGCCGTGGGGCGCAAGCCCCCCCGGACCGAGACGGTCGTGCTGCTGGACAGCGAGCCGGGGGACTGGCCGGCCACGCTCGGCTCGCGGCAGCGGCGCCTGCTCGACGAGCTGCTCGAGGCCCGCCGCCAGGGCGTCGAGAGCCTCCCGGCCGAGACGCTCCTGGACCATTGCCAGACCGCCCGCGCCAACGCGCGGGAGAGCCTGCGCCGCCTCCGCGGCAGGGGCCTGGTCCGCATGGAGAGCCGGGCCGTGCGCCTCGACCGGCTCAGCGAGGAGGTCGTCCCCGACCCGTTCGAGCTCAACGACGACCAGGCCGCCGCCCTCGCCGCCGTCGAGGCCGCCCTCGACGCCGGCTTCTCCGCCACGCTGCTGCACGGCGTGACCGGCAGCGGCAAGACGGAGGTGTACGTCCGCGCCATCCGCAAGGTCATCGCCGCCGGGCGACAGGCCATCCTCATGGTCCCCGAGATCGCCCTGGCCACCCAGACGCTCCACCGCCTGCTCACCCGCCTGCCCCGCGTGGCCGTCCTGCACAGCGGGCTGACCGACACCCAGCGGGCGTTCTACTACCAGCAGATCCGCGACGGGCACGCCGCCGTGGTCGTCGGGCCCCGGAGCGCCGTCTTCGCCCCCGCCCGCAACCTCGGGCTGATCGTCGTCGACGAGGAGCACGAGGGCTCCTACAAGCAGGACAACGCCCCGCCGTACCACGCCCGCGACGTGGCCGTCAAACGCGCCGCCCTCGCCGGCGTGCCCGTGCTGCTGGGCTCGGCGACGCCGTCGCTGGAGTCCGCCCGCAACGCGAAACTGGGCAGGTACCGCCTCGTCCGCCTGCCGCGCCGCGTCCGCGGGCTGCCCATGCCCGCCCTGCGGATCGTCAACCTCCGCAAGGAGATCCAGCCGGGGCGCGTGGAACTGCTCGGCGCGACGCTGACCCACCGGATCGCCGGGGCGCTGGACCGCGGGGAGCAGGTCATCCTGCTGATGAACCGCCGCGGCTATGCCAGCTACGTCTTCTGCCCCAAGTGCCAGTGGATGTACGAGTGCGAGCAGTGCACCCGCCCGATGGTCTTCCACCAGGCCACCCAGATCTGCCTCTGCCACTACTGCCAGGAGACCACCCACCTGCCCGAGGCCTGCCCGGCGTGCGACGGCAAGCTGCTGCTGTTCGGGCTGGGCATCCAGCGGATCGGCGACGAGCTGACCCGCAAGTTCCCCGCCGCCGCCGTGGCGAGGATGGACAGCGACACCATGACCTCCCCGAGGCAGTTCCGCCAGGTCTTCGACGCCTTCGCCGCCGGCGAGCTGGACATCCTGCTCGGGACGCAGATGGTGGGCAAGGGGCTCGATTTCCCACGCGTCTCGCTGGTGGGGGTCGTCTCGGCCGACACGTCCCTGACCATCCCGGACTTCCGCGCCGCCGAGCGGACGTTCCAGCTCATCGTGCAGGTCGCCGGCCGGGCCGGAAGGGCCGAACTGCCCGGCGAGGTCATCGTCCAGACGCTGCACGAGGACGAGCCGGCCATCCAGTACGCCGCGACGCACGACTACGCGGGCTTCGCCGCCTGGGAGCTGCCGCTGCGGGAGGAGGCCCACCTGCCCCCGTTCCGGCGGATGGTCCGGTTCGTCGCCCGCCACGCCAAGGCCGACCGCGCCCAGGCCGGCGCCAACGAACTGGCCGACGCGCTGCGGAAACTGCTGCCCCCCGAGGTCGAGATGTGGGGCCCCGAGCCGGCCGGGGTGTTCAAGATCCGGGGCACCTTCCGCTTCCAGATCATCCTGCTGGCCAGGACCCCCGGGATCATCCAGCGCGCCCTGCTCGGCCGCATGGAACCCCTCACCCGCGACAACCCCGCCGACCTCCTCGCCGACCCCGACCCGATGAACCTCGTCTGACGGCGTCACGCGGCCGATCCCATGCTCAAGGGGGCAGGAGAACGGGCGTGTAAGGGCGCCCGCACGGTGATATACTGAGGACTCATCGCCTGATTTCCTCGCTGGCTTGGGTACGATAGCCATGGAGCATGCATGCGAAGCGCTGTTGCGAGCGATGCGGAACGGGTTCGCTGTCTGCGAGGTGATTCCGGACGAAAGAGGAGGCCCTGTCGACTACCGGTTCCTGAGAATCAACCCGGCCTTTGAGCAAGCCACGGGACTGGGGCCGGAGGTCATCGGGCGGACGATTCGGGACGTATTCCCCGCTGACGAGAAGGGGTGGATCGAGCGGTATGATCGCGTGATGAAGTCGGGGGAGTCGGTTCAGTTCCGCACGTACGTTGATTCCCTCGACAAGTGGCTGCAGGTGACGGCCTACCGGCCGGTCGATGGACAGTTGGCCTGCATTGTCCAGGACATCACGGAGCTTTGCAGTGCCCAGCAGGACCTCGCATCGATCGAGTGGCTGCTGTTTTCGGGCACGCCGGGAACCGGCAGGGCCGACCATCGAACGCCCCCCTATGGCGACCTGTCCATGGCCGCAACGGTGCACGAGATCCGGGATGCGGTCGGCGTAGAGACGCTGCGCGACCTGGTGAGCGACTTCCTGAACCTCCTGGATTCCTCCGCAGCGGTGTACGAACGGAACGGGGACTATGCGCTCGGCATTCTCTCCTCTTCGTGGTGCTCCGCACTGGACCTGGCCTCGCGGCAACTGTGCGATACGGAGGACAACCGCGAGGCACTTGCGAGTGGAGGATGGCTGTGTCACGAGTCCTGCTGGACCGACGCGTCTCTGCCGGCCATCGAGAGCGGCAGACCGGTGGAAATCCAATGCCGCGGCGGCATCCGCATCTATGCCGTGCCGATCCATGCGGGCAGCGAGGTCGTGGGGGCCATCAACTTCGGGTTCGGATCTCCGCCGACCGGCGAGCAGGAACTGTCGGCAATCGCCAGCCGCTACGGCGTCTCGGCAGAGGTGCTTGCGGCGAAAGCGGCCGAGTACCGGGCACGCCCGCCTTTCCTGGTGAACATCGCGAAGCAGCGGCTGCACACAACGGCCAGGATCATCGGGGAGATCGTTCTACGACGTCGCATCGAGAAGGAGCGGGAAGCGAGCCATGCGGAGCTTCGCCTGGCCCAGCGGATGGCGGGGATCGGCAACTGGTCCTTTGACCCCGCTTCCGGGGTGCTCACCTGGTCGGACGAACTCTACCGGATCTACGAGCGAGACCCGGCCGACGGGCCGATCATGCCGCAGGAGTATGCGGACCTCTACGAAGACCACCTGGAGGCATTTCACTCGGCGAACGATCGTGCGGTCCAGGAGGGGATTCCCTTTGACATTGAGCTCCCGTTGTCCCTGCCGTCGGGCACGTCGAAATGGGTCCGCTGCATCTGCGAGCCATCGTCCGAGAAGGGAGCCGGCGGCTATTCCCTGCGCGGGACGATACAGGACATCACGCGGCAGAGGGAAGCCGCCGAGGAACGGAAGCGCAACGAAGCCTATCTGCGGGCTGTTCTCCAGACCGCCGGGGAAGGGATCATCACCGTCGATGGCGGCGGGCGCATCACGGAGGCGAACGAAGCCTACTGTCGCATGGTGGGATATACCCGCGGCGAACTCCTGGAGCGGACGATCTGGGAGGTGGACACACTTGACGATGAAGCCGCGGTCGCAGACCGCATGGCCGAACTGAGGCAGGTCGGCACCCAGTTGTTTGTTACCGAGCATGCCTGCAAGGGTGGCGGGGGTGGGGTCCCGATCGAGATATCGGTCACCTACCTGTCCGCGCCGGACGAGCGGTTCGTGTGCTTCTGTCGTGACCTGACGGAGCGGCTGCGGGCGGAGGACAGTCTCAAGAAGAGTGAGGCCAAGTGGCGCAGCTATGTGGAGAACGCCCCCTATGGCGTATTCATCGCCGACCGGGAGGGGCGGTATCGCGAGGTGAATCCGGCGGCCAGCAGGATCAGCGGTTACGACGAGGACGAGTTGCTCCAGATGGAGATCTCGGACATCCTGGCTCCCGAGTCGAGGCAGCAAGGACTGGAGCACTTCCAGACAGTGCTGGAGACGGGACACGCATCGGGAGAGGAGGCTTTCCTTCATAAGAACGGAGAAAAGCGTTGGTGGAGTGTCGACGCGGTCCGATTGAGCGAGGGGCGGCTTCTGGGGTTCGTGCAGGATACGACGGAACGTCATCAAGCTCGGCAGGAGTTGCTCGAGAGCAAGGACCGCTTCGAGCGGATGCTTGCCGTCGTTCCGGACATGATCCTGATCCAGGACTGCGAGATGAACGTGCTGTACTGCAACTGGCAGGGGTTTGCCGCCGTACCGGAGGAGCGTCGAACGCCTGGCAAGAAGTGCTACGAGGTGATCCGTGGCCTCGATCACATCTGTCCTGACTGCCGCGCCCGATCGGTGCTCGAGACGGGCCGGCCCCATCAGGAGGAAGTGGACCTGCCCGAAGGCAAGCGGGTCGACGTACGCGTGATCCCGTTGCTCGACTCCCGTGGCGAGGTGGAGATGTTCATGGAGTGGGTCCGCGACACGACCGAACAGAAACACGCCGAAGAAGAACGCCAGGCACTCCAGGACCAGTTGGCCCATGCCCGGAAGATGGAATCGATCGGTCGTCTGGCCGGGGGCGTCGCTCACGACTTCAACAACATGCTCACCGTAATCCTCGGGAACGTGGAGTCCGCCCTGACCAGGGCCGGGCCGGACGATACACTGCGCGAATCGCTGGAGGAGATCCGGCAGGCGGGCAGCCGCTCGGCCGATCTGACCCGACAGTTGCTCGCCTTCGCCCGCAAACAGACCGTCGCTCCCCGAACACTGGACCTGAATGCTGCCGTGGAAGGGATGCTGAAGATGTTGCGACGGCTTATCGGTGAAGGAATCAACCTGGTCTGGCGGCCGGGGCCGGGCGCTTGGCCGATCTGCATGGACCCGGGGCAGCTTCAGCAGATTCTCGCCAACCTGTGCGTGAACGCGCGGGACGCGATCGGGGATGTCGGCACGGTGACGATCGAGACGAGGAACGTCTCCATCCCTGGCGAGAGGGCTGCTGCCGCCGAGGCCACCCCGCCCGGGGACTACGTTCAGTTGACCGTTTCGGACGATGGGTGCGGCATGGACGCCGAAACCTGCCTGGGAGTGTTCGAGCCCTTCTTCACAACCAAGCAGACCGGCGATGGCACGGGTTTGGGGCTCGCCACGGTGTACGGCATCGTCTCCCAGAACCGGGGAAGTATCTCCGTGAACAGCGAGCCAGGGGAGGGGGCCACCTTCACAATCCACCTGCCCCGTCAGGCCGAGCCTGCCAGCCCGGATATGCCCGAGGAAACCAGCGCCCCCGGCCCTGCGGGAGGCGAAACCGTTCTGCTGGTGGAAGACGAGGCATCCATCCTGAGGCTTGGCACGTTCCTTCTGCGGCAGTTGGGCTACCAGGTCATTGCGGCCGAGTCTCCGTCCGATGCGATTCGACAGGCGAAGGACCGCCCCGGGCAGATCGATCTGTTGTTCACGGATGTTGTCATGCCGGAGATGAACGGCCGGGATCTGTACCGGGCGATTGATGCGTTCTCTCCCGGAATCCGCTGCCTGTTCACGTCCGGCTACCCCGCAGACTCCATCGCAGACCACGGGATCCTGTCCGCAGACGTGCATTTCATCCAGAAGCCCTATTCCCTCTCCTCGCTTTCAGGGGCATTGCGCGAGGCTCTTCATTCCTGATCGATCGAGTCCCGCCGGGCTCGGCATTCCCAACGGGGTCAGGTCTTCCGGTGTTCTCAAGGGATCGCTCGATCCCGTCTCTCCCCCGCCGAATCCCGACAGGTGGGGCAGAGGCCCGTCCACAGCCTTCCGCCGTTCCGGGGCTCGGCTTACAAGCCTCCCGCTGGCCCAGGCTTCCGCCTCCGGCTGACAGCCCGTCGAAAGAGTCCGCTTGACAGGCATGGTACACTGGGGGCGTCTCGAAGTCATGAAGGACGTTCGATGGCGATGGGCAGACGGAAGCGAGAGCGGCAGGCTGAGTTCTGGGTGGCGACGGATGCGTTGCCGCCGGCACCGGGGCATTCGTTCTACAGCAAGCTCAACGAGCTGCTGGCCGAGCGCGGCTTCGACGAGTTCGTCGAGGGCCTCTGCGCGAAGTTCTACCACGAGTCGCTGGGCCGGCCGGGCATCCCGCCGGGGGTGTACATTCGGATGCTGCTGATCGGCTACTTCGAGTGCATCGACTTCGAACGCGGCATCGCGTGGCGCTGCGCCGACAGCCTGGGGTTGCGGTCGTTCCTGGGCTACTCGCTGACTGAGGGTACGCCGGACCACTCCAGGTTGTCGGCCATTCGCAACCGCATCGACGTCGAGACCCACCGGGAGATCTTCACGTGGGTCCTGGCGACGCCGGCCGACAAGCGTGACAAGGCGTTGCTTCGCAAGCGCGGGGAGCTGGTGGAGCGGCCGTTCGCCCACTGCTACGAGACGGGCGGGATGCGGCGAACGCATCCACGGGGCCATCCGAACATCCTGAAACGGCTGCTGATTCACATAGCCGGATTCAACCTGGGCCTGCTGATGCGGACGGTGACGGGGATCGGCAAGCCGCGGCGTATCCAAGACGGGCTCGGGGCCCTTCCTGGTTGTGCCTTGCGCGTCTTGGGGCCGCTACGGAAGGCCCTGCGCGGCCTGGTCCGGCCCGAGATCGCCCTCTGGGCCTTTCCCGCGCGTATGGCTCCCATCCCCGCGCGTCTCAGGGCGGCCTGACGGGCGCCAGCGGGAAACGGCCTTCTTCAACGGGCTGCTAGCCGCCTGGAATGATCCACTTGACGAGAGTCTTGCCGCTGGAGCCCCAGGCTCACGAAATGCCACAACAAGCAGACGACAACCCGCGAGCGATCATTATCGCCGGGCCGAACGGGGCCGGCAAGACGACCTTTGCGCGAGAGTTTCTCCCGGCCGAGGGGCGATGCCCCGCATTCATCAACGCCGACCTCATCGCCGCCGGCCTCTCGCCGTTGCGGCCGCAAGTCGCGGCCGTCGAGGCATAGAGACTGATGCTGGACCACGTCCGGGCGATGGTGGCCCGGCGAGAGGATTTCGCGGTCGAAACGACCTTGGCCGGGCGGGCCTATCTTCGTATGATCCGCGAATGGCGGGAACTGGGCTATCAGGTCGAACTGATGTTCCTGCAACTGCCGTCCGCTGACCTGGCCGTCGAGCGGGTCCGCCAGCGGGTCGCCCAGGGCGGCCACGACATCCCGCAGCGCGACATCCGCCGCCGGTTCGGGCGGGGGCTGTCGAACTTCGAGAAGCTTTACCGCGACGCCGTCGACGCCTGGCAGATCTTCGACGCCAGCCAGTGGCCGCCGGTATTGATCGACGAAGGAGCGAATCCATGATTCAGCATCCGAGGAAATACCCGGACCTGCAAGGCAGCCGCACGGCGATGATCCGCGCCGCCCACCGGGCGGCCGAGGTCGCCCGGCAACACCAGCACCCGCTGCTGCTGTGGCGCGATGGCCAGATCGCGCGCGTCATGCCGGATGAACTCCCACAGTTGCCGGATGAGACACCCTCAACAGTTGATGAATGATTATATGAAGGTAAGCCTCCGGTGAACCGCATCTGGTGGTGCCTGGGGTTGTCGTGGGGGATGGGGCCATGCGAGGAGCGTGGGCATGGCCAGGTCGGTGACGCGGGATCGGGGCGCGAGGGGCGGTGGCGACGGCTGCTTGGCGAGCACGCCGGCGGCGGGATGTCGATGCGTGCGTTCTGCCGACAAGCGGGCGTGACGGAGTCGGCGTTCTACTTCCGGAGGCGGGAACTGGCTCGGCGGGAGGGGGAACCTGTTCAGGGCCCGACAACATCGGGCCGGTCAGGGCCCGGTCGCCGGCGCAGGCCGAAGGCGCCATCGTTCGCGACGGTGACGGTGGTGCCCGGGCCGGACGCGTCGTCGGCTGGCAGGCGGGGAAGGCTGAGTCCTTGAGGCCTGCGCCCGACCCGGCCGGGCTATCCGACCGGGCGCCACCAGGCGTAGTGGAGGATGATGGTCAGCAGCATGGCGAAGAGGGCGAGGTAGAAGAGCACGCCCAGGGTCACGGCGACGGCTTCGCCGGCCTTGACCTCCGGGGGCGTGGCCTCGACCTCGGCCTCGGCCTCGGTGCGGGGCACGGCCGGCTTGCCGGGCTTGGGCAGCCTTCGCCTCGGCGTGGCCGCGGCGGCCAGGATCAGCGCGAGGATGACCCCCACGACGACGAAGCCGACCCAGGGCACGCCGTAGGCCACCGGGCCGATCGGGGTCAGCCACAGCCCCCCGGCCCATGCGGCCAGGAAGATAATCAGGAAGAAGAACAGCAGCCCCTCCAGCGGCCCCGGGCCGCGCCGGCGGAGCGGGAAGACGAGCACGGCCGCCAGCAGCAGGGCGACCGCGACGGCGATGAGCAGTTCGAGGACGAACATCTCGGGCAAACCTCCCTCGCTGAGGCAAAGGGCGTCGGTGGTCCGGAAACGCCGCCGGCCCGCCCGAGGCGCCGGTGAGGCGCCCCGGGACGGGACCGGCTTCGCGTCGGTGGTTCGTCGGCGGCCGAGCCGGCGTTGGGCCTCCGGCCGGCGGCCCCGGTGTCGTCAGTCAATCGGTCACTTGACCTCGAGCTCGTTGTCGACCCAGACCGCGCCGCCTTCGTAGGCGTTCTGCATCGCCGAGCCGCGTTCGGTCCAGGAATCGACCGTGCCGGTGAGGGTGGCGGCGCCGTTGTCGACGGTGACGGTCACCTCGTCGGAATCGACGAACGGGCTCCACCAGAGCTCGTCCTCGATGTTGGCCTTGATCTCGGCGTCGCTCTCGAAGGTGGCGTAGGGCTGGTAGTCGTACCAGTCGGTGACGTAGGGGTACTCCTCGAAGACGTAGGGGTCGTACGCCAGCGGGGCGGCGTCCTCGACGTCGAGGTTGTTCCGCACGCTGATCACGCCGTTGACCTTGGAGGCCACGTCGTCGGCCTGCCACTTCTCGAAGTAGGAGTCCACCGTCCCGCTGAGGTAGGCGACGCCGCCGACAACGGTCACGTCGATCTGGTACTTCTCGACGTAGGGGTCCCGCAGCAGGGCACTGCGGATGTCCTCGGCGATGTCCGGGTCGGCCAGCACCTCGGTCGGGCGGACCTTCAGGCGGTTGGTAACGTAGTTGACGCCGACGGTGTTCCTGGCGACCTGCTCGGCCGCCCGCTTGGCCTTGAGGTTGTCCACCGTGCCTCGCAGCGTCACCGTGCTTCCGGCGACGTCCGGGGTGACGTTGAACGAGAGCACGCGCGGGTCGTACAGCAGGCCCGTCTTCAGCGCGTCCTTGATCTGGTCCGCCGTCTTGGCGGCGTACTTGTCCTTGCGGAGGTCCTCATCCCGGGCCCAGCGGGCGACCTTCAGGCCCGAGTCGTCCACGGACGTGACGCCGGCGACCCAGGCGTTGTAGTTGGCGCGGCGTTTCTCGGCCGCACTGCCCACGGTGCCGCTCAGCTTGACCTTGCCTTCGTTGACGTCGACGTTGATCAGGGCGTCGTCGACGAGTACGTCCCAGCGGAGGGCCTTCTCGACCTCCGGCTCGATCTCCGCGTCGGGGCGCTGCGAGGCGTAGGTCACCGTGATGTCGTTCTCCACGCCGGTGACGCCCTTGACGCCCTGGGCGACCTTGCCCGCAAGCTGCTTCTCCGTCCAGGACTGCACCGTGCCGGTCAGCGTGACCTCCCCGTCATCGACGGCCGTGTTGACCTCGTAGGACTCCGTCGCCGGGTCGGTCAGCAGCGCCGACTCCACGTCGCGACGGATGGCCGGGTCGCTCCGATCCAGCGCCGGCTCGACCTGGATGCGGTTGACCACCGAGCGGACGCCCTTGACCGTCTCGGCGATCCGCGTCGCTCGCTGTCTGGCCATCGCGTTGTCCACCGTGCCCGTCAGCGTCGCCACGCCCTCGGTGACCGAGATGTCGATCTTGTGGGACGGCACGGCCGCGTCGAAGATCAACTCGTCCTCGACCGAGTCGGCGATGTCCCGGGCGGTCATGTTCTGTTGCTGGCCGGCCGCGGGGCATACCAGCAGCCCGGCCGCCACCAGGACGGCCCAAAAGAGATGGATCCAGCGTGTGTGTATCGTCCTGTCGATCATGTCTGACTGACTCCCTTGCTTCAATCCAGCATCTCAACCGTGCGTCGGCCCATGCCGCCGCTTCATCCCTCACGCTAGGGATCGCGGGAGTCGGCCCCAATGGGAGGCGGGGGGGGTTTGGCATTCCTCGCGGCAACCATGCCAGGTGGGAGAATCTCCCGGTTCGACCGTGCCGGAACGCCGCGGTGCGCCCTTGCCCGGGGCGACGTGCCGGCGGTACACTCAGCGGCCATGGAACGCGACGAACTGCTGTCGGCGTATGCCGAGCTCCGCGTGGCCGACGTGCGGGACGGCATGGACGCGGTGGGGCTGCACAAGGTCGGGTCGATGGCGCCGTCGATCCGCCCGTTGTATCGCACCCGTGCGTGCGGTATCGCACGTACCTGCCGATACTTACCGTACGCAGGGCCCGTGCCGGACGCCCGGGGCGACGACTACAGGCCCTGGGCGGGCTGGTATTACGGGAACGTCTGTACGTACCCGTGGATCGCCGACATACGTGACGGCGATTTCGTCGTCATCGACGCCAGCGGGGTCGATGCCGGGCTGATGGGCTCGGCCAACACGCTGGATGCCTTCGGGCGGGGGATGCGGGGGCTGGTGACCTCCGGCGGGGTGCGGGACACCGACGAGCTGATCCTCCAGGCGATCCCCGTCTGGACGTCGCTCATATCGCAATCCATGGTTCAGGCAAGGCTTGCGTTCGACGCAAAGGACTGCCCCGTCGCCGTCGGCGGCGCGGCGGTGCGCCCGGGAGACCTGGTCGTTGCCGACGGCGACGGCGTGATCGTCGTGCCCCGTGACGCGGCAGAGGAGGTCGCCCACCACGCCGCCGCCGAGCTCCGCAGCGACATGAAGGCCCGGGGGCGCCTGTACCGCAAGACCGGCCGCGAGCTCGACGACACCGTCACCGACCCGGACGCCTGACCGCCGGCAAGGCCCGCCGCCCGGCGCGTCCGGCCGCTGTCCATACGGTGTCCACCCTACCCCCGGGTGGACAGGGTGTATATGTTGTAAGTCTTGCGTATGAAGTGGTTTGCGATGGCCTGTCCGCTGTGTGCACGTTTCCAGGAGGGTGGACAGAAGCGACACATCAACGGAAGCAGGGGGGGGCGAGGGACCGCGCATTAAGAAAGGAGACGAGTCCCCGCCGGGGGCCTCGTCTCCCGTTGGCTCGGGCACGCGTCACGCGATGGATCATCGCATGCCCGGGCCTGATCTGCTCTCCGAGACGGGGAGCTACTTGACCTCGATCTGCCGCGGCTTGCTTTCCTCGGTCTCGGGCAGCTCGATGTGCAGCACACCGTTGTCGAGCTTCGCATCGATGTTGGACTCATCGACTGGTGTGGGTAGCGTGAAGGCCCGTTCGACGCGGGTGTAGCGGCGTTCGTTGAGATGTCGCGTACCCTTGCTCTCCTCGGGCTTGCGCTCGGCGCGAATGCGGAGGACGCCCTTGTCTACGCTGACGCCCACGTCTTCGCGGTCGAAGCCGGGCATCTCGGCGTCCACCACAAGCTTGCCATCTTCCTCGCGGATGTCCACGGGGTAGGAGCCTATGTACTCGCCGGCCTCGGCGCCCGTCTCCGAAAGCCATGGACGGAAGAAGCGGTCGAAGAACCGC
Source organism: uncultured Planctomycetaceae bacterium (assembly GCA_964385465.1). Classification (GTDB taxonomy): domain Bacteria; phylum Planctomycetota; class Phycisphaerae; order SM23-33; family SM23-33; genus CAYLPJ01. The sequence goes on along the minus strand of CAYLPJ010000015.1, from coordinate 83,552 downwards.
TCCATCGGGGCCGTCTCTTCCCAGTTCCTCGGTCTGCGTACAAGCGTGGGTAACATGTTCGTTCGCCTCTCTTCCGGCTCGGGGTTCGCCGGGCTCGCGAGCGGCCGGGATGGCCCGCGAGCTCCGGACCGGCCCCTGCCCGGGGCCGGACGTTTCATGCTTCATCCCTTATGCTATGAACTGCCCGCCCGACAGATCATCGGGCCGCGGCGCCAAACTCCCCGTGGTGGAGCGTCCCATCCCCCGTGACGGTGTCGAGGGCGGCTGCGGGAGTCTGCCCACCGCCTCGGGACCTTCCGGGAAAGCCGTGGAGCGCTGCCCGCGGGCCTGGCAGGGCATCTGCGGGCGTCGCGGCACCGATGGCTTTCCAGGCCCACGGACTGCGATCCGCGGGGTTCTTTGCAGTCGCCTTCCTCCCGATCCATCCGACTGCTCCTGATCGTCCGGCGCTTGCGGCCTGCGCCTTCCGTCGCTAAGGTTCCCCCATGAACTCGACCCCCGACACGCCCGACGGCGCCGCGCAGGGCTCGGCCGTCGCCGCCGTCCTGGCGGCGGCTGCGGAGACCCCGTCCGAGCAGTTGCCCGCCCGCCTGGCCGAGGCGATCGAGACCGACGCCGCCGCCGGCCGGGATGCGGACGTCGCCACCGGCGCGTTCGCCCTGGGCAACCTCCTCCTTGCCGCACGCCGCCTGGACGAGGCCGAGGGCTGCTACCGCCGAGCCGCCGAGATCGACGCGCCCGCCGGCCGGGAGGAACGCCTCGCCGAGACGCTGAGCAACCTGGCGCTGATCGCCCGGATGCGCGGCGACGCCGCCGGCGCCGAGGCCGCCCACCGACGTGCCCTGGAGATCCACCGCAAGCTCGACCGCGTCGAGGCCCTCGCCGAGGACTACGCTAACCTCGCCAACCTCGCCCTCCAGCGCGGGGACGCCAGCGAGTCGGCCGCGATGTTCGACCAGGCCGTCGCCTGCTGCGAACGCCTCGACCGCCCGCAGGAGCTCGCCGGCGCCTTGGCCGGGCAGGGCACCGTCCGCCACCTTCAGGGCGACCTGCCCGGTTCGCAGGCCTGCTTCGCCCGCGCCTGCGAGCTCTGCGAGGATGCCGGCCTCGACGCGCCCCTCGCCGCCCACACCGCCAGCCTGGCCAACGTGCTGACCATGCAGGGCCGCACCGAAGAGGCCGCGGCCGCCTACGACCGGGCACTGGGCATCTGCGCCCGCCTCGATGACAAGCCCGCCCGCGCCCGCATCCTCCGCGACCGGGGGAACCTCACCTGGCGGTTGCGGGCCGACGCCGCCGCGGCCGAGCCGATCCTTCGCCAGGCCGTCGAGGCCTGCGACGCCGTTGGCGACCGCGCGGAGGTCGCCCGATGCCTGATGCTGCTGGCGGAGATCTGCACGCGCTCGGGGCGGTTCGACGAGGCCGAGCGGTCGCTCGAGCAGGTGCTGGACCTGACGGCCGAGGAGGACGACGACCAGCTCGCCGCCGCGGAGTACCACCTCGGCTGCCTGGCCCTGGCGCGGGAGGACCTGGACGAGGCCCGGCGGCTGCTGAGCTCGGCGCTGTCGCGCCTGGAGCGGCTGAAGGCCACCGACCGCATCGCCGACGCCTGCGCCCAGTTGGGGGTCGTCGAGGCCTCGCGGGGCAACCTCGCCCTGGCCGAGGAGTTGCTCAGCCGCGCCGTCAGCCTCGACGAGCGGCTGGACAGGCCCGGCCGCATCGCCCCGCGGTGCATGCTGCTGGGGCAGGTCCGCCTGGGCGCCAGCTCCCTCGACGAGGCCGAGGCCATGTTCCAGCGGGCGCTGAGCATCTACCAGCGACTGGACGACCCCGCCGGCAGCGCCGAGGCGATGGACCACCTGGCGTTGGCCTGCCTGGCCCGCCGGCAGGGCGAGCGGGCCGAGAAGCTGCTGATCGTCTCCCTCCAGGGCCACCGCCGAACGGGGCGCAAGGACAAGGCCGCCATCGCCTGCTGCAACCTCGGCCACGCCCTGCTCATGCAGGGCCGCGACGACGAGGCCGAGCAGGCCTACCGCACGGGGCTGGAAGCCGCGGACCCGTCGGAGCTGCCCGCCGAGGCCGCCCGCCTGCACGAGGGACTCGCCGCCCTCTGCGAACACCGCGGCGATGCCGACGCGGCCGCCGAGCACCGCTCGCTCGCCGAGCAGTTGGCGGCGCGGGACCCGTCGGGTTGAGCCCATCGCCCCGGCGATGCCGCAACTCCCGCCGGATTCCTCTCACCGCCGCTGGGCGCCGGCGATCTCCTCCAGGGCGGCCGTGAGGTCGAGGTAGCGGTAGGGCACGGCGAACTCGGCGTGCAGGCGGCGCAGGGCGGTGTGGTAGCGCTCGCAGACGTCCACGACGCGCCCGGCGGCGGCGTCGTCGCAGAAGAAGGCCCGGCAGCTCAGCGTCCGCCCGTCGCGGGCGGCGCATCGGTCGCCGACCTGCCAGGGGCAGCGCCCGTTCGGCGGCGGCCCCGGCGGCCCCGGCGGCCGCCGGGCGGTCAGGAGGGCCAGCTCGCCGGTGGAGCAGTAGAGCCGGTGTCCGAACTCGTCGAAGCGGCAGCAGTTGCCGCAGGCGCGGCAGGTAGGCTGAAGGTCGGCGAGCTCGGCCTCGGCACGGGCGAGGAGGGCGCCCACGGCGTCGAGGAAGCCGTCGGCGCGGCGTGCGTCGTCGACGGCGCGGGCGAGGGAGGCGTCGTCGCCGGCGGGCTCACTCGCGGGTGACACGGCGGCGCCTTTCGATCTCGTCGAGGGGGACGAGGCGCCCGGTATTGATCCCCGGGCATCGCGTGCCGGCCTCGCACCAGGCCTCGGGGCCGCGGAGGTTGGTCGTCCAGAACGGCCAGGTGCGGCATTGGGTGGGGCGGACGGGGTAGACGTCGCACCGCCTCGTGCCGTCGGGCCCGTCGGTCAAAAAGATGCAGTCGCGGTTGGCCTTCTCGATGAGGCTCTGGCGGCGGAAGACGCGCCGGACGTACTGCCTGCGGAAGTCGGCCTCGTGGATGCGGAGGTGGGCGGCCATGGCGGCGATCTCGTCGTCGGTGACCCACACGAAGCCCTCCTCGGGCCCTGCGCAGCAGCCCCCGCACTCGACGCACTCGAACGCCAGCCCCGCCACGTACCACGGTGTTCCTACGCGCTGTGACATCCCGCCAGTATAGCGAACCCCCGCCGGCGACCCCAAGGGCTGTTGCCCGCCGCCTCCCCCGGAGGCGCCCGGCGCGAACGCCCGCATTGGGAAGTGGCGGGCTACAGCACCAGGGCGCCCGAGGCGGCGAGAGCGGCGCGGAGCTCGGCCGGGGGGACCTCGGCGACGGGCAGGCCCCGCGTCGCCGCCATCGCCGCGGCGGCCCCGGCGGCCTGGCCCGTCTGGTTGCAGTTGACCATCACCCGCACCGCGCCGCAGGCGCCGCGGTCGGTGTCGATCAGCCGCCCGGCCACCAACACGTTGGCGGTGCCCCGGGGCACGAGGCAGCGGTAGGGAACCTGGTAGAAGGTCGGGTCCTCGTCGCGCGGGTCGCGCCACCGGCCGCTCTGGCGGGGCTGACCGGGGGCGACGTACTCCTCCCGCCCGTCGAGGTAGCGGAAGGTCAGCCCGGCTCGGCCGCTGTGGTGGACGTCCACCCGGTAGCTGCCGTTGGCGATGGCGTCCTCGAACCGCACGCCGTCGAGGACCTCCCGCTCGGTCAGGGCGTGGAGGCAGCGGGCGTGGCGGCTCTCGCGGATGCCGATCTGCGCCGCGACGGCCGCGAGGGAGACCGCCTCCCCGCCGGGATACGTCCGGAGGATATCGCAGATGGCGCGGACCTGTCGCCGCCCCTCGATCTCGGCGGCGGTGAGCTGCTCGGCCTCGGCGCAGTCGGCGTCGGCGACGCGCGTGCCGGCCACCATGCGGACGTCGCCTGCGCCGACGACGTTCGACGCCCACAGGAAGCCCGGCGGCAGGGCGTTGGCGTGGCGCGGGTCGAAAACCGCGCCGGGGAGGCTGAAGCCCTCGTTGGCGGCCGCGACGGCGCCGATGCCGCGGATGTGGGCGCAGACCGTCGGCGGCTGGAGGTCCTCCACGGTGCGGCGGTCCAGCCCGGACGCCCGCAGCACGTCGCCGTCGCCGGTGGCGTCGACGAAGACCTTCGCGCGGAGGGCGCGCCGCCCGGTCTTGTCCTCGACGATCGCCGCGCGCATCTGCTCGCCCTCGCCCGCGGCGGCGACCAGCCGCGTGTGCAGGAACGGGCGCACGCCGGCCTCGCCGATCAGCTCGTCCAGCTCGATGGTCAGCTCGGCGGTGTTGAGGACGAAGCCGGTGTCGGCGTTGGGCTGGTGGCGGACGACGGCGTCTCGGCGATCGAGGCGGTCGATCACCTCGGCGGTCAGCCCGGCGATGATGGGCCGTTCGTGCACCGTGTCCAGCAGGCTGTGCCAGACGTTCACCAGCCCCGCCGTCGCCACCCCGCCGAAGAAGCCCTGTGCCTCGACGATGGCGACGCGGGCCCCGGCCCTGGCGGCCTCGACGGCCGCGAAAACTCCCGTGCAGCTCCCGCCGATCACGCAGACGTCCACGTCGGCGACGACGGGCGTCTCTCTGGCCGGCTCACGCACAGTATTCATCATGAACTCCTGGAAAGGGCGAAGGCGGATGCACCCGGCGTTGATCCCTGCTGCCCGACAGGGAATCGCCAAAACTTTGCGTTTCCGGCATGTTTTCGCCGAACGGAAGGAAACAGCTGCTATAATCCCTGCAAGGCCCGCCGGTTCCGGGCGGGCTGCAAAACCGTGTCTACTTCCGACCGCCACATCCTGCTTCGGTATCTCGACTTCGTCAAGCCATACCGGTTGTTCGTCGCGATCATCATCGTCGCCGGCATCGGGAAGTTCACCGTCCCGCTGCTGGTGCCCTACTTCGCCGGGCGGATCGTCGACGAGGTGGCCCTGAACAACCTCGGCCTCGACCGCGCCGGGCGCGTAGGCCTGCTGTGGCAGTACGCGTGGATGCTGCTGGGCGTGGCCGTCGTCGAGAGCGCTCTGATCTTCGTGCGGGGCTACTTCACGGTCCGGACGGCGACGTCGATGTCCTTCGACGTCCGCGAAGCGCTGTGGCACCACCTCCAGCGCCTGAGCCTGGGCTTCCACCAGTCCCGCCCGACCGGCTCGATCCTCAGCCGCCTGATGAGCGACGTGTCGGTCTCCCAGCAGATGGTCAACCGCGGGATCTTCAACGTCTGCATCGATGCCGGCAGCGGCCTGGTCGCGGTCATCGTCCTGCTGTCGATCAGTTGGGAGCTGACGCTGCTGGTGCTGGCCATCCTGCCGGTCTACGGCTACCTCTACCGCAAGCTCAACCCCCGCCTTCGCCAGGCCAGCCGCGACGTCCAGGAGCAGAACTCGGTGATGAGCGGCGCCGCCGTGGAACGCCTTGCCGGCATCGCCGTGGTCCAGTCCTTCGCCCAGGAGCCGGAAGAGGGGCGGTTCTTCGCCGAGCAGGCCGACGAGCTCCGCAGCCGCACCATGCGACGCGGGCGGCTCAACCAGACGCTCAGCTCGGCCAGCAACTTCCTGATCACCACCGCCAAGGGCGCCGTATGGGTCGTGGGGGCCTACATGGTGGTGGCCATGCCCGAGCAGATGACCGTCGGGCACATCATCCAGTTCACCGGCTCGGCGGCGGCGCTGTACCTGCCGATCCGCCGGTTCAGCCAGATCAACATCACGCTGCAGACCTCGATGGCGGCGATCGAGCGGATCTTCGCGATCTTCGACGTCGTGCCCGAGCTGCGCAACCGGCGCAAGCCGGTCAAGGCCCTGCCCGAGCAGGGCGAGGTGGCGTTCGATGACGTCCGCTTCCGCTACAACGAGGCCGGGCCCGACGTGCTGGAGAACTTGAGCTTCCGGATCGAGCCAGGCCAGCGGGTGGCGATCGTCGGCGAGAGCGGGGCGGGCAAGAGCACGCTGGTGACGCTGATCCCGCGGCTGTACGACGTGACCGACGGGGCGATCCGCATCGACGGCATCGACGTGCGGGATTACCGCCTGCGGAAGCTGCGCCAGCGGATCGGCATCGTGCTCCAGGACACGATCCTCTTTTCCGGCCCGCTGCGCGAGAACCTCCGCTACGGGCGGAAGGACGCCACCGACGCCGAGATCATCGAGGCGGCGAAGCTGGCCAACGCCCACGAGTTCATCGTGGCGATGGACGAGGGCTACGACACGCTGATCGGCGAGCAGGGCACGTCCCTGTCCGGCGGGCAGAAGCAGCGGATCTCGCTGGCGCGGACCATCCTCCAGGACCCGAAGATCCTCATCCTCGACGAGGCCACCAGCAGCCTCGACAGCGAGAGCGAGAACCTCATCACCGAGGCGCTGGAGCGCGTGATGAAGGGGCGGACGTGCGTGATCATCGCCCACCGGCTCTCGACGGTCCTGGCCGCCGACCGCATCCTCGTCTTCCGCCGGGGCAAGCTGGTCGAGGACGGCACGCACACCGACCTGCTGGCGGCGGGGGGGTACTACAGCTACCTCTTCGATCAGCAGTTCGGCCCCCTCCAGGAGCTCATCGCCGCCAGCACGGGCAACGGGGACGACGAATAGGCCGGTCCCCCGCCCCTCCGGTCCTGTGCTCCTTCGATCCCCCGGCCATGCGGTCTGGCGGCAAGCCGGTTCTTCCCGCCCCACGGTCTTCGCGCAGCCGCGAATCGGTTACACTACGCGCATGGAAACGAAGGAGACTCCCATGCGCACATGCCGTATCGCAACGTTGTCTATCGCATGGCTCGCCCTCGCGGGCGCCGCGCCCGCCGCGGACGTCGTCCCGCTGACCGACCCGGACAAGAAGACCCTCGGCTGGTCGTTCGACAACGGGCGTGAGTTCCCCGGCGCTACCGGGGCACTGACCGTCGCCGAGCACGACGGCAGCGAGGTCCTCCGCCTCGCCGGCGATTTCACCAAGGGCGGCGCCTACGTCCAGGCCGGGCGGTCCCTGCCGAACGTGCCCGTCACCACGCTGACGCTCCGCATCAAGGACCCCGACAGCGACGTCCTGAAGTTCCGCATCATCGACTCCACCGGCCAGTGCCACCAGATCGTCTACCGCATCGGCAAGGCCGACCGCTGGCGGAAGGTCAGCTTCCCCCTGCGGCTGTTCTTCGAGCGGATGGGCAAGCCCGACGCCGTCAAGAATGTCGTCCGCTACCAGAAGTGGGGCGGGAGGAACGACGGCAAGTGGCATGGCCCGGCCAAGGGGTTGTACATCCTCGTCAGCGCCGTCGGCGAGACGAAGAAGCGCGTGGTGATGCTCGGGGACCTCGCCGCCGTTGCCGCCGAACCGAAGCCTGCCGCCGGGGCCGAGACGATCGTAAAGTGGATGCCCGTGGACCCGCCCGGGGAGGAGGGAGCCGCGTGGAAGCTCAGTCTCGGCCGCGAGTACCCCGGGGCCAAGGGCAGCCTGGAGGTGGTCGAGGACGCGAAGCTCGACGGCAACCCGGCGATGGAGCTGGCCGGGGACTTCTCCGGCGGCGGGGCGTATGTCGAGGCCCAGCGCCCGCTGCGCTGGCTGGAGGCCGACGACATCCGCCGCGTGCGGTTCAAGGTCCGCTCGGCGAACCTCAAGCGGATCAGCTTCCGCCTCGGCGACGCGACGGGCCAGACCCACCAGAAGCGCGGCGGGGTGCCCATCACGCCGGACGACAAATGGCACGAGATCACGCTGGAGGTCGCCAAGGTCGCGGGGACCGAGTCCTGGGGCGGGGCGAACGACGGGGCGTGGCACGGCCCGGCGAAGTACCTGACGATCATCGTCCCCGGCAAGGCCGGCGTGGACACGAAGAAGCCCTCGCTGCGGATCGCCGACGTGGCGGTCGAGGGCGTCCTGGCCGCCCGGGTGCAGCCGGCGTCGTTCCACGAGGGCTTCGAGGACGCCGCGAAGCTGCCCGACGGCTGGCAGGCGACCGGCGAGGCGGGTACCGACGTCGACAAGCCCTTCGCAGGCCTGCGGGCGCTGCGGCTTTCGCGGAGCGAGGAGAAGGTCACGAGCCCGGCGGCGGTGACCGGCCCGGCCTTCGACGTCGGCGGCGGGGCGTGGAAGCTCGGCGGGGCGTTCCGCAGCGAGTTGGTCTCCCCGGACAACTCCTACAACGCCACCGTCCGGCTGGACTGCTACTCCGCCGGCGGGGGGCGGGTGGCGCGGCTGGCGCTGGCGGAGGTGTACGGGCGGACGAACTGGCGGCCGATGTCGAAGACCGTCGAGCTGCCGCGGGAGGCGGCGACGGCGCGGTTCCACATCGAGTTGCGGAAGGCCCACGGGCGGTTCTGGGCGGATGAGCTGTCGGCCTCGTACGTCGCGCCGAAGGCCCGCCCCGAGCGGATCGACCGGGCGCTGCTGACCACGGCGCGGACGGGGAACCTGCTGTTCCCCGGCGACGAAACGGACGTGTCGCTGACGATCGTGGCCCGCCGGCCGTTGGAGCCGGACCGCCGCGAGGTCCGCTACGTGCTCTGCGACTACTGGGGCGCCGAGCAGATGCCCGCCCGCACGGCGCCGCTCGAGCCGGGCAAGCGCACCGGCGACGGCGAGCCGACCTACGCCGCCACGCTGGATCTCGCCGACGCGCCGATCGAGGTCGGGCGGTACTACGAGGTCCACGTGGAGGTGCCCCGCGCCGACGGCGCCGGCGAGCCCTTCGCCGACTTCACCTCCCTGGCCGTGCTGCCCGAGGCCGAGGCGAAGAAGCACGACTGGCGGAAGGTGCCTTTCACGTGCCGCAACTGGGACAACCGCATCCGGGAGTATTTCATCCTGGGCGACCGGCTGGGCTTGCGGGTGCTGGGCATCTGGAGCGGCTGGAAGCCCGAGCCGCCGTACAAGACCCACGCGCCGGGCTTCGAGTACATCAGGAAGTTCGACGCCGGGGCCGTGATGAGAGGCCAGGGCAACACGATCGAGTACCGTCGCAAGGGCTGGGAGAAGTACGACGACCAAGCCCTCCGCGAGGGCGCCGCCCGCCTCGTCCGCGAGTACAACAAGGAAGGGCGGGTGATCCTCTGCCTGGGCAACGAGCCCCACGGCAAGGGCGAGAAGGTCCTCGAGGACGTCGCCGCCTACCGGGCCATGTACGAGGGCGCCAAGCGGGAAGACCCCAACGTCTTCGTGCTGGGCACATCCGTCGGGGCGGCCGAGGAGTACTTCGCCGCGGGCATGAGCAAATACTGCGACGCGGTGGACTTCCACACGTACAACACCGTCGAGGGCATCCGCCGGACCTTCGCGACGTACCGCGAGCTGTTCGCCAAGTATCCCCCGGCCCGGCCGATCTGGTCGACCGAGCTGGGCCTCAACAGCCAGGGCATGACCCGGCTGGTCGTCGCCAACGATCTGATCCGCAAGTTCGCCACGTTCTTCGCCTGCGGCGGGGAGAACGCCTCGTGGTTCGGGCTGCTGTACCCCGACCCCAAGGGCACGGCGGCGGGCAGCGCGGGGCAGGCGCACAACGTGTTCTTCTCCCGCTACCGCTGCTACAGCCCGAAGCTGGACGCGATCGCGTACTACAACATGGTCAACGGCATCTGCGTGAAGCGGTTCGTGGGCGAGCGGCTGGTCGATGGCGTCCGGGCGATGCTGTTCCGCGACGACGCCGGGCGGGCGCTCCAGGTGCTCTGGAGCGAGGGCGAGCCGCGAGACGTCTTCCTGCCGCTATCCGGCGTGGAGGGGGTCAAGCTCGTCCGCATCGACGGCGGGATCGGGCGGCTCGACGCGGCCGGAAAGGGCCTGACCCTCCGCGTCAGCGGCGAGCCGGTGCTGCTGCTCTACGAGGGCGGACCGGCCGGGCCCGTCGAGGCCTTCGCCCCGCCGGCGGCGTCGCTGATCGCCGCCCCGGAGGCGATGGTCAAGGGCGGCACGGCTGAGATCGCCGTCGGCGTTCCCGGCGGGCGGGCCCCGACGCCGAAAGTCGTCGCCCCGTTCGGCTGGACCGTTCGCCCGATCGACGCCCCAACCGGGCAGGCCCGCTTCCGCATCACCGCCCCTGCCGAGACCGACGCCCGCGAGGCCGCCTTCCGCGTGGACCTCACCGGCGGGGGCAGCGTCGTCGGCGAGTTGGGCTTCCGGACGGTCGTCCGCGGCGTGCTGTCGGCGAGGCTGCTGCCCGGCGTCGCGGACGACGGATCGCCGACCGTGCGGCTGATCGTCCACAACAACGCCCCCGACGCCCGCGAGGTGACATGGCGGCTGTCGCTGCCCAAGGCCGTCGCGGCCAGGGAGGGCAAGTTCAACCCCGCCGCCGCCAAGGCCCCGCAGGCGTACTTCGCCGAGGCCGCCGAGGGCACCGTTGCCGTGGGCGGGCGGGGCGAGAAGGCCGTCGAGGTCCCCCTGGCCGACGTGGACGACCAGACCGTCTACACCGTCGCCGCCACCGTGGTTGACCCCGACGGGCGGGTCACCAGCCTGGAGCGCCTGATGGCCGGGTTCGTCCCCGTGGCGAAGGTCGCCGGCAAGCTTGCGATCGACGGCAAGCTCGACGAGAAGGCCTGGTCGCGAGCCCGCGTCTGCGAGCTCCACGAGGCCCGGCAGATGCGCTTCCTCCGCCAGGACGAGCCGTGGACCGGCCCGGAGGACCTGTCGGGCAAGCTGCGGTTCCTGTGGGACGACGAGCACCTCTACGTGGCCATGGAAGTCACCGACGACGTGCTCGCCCGGGGCAAGAAGGACGGGATGCTCTGGGCACAGGACGGGCTTCAGTTCCTGGTCGATCCCGGCCGGGGCAGCGAGGCCCAGCCGGGCAAGTACGACTACTCCGCCGGCGTGGGGACCGCCGGGCCGCAGGTGTGGTGCCACCTTGTCCCCCCGGGCCGACCCACCGGCGAGGCCAAGGATATCCTTCTGGCCGGGCGACCGACCGGGCGCGAGGGCGACATCGTCTACGAGATGGCGATCCCCTGGTCGCGCGTGGCCCCGTTCGCGCCCGGTCCGGGGGCGAACCTCGGCATGTGCATGGTGCTCAACGAGGACGACGGCAAGGGCCGATTCGGCTTCCTCGGCTGGTTCGGCGACGTCCAGTCCAAGCAGATCGACGCCGTCGGCGACTTGATCCTTCGGAAGTAGTCGCCGGGACAGCAGGGAGGAACATCGAGTAACGCGGATGCGGCAGGAAGAGCCCTCAGCAGGGATCCACAGGACACATGGGATGAGGCAGGAGACTCACGCTGGGGAAGGGATGATGCGGTTCCCGTTCCCTACCTTGTCCCGTGCTGCCCTTGTATCCGTGCTACGTCTTCTTTGTCTCGTCGTAGCCGTGTTCTTCCGTGTTCCTCCCCGCCGACCCCTACACCACGGAGCAGGTTTCGGCGCGGAAGAGGGTGTCGCAGGCGGCGGCGCGGAGGTCGTCGAGGGCGAAGGGCTTGAACACGGCCGGCAGCTCGGCGTCGCAGATGTCCCGCACGGTGTGGCGGTTGTAGCGGTCGCCGGTCAGCAGGACCGTTCGCTCCAGCAGGTCCGGCTTGATCTGCCGGGCGAACCGCAGCACCTCCCATCCGTCGGGCTCGGGCATGACCAGGTCCAGCAGCATCAGGTCGAAGCTGTCCACCTGGAGCTGGACCATCGCGTCGCGCCCGGAGTTCGCTACCGCAACCGTCGCGCCGCAGGAGCCGAAGACGTCCCGCAGGAGCATGGTGATGTGCGGCGAGTCGTCCACGATCAGGACACGCTTGCCCGCCAGAGATCGGAATTCGTCTTTCATCGGGTCGCCTCCATCAAGGCTTTGCGCCCCGTTCCCGTTGCCCGCCTGTCCGGGATGGGGGCCGTCACGAATTGGCCGCCGTGTGTCGTCTGCCGCGTCGGGCGGCGGGCTCGGGAGCGTGGTAACCGCCCCCGCAGGCGTCTATTGCCAACATCGTCGTGAGGGGCGAAGCCTATAGGTAGGAAGAGTCCTCAAACGACTGGGCCTTTGCCCCACAGCCCCAGCGTGAATGCATACGACCATACGAGCGGGTGAGATGACGCCCCATGCCGCCGAGATGGCCGGCATGTCACAAGAGTATGTTTGAAATGGCCTTAGAGATGAAGGGAGAGCCGGTGACTTCCAGGATTCGCCGTGGAGACCGGCGGGAAGGAGGGGAAAGCCCCTATGCGTGGGCTGGGAGCGAAGGGCCTCGGATGGCCCTCGCCGGCCCGAAAGGGCAGGTCAGGAAACTGCGGCGTACTCCCCCCGCGTCGCCGGGGGCTGGATGTCGTACCGCTTCAGCTTCGAGTGCAGCGTCGCCCGCGTGATGCCAAGCAGCGAGGCCGCACGCGTACGCTGCCACCCCGTCTCCCGCAGCGCCCGCAGGATGAACTGCCTCTCGGCCGTCTCGAGCGAAAAGCTCTCGGGGTCCGCCGGCTTGCCCTCCTGCCTGCCGGCCGCGGGTACCGGGTCGGGCGCGTCGTCGAAGCGGATCGCCCCGGCGTCGATGCGGTCGCCGGTTGCCAGGATCAGGGCGCGGTCGATCACGTTGCCCAGCTCGCGTGCGTTGCCGGGCCAGTCGTGGGCGAGCAGTTTCCGTTCGGCGTCGGGGGTCAGCGTCTCGGGCGAGCCGGGCCCGCGGACGGCGCTGGTGGCAAGGAAATGCTCGGCCAGGGCCAGGACGTCGCGACGGCGGCGGGGATCGCGGAGGGGCAGCAGCATGACGGGGAAGACGGCCAGGCGGTAGTAGAGGTCCTTGCGGAACTTCCCTTCGCGGACCTCGGCGCGGAGGTCTCGGTTGCTGGAGGCCACCAGGGTTGCCTGGAACGGAATCTCCTCCTGCCCGCCGACCTTGCGGAACGTCCGCTCCTGGATGGCCCGCAGCAGCTTGGCCTGGAGCTCGACGGGCATCTCGCTGATCTCGTCCAGCAGCAGCGTGCCCTCTCCCGCGAGTTCCAGCAGGCCGGTCTTGTCCCGGTCGGCGCCGGTGAAGGCTCCGCGGACGTGCCCGAACAGCTCGCTCTCGAGGAGGTTGGCGGTCAGCGTGGCGCAGTTGACGGCCACGAAGGGCGCGTTGGTTCCGCAGCGCCATACGTGGACGGCGCGGGCGGCGACCTCCTTGCCCGTGCCGGTTTCGCCGGTGATGAGCACGGGGTTGCACCCGCTCTCGGCGACTCGGCGGAGGGTGCGGAAGGTCTCGGCCATGGCCTCGCTGCGTGCGACGACGGGCACGCCGGGCGGGGCGTCGGCGACGTCGTCGTCTCGTCCAGGCGTCTTGGCGGTCGCGGTCGGGCGGGTTGCGGGCACGAACGGCCTCCCGTGGTTGGATGCAACAGGGCGGCGAAGGGCGAACGACGGTTGGGGTCGCGTGTCACGCGAGCCCCTGAGCGGATACGTATTGTCGGAGCCGGCCGATCACGGCCTTGTGCTTGAGGCAGACGGACGACTCGCTGACACCGAGGACCTCGGCGATCTCCCGGAAGGTCATCTCGTCGGCATAGTACATGCTGAGGAGATGGCGTTCTTTCTCGCGGAGCTGGCGGAACATCGCGGCGATGAGGTCGCGCGCCTCCAGCCTGTGGTGGGCGCGGTCGGCGTCGGCACAGGGCATCTCGATGTCCCCGCGCTGCTCGTCGCGGTCGGAGCCCTGGCCGAAGGAGATCGTCTTCGGCAGGGCCTTGGCCGAGCTGCGCCGCAGGATACCGTCCTTGCGCATCTCGTCGATGGCCCAGAACATCGCCTTCTCCGAAGCGTAGTTGCGGAAGGGAACGCGGCGGTCGGGGTCGAAGGCATTGGCCGCCTTGGTCAGCCCGAGAAGGGCGTAGCTGTACAGGTCCTCGAGAGGCACCCAGTTGTAGCGGCGCTTCATTCGCGAGGCGATCTGTCCGGCCAGAGGCATGTGCCCCTCAAGCAGGGCTGTTGGTCCGCTGTCACTGAGTTGGTTCGAGGACATTCCTCATCCTCCTTACATCAGCTAATGGAACGCGGTTGTCTGCTCCAAGTGAACGATGTGCTGGAGCCCATCGACTCCACGGGTATCATCGCGGTCAGGCGGGGGTATCTTCAACCGGGGGCTTCCCTCAAACGATTAGGCGGTAAGGTGGCCACCCTATGCTCGGAGGCAGGTTTTTGGGGGCGTGTTAAAGTGGGTAAGTAAACAGGGTATTAATATATACACCCTAAGGGCGTATCGGAGATTCTTCTACCCCAAGATATTGGGTCTGTAGCAATCGGCATCGCCTGCGCCTCCGCGAGAATCCCACGGTGCAGTACACGGTTCCATAGGGAATTCCACCCACGGATTGACTCAGAAATCGGAAGAATAGGAAAAGGCAAAAAGCTAAAGACGCCCCGTTTTGCACAACCTGTGGGCAGACAGCCCCCATCTGTGGATAGCTCGGTGACTCGCTGTGAGAAAACAGCACCCGCCCCCTGGAGGCCTCAGATCGACACCAGCCCGTGCTGGATGGCGTGACGCATCAGCCCCGCGATCCCGTCCACCTCGCACTTGCGGTAGATGTTGTACCGGTGGTTCTCCACCGTCTTGGCGGAGATGTGCAGCCGACGCCCCACCTCCTTGCTGCTGAGCCCCTCGCAGAGCAATTGGACCACCTCCACCTCCCGGCGGCTGAGCTCCACGCTGGGAAGCCGCGGGGAGCCGGTCGGCTCGGCCGCGGTGGTGATGTCATCGACCAGCAACTGTGCGGCATCGGGCGAAAGGTGAACCTTTCCCCCGATGGCCATGCGTACGGCGCGGACGAGCTCATCGGGCTCGGCATCGAGGTTGACGTAGGCCTTGGCGCCGATGCGCAGGGCGGCGTAGACCTGTCCCCGGGACGCCTGCTCGCTGAGGACCATCAGCGGCAGGGAGTGCCCCGTGGCCGACAGGGCGTCCTGCACGTGGTGAAAGGTCTTGAAGGCCCCCCCGGTCAGCAGCAGGACGATCAGGTCGAAGAGGGGCTCGTCGGCATCGTCGAGCATGTCGGCCAGGTGGGACTCGTCCTCGGAACACGTCACCGAGACGCCGTGCGAGGACAGCAGCGACGTCAGCGCCGCCCGCACGATGCGGTGGCCTCCGACAAGGCACAGCCGCGCATCGGTGGCGGCGATGTTCTCAAGAACGGAATCTGCGGACGGCTCGGAACCCGTGGGGAAGCTCTCGATCGAAGCGGCCATGGTTCGCACCCGAGATCGGTTGCCAGCTCTGGCCATCCGATGGCCGCTGCTCCGCCGGCGTCCGTGCCGCGGAGACACCCTTTCCCGTCGCCGCGTGATGCTTCCCGAACGGCACGGGGCACGCATACCCACCCTGCAATCGGAAGAAGACCCGATATGATTAAGCCATATTTACCATGATCCGGCCGGGAATGCCAGCGGCAAGATGGTAACTTGCTGAAAACCGGCGAGGGAGGCAACAATTACCGGTTGTCCGAGATGGCCGGGCTGCCGGAGGACCGGAGGACGGGAAGACCGGTCGCCCGGTCCTCCGCCTCACGGTTCCTCCGGGCTCAGCACGAAGATCGCCAAGTCCGCGTTGAGGTTGCAGTCCTGCCCGGGTTCGACGTCGCGGCCGAGCTCGGTGTCCAAGCACATGCAGCGGTGGACACGGAGGTGCACTTCCTCGCAGAGGTCTCGGAAGTCTGCGATGGTGAAGAACCGGATGTTCGGGCTGTCGTGCCACTTATGGTGCAGGAGTCCGGCGGAGGTGGGGGCCCGGCCCTGTTCGGCAAGCATGTGCCGGAGCTTGTGATAGCCCAAGTTCGGGAAGCTGACGACGGCCCGCCGCCCGACGCGGAGCATCTCGGCCAGCAGGCCGCGGACATCGCGGATGCTCTGGAGGGTCTGGCTGAGGACGACGAAGTCGAACTGCCCGTCGCCGAACGCGCTGAGCCCCTCGTTCAGGTCCGCCTGGATCACGTTGAGCCCCGCGCGGGCACAGGCGATGATCGACGGCTCGTCCAGCTCGATGCCCACCAGCCGCCCGTGCGAGCGCCGCGACAGCGCCTCCAGCAGCACGCCCGTCCCGCAGCCGAGGTCCAGCACGCTCGTGGACGGCGGGATCAGACCCACGATACGCTGGACGTCCAGCCGGCCCGTTCCCTCGGGGTGGAAGATGCTCGTCTCGCTGTGGTGGTGGTTGCGCGGCCCCGCCTCGGCCCGCCCGGCCGGGCGAAGATTCGCAAGGAAGCCCTCCATCAGTCCCCCGTAGGTGTCGAGGTCGGCCGGGAGGAGGAACGCGTCGTGTCCGGCGGTGCTGGCGACGTTGCAGTAGGTCACCGGACGGTCGGCACGGACGAGGGCGTCGACGATCTGGCGGGACTCGGCGGGGCTGAACAGCCAGTCGCTGGAGAAGCTGACGACGAGCCAGCGGCAGTCGGTGGCGGCCACGCGGGGGGTCAGCTCCTCGACGGAGGCGCCCATCTCGAAGCGGTCCATGGCCATGGTCAGCGTGATGTAGCTGTTGGCGTCGAACCGTTCGACGAACTTCGCCCCCTGGTAGCCGAGGTAGGATCCGACGGCGAATTCCTTCTCGAAGTCGACGGGCACGTCGCGGGGACGGGTGGGCCCGTCGCCGAACTTCTCGGCCATGGCCTCGCGGGAGAGGTAGGTGATGTGCCCGATCATCCGCGCGATGGCCAGGCCCACCTCCGGGCCGGGGCCCTCCGCCGGGTAGCGCCCGCCGGCGAAGCTCGGATCGTGGAGGATGGCGTTTCGCCCGACGACGTCGAAGGCCAGCGCCTGGGCCGACAGCCGCATGGACGTCGCCAGCAGGATCGCCCCGGCGACGCGCCCGGGGTGGCGGATGGGCCAGAGCATGGCCTGCTGGCCTCCCATGGACCCGCCAACCACCGCCAGCAGGCGGTCGATGCCGAGGCGGTCGATGAGACGGCGCTGGACCTCGACCATGTCGCCGACGGTGACGTCGGGGAAGTCCGGCCCGTAGGCCCGCCCGGTGCGGGGATCGACGGCATCGGGCCCGGTCGTCCCGCGGCAGCCGCCCAGGACGTTGGGGCAGACGACGAAGTACCGGTCGGTGTCGATGGCCTTGCCGGGCCCGACGACCGGCTCCCACCAGCCGGGGGCATCGTCGGCGTCGTGGCCGGCGACGTGGGAATCCCCGCTGAGTGCGTGGCAGACCAGGACGGCGTTGTCGCCGGCGGCGCTGAGCTGGCCGTAGGTCTCGTACGTCACGTCCACGACAGGCAGCTCGCCGCCGGATTCCAGCGTCAGCGGCCCGTCGAGGCGGAGGGTAGCCGCGTGCCGAAGGGGGTCGGCGCCGCGGCAGGCGTCGCTGCTGTCGGCGAAGGCCCGCAAGCGTTCTCCGTTGTGCGCCGGCGCGCCGTCGTTCATGCCTGCGACGCCTCCAGCGCCTGGTCGAGGTCGGCGCGGATGTCCCCGACGTCCTCGATCCCCACCGACAGGCGGATGTACTCCGGCGTGACGCCCGCCGCCCGCTGCTCGGACTCGCTGAGCTGCTGGTGCGTCGTCGAGGCCGGGTGGATCACCAGCGTCTTGGCGTCGCCGATGTTCGCCAGGTGGCTGCACAGCTTCACGGCGTTGATGAACCGCACGCCCGCCTCGGCCCCGCCGCGGATGCCGAAGCCCATGATCGCGCCGGCGCCGCCGGGCAGGTACTTCGCGGCGTTGTCGGCCGTGGGGTGGCCCGGAAGCCCCGGGTAGTTCACCCACTCGACGGCGGGGTGGTCGGCCAGCCAGGCGGCGATCTCGGCGGCGTTGGCGCAGTGCCTGGGCATCCGGACGTGCAGCGTCTCGAGGCCCAGCAGGAACAGGAAGGCCGCGAACGGGCTCATGCAGCCGCCGGTGTCCCGCAGCCAGTGCGTGCGGGCGTGGACGGCGTATGCGATGTTGCCCACCGGCGCCAGCGCCTCGGCCAGGACCACGCCGTGGTAGGCCGGGTCCGGCTTGCAGAACTCCGCCCAGCGGTCGGCGTCGGCGGTCCAGTCGAACCGCCCGCCGTCGACGATGGCCCCGCCGACGTGCACGCCGTGCCCGCCGAGGAACTTCGTCGTCGAGTACACCACGATGTCCGCCCCGTGCTCCAGCGGGCGAAACAGCGCGGGGGTGGCCACCGTGTTGTCGACGATCAGGGGCACGCCGATCTCGTGGGCCGCCGCCGCGACGGCCTCGAAGTCCGCCACGTCGTTCTTCGGGTTGCCGATCGTCTCCAGGTACACGCACCGCGTGTTCGCGTCGGCCAACTCGGCGATCCGCCCCGGCTCCAGCGGATCGAACAGCCGCGCCTCGATCCCCAGCCGCGGGAACGTCTGCGTGAAGAGCGTCCACGTCCCGCCGTAGAGGCTGGTGGAACTGAGGACGTTCTGGCCGCTGCGGGCGAGGGTCATGACCGCCGCCGAGATCGCCGCCATGCCGCTGGCGAAGGCGAGCCCCGCAACGCCGCCGTCCAGGGCGGCCAGGCGCTTCTCGAGCACGTCGCAGGTGGGATTCATGAGCCGGCTGTAGATGTTGCCGAACTCCTTCAGGGCGAAGAGGTCGGCCGCGTGGTCGGTGTCCTTGAAGAGGTAGCTGGTGGTGGCGTGGATGGGCACGGCGCGGGAGAGGCTCTGGGGGTCCACGTCGTGTCCGGCGTGCAGGGCGCGGGTGCCCAGCCCTTGGGGTCGGTCCTGATCGGTCATGCGTGCAACTCCTTTCGCCGGCGCGGGCGTTGGCTGTGACGCGGCGCGAGGAGACCTCTGCCGGGGCTGCCGACGGGCGCCGCGGCATGGACGCGGCGTCGGCCCGGCGGGGCCGCGGTCGGAGCAGACGGAGTTGCCGGTCCGGTCGCTGCCGGGCCGCGCCACATCGGTCCTTTCCAGGCTGGCCTGGGCACCTTATCCCCGCCGGGGTCGGCCGGGACAGGTTGCCGTGCGGTCACAGGGCCAGGTCCCTCGCGCAGCTCTCGATGTCTCGCACATCATAGCCGACAGGTGGGCGGATTTCAAAGGGCGGATGCGGAATCGTTTCCGGCAGTCGGACGGTTGTCTATATTTCCTGCCGCGCCTCCTGCAATGAGTGATATACTCGCATCGTTGGCATTGAGGGAGGCGGCCCGCGGGGGTCGCGCTCCACCCCGGAGGACCGTGCAGGGCTCGACAGGGGCGCGACGGCAGCTTCCGGATGTCCTTTCGCTGTACACCGACCCTCGAGGACTCAGACATGACAGACGCTCCCTTCGCCCGCGACGGCGGCACGAATCACTTTCGGATGGATCGGCCTTCCTTCGAGGGCCTCGAACCACGCCTGCTGCTGGACAGCGACCCGACGTTCGGGACGGCCCTGGCGGACTCCTACGTGGTCACCCCGGGCAGTTCCTTCACGATCGGGATTGACGGCGAGGATGCCGACGGGCAGGAGCTGACCATCGGCGCGGTGATCCCGCCGGAGTCGGCGGACGTGCTGTCGGCATCGACGCCGTACGACACGGACTTCGCCAGCCTGTTCGCGACGCTGCACTTCGTCGACAGCGACGGCGCGCCGATCGGCGACGACGGCGACATTCGCGTCCAGCTCATCCAGGGCCACGACGGCGAGTCGCAGGCGGCGGTGGAGCGGTTCTACACGCTGGCGACGCGTCACATCGAGGACGACGGCACGCCGGTGCTGGCGGGGGATCCCTTCTACACCCACGTGCCGGTCCACCGGATCATCGACCAGTTCATGATCCAGACCGGCGACCCGGTCAACGGGGACGGCACGGGGGGCAGCCCGATGGGCACCTTCCCCGACACGTTCGACGACCGCCTGACCTTCCGCGGGCGCGGGGCCCTGGCGATGGCCAACAGCGGGCCGGACACGAACAACTCGCAGTTCTTCATCACCGAGGTGCCGACGACCTGGCTGAACGGCGACCACATGATCTTCGGGCAGATCATCAGCGGCTGGGACGTGCTGGAGGAGCTGACGCTGACGCCGACAAACGCCAGCAACCGCCCGCTGGACATGGTGTACTTCGAGTACGCCGACATCGAGGAGGTCGCTGCCCCGCAGGACGGCGCGCTGACGTTCACCGCCGAGGCCGGCTTCTCCGGCAGCGTGGACGTGGACATCACGCTGACCGACACCGACGGAAGCACCGTCCAGAAGACCATCACCATTACCGCCGACGACGAGCTCGGCGACCGTCCGACCATCGACGTGCCCGCCACGTCCGTGACGGTCTTTCCCGGCGCGTCGGACACCATCACCGCCACGGTGACCGACGACCAGGGCCTCGACACCGACGTGTGGATCGAGGTCCAGGACTCCGCCCTGCTCGGCTCGGTCGTGCAGTGGGACGACGGGACGAACACCATTACGCTGGACATCCCCGCCGACTTCGCCACCAGCGAGTTCGCCGTCAAGCTCTACGCCAAGGAGGCCGGCTACGACAACCTCACCCCCCGCAGCGTGATCATCAACGTCTCCGCCGCCGGCGAGGAGCCGCAGATCGACGTGGTCAACCACCTGACCGCTACGCCGGGCCAGACGCTGACCTTCACGCCGACCATCACCGACGACGGCCCGCGGAGCCTCGCCGTCGGCGTGCAGACCAACGACGACGCCATCACCGCCTCGATCGACCCGGCCACGCACGAAGTCACCGTCGACGTTCCGGCCGACTACACGGGCCTGTTCTCGGTGACGGTCCTGGCGGCCGAGGACGGCTTCGACGACCGCACGCCGTCGCGGGGCGTCTTCGACGTGATCTCCGCCGAAGACTACGAGGCCCCCGCGCTCGGCGTGGTTCAGCCTTCCGGCTCGGCCCAGACGCTCTCGACGACCCAGGTCGGCGACATCCTCTACGTGGCCAACGGCAACCGGGGGTTGCAGATCTTCGATGTGTCCACCCCCGACGCACCGGTCCTGCTGGGCAGCCAGAGCGTCGGCGACGAGGCGTGGGACGTGGTCATCTACGAGACCACGCGGTCCGGCTCGCCGGCGACGGTGGCGTTCGTCGCCGACCTGACCGCCGGCGTGCTCGTCCTGGACGTCACCGATCCGTCGAGCATCGAGGAGATCGACCAGCTCGCCAGCGGCGATGCGACCGTGCGCATCGATATCGCCGGCGACGTGCTCTACCAGGCCGACTTCACCGCCGGGCTCCAGACCTACGACATCTCGAACGTCGACGCCATCGCCGGCCCGCTGGATACCCTCGACCGCATCTACCTCGGCGACGACGCCGCCGGCGACCCGCAGTACCACGAGATCCAGTACGCCGTCGCCGTCGAGATCGATGACGACATCGTCTACCTCGTCGATGCCGGAGGCTACTTCTATACCCTCGACCCCGCCGACCCGTCCGACCTGGGCTTCTACGCCGGGTTCAACACCACGGGCCGGCCCTGGGATATCCAGGTCCAGGACGACAGCGCCTATGTACTCGACGAGTATGTCGGTCTGCTGGTAGTCGACGTCAGCAACCCGGCCAACCCGACGCTGATCGACTACGAGGGCGACGTGACGAGCATGGCCTGGACGCGCCTGCTGGTCAGCGGCAACCTCGCGGTGGTCGGCGCCGAGGACGGGTTCACGTTGTGGGACGTCTGGGACCCGTCGGCCATCCTCCAGCGAAGCACCTTCCAGGGGCCGAGCTGGGGCGGCGGGGCATCCATTGCCAACGGCCGGCTCGCCATGCCCTTCGGCGTCGGCGGCGTGGCCCTGCTGGACGGCACGGACCTCGTCGACAGCATCCGAATCGACGGGCGCCGGTCCTTCGACCGCGACGGGGTGACTGTCACCGTCATGGTTCCCGGCGCCGCCGGGAGGGTCTGGCTGGATACGGTGGACGCCGGCGTCATCGAACGACTGGACATCTTCGCCACCAGCCGGTGGTCGTCGGTGACCGTGCTCAGCCGGGGCGGGGACGCGGCCATCACCGACGTGCACCTCTACGACGACCTCTTCGGCTTCAACGCCCGCACGACCGACCTGCTCGGCGATTTCGTAGCCGACGGGCTCATCGGCATGTTGATACTGGACGACGTGGCCGACGACCACACCATCGACCTCGCCGGCGGCGTGGCCGAGGGCGACGTCGGCCTGAGCACCGTGACGATCACGCTGGACCTCGTCCAGGACACCAACCTGAACACCCACTTCCTGCCGATCCGCAGCCTGACGGTCTCGCGGTGGATCGACGGAGACGACGTGGACAGCAGCGCCGGGACGATCGCGACGCCGTACCTGGGCATGCTCAACGTTCGCGGCAATATCCGGGCCGGGGCGGCCGGGGATTTCGCCGCAGACGTCACCCTCTCTGGAGCCGACCGCACGGGCACGAGCATCGCCAGCGCGAACGTCACCGGGGAGGTGGACGGCACGTGGGACCTGAGCGGTGCCAACGTTGGAAACGTCCGCAACTTCCGCGCCGGCTCGACGGCGGCGACGTGGAGCTTCGACGCGCCCAACAGCGTGATGACGATGCTCTACGTCACGGCCGACCTTGCCGCGGCGCTGCTGTCGGCGAAGAACTTCGGCACGATCATGACGCGCGGGGACCTGTCGGCGAACATCGTCACCGCCGAGGCCAACGCCCGTACGGGCCAGGGCATCGGGATGCTGTACTGCGGCTCGATCCGGGACATCGCGCTGAACGTCGCCGGCGGGCTCGGGACGCTCTTCGCCACCGAGTGGGTGGACGGCGCCGACGGCGACACAGACGCCGGGAGCCTCTCGGCCGAGTGGATCAACTCGCTGCGGATCGGCGGCAACCGCCTGGCGGGCCTGGACGGGGATTTCCACGCCGACGTGACCCTTACCGGCGCCGGGCGGACGGGCGACAGCCTGCTCAGCGCGTTCATCGCCGGCGAGGTCGACGGCGACTGGGACCTGACCGCCGCCGGCGCCGGGGGCGTCCGCAGCTTCCGCGCCGGCTCGACGGCGGCGACGTGGAGCTTCGACGCGCCCAACAGCGTGATGACGATGCTCTACGTCACGGCCGACCTTGCCGCGGCGCTGCTGTCGGCGAAGAACTTCGGCACGATCATGACGCGCGGGGACCTGTCGGCGAACATCGTCACCGCCGAGGCCAACGCCCGTACGGGCCAGGGCATCGGGATGCTGTACTGCGGCTCGATCCGGGACATCGCGCTGAACGTCGCCGGCGGGCTCGGGACGCTCTTCGCCACCGAGTGGGTGGACGGCGCCGACGGCGACACAGACGCCGGGAGCCTCTCGGCCGAGTGGATCAACTCGCTGCGGATCGGCGGCAACCGCCTGGCGGGCCTGGACGGGGATTTCCACGCCGACGTGACCCTTACCGGCGCCGGGCGGACGGGCGACAGCCTGCTCAGCGCGTTCATCGCCGGCGAGGTCGACGGCGACTGGGACCTGACCGCCGCCGGCGCCGGGGGCGTCCGCAGCTTCCGCGCCGGCTCGACGGCCGACACCTGGAGCTTCGACGCGCCCAACAGCCTGGTGAGCATGCTGTTCGTCACGGGCGACCTGGCGGGGACGCAGTTGAGCGCGGATCGCTTCGGCACGATCATGACGCGCGGCAACGTCACCACGCCGATCACGGCCACGGGCTTCGACGCCCGCACGGGCGTGTCGATCAACATGCTCTACGCCATGGGCGGCGCGCTGGACTGCGACCTGACTGCGGAGGGGGGCGTCAACACGGTGTTCGTCCAGCGGTGGGTGGACGGCGACGACGGCGACGCCCTCGCCGGGCAGTTCCATGCCGGCTGGGTCGGCTCGCTGAACGTCCGTGGCAACGCCTGGCTGGGCGTGTCGGGCGATTTTGCCGCCCCGACCGTGCTGGACAATGCCCACGTGCCCGCGTTCCGCAAGGCGCTGACCTCGGCGTACGTCACCGGCACGCTGGGGACGCCCACCGCCGATGTCACCATCCAGGGCGACGCCGGCTCGCTGATCTTCGGGACCCTCGGCGGAAAGGTGGACATCCAGGGCGATCTCCAGATCGGCCGGGCCACCGCCACCGGCCTGGGCATCGCGCCCGACGTGCCGGGCGATCCGGTCTATCTCCAGGTTGCGGGCAGCGGGACCGTGCTGAGCGGCCGCAGCCGGTTCGTCCTCGACAACGGGCGACTCTACGCCAACGACGACTACGCGACCGAGGGCGCCCTTCGCTACTACAACAGCAACGGGGCGTGGTGGCAGTACGACGCGCAGTACCGCGCCGGCGCGGCCTCCGGCGAGGACACCCACACGACCAGCGTCACCGACGTCACGGGCGACGACTACGTGACCGAGACGACCGATCACGGCGACGGCACGAAGAGCCTGACGGTTCGCTGGCAGACCGCCGCCGAGGGCGACGTGACCGTCACGGGCAAGCGGTTCGGCTTCAGCCCCACCGAGTTCGTGGACATGACCTTCGACGAGGCCATGCTCTACCTGCCCGAGGAGATCGCCATCGGCGACCGCGTGGTCGACCAGGGCGACTTCACAGGCACGTTCGCGTTCGAGGGCAACGACGGGCTGGTCGAGGGCACCTGCACCGGTTCGGCGCGGGGGACGTCCTACGTGTCCCGTTACGAGCAGGTCGTCACGCCGGCCGGGACGTTCCTCGCTTTGAGGGTCGATACCACCTTCACCGTCCTCGGCGGGCGCGTGACCAGCGACGGCGGGACCGACGGCGTCTTCGGGCTCAGCGCCCGGCGGAGCGAGTGGCTCGTTCCCGGGCGGGGCGTGGTCAAGACCACCAACTTCCGCAGCGTCTTCGCCAGCGTCCCCGGAGAGGGGTTCACGGCCCAGACGGCCACCAGCACCGAGACGCTCAGGGCCTACGACCTCAACGCCGACTGAGCGGGATCGTCTTCACCGGGGGGAAACGGCGTCACGACCCGTGCGGACGGCGGGTGCGAAAGCGGTCTGCCGCGGCGGTCTTCCCCCGTTCGCGCTCTAGGAGTTCAGCAGGTCCAGCCAGTCCGGGCCGCTGTCCAGGCCGCCCTTCAGCGGGCGCTTGCGCTTCTTGCGCGGCTCGGATTCGGGCATGGCGCTTTCCAGGTCGCCGGTGTAGTCCGGGTCCTGCTTGAGGGCCTTGATCGACAGGCCGATCCGCCGGCGGTCCTCGTCGACGTCCAGCACCTTCGCCTGCACGCTGTCGCCCTCCCGGACGACCTCCGAGACGCTTCGGACGTGACCCTCCGCCAGCTCGCTGATATGCACCAGGCCCTCCACGCCGGGGGCAAGCTCCACGAACGCGCCGAAGTCCGCCAGCTTCGTGACGATGCCCTCGACGACCGTGTCCGGCGCCCACCGCACGGCCGCACCGGTCCAGGGGTCCTCGCCGACGCGCTTCAGCGAGAGGCTGATGCGCTTGCGGTCGGGCTCGACGTTGAGTACGCGGAGCTGGACGGTGTCGCCCTCGCTGAGCACGTCGCCGGGGTGCTTGATCCGCCGCTCGAAGGACATCTCGCTGATGGGGATGAGCCCCTCGACGCCTTCCTCGAGCTCGACGAACGCGCCGAAGTCGGCCAGGCGGGTGATCCGCCCGGTAACCAGCTCGTCCACGGGCCACTTGCCCTCGGCGCCTTCCCAGGGGTCGGGCAGGGCCTGCTTGAGCCCCAGGCCGATGCGGTCGTTCTCGCGGTCGATCTTGAGGACCATGACCTTGACGTGCTGGCCCTCGGTGACGATCTCGCGGGGGTCCTCGACGCGGCGGTGGGCCATGTCGCCGATGTGCAGCAGCCCGTCGACGCCGCCAAGGTTCACGAACGCGCCGTAGGGCATGATCGTCCGCACCGTGCCGTCAACGACCTGCCCCTCGGCCAGCGTGGCCAGCAGCTCGGCCTTGGCCTCTTCCTCCTGGCGCTTCAGCATGGCCCGGCGGGAGAGGGTGACGCTTTCGCGTCGGCGGTCGATCTCCAGGACCTCGCAGAGGATCTTGGTCTGGATGTACGGCTTCATGTCCTCGGTGCGGGCGAGGTCGATGTGGCTGACGGGCATGAAGCCGCGGATGTTGTTGAATTTCAGTTCCAGCCCGCCGGTGTTGCTGCCGGTGACGTAGGCCTCGACGACCTGCCCGACCTCGAGGGTGTCCCACGTGGCGGCGGTGACGGCGCCCTCGCGGCTGAGCACGAGCAGTCCGTCCTCGGGGTCGTAGCGCTCGATGGTGACCTCGACGGTGTCGCCGACGGCGGGCATGTCCTCGTCGGCGAACTGGATCGCCGGGAGGATCCCCTGGGTCTTGCTGCCGAAGTCCACGAAGATGTCCTCGCCCTGGATGGCGATGACTTTGCCTTTGCGGACCCCTTCGGGCAGGGCCTCGCCGCTGCCTGGGGCGGCTGCGCCCTCGTCCATCAGCTCCTCGACGCTCATTCCGCCGAGGGCCTGGTCCACCTCGCGCTGGAGCGCGTCGTCCATGCTCGAAGCATCCGGGACCCGGGGGTCCGTGCCGTCGTCTTGCGAACTCATCTCCATCCTCATCGGCTCCCGCGCCGGGCGGCGGGTCGGGTGTCCTGGCGTCAGCGCCCGAGAATCCGGCATGATACTCCACGCCGCCTGCGGCGCAAAGGCCGAATCGCACGAGGCGGCGGCCTTTTACCCGGTGTTCACCGTACGGTAGCGCCGGCTGAACGCGTCCGCGGGCCCTTGCCGGCCCGCCCCGGACGCCGCGGAGCCGGGGCCAGGGCGTCCGGCGTGACGAGGTTTACGTACCCGTCCCGCAGCCAGCGGGCCTTGTCGATCGCCTCCCGGATGGCCCGCCGCTCGCCCGCCCGAAGCAGCGGCGCCGGTGGCGGGCCCTCGCCGGCGTCGCAGGCCGGGCACGGCGCCCGACCCGTGCCGCCGCAGGCCTCGCAGTTCACCACGCCCATGCCGCCGCAGTCGTCGCAGAGCACCTGGACCGCCGGCTGGAGGGCGTGGCGGCGCACCGACAGCCGCCCCGTGCCGCGACACTTCGTGCACGAGACCTTCCCCGAGCCGTAGCATCGCACGGCCGTGCAGGCCACCTCGCCGGTGTTCCCGCAGCGGGGGCAGAGCGTCCGGCGGCCGAGGCGGCGGTCCTCCTCGGCCTTCTCGGCCAGGGCCAGCAGTTCGGGCAGCTTCTTCGGCAACCCGGCGGCGAGGGCGCGGGCTCGCGGGCTGCGGTTGGCCTGGCGCAGGGCGGGCTCGGCCGGCTCGGGCCCGGCCCGGAGATACGCCGACAGCCCCCGGGCCAGCGCCTCGCAGCCCTGACGGCGCTCGGCACGCTGGCGCCGGCGGAGGCGTTGCAGCCGTCGGCGGAGGTCCGCGTTGAGCGGGTCCAGCAGGACCCGGGCGGCGAGTTCAGCGGCCTCGAGCCCCGCCGGCGCCGCGTCGGCCGGGCGGGTGGCCGGCTGGGCGAGCAGCGCGGCGGCCGGCAGGGCGGCTGCCGCCATCGCGAGCGCCAGGGCGGTTCGTGCGGTCATGTGTCGATCCCTTGTCGGTGCGGTCACGGGCCCGTGGTGGGCAGGTGCTCCAGGAGGATGAGGTTGAACCACGCGTGCAGGCGGAGCTGGTCGAGGACGTTTCCGGCGGCGGCGTCGGCTTCGGCGCGGGCGGCGGCGACGGCGTCGAACTGGGGCGTCTTCGCCCGGCCCCTGTCGGCCTGGCGGGCGAGGACGTCCAGCAGGCGCCCGGCGGTGGCGAGGCGGACGGCAAGGCGCTGAAGGTCGGTCTGGCAGGCGAGGTCGCGGGCGTCAGCGGCGACGGCGATCATGTCCAGCCGCACGGCGAACTTGCCTTCGTCGGCGGCGTTGCGGCGGGCGAGGCGCGTGAGCTGGGCGACGAGCAGATCCCCCGCGGCGAGCAGCGTCTCGGCCGTCACCGGCCCGCGGACGTTCGCGCGGGAGGGGTGGACGTCCGGCGTCGCCGGCGGGGCGGCGTCGGGGGCCGGGCGGTAGGCCTCCAGCATTCCTCCGCTGAGCGACAGGTAGTGGCCGATAACCGCCAGCAGCCGCTCGGTCCGTTCGTCGGGCCCCCAGGCGTCGGGTGATCCGGTGCGCCCGGCGACGGCGATGGCTTCGGGCCCCCACGGGGCGGTCGGGGCACGGGTGGTCCACCGGGCTGCGGCGGCCTTGCGGGCGGCGGGGGAGTGATTGATCGGCAGGTGGTAGCGGCCCTGGCCGGTGTTGCCCATGTATCCCGTGCCGGTCAGCAGTGTCATCACCACGCGGTGGGCGGCGTAGTTGCTTCGCGCCGGCTCGATCATCTTCGCCAGGGCCAGCGGCACGCCCGGGGCGTTCATGCCCGCCAGGGCGGCCAGGATCCGGTTCATCTCCGCGAACTGCGACGCGCCCGCCGTGCGAACCAGCTTGCCCGCCCGCTCCAGCAGCAGCCCGGCCGCCTGCGAGCCGCCGAGGACGCGCAGCTGCTCGATCGTGCGGTTCCGCTTGCCGGCGTTGGGCGAGCGGAGGTCCCCGCGCATGCGTTCGACGACGTCTTCGGGCAGCATCTCGATGGTCGGCGGCTCGGCCCGGGCGCCCTTGAAGCTGACGATCCGGCCCAGCTTGGCGCCGCGCAGCTCGGGGTCCTCCTCTGCCAGCATGGTCGCCAGTTCGACGTCCAGTGCGCCGGAGCGGCTGGCGAACTTCGCGACCTCCGCCGCCTGGGCCAGCACCCCCACGGCCACGTCGGTCAGCAGGGCCGTTCGGTCGCCTTCCGGCGTCCACGCCGCACGGACCCTGGCGGCCTTCGGAGTGGGCTCGAGCCTGGCCGGGCCGGTCGGCCGCGTCGCCGGGGCCGTCGCCGGCCCGGTGGCCGCGACAGCGCGCGTGGCAGGTCCGGTGGCCGGCGGGGCGGTGAAGTCCCGCCCGACGACGACGGCCCGGCCGAAGGCGGCGGCAACCTGCCTGCGAGCCTCCGGCGTGTCCAGCGCCGCATCGAGCAACGGGTCGCGGGGGTCGAGGCTCAGCTCGCGGGCGAGGACGGACCGTGCCTGCTCCGCGGCGGCCGGATGCGTCGCCTTGCGTATCAGCCGAACCAGCGCCAGGCGGGCGACGCGGCGCGCCGGCGGCGCATGCGGGGCGGCGGCGCAGCGGAGCAGGGCGGCCCGGGCGGGCTCGGCCCCGGCGCGTGCGGGGTCGGCGGCGAGAGCGACGAGGCCGTCGGTGACGGCCTCGAGGGCGTTCGGATCGGCGCGGTCGGCGTAGGCGGCCAGGTCCCCGCCCTCGATTACCGCGGCGGTCAGGCGGTCCGGGTCGGCCAGCGGATCGTCCGGGTGGGCGGCGAGGCTGGCCGTCCACGCCCGGCGCGACCGGTCGACATACAACGCAAGCTCCCGCGGCCGCGCGATCCGGTCCGACGGACTCTCGCGGAGCCACAACGCCAGCGCGAGCAGGTGCGCGGCTTCGTACAGGGCCGATGGTGCCGGCTCGTTGGCGTCCGCCGCGGCGTCGAGAGGGGCCAACAGGGCGTCGACCGCGGCTTTCTGCACGGCCGGGCGCGTGCCCGGCCGCAGCAGCACGCCTGCGAAGACCCCCGCGGCGCGGAGGCGTTCCTGCGGCGCGCCCTTGGCCAGCAGCTTCGCGGCGGCCGGCAGCGCCGGCAGGGCCGCCGTGTCGTTGGCGTCGTTGAACGTCCGCTGCACCTCGCCCGGGACGTCGGCCAGCCGCAGGGCGGTGGCCAGCAGTTCGGAGGCCGGGGGAGGCAGCGACGCGCCGGCCCCGGCTGATGCGCCCGCCCGGGTCTGCTCCCTGGACGCGCGCCGGGCCAACTCGATCACGCCGTAGCCGCCGGCGATGAGGATCACCGCCGCCGCGACCGCCAGCAGCCAGGGCACGAGCCTCCATCGCGCGGCGCGGTCGCGCCCGCTCCAGCCGCCGGCCCGCGACGGCGGAGCGAGGTAGTCGTCCAGGACCGCCCGGCCCTCGTCGAGGCTCAGTCCCTCGGCGATCGCCAGCGAGAGCAGGCGCTTTCGCTCGGCCTCGTCGGCGTCGCCCATGGGGAACAGGGCCATCACGTGGAGCTTGAACTCGGCGACCGCGGACCGCGCCCCTTCGGGCTCCTGCTGCGCCTGCGGAGGTTCCAAGGGTTCCAGCGCGATAGGCGTATCGATCGGCTCCTCGGCGTTCTCGGCTTCGGGGCTGTCGTCTTCGGAATCGTCCAGGGCGGGCTGGGGTTCGACACCCGCCGGGGCCGGAAGGTTGCCCAGAACGTAGGCGGCGTCTTCGGCCGGCAGGCCCAGTTCTCGCAGGCGGGCCTCCAGCGCCGACCGGCGGTCGGGGGGCAGGCAGCCGTCGGCATCGACGGCCTCGCGCACGGCCCGGCCGCACGCGGCCACGAGGGCGCGGCGGTCGTGGGCGGCGGGCTGCTCGGCAGCGTCGCGCCTGCCGGCGAGGCGCTCGTCGTAGCGCCTGCGGCGGGCGGGGTCGCGGAGGATGTCGGCGGCCTTGTCCAGCTCGCGCTCGATGACCGAGACGACGGGGATGAGCTGCGGCCCCGGGATGTTGCGGCGCAGGGCGAGCTTGCGTTGCCGGAGGGCCTCGTCCACCCGGGCCGGTGTGGCCGAAGCGGCGTCCAGGGCCAGCAGGTCGTATGCCGTCGGCTCGGCGACCGACTCGGGGATATCCAGCAGCTTGTAGAAGGCCGGTCCGTAGATCATGGTCGGCTTTCGGCTGTATGCCCGGCGGGGGCGGTCGAGGGCGCGTCGAGGCCGAGGTCGGCGGCGAGGTCGTCGAACCGCCGCCGCCAGGCCGGATCCGCGATCCGCGGGTGCTGGAGGCGGAAGTAGGCCAGCAGCCTGGCCGCCCGCCCCCGCAGGCCGCGGTCGCGCAGGCACCGATACCAATGATACCGCGCTTCGGCCCAGCGGTTCGACCCCTCGTCCAGGCCGCGGGCGAGCGTCGCCCAGTGCCGCTCGGCCCGGGCGTACTCCCGCTGCCGCTCGTAGGACAACGCCAGGCCGCGAAGGACCGCCGGCGAGCGCCCCAGCCCCGGCCGGGACGCCAGGCGGCGGTAGTGGTCGAGGGCCTCGCCGGCCCGGCCGAGGCGCAGGAGCGTTTCGGCCAGGGCCAACCGGAGCGCCGGAACCCTCGACGCGGGGACGGCCGTCGCGTCGCTTCGGCGGGCGCGGGCGAGGACGGCGCGGTAGATGCTGGCGGCCAGGTCGCCCAGCGGCGCCGCGTCGTCGCTGCGGCCTGCGTCTGCGAGGCGGTGGAACCGGTCGCGGAGGTCGGCGGCGAGGGAGAGCAGGTCGGCCGGTGCGCGAGCTGCGTCGAGTCGCGGATCGAGCAGGGCCTCGATGCGTGCGGCGGCCTCGCCGGGTTCGGCGGTCAGCAGGGCTGCCCGCAGGCCCAGCAGGCGGCGGGCGTCGGCGGCGGTGTCGGCGGCGGCGCCCATCGCGCCCACGCGGTTCAGCAGGGCCGAGGCCCTGCGGGCAGCCGGAGGGGGCAGGGCGAGGTAGCCGCGGGCGATGAGGACAGCCGCCTCGGTGACCGCACGGGCGGCGCGGGCCTGGGGCCCGGTCAGCTCGCGGGCGTCGGCGGCGTCGGCGAAGCGGACGATGGCCTCGGCGGCGGCGTCCAGGTCGGCATGCGCGGGCGCGTTGGTGTCGGCGGGCGCCGCCGTTCGCGCGGCCGCGACGGCCCGGGCGTACAGCGCCAGCAGGTGGATGGGGCTGTCGGGTCCGACGCTCTTCAGCAGGTCCACGGCCTGCTGGTCCCTCCCGCGGCGAAGCGCCAGTTCGGCTCGCCGCCAGCGGACCTCGGGGATGTCCGGGAAGGCCCGGCCGATGGCGGCCAACAGCTCGTCGTAGCGGTCGGCGGGCATGGGGGGCTGGCGGGCCCGTGCGGCCTCGGCGGCATCGAGCAGGGCCGCCCCCAGGCGACCGAGGCGGGGGTCGTCGGGGAAGGCGTCAGCGAAGGCGGCCGCGGCGTCGACGGCCCGGCCCGGGCGCGCCGCGTTGATCTCCGCCGCCGCCAGGGCGTAGGTCAGGTCGGCGCGGACCGCGGGGGTCATCCCGGCCGGGTCGGCGGCAAGGGCCTCCCGGGCGGTATCGGCGGCTTCGTCGTATCGGCCGGCGTCGAACAGCTCCCGCGCTCGCCGGTCGGCCGCGAAGGCCGAGCCGCCTTCGGCCTTGCCCAGCACGCGGCGGAGTTCGGCGGTCCACGGCTCGCCGTGGGCGTTGATCCGCTCGACCACGGCGTTCAGGCGGCGCCGGAACGCGCCGTGGAACTCGGGGTTCCTCGCCGGGTCGGCCAGGGCGGCCAGGCATTTCGCCCGCTCGATGCACATCGCCAGCTCGACGTCGCCCAGCCGCCGGGTGGGTTCGACCGAGCCGAAGTACTCCGCCGCCGCCTGCTCGCAGGCGAGGTGCGAACCGTACGCCCCGGCGGCGTGCATCTTCAGGTACGTCAGCCGCCGCAACAGGTCCGGCGGGGTGTTCGAGGCCTTGACGTCGTCGAGAAGCTCAAGGACGGCATACGGTCGGCCGAGCTCCTGGAGGCACAGGGCCTGGCCGAGGAAACACCGCCCGACGATCGGGTGGTTGCGATAGCCGTTGACGGTGAAGCCGCGGAAGCGCTCGACGGCCTCGGTCAGCCGCCGGCGACGGGCGTCGGCGTCGTCGGTAACCAGGGCGAGATGGTAGTGCGCCCACGCCTCGCGGTAGTTCGCCCGCGAGATCAGCCCGCCCAGCTCCTGCCACTTCGCGTGGCGGCGGGCGAGTTCGTGGCCCAGGCGGACCTCCAGGCCGTCGAGGCGCCTCTCGCAGAGCTCGACGATGCGGCCGTATTCGGCGGTCGCCTCGTTCAGGGCCCTCGTGGCGATCGGCGGCAGGTGCGCCCGCCCCTCGGGGTCGCGCCGCCAGGCCGTCGCGGCGGCCCGCCCGCGGGCGGCGAGCAGGTCCGCCCGCACGAAACGGCGGTCCGTCAGGTCCAGCGAACCGCCGCGGTCGCGATAGAGCTTCTCGGCCGCGTCGAGGTGGCGGTCGGCGGCGGGGTACGTTTCGGCCTCGCGGGCGGCGGTCAGCAGGCTCCCTATTCGCTCGACGAGGTCGGGTTGCGTGGTCTGGGCGGCCACCGGGGCAGCGGCGGCGATGCAGCAGGCGGCAAGGGCAAGTCGTGCTCGGGTGCGGCTCACGGCGAGGCCCCCCCGGCGGCGAAGGCGGTGCGGTACAGCCCGGCGGCGTGGCAGGCGTCCAGTGCGGCGACCATGTCGTCGAACGGCACGGCGTCCGTGCCGGCGATGATCACCGGCGGGTCGCCGAGCGAACGCCGGGCGCGAAGCATGGACGCGAGATGCTCGCGGGATCGTGCGGGCTGGCCGTCGCAGGCTACACGCACGCCGTCGTCGGCGACCGACAGCCGGATCCGCACGGGGTCCAGGGGCTCGGGCGTGGAGCCGGGCAGCCCCGCGGCCGGCAGGCGGCTGGGCAGGTCGTGCTCGGGTCGCAGGAACGTCGACGTGCACATGAAGAAGATCAGCAGCAGGAAGACGACGTCGATCATGGGCGCCATCCGCAGCCCGGGCCTGGGCGAACGTGATGTCCGGCGCGTGAGCTTCACGGCGTGCCACCGCCTCCCGTTGCGCCGGGGTCCAGCACGGCCACGTTCACGTCCGCGATGCCGGCGGCAGCGCATTCCTTGAGCACCGGTCGCACGAAGCCCCACGGCGTGCGGCGGTCGCTGCGGACGATGACAGACAGGGCCCCGGCGCCGCGTGTGCGGACGCGGTCTGCCAGCAGGGCGGCGAGGGTGTCGAGCGTGTGGTCGGCGCCGAGGACGCCGAGGCTGCCGTCGGGTCGGATGTTGATCACCAGCCGCCCGGCCAGCGAGGCGATCGGGCGTGTGCCCTCCCGGGCCTCCGGCAGCCGCAGGTCCTCGGCCTGGAGCCGGGAGAACTGCGAGACCGCCATCGAGAAGATGATCAGCAGGAACACCACGTCGATCAGCGGCGTGATGTCGATCGCACACCCATACTTCCGTTTGGTCTTATGCAGCCTCATGGTCTTTCTCCAGGAACCGGCAGGGCCGGCCGCTGGTGAACGCGGGCGAGAGGCCCTTGCTCGCCGCATCCGCGTTCATTCCCGGGATGTCTCCTGGAACAGTCAGTCATCGCTGCTCGGAACGGAAGCGGCCGAGGAGGCGTTCGACGACGGTTTCGGTCTCGGCGACGTACCCGTCGATGCGGTTGCGGAACTGCGAGACGAAGAACATCGACGGGATCGCCACGATCAGGCCCATGCACGTGGTGATCAGGGCCTCGGAGATTCCCCCGGCCAACTGGGAGGGGCGGGCGGCGCCCTCGGTGGAGGCGATCACGTTGAAGGACCGGATCATGCCCGTCACCGTGCCCAGCAGGCCCAGCATCGGCGCCGCCGAGGCGATGAAGGCCAGGTACTCCAGCTTGCGGTACAGGCGCGCAACCTCGCGTTCGGCGACTTCCTGCATGGCGTTCTGCATGTCGAAGAAGCCGAACATCCCGCCGCGGCGTGCGAGCCCGGCCTCGACGACGCGGGCGAGGAAGGTGTCGGACTTGCGGCACAGCTCGACGGCGACGCCGAAGTTGCCCACCGACAGGTGCTCGCCGAGGGCCTTCTCCAGCGGCTCGGGCAGGAACCGCGCCCGGCGGATCGAGAGGAAGTGCTCGGCGATCAGCGCCACGGCCGCCAGGGACATCAGGATCACCAGCAGGCCGATGATCCCGCCGGCCTCGATCGTGTTCCAGAGCGTCAGCTCTCGTCCGTCGCCGGGCTCGGCGCCGGCGGTCGTCTGCCCGGCCGCGGCCGCCGCGACTGCCAGCACCCCCAGCCCGCATGCCGCCCACGCCGTCACGTCACGTCGTCCCACGTGCTCACTCCCATGTGCCGGGCTCGGCCCCGGCGGCCTTTGCGGCGGTCACGTTCCCTTGCGGCCCAGCCCGACGTCCGAGGGCGAGACGAAGCGATACCGCCCGCGGTTCTGTTCGGCCAGGCGGAGCAGCACCTCCTCGCCCTTGCGGCTGTAGAAGGCGATGGTGTGGATCTGCACGGCCTGGCCGGGATTGGCGCGACGGATGCGTTCGATCGTCCTCGGGTCGAAGATGCCGTCGGAGAGCACCCAGATCGCATCGGGTCGCAGGGCCAGGGCCCGCTTGACGGCGCCCAGCGGCTCGGTGCCGCCGCCGGCGTCGATGCGCTCGACCCACGCGAAGTGCTTGCGTTTGTTCCCCTCGGTCGCCCGCAGCAGGCCCTTGCCCGGCATGGGCGTGGCGTGCGTGCTGAAGAAGATCGTTGTGAAGCTCGACCGGCGGTCCAGCCGGCGAACCGACCGCAGCAGCTCGGCCTTGGCGGCGGCCAGCCTCGCGCCCTTCATGCTCCCCGAGCGGTCGACGACGAAGACGAACTCTTCCCCGCGCGCCTCGAGGCCGAAGAAGCTCGCCCCGCCCCGTCCGGTGCCTTCGGCCCCGGCGGCCAGGTCCGTCCAGTTGCCGTCCATCGCGGCCGGCAGGTCCCCGCCGGCCCCGACGTCGATGCCGATCAGCCGTTCGACCTTGGAGGTCCGGCGGGTCGCCTCGCCCAGCGCCAGCACGGGCTTCTCGACGGGCGAGTCCTTCAGCCGGGGGACCGCCAGCGCCCCGGTTAGCGGCTCGGCGGCGACGTCCGGAAAGGCGGCGGCATCGAGCGCGGGCTTCGGGTCGGTCACGACGACCTTCACGGGCCGCCGGCGCGGGCCCGGCTCGCCCTCGTCCGCCCACCAGGCCGTCACGACCAGGAAGGCGCCGAGCAGCACGAGATGGACCGCCGCCGAGAGCGCCCAGCCGAGGGCGAAGTCGTGCCTCCGCGCCCGCCGCCCGGCGGGCCGGTCCTCCCGGGTTTCGTGGTCGGTGCCGGTCATGCTCCTCGTCCCGCGGCCGGTTCCCGCTGCATGCGGCCGGCCTCTCCCACCAGGACAATCCCCTCTGTCGCGGCGCAACAGAGGTTTCCTGAATTCATGGTACGAGGAACCCCCGGCGGTCACAAGACCGGCAGGGGTACCGGATTACCGATCTTCCGGTCCCACGATCCTCCGGCTATTTCTGGAGGAAGAGGTGGACGCCCTTCTTGTTGGACGTCAGCACGTCGATCTTGCCGTCGGCGTTGAAGTCCAGCACGCGGAACTGCGTGCCCACGCCGGAGTCGTTGTCGATGTCGTGGAGCACGAACTTCGCCTTGCCCTTCCCCGGGCGGGTCAGCTCCAGCCAGACCAGGCGGATGTCCGGGTCCTTGCCCCCGGGATCCCGCCCGTTGTGGGCGAAGTACCGCTTGCCGGTGACCACGTCGGTCAGCCCGTCGCCGTTGACGTCCGCCAGCCGCAGGGCATGGACCTGTGAGAAGCTCTTGTCGATCTCGTGCCTCGTGAACTTCCCGCCGTCGAGCTGCTCGTGCCACCAGATCCCGTAGCCGTGGGCCGAGGAGGCGATCACGTCCGCGTCGCCGTCGCCATCGACGTCCGTCACCAGCAGGTCCGCGCTCTTGGCGCCGATGTCCGCCTTGTGGAAGGTCCACGGCGTCCCGGCCGGGTCGGCCGGGGCCTCCCACCAGCCGCCGGTGACCAGCACGTCCCGCCGCCCGTCGCCGTTGACGTCGCCGACGCCCAGGCCGTGAGAATACTGCTTCGTGCCCGGGGCCTTGGGCTTGCTGATCGCCGTCGCCTGCCACGACCCGCCGGCCTCGCCGGACGGGCGATACAGCATCATCCTGCCCTTGGTCCCGCAGAGCAGCGCCGGGGGGCCTTCGTCGAAGACCTTGCCGAAGAACGGCGACTCGTTGCAGGCGCTGCTGCAGAACTCGTGGGCCTTCCAGTGGCCGGGCTTGTTCTGCGGGTTCTCGTACCAGATGGCCTTTTTGCCCGGCCAGCAGACGATGACCGAGTCGGTCCAGCCGTCGCCGTTGACGTCCCAGGCCCAGTTGGCGAAGCACTGGCTGTAGCCCTTGGCAGGGTTGTACTTGCCGACCTTCCGGACCTCGCCGCCGGTCCAGTCCGGCGCGGCGTACCAGACGTCGCCGGCGAGGATGTCCATCTTCCCGTCCTTGTTCACGTCGGCGGCGTCGACGCCCTCGGAGCGGAACGTCCCGTCCACGACGGTCTTCTCGAACGCCACCTCTCCGCCGAAGACCGTCCCGCCCAGCATCGCCACCGCCGCCATCGCCCAAACGCTATATCGCATCGTGTCTCTCCTGTGGGTTGGCACACTCTTACCACGCTATCAAACGACACCGGCCTCACAAAGGTTCGACGTGGTTGGCAACGCAACGGGGACCCGAAGGAAGGAACGCGGATGAACGCGGATACGACAAGCCGAGTCAGCAGGGACACAGGGGATGCCGGGGATGGGACGTTGCAGAGAAGCAGCGGGACGCTCTAAGCGGCCCCAGATACGTCATGTTGGGTTCCTGCTGGTCCCCGGCCCGCCTGGCCGCGTTGGCCTGCATCGGCGATGCTACGGCATCGCCTGCTTCGCCCGCCTTGCCGGACGAGCCGCGTCCGGCGCAGGAACCGCAACGAACCTATCTGAGACCGCTTGGAGCCCGGGAGCTTTCCGCTCGCATCCCATGCATCCCTGTCATGTTTCCTGCCGGTGTCGCATCCGTTCATCTCGGCGTTCACTCCTGCTGCCTCTTGCGGGAAAGGCAGATCACCGAGCCGTCGACGCACGCCGCGTACAGTCGGCCGCGGGCGGCGGCCAGGCCGTCAAAGACCGGCTGGGACGGCAGCGGAAGGCGGGCGAGGTCCTTGCCCTCGCTGTCGAAGGCCAGCAGGGCGGCCTCGGCGGCGGGGTCGTCGAAGGCCGGCTCGCGCTTGCGTTCCATGACCGGCCCGGCGGCGAAGAGCGTCCCGTCGGCCAGCAGCATGGCACGGATGACGATGGGCACGTTCCGCGACCAGCGGTGGTGGACCTTGGCGGGCTTCTGGTGGGCCATGATCGCCCGGTTGTTGTTGCGGATCTTGCGGTCCAGCACGGTGACCTTCTTGTCGGCGCGGAACAGGTGGTAGCCGCGGAGGCGGTTGCCCCCGACGTTCTGACGACCGTAGCCGAGGACGGTGTGTTCCTCCACGACCATCAGCCGCCCGCTGGGGCGGAACCTGCTCATGACGGCCCAGCCGCTGGCGCGGCCCCAGTTGCGCTCGCCCCACGTCCAGTACGTGCGGTGCCACCACGCGTCGTCCAGCAGCCCGGCCGAACTGTACAGGTGGGCGACCGTCGGCGGGTGCTCCGTGCCGTCCGGCTCCATTCGTTTGTCGCGGAGGTAGATGTACCGCCCGTCGTCCACGAGCACGTCCGGCAGGGCACCGGGGAGCTCGGTGTCCTCGATGGCCTCTTCCGGCTGGGCGCCCGTGTTCGAGTCGCGGTTGTAGAACCGCTTGGTCGCGATTCGCCGGCCCGTGGCGGCATCCAGGCGGTGCAGCAGCATCCCGCCGTCGAGGAAGCTGGACCGACCGGCGGTGGCATACACCACGCCGTCGCGGATCAGCACGCTGCCGGTCACCGGCCAGACGCTCTCGACCTGGTCGAACGCGATCATCCGCCGGTCGGCGGGGGCGGCGCGGAAGCGCCAGACCAACTCCCCGTCGCCCAGGCGCAGGCAGCGGACCCAGCCGTCGGCGCAGCCGAAGACGGCCGTGGCGGCGTGGATCGTCGGCGGGGAGTCCACGCGCCCGCCGACGGTGCGGCTCCAGAGCTGCCGCCCGGTAACGGCGTCGAGGGCGTGGACGGTGTGGGCGTCGACGGCCGCGACGAGCGCCACTCCACCGGCAACGACCAGCCCGCTGAGCCGCCCGCCGATTTTTGCCGTCCAGGCCGCAGACAGGTCGGTCCCCACGGCGGCGGGGGTGTTGGCGGTTCGGGCGCGGTCGTGGCGGTAGGTGGGCCAGTCCTCGCCGGCGATCTTCGCGGCGTCGGGATCGACCTTGCCGAACGCCGGGCCCTTGACCAGCGGATGGGCCGGGTCGGCCTGCGGGACGGCCCGGCCGGACTCCCGCCGCGGCGCCAGCGCCCAGAGGCCCGCCAGCTTGCTCTGGATGTAGCACCCGCAGGCGTGGGGCGGGGCGTAGATCAGCCCGTTGGCGGGCAGGACGCCGTACTGGCAGGCGCCGCGGACCCAGCAGTGTCGCTGCGGGTCGGCCCCGGCGAGGTCGATGAACTCGATCCCCGTCCGCCCCAGCACGATGTACCGCGACGTCGCCTTGTTCCGGTAGCAGCGGTGGTGGTGGGTGTCCGTGAACGCCTCGGCCGTGGCCAGGCGGCGGACGACCTTGCCGGTCTTCAGGTCGCGCCCCTCGGTGAAGTCGGGGTCGTTCCGCCCGCGGGCCGTGCCCGTCCAGACCACGCCGTCGACGACGAACACGTCCGGGGGGGAGTTGTAGCCCTCGGCGGTCTTGCAGCGCCACAGCTCCTTGCCGTCATCGGCCGAGTAGGCCACCAGGTCTCCCGTGCTGGGGTTCACGCCCGCGCTGACGACCCACTGGACCTTCGCGTCGGCGGCCGGCGGGTTCTCGGGGCCCTCCCCGTCGGCGGAGAGGACCACGCCGTCGCAGGCCAGCAGCGTCGGCGTGGACCAGCCCCGTCGCTTGGTGCGGGCGGGGCGGGGCACGCGCCAGGCGACCGAGCCGGTCTCGGCATCGAGGGCGACGACGTGGCGGATGCCCTGGAAGAAGGCCCGGGGCCCGTGGAGGCAGAGCGTGGTGGGCAGCAGCTCGCGGGTGTCGGCGTCGTCGAGCGTCCATAGGACCTCGCCCGTGGCGGCGCGGATGGCGAGGAGCCGCTTGTCGTGGACCGACGGACTGTACCGGCCCCGGCGAGTGGCCTTGGTCGCGCCGGCGTCGGCGGCCTTGCCGGCGACGACGTACAGCACGCCGTCGCGATGGACGATCTCCGTCGCCCCGGCCGTGGCGTCGTAGGTCCGCACGGCCTTACCCGTCGCGGCGTCCAGGGCGACCACCGGCTTGCCGTAGCCCGGCGTGACGAAGACCCGCCCGGTCGTGGCGACAAGCCGGCGGGACAGGTGCGCCGGGCCGCTGCGGAACGGCCGGAGTATCTGTTCCCACGGGCCGATGGGGTGCTTCCACAGCAGCACGCCGCTGAAGGCGTCGCGGGCGATCAGCCGCCATCTCGGCTCCTGGCCGAGCGAGACGACCGGGCCCTCGTCCATGATCGCCAGCAGCCTCCCGCCGGCGGTGACCATTGCACTGGTCGACGACAGGTGGTTGTGGTGCCTCGCCCATCGCGGTGAAGCCACCCACCGCGCCCGGTGGGGGATGCCCACCACCTCGTCGCGGGCGACGGCGTTGTTGTCCGGCCCGTGGAGGAAGTGTGTCCAGTCGTCGATGGTGCCGGGCCGGGGCTTGACGGTCTTCTTCCCGGCGACCATCGCCACCCCGCCCGGGCGGAGCACGCGGAGGAGCTCGTCGGCGGGCACATCGAGCGGGCGCTCGGCAACCAGCAGCGCCACGATGCCGTCGGCATACGGCAGCCGGCCGCCCGACCAGTTCGCGACCGCCACCGGGCCGCAGAGGCCTCGGGACCGCACGTGCTCCCTCGCCGCCGCGAGATCGGCGTCGGTCGTCGCCAGGCCGTGGACCACGCAGGCGTCGTTGGCGCGCAGCGCCGCCGTCAGCTTGCCGTCTCCGCAGTCGGCGTGGACGATCAGCCCGCCGCGGACGCCGGCGGCGTCGAGCAGTTCTCCGGGGGTTGCGGCGGCCGCCGGGGTCGAAGTGAGGACCAGGCCGGCGAGAACGATTCCCAAGATATGTCGCATGTCGGTGTTCCTTCCCGGTTCGCCGACTGTCCGCGGCGGACGGTTCGCGGGTGCACAGGCTCTTTGTACCGCGCAGGCCCATGCCATGCATCCCCCCTGCTCCCACGCTCGCCCGCGAAACGAACGCCAACGGCGGGGTTCAAGAAATGTCTGAACCACGAAGGAGTTGCCGAATGCTCGATACCACGACGTTCCGTTCGGTCGCGCTGGCGGCCTTGATGTGCATCGCGCCGGCCCTGGCTGTCCCGGCGTCCGCCGGCGAAAAGGCCGGGGCCGACTGGCCCCGGTGGCGAGGGCCGTTCGGCAACGGGCACACGCCCGAGGTGCCCGGCGCGATGCCGGAGCTCAAGCCGCTGTGGACGCGCCCGATGGCGGGCAAGTGCGACGCGGGCGTCTCGGCCGGCGAGGGCTGTGTCGTCGTCGCCGACAACGACAAGAAGAACGATTACTACCGCTGTTTCGACGCCGCCACGGGCAAGCCGGTATGGACCGCGACGGTGCCCAACGGGCAGAAGCTGGACTTCGGCCCCGGCCCCCGGGCGACGCCGGCAATCGATGCCGGGAAGGTCTTCTGCATCGGGGCCTTCGGCGACCTGCACGCCTACGACCTCAAGACCGGCAAAGAGCTCTGGGCCAAGGACTATCGCAAGGACTTCGGCGTCAAGGACGTGCCCGTCTGGGGCTTCTGCGTCGCGCCGCTGGTGGCCGACGGCAAGTTGCTGGTCATGCCCGGCAACCTGCTCGCCCTGGACCCGAACACGGGCAAGACGCTCTGGACAGGCCCCGCCGCGGGGGCCAACTACGCCACGCCCATCGTCGCCACGCTCGGGGGGGTGCGGCAGGTGATCGGCTACGACAGCAAGACCGTCGGGGGCTGGGCGCTGGCCACGGGCAAGCGGCTGTGGTCCTTCGAGGTGGACAACTCCTCCGGCTATATCGTCCCCGGGCCTGTGCAGGTCGGCGAGAAGCTGCTGCTGACCAGCGAGAACGAGGACACGCGACTGCTGGCGTTCGCCGAGGGCGGCAAGGCTGTCGAGAAGCCCGCCGCCGAGAGCGAGGAGCTCTGCCCGGAGATGGCCACGCCGACGGTCGTCGGCAAGCTGCTCGTGGGCATCACGCAGGGCCTGGTCGCCCTCGACCCCGCCGCGAAGCTCAAGACCGCGTGGATTCTGGAGGACGTCGACGCCTTCTACGGGCTCGGGCACATCGTCGCCCACGACGGGCGGGCGATGCTGTTCGGCGAGGACGGCACGATGCTGCTGCTGCGCCCGACGGCGACGAAGTGCGAGGTCCTCGGCAAGGCGAAGATCAGCGAGGAGACCTGGTGCCACCCCGCCCTCGCCCGCGGCCGCCTGTTCGCCCGCGATGCCAGGAAGCTCTACGCGTACGAACTGAAGGCGAAGTAACGGCCTACACGGCGCCCAGTGCCAGGCGGAGGAAGACCTGGACGGCGATGTTGGCGAAGGCGCCCGCGGCCAGGTCGTCGGCGAGGATGCCCCAGCCGCGGGGCAGCCGTTCGGTCAGGAAGATCGGCGGGGGCTTGACGATGTCGAACAGGCGGAAGGCCAGGAACCCCGCCCCCGCGGCGGTCAGCCAGCCGGACCAGCCGGCGCCGAGGGGCACGAGGTAGAGCGCGACGGCCTGGCCGGCCCATTCGTCGATGGTGCATTTGCCCGGGTCCTTCTTGCCGAACTGCAACTCGGCGAAGCCCCCGAGCACCACGCAGCCGACGCATGCCGCCAGCGCCAGCGCCACCATCACGATCGTTACCGCCACGGCGCTGCCGTCGCTGCCCCATGCCGCCAGCAGGAAGACCCCGCAGGCCCCCGCCGAGCCCCATGTCCCCGGGGCCAGCGGGAGGTAGCCCGTGCCCAGGCCCGTGACGACGAGCCGGCCGAGGAACTCGCGAACCCGGCTTCCCGACGGCGGGACCATTCAGTCCTCCAGGCTCATCAGCCGGCGGGCCTTGCCCACGTAGGCCAGGCCGCTGAGCACCGTCACCACCATCGCCAGCCAGATCAGCGTCACCTTCACGTACACCGTCCACAACGCATCCGGCGTGTTCGCCATCTGGAAGAGCACCACGCAGATCGCCACCGACTGGACGGCCATCTTGATCTTGCCGGCGGGGATCGCGGGAAACTTGATCCCGCGGCTCTCGCTGTAGCCCCGCACGGCGGAGACGATGAACTCCCGCGCGAGGATGGCCACGACCATCCAGGCCTGGACGGCGGTCTGCATGTGCCCGGTGAGCCAGCCGGGCAGGTCGGTATCCGGCAGGTCGGCCAGGGGCGAGTAGGCGAAGTTCGAGCCGGTGAGCATGACGAACGCCCCGACGACGAGCACCTTGTCCACGAACGGATCGACGATCCGCCCGAACGCGCTGGTGAGGTTCATCTTTCGGGCGAGGTGTCCGTCGAGCACGTCCGTGATCCCCGCGATGATATACACAGCGAAGGCGACGTTCAGCAGCCAGGGCCCCGAGGCCGCGCCGCGGTCGTACAGGCCCACCAGCGTGAAGAAGCCCGCGGCGAGCACGATGCGTCCGATCGTCAACTGGTTCGGCAGGTGGAAGTTCATCGTCGTTCCCATGCGGCTCGTGTCGGCGGCGGTCAGCCCGCGGCGTGAGGGCGGACCAGCAGATCATAGCCCTCCCGGCCGACGATCGTGCCCTCCACGAACGTACCCGTTTCGGCCGGGGCCGT
Source organism: uncultured Planctomycetaceae bacterium (assembly GCA_964385465.1). Taxonomy (GTDB): domain Bacteria; phylum Planctomycetota; class Phycisphaerae; order SM23-33; family SM23-33; genus CAYLPJ01. The sequence goes on along the minus strand of CAYLPJ010000015.1, from coordinate 40,282 downwards.
GAGGATGCATATACTATCGACCTCGGGCGCCTGGCCATAGTGTCTGGCGGCACAAACCTCGCCGGCCCGCCCGTCGACGAGCACGCACGCCCGCGAGCCGATCAGCCCGTCGGCCTCGGCGAAGGCGATGGCCTGCTGGGCGAGCATGATCCGCTCGCGGCGCTGCTCGGCAAGCTCGACCGGGACGGGCGCGTGCAAGCGTGCGGCCGGGGTGTCCGGCTCGGGGGAGTAGGGGAAGACGCCGACGGCGTCGAACCGCCTGGCCTGGACGAAGGCCAACAGCTCCTCGAAGTCCGCCTCGGTCTCGCCGGGAAAGCCGGTGATGAACGTCGTCCGCAGGACCAGCCCGTCGATCCGTTCGCTCAGGCGGTCCAGGAGGCGCTCGATCTCGTCGCGGGTGACCTGTCGGCCCATGCGCTTGAGCACGGGGTCGGCGATGTGCTGGAGGGGCATGTCCAGGTAAGGCACGACGGACTCGGCGTCGGCGATGGCGGCGATCAGCTCGTCGGAGAAGCCCTGCGGGTAGGCGTACATCAGGCGGACCCACGCGGGGCCGAGTGCGTCCAGCTCTCTCAGCAGGTCGGCCGGCGCCGGTTGCCCCGGCAGGTCCGCGCCGTAGGCGGTCGTGTCCTGGGCGATGACGTTCAGCTCGACGGCGCCGTCGCCGAGCAGCTCCCGGGCCTCGGCGAGCACGGTCTCGGGAGGTTTGGAACGGTAGGGGCCCCGGATGGCCGGGATCGTGCAGAACGTGCACCGCCGCGAGCAGCCCTCTGCGATCCGCAGAAAGGCCGTGTGCGGCGGGGTCAGGCGGAAGCGGCCGGCGTCGCCGACGGCGGCGGGGGGGCACGGCGAGAGGCGAACCGTCCTCTCGCCGCCGGTGACCGCATCGAGGATGGTTTCGCGGTCGTGGACGCCGACGACGGCATCGATTTCCGGCCGGCGGGCGAGAAGGTCCTCGCCCTCTCGAGTGGCCAGGCATCCGGCGACGACCACGCGGCGGGCCCGCCCGCCCCGCTTGGCCTCGATCGCCTCGTCGATGACGCCCAGCGATTCCTCCACGGCCGGGGCGATGAACCCGCAGGTGTTGACGACGATCACGTCGGCGTCGTCCAGGGGTGCCCCGACGAGGCAGCCGCCCTCGGCCAGCAGCGCGCAGAGCCTCTCGCTGTCGACGAGGTTCTTCGGACAGCCAAGCGAGACGATCGCCACGTGGGGAGGCGGTTCGATCATGCCAGGATGATACGCGAGCGCCGGCGCCGGGCGAAGGCCTATGTGCTTTCTCCCGGGGCTGGCGTGGGGTACACTGGAAGCATCCGGGAGACATCGATGCCAAGGGGCGTGAGACACACTGTCGGCAACCGTCTGTGGTGTCTTGTCGCCTGCGCCGTCGCGCTGGCGACGGCGCGGGCCTCCATCGGCCCGGCCCACGCTGCCGAGCCGGCCACGCGCCCCGCCGGCGGCCTTTCCGAGCGCGCGGCGTTCCTCGACGCCCTCGACGCCGCCGACGCCCGCTACGGCAGGGGCGACTGCGACGGCAACTCGGCCGGCGCAGGCGCCGAGTCCCGGCCGTTCGATACGCCCTATCGTCGCCCGACGATACCGCCCCGGGACGGCCGAAACCCCGCGCGGAAGCCCGTGGTCGCTTACCGGGCGATCCGAGAGGTCCTCGAAGGCGGCGAGCCCACGGGCGAGTTCCAAGAGCGGCATGTGCTGCCGGCACTGGCATCGGCGGACCCGGCCTGGTCGGCGGCGGCCGCCGAGGTGCTGATCCACTGCGTCGATCAGCACGGGACGGCGACCATGGACATGCTCGAGACGATGCCGACCCAGGGCCAGGATCACCTTCCTGCGCTGGCGCTGCGGACGCTGGGCCGGTTGGACCGGCGCCGGGGTGTCGCGGCCGCGGTGTCGTCCATCCGCGATGGGGGATGGCGGACCCGCACCGTTGCCATGGAGATCATCCAGCGCTACGGCGCCGACCCGAACGTCCCGCCGGCGCTGCTGACCGAGGCCCTGTTTGCCGGCATGCCGCTGGAGAGGCTGGGCCCACTGGTCAACCGTCTCGAGCCGGCCGCGCAGGACCGCCTGCTGGCGCGGCTGGAGGGCGACGACATCGAGCGGAGCATCGAGGCGGCTTACGTCCTTTCATGGTCGAAGCGGCACGCCCACAAGACCGTGCCGTTCCTCCTGGACCCGTTCCTGCTAGGCACGCGAACCGAACGGCTCGCGGCGGCGGAAGCGCTGCGGCGGATCGGCCGGCCGGCGGCGCCCGCCGTTGCCGACCTGCTCCAGCGCGCCGACACCGCCGTCCGCCGGCGGGCGGCGCGACTGTTGGGCGCGATCGTCCGCGGCAGCGAGGCGGGGGAGCGGGCGCTGGTCGCAGCCCTTGGCGACGAGGAGCCCGAGGTGCGCCACGCCGCGGCCTGCGCACTGGCCGGCATTGTCGAGCAGCCGGGCAGGCTGCCGGCACGGTTCGCCGCCGTGCTGGCCGAGGGCCTGCGGGCCGAGCCCCGGCGGCGGCTGGAGGCGGTGGGGGCGTTGCGGGCGATCGCCGGGCGGTCGCCCGCGGCGCGGGCGATGCTGGCGGCGGCGCTGCGGGACCCGCAATGGGTGGTCCGGCTTCGCGCGGCCGAGGCGCTGGGGCAGGCAGGGAAGCGGGCAGCGGAGCAGGCTGCGGCCTTGAAGAGGCTGTCGGACGACCCGGACGCGGAGGTCCGCGCCGCGGCCGAGGCGGCACTGGAGGCGATCCGCCGGACGGCGGGGGGGGCGTCTTCCCGGCCGGCGGCTACGCGTCCCGCCCGTTCGCGCGGGTGAGGAAGTCGGCGAGGCGGTCGGCGAGGCCCTCGGCGAGCATCTCGTCCAGCCGCTCGAGGGCGTGGAAGGCCTCGAGCATCCCGGTGACGGACGTATGCGTTTCCCGCAGCGCGTCGGCGAGGGCGTCGCAGTCCAGCGAGCCGTAGGTGGGCATCTCGTGCTGGTCGGCCGTGCCGTCGTTGTCGCTGAGGTGCACGTAGGCGATGACGTCGGCGGCCTCGCGCACGGCCGCGGCGGGGTCGCCGGTCATCAGGGCGTGCCCGGTGTCGAGGCACAGGCCGGTATGGGGGGCTCCGACGTCCCGCAGCACGGCGGCGAGTTCGGCGACGTCGTGGCCGATCACGTGGTAGTTCGGGAGGTTCTCGAAGGCGTAGGTCACCCCGATGGACTCGCCGTGTCGGCCGAGCTCGTCGATCGACGTGCGAAGCTGCGTCCAGCGGCGGTCGATCTCGGCCGGCGGGACGGGCTGCTCGCGGATCGTCGAGCAGTGGACCACCACGAGCGAGCCGCCGAGCTGGAGGGCCAGCTCGCCCTCCCTTCGGTAGGCGTCCACGGCGAACCGCCGGTGGTTTTCCTCGACGGCGGACGGGTCGTATTCCTCTCCGAACACCCCGTGCAGGCTGTCGCAGGGCATGCCCCCGGCGGCGATGTAGTCCGCCATCTGGCGGGCCGTCACGCCGGCCTTCTGGCTGCGGTAAGCCTGCACCACCGTGCAGCCCATCCGCCGGAAACGCTCCAGCCATTCGCCGGGTGGGAAGTCGTCGAAGCCGATCGGCGCTACCGTGCCGAGTCTCATCGTTGCGTCACTCTCACTGATTTCCCGGCCGGACCGCGCGCCGGCGGCGGGTCGGGCTGGCTACTCCGCGCCGAGTTGGCGGCGCACGTACCGCGCCCGGGCCTCGCCGCGGGCGTCGGCGTCCATTTCCCGCCCGAGCACCTTCTGGAGATGGGCGGACTGGGTCAGCAGGAACAGCTCGTTGATGATCTTGGGATCGACGTCGGAGACGATCCCGACGTTGACGCCGAGGCGGACGAGGCTGAGCAGGTACATGGTCTCGTCGGAGCTGAGCAGCCTGGCCGACCGCAGCAGGGCGATCGAGCGGAGGGCCTTGTCCTCGATGGCGGCGGCCCGTCGCTGCATGAGGCTCTGCCGCGCCCGGCGTTCGTACTCGATGAAGTGCGGGATGGTCTCGCCGAGGAACTCGTCGACGATCTGCTCCTCGCTCTTGCCCAGGGTGGTCTGGTTGGAGACCTGGAAGAAGTCCCCGCTGGCCTCGGTGCCCTCGCCGAAGAGCCCGCGGATGGCCATCCGCATGTCGTGTGCCGCGCGGAAGGCCTTCTCGATCTCGCCGGTCATCTTCAGCGCCGGCAGGTGGAGCATGACGCTGACGCGCAACCCCGTGCCCACGTTCGTCGGGCAGGCGGTCAGGTAGCCGTACCGGCTGTGGAAGGCGAAGTCCAGGCGCCCCTCCAGCAGGTCGTCCATCCGCCCGATGGCGGTGGCGGCGTCGTTGAGGTCCAGCCCGCTGCGCAGCATCTGGATGCGGAGGTGGTCCTCCTCGTTGATCATGATGGCGCACGTCTCGTCGCTGCTGACGGCCACGCCGCGCGGGTGGTCGGCCTCGGCGTGCTGGCGGGAGATGAGGTGGCGCTCGACGAGCAGGCGTCGGTCGAGTTCGCCGGCGGCGGCGATGTCCACGTACAGCACCTCCGGGCCGATGCCGGCATCGAGGACTTCCCGGCGGAGCCGCTGCTCGATCTCCGCCTGCTGGTCGGCCGAGCAGCGGGCCAGGAAGGGCGCCCCGGCAAGGTTCCGCGCCAGGCGGATCCGCGAGGAGATCACCACGTCGTGCATCGGGCCCGCGCCGCGAAGCCATTCGCCGGCGCTGTTGGTCAGGTCCGCCAGCTTCATAGCGAGCCCATCTCCTTGATGCGGTCTCGCAGCTCGGCCGCCTTCTCGTATTCCTCGCTCGCGACGGCCTGCTTGAGCTCGGCGCGGAGGCGGAGGATGGCGTTCTGCTTGTGCTGGTCGCTGCCGGCGCGGCGGGGGACCTTGCCGATGTGTTCGGTCGCGCCCTCCTGGGCACGCTCCAGCAGGGGGACCAGGACGCTCTCGAACGCGTCGTAATCGTTCGGGCAACCCAGCACGCCGCCCTGGCGGAACTCCGAGAACTTCAGCCCGCAGACCTCGCAGGCCAGCTCCTCCGACGGCCCCCCCTCGCCGCCGGACCCGGAGGACGATTGAAGCACGAAGTCCTCCAGGAGCTGGCTGATCGGAAGATTCGCCTTGATCGTGATCCCCTCCGACGAGGCGCACTCCTCGCAGAGGTGCTTCTCCAGCTTCTCGCCGTCGACGATCTCCGTCAGGTGCACCGTCGCCGGCTTGCCGCACTTGTCGCATTCGTGTTTCATCACATACCCTCCGCCCCATCCTAGACCCCCCGGCCGATCCCGGTCAAGACCGCATGCATTGGGGGCCGGGGCTACCTGCTCGTTTGTGCCTCGCCGCGACCGAGCACCCAGGCGGTGGCGTTGGTCAGCAGGCGGGTGAAGTTGGGGTCCTCGAAGTCCTCGGGGTGACCGAGGGAGGTGTAGAACACCCGGGCCTTGCCATACCTGTGCGTCCACGCGACCGGCTCGGGCTCGGCGTTCTCTATGGCGCCGATCAGCAGCGGCGTCGCCGCCTCGGCCAGCGGGCGGGCCTTGTACAGCGAGCCGGCGCTGCGGAACGGCCTAACGCCGGCGAGGATCGCATGCCCGCCCGCGCCGTCGGCCGGCGTCACCGTCGTCGTGTGGTTCGCGCTGTGGTGGCCGTGATAGTGCCCGCCAAGGACTTCCGGGTCGAACGCCTTCCATTCCGCGTGGCCCTTCGGGTGCCGCCCGCGCGTGTGGAACGCGTGGCTGGCCGTGCGAATGCCGATCAGCGCCTTGCCCGCCGACAGGTGCGCCCGCAGCAGGTCGAGCCGCGCGGGCTTCAGCCCGCGGCGGCGAACGCTTATCCAGACCAGATCGGCGTCCCCGACGGCCTCGAAGCCCGGGAACAGGTGCTTTCGCGCGGCGTGGGAGTCCGACGCGGCGTGCACGAACGTCCGCCGCAGGCCGCGCCCTGCCAGGTGGGCGGCGGCGAAGGCGGGCAGGGTCCGCCGCGTCTTGTACTCCCGCTCGCCGATGACGAACACGACGTGCGGCCGGATGTCGCCGGGGAAGTGCCACCGCGCCTCCCCGGTCACGTCCGTGGAGACCAGCGTCGGGCAGATGTGCCGCTCGATGTACGCGACGACCAGTTCGGTGCGGCGGAAGTGGCCGGCGTCCGGTGCGGCCGCGGGGGCGACCATCGCGTCGGTCAGGTCGCGGACGAGGGCGACGTGCACCCCGGCCCGGGCGAGATTCCGCAGCCCGAACGGGCGGTTGAGCACGCAGAGGTTCGTGTGCACGCCGGTCACCAGAACGTTCTCGATGCCCCGTGCGGCCAGCAGGGCCCGGACCTCCCGGCCGGAGTCGGTGATCGCGTCGGCGTCATCGATCCGGATGGCCCCGATCTGCCTCGTCCACGGCCGGGCGGGCTTGCAGGGCTCGGGGCAGTCGCAACCGGCGGCGAGGATGGCGGGGTCGGCGTCCTTCTCGGCCTCAAGCGGTTGGGCATGGCGGGCGAGGAAGGCGGGGGTGTCATCGGGCACCTTTGCGGCCCGGGCGCGTTTGCGGGCCGGGTGGTCCGCGTAGGCGTCCATGCAGTCGCTGGGGGCGTGAATGATGAGGGCACCTTTGTCGCGGGCGGCATCGAGGAAAGCGTCCAGCTTCGGCGCCATCTGCCGGACCCGCCGGGCGGCGCCGCGGCACCAGTGGTCGTCCCACATGTCGCAGACGATGACGGCCGTGCGGCGGGCGGGCCACTTCGCGACCTTCTCGGCGACCGCGCCGTTGCCGGTTCGCGTTCGCAGGCGGAGTTGCCATCGCTGGGCGCCCGGCGGGTCGGCGGCCGGAAGGGGGGCGGTCAGGACGAGCAGCGCGATCAGCGCGTTGTTCATGAGGTCGCTCCGGGGGCTGTCGTTCGAACGGTCTTACTATACCCGCGGCGGCGTGTCCGGAAAAACCCATGAGGACGAGAACTGCTTTGGCTATAAGGGCGTAGAAGACGGCATACGCGGCCGCCGGTCGCGGGAGCGGCGGCACGACGAGACGACGGAGCGTTCGATGGCTCACGACATCCTGAACGACTCGATCGAGGCCCAGACCGGCCGGGCGAGCCTGTTCATCCTGGGCATTCTGGTAGGCGGCGTGCTGGTGCTCTGCTCGTACGTCGCCCTGTGGGTCTTCGACGATCCCTTCCACAGCGACGCCCTGGCCCTGGTCGGCTCGTTGCTGCTGGGCATTCCCATCCTCGTCCATGCCGTCAGGCACCTCAGCCACGGGCACATGCACATGGACGAGATCGTGGCGATCTCGGTCGTGGCGGCCCTGGCGGCCAACGATTTCCAGGCGGCGGGCACGGTGGCGTTTTTCCTGCTGCTGGCGAACCTGATCGAGACGCGGACGGCGCTGGGGGCGCGTGCGAGCATCGAGTCGCTGGTCCGCCTGTCGCCGAAGAAGGCCCATCGCGTCGGCGAGGCCGGCGAGGAGGAGGTGGACCCGCGGGAGCTGTCCCCGGGGGACGTCGTCCGCGTCCGCCCCGGGGAGAACATCCCCGCCGACGGGGAGGTCATCGACGGGGCGTCGTCGGTCAACCAGGCGAACGTCACCGGCGAGTCGCTGCCGGTGGACAAGGCCGTCGGCGACGAGGTCTACAGCGGCACGAACAACCTCGCCGGGGCGGTCGACGTGAAAGTCACCCGCGCCGGCGAGGACACCACGCTGGGCAAGGTCAAGAAGCTCATCCTCCAGGCCGAGGGCACGCGGATCCCGATCATGCGCCTGATCGACCGCTACGCCGCCTGGTACACGCCCACCATCCTCATGCTCGCCGCGACGATCTGGCTGTTCACCCGCGACATGGACCGCGTCGTCACCGCGCTGATCGTCGCCTGCCCCTGCGCCCTCATCCTCGCCGTGCCCACCGCCATGGTCGCCGCCCTCTCCTGCGCCGCCCGGCTGGGCATGTACGTCAAGGACGTCTCCAACATCGAGCTCGCCCGCGAGCTGACCGCCTTCGTCTTCGACAAGACCGGCACGCTGACCACCGGGGAGTTGAGCGTCACCCGCATGATGCCCGTCGAGGACGCCGACGGGGCGGAACTGCTGGCTGCCGCGGCCGCCGCGGAGAACCGCAGCCGACACCCCGTCGCCCGCGCTGTCGTCGCCGTTGCCGAGAGGGCCCGGGTGCCCGTCGCGGACCCCGACGAGTTCGAGGAAGCCTCCGGGCGGGGCGTCCGGGCCGTCGTACGCGGGCGCGAGGTGCTCGTCGGGCGGAAGGCCTGGCTCCAGCAGCGCGGCGTGGATTTCGCCGCGCTGTCCGACGAGAAGTACGCCGAGCCGGAAGGGCTCAGCACGCTCTACGTCGCACGCGACGGGGCGGTGCTGGGCTGGATCGGCCTGGAGGACCGCACGCGCGACGAGGCGCGCCAGGCCGTCGCGGAACTGCGGGAGCTGGGCCTGCGGGAGCTGGTGATGGTCACCGGCGACCGCTGGTCCGTCGCCCGCCGCGTCGCTCGCGAGATGGGCTGCACCGAGGTCCAGGCCGAGGTCCTCCCCGCCGACAAGCTCGAGCTCGTCGCCGCCCTGCGCGACGGCGGGCACAAGGTGGCCGTCGTCGGCGACGGCGTCAACGACGCCCCGGCGCTGGCCGCCGGAGACCTGTCGATCGCCATGGGCGCCGCCGGCAGCGACGTGGCCATCAACTCCGCGACCGTGGCGCTGCTGAACAACGACCTGCGGCGCCTGCCGTTCCTCGTCCGCCTCAGCCGCAAGACCATGGGCGTCGTGCACCAGAACCTGCTGTTCGGCGTGGTCTTCATCGTGGCTTTCGAGATCGCCGCGGCCCTGGGGTGGATCTGGCCGGTGCTGGGGGCGGTGCTGCACTTCGTCGGCGCCACGGCGGTGATCTTCAACAGCGCCCGGCTGGTGCGGTTCGGCGAGGAGCTGCACGCCGCCGAGCCCGTCGAGGCGCCCCGACCCGAGGCCCACACCGAGCCCGTGCCCGCGTGACGGCGTCACGAGGAAACATGACGACGCGTCTTCGGCAACGACAGGACGACGAGCACACCCGCGGCGACGGCCGCCACGAAGAAGCCCGCGATCGGCAGGTCGGCGCTGGGTTGCCCGGTCAGCCAGTCCGGGCGGATGCCCGCCGCCAGCCCCCCGCCCAGCGCCGCCAACGCCAGCGCCCCGCCCGCGAACCAGCTCCACCAGGCGCCGCGGGCGAACGCGCCCCAGAGCACCCACAGCCCCACGGCCGACAGAGCGAGGGCGGCGACGGCGGGCAGCGTCCACCAGGCGTAGGCGTCCGGCACGGACGCCAGGGCCAGCGCCGCAAAGGCGGCCGCCAGCGCCGCGGCGCGGCCGAACCAGGCCACCAGGCCCACCAGCGGGGGCGCGCCCGCGGAGGCGTTTTCGGCCTCGAGCTCGCGGGTCTGGAACAGCGCCACGCCGACGCTGAGAAGCCCGGCGGTGTAGAGCAGGCAGTAGGCTGTCGCGGCGGCGACCAGGCTCAGCGGGATGCCGCGATCCAGGCGGAGGTCGTCCTGCGGGTAGAAGTACGTGAAGTCGGGGACCAGCCAGCCCACCACGGCGGCGACGGGCACGCGCTCGGCCCAGCGGGCGAAGATCATGGGGTGGGCCGAGCCCACGCAGAACACGGCGATGCAGACCAGCAGCGTCATGGCCTGGCCCAGCCGGCTGGAGGCGGTGACGGCCAGGGCGGTGAAGATCACCACGGCCAGGAGCATCATCGCCAGCTCCAGCAGCAGCTCGTCGGGGATGCCCGCTCCGAAGTCGATGAGCTGCCAGTGCTTGCCGACCAGGCAGACCGCCAGCATCGCCGCCGAGAGCATGCCCGCCCCGGTCCACACGCCGGTGGAGGTGAAGGGCCAGCCGAACCAGAGATTTCCCAGCAGCGTGACGGCGACGGTGGCCAGCAGGGCCGATCCGGCGAAGACCAGAACGGGCAGGTCGAAGGTGTCCGCCGCGGCGGGCATGACCTTGTGGCGGACGGTCATCAGGAACACGAGGCAGCAGAGGTAGTAGGCCAGGGCGACGGCGGCGGCGACGCCGAAGAACTTCCCCAGCACGAACGTCGAGCGGTGGACGGGCTTGGCGATGACGATCAGCGCCGTCTTCTCTTCGATCTCCCTGCGGAGCACGCCGGAGGCGCTGAAGGCGGCGATCAGCAGCCCGCTGACCCGCAGCGTTGCCAGGCCCAGGTCCTCCAGCATCCGCTGGTCGCTGGCGTGGTAGTCGGTGGACATCGTGTAGCCGGTCATCGGCAGCGTCAGCAGCAGCAGGCCGAACGTCACCAGGATCAGGACCGTATAGATCGGTTGGCGGATCGTTTGAAGAAACGTGTTCCGGGATATGGACCAGAGCTTGATCATCGGCAGTGCCTTCGCCCGCGCGGGTGGCGGCTTGCAAGATCGTACGTCCCGCCGCGGCGGATGTTTGACCGGGCGGGCGGAATTGTAGACCCGCCCGCCGCGGCTGTAAATGCCGCCGGCGCCGCCGATGCCCGCCAAGGGGCCCGCGAATGAACGACAATGCCCGAGGAAAACGCGTCGCGCTGGTCGCCGCCGGCGTCCAGGCCGCCGCCGCGGCCGCCATGCTGTGGATCGCCGCCGGCACGGGCGCCGGCTCGGCCGCCGTGGCGTTCTACTTCTTCCTGCTCGGCGTGCCCATGTGGGTCGTCCTGGCCGTGGTGTTCTACTGCCGCCAGTTGGAGCTCCAGGAAGAGCAGGAGCTTGCGAACCTCGCCGACCGCGGCGAGGAGGGGGGGATCTTCGACCGCGGGCGGGACCTCTCGCTCCGCCCGGCCCGCACGCGGCGGGCTCGCGTCGAGCGGTGGATCGTACCCGGTTTCTCCCTGCTGTGGGGGCTGGTGTTCCTCGCCGGCGGTGCCGCACAACTCGCCGGGCTGATCCGCTGGCCCGGGCTGCTTGGCGCCTTCGGCCTGACCGCCCCGGACTCCCTCGGGCCCGTCCGCAGCGTCGGCGAGGGGCTGCTGTTCACCGTCCTGGCCGGGTTCTGCACCTTCCTGCTCAGCCGCTACTGCACCGGCCTGGCCGGCCGGGAGGTCTGGAGGCCGTTGCGGGCCGGGGCCGGCTACATGCTCATCGGCGCCCTGGCCGCCGCCGGCGTGGCGGGGGCCTTCGCCGCCGCGTGGTGGGGGCTGCGGACGGTGGACGTCGTGATGATGTATGCCATCCCCGCCGTGGAGGTGCTCTTCGGCGTCGAGCTGCTGCTGAACGTGCTCGTGGAGGTCTACCGCCCGCGCGTGCCCGGGCAGGAGCCGCGGCTGGGCTTCGACAGCCGCCTGTTCGGCCTGCTCGCCGAGCCGGCCCGGGTCGGGCACTCCATCGCCGAGACGTTGAACTACCAGTTCGGCTTCGAGGTCTCGCGGACCTGGTTCTACCGCCTGCTCAGCAAGGCCGTCGTGCCCTTGCTGATCTTCGGCATCGCCGTGGTGTTCCTGATGAGCTCCTTCGTCGTCGTCCACGAGGGGCACCAGGCCGTCGTCCTCCACTGGGGCCGCAAGGATGCCGGGCGGCTGCTGGCACCCGGGCTGCACGTCAAGTGGCCCTGGCCGATCGACACGGCCAGGCATTTCGACGTGGGCAAGGTCCGCACGCTTCGGGTGGGCGTCGGCGGGCAGCGCGAGCCGATCGTCGTCAACGGGCGCGAGCTGAGGCTCTGGACGCAGCGCCACGGCGCGTGGCAGGAGCTGGACTTCCTTCTCGCCGTGCCGCACGCCGGCGAGGCTCCCGGCCCATCGCCGTCGGCCGACACACTCGACGAGCCCGGCGCCGGCGAGAGCCAGCCGCCTCCGCCGGTGCACATCATCAAGCTCGTCGTGGCCGTGCACTACCGCATCGCCGACCCGTACAAGTTCGGCTACCGGTTCGTGGACGCGGGCAAGCTCCTGGCCGACGCGGCCTATCGGGAGATGGTCCGCTACTGCGCCAGCGCGACGCTGGACAGCCCCGTCGCCGACGGGCGGGCGGACCGCCCGGAGGCGATCATGACGTTCGGCTGGCGGAAGGCGTCGGCGGCGCTGGAGAACCGCGTCCGCCGCGCCGTCGGGCCCGGGGGGCTGGACCTCGGCGTGGACATCCGCTCGGTGAACCTCCAGGCGGTCCACCCACCCAGCGAGGCCGCCGAGGCCTTCCAGGCCGTCCTGGCCGCCGAACGCCGCCAGGACCAGATGCGCTACGAGGCCGAGGGGCAGGCCAACCGCCTGCTCGCCGAGGCCGCCGGCGACCCGGACTTCGCCCTGGAGCTGGCCCTGGCGATCTCCCGGCTGGAGCGGCTGGAGAACCTCGCCGGCCAGGCGGGCAAGCCCGACGAGCTCGCCCGCGACCTGCACGGGGGCATCCAGCACACCATCGCCAACCTCCGTACCGTCCTGCGGGACATCCGCCGCGAGGGCCTCGGGGGCATGCTCGGGGCGGGCACCGACCCCAACGGGGCGCCCACCGCCGGCGCGGCGCTGGCCGAGCGGCTCCACCGGCGGATCGAGCGCCTGCCGCCGGCGCTGGCCCGGCGGGTTGTCGACCTGCTGGACGACGGCGCCGTCGCGCGGCTGGACCCGTCGGCGGGCACGGCAAGGCAGCGACTGGCGGTGCTTTACGTCCGGCACCTGCTGGAGCTGCTGGCCATCCGGGCCGACCGGGAGGGCTTCGACTTCGACGCCGCGGTGGCCGGGGCCCGCCTCGCGGCCGACAGGCTGTTCACCCGCGCCGCCGGGCAGGCGGCCCGGCAGATGGCCCGGGCCAACGCCTACCGCCTCCAGCGCGAGATGGCCGAGCGAGCCCTGGCCGAGCCGTTCCGCCGGGAGCTGCTTGCCTGGGAGGCCAGCCCGAGCATGTACGTGCTGGACCGCTGGCTGGACGTCTGGGACGAGGTGCTTCCGAAGACGACGAAGTACGTCCTGGCGGTCTCGCCCGAGCGGGTGGAGGTGCGGATGAACTGGCAGCGCCGCCGGGCGGTCCTGGAGGGCGCCTTCGGCGGCGAGGGCGACGGGAGCCCGTGACGAGATGATGGCGCCGCCGATCGGCGGCGACGAAAGGAACCGTGAGAATGCCCAGATCGACACGACGAACCGGAGCGGCGGCGACGATCCTGCTGGTGGCGGTCGTCGTCCTGCTGCTGCTGGCGTCGATGGTGCTGTTCACCGTCGACTTCACCGAGCACGTCCTCGTGCAGACGTTCGGGCGGACCACCCGTGTGCTCAGCGGCGAGGCCGACGCCGGGCTCCACGCCCGCATACCGTTCGTCCAGCGGCTTGTCCGCTACGACGCCCGCACGTTCGTCTTCGAGGACACGATGAACGAGCTGGCCACCAACGACAAGCAGAACATCACGCTGACGACCTTCTGCGCCTGGCGGATCAAGGAGCCGCGGCGGTTCCAGCGGGAGATCAAGACCGTCGAGGCCGCTCGCGAGGGCATCCGTACCCGCCTGCGGGCGGCCAAGAGCGCGGTGATCGGCAAGCGGCGGATGGCCGAGCTGGTCAACACCGACCCGGCACGGATGCACATCGTCGAGATCGAGGAGGAGATACTCGCCGCGGTCGCCGAGGAGGTCCTGCGGGACTACGGGGCGGAGGTGATGCTGATCGGGATCAAGTCGCTGGGCCTGCCCGAGACGGTCAGCGACCGCGTGATCGAGTCGATGAAGAAGGAACGCCAGAAGGAGGCCGACCGCTACGAATCCACCGGCGAGGCCGAGGCGCTCGCCATCCGCGAACGCGCCCGCGAGGCCCGCGAGCAGATCCTCGCCTTCGCCGAGCGCAAGGCCGGCGAGATCCGCGCCCAGGGCGACGCCGCGGCGGCCGAGTGGTACAAGGAGTTCGAGAAGAACCCTCGCCTGGCAGCCTTTCTGCGGTCGTTGAAGTCACTGAAGAAGGAGCTGACCGGGCGGACGGTCTTCCTGCTGGACGGCTCGCAGATCCCCGCCGTCCGGTTCTTCCGCGAGGGCGCCCACCTTCCGGAACTGCCCTCCGGCGTCCGCGACGCCGCGGGGGACCCGAACGCGCCCCCGGCCGCCACGCCGCCGCGGCCGGCGCCGGCCACGCGCCCGGCCACGCGCCCGGCGGCCAGGGACGAGGCACGGGAGGAGCGATGAGCATGGACGAGCCGCATCGACATCCCGATCCGTCGCCCGCGCCGCCATCGCCCCCGACGCCGGGCGACGCCGCCGGCGAGCACCTCGCAGGGGCGCTGCGGACCAGCTTTCGCCTGCTGGGAGCCATCATGGTCCTCGGCCTGGTGGCGTTCCTGGCCATGGGCTTCTCGTTCGTCCAGCCCGGCGAGGTGGCCGTGCGGACGGTCTTCGGCGAGGTCGTGGGCACGACGCGCGAGGGGCTGGCGTACAACTGGCCGGCGCCTATCGGGCGGATCGAGCGGATTCACGTCGGCGAGCGAAGCGTCACGCTGGAAGACTTCTGGATGCACGAGACCAAGAAGGACCAGCTCCAGCCCGAACTCCGCAAGCGTCAGCCCTCGCCGGGGGGGCTGAGGCCCGGGCTCGACGGCGCTCTGCTGACCGGCGACCGCCACCTGCTGCACATGCGGCTGCGGTGCACCTACGTGGTCAACCGAAGCGGCTACCTGCTGCCGCTGGACGACCCGCTGGTGGCGGACCGACCGCTTGCGGCGTTCGTGCGCCGCGCCCCGGCCGGGGAGACCGTCGGTCAGGCCCGCGGCCGCTGGCGCCGCGAGGAGCCCGACGCGCCGCTGCCTCCGCAGCTCGCCGCCGCCGCCGAGGCCGCCCTCCGCGATGCCGTCGCCGACGTCCGCCTCGCTTGCGCGCTGCCCCCGGCGCTGCTGTTCCGCATGAACGTACGCGACGCCAACGAGACGATGCGGTCCGCTCTGTGTGCCGGCGCGATCGCCGCCGCCGCTCACCGCACGGCCGACGGGCTCCAGCGGACTCAGCGGGTGGATTTCGAGCGGGACGTTCGGCTGCGTGCCCAGCGGCGGCTGGACGAGTTGGAGACCGGCATCCTCGTTCGGACGGTGAAGGTGGTGGACTCGACCTGGCCGCTGCGAACGCTGGCGGACTACGACGCCGCCCAGCAGGCGGTCAGCCAGGCCGAGGAGGCCAAGAACGTCGCCCGGGGCGAGGCGGTGCGGATCCTCAACAGCGCCGTCGGCCCGGCCGCGGCGAAACGGCTCGTGGGCGATCCCCGCCGCGTTGCCGATCCCGACGCCGTCGCCGGGGAGGGCGGCACGAACCTGATCGGGGCCTACAACCTCGCGGTGGCCACGGGCGATGCCGTCGGCGAGAAGCGGCTGCTGGAGGAGATCGAGGCGGTGCTTCTCAGCGACGAGACCGAGGGCCAGGCGCGGCGCGTCCTCCGCGAGGCGCGGACGTACCGGACCGCCCGCATCCAGTCGGTCAAGCGCCGGGTGAGCGACTTCCTGGCCCTGCTGCCGGCCTACCGCAAGAACCCCGGCTTCGTGCTCAGCCGCTGGTGGATGGAGGCCCGCGAGGCGATCCTGGACTACCCCACGGCCGAGAAGCACTACGTCCCGCCCGGCGAGGGCAAAACGGTGCTCTACCTCGGCCGCGACCCGGATACGGTGAAGGCAGTGGACGAGGCGCTGTTGAAGGAGAGTTCCGACGGCGCCCGCGGCGGGCAGGCAGAATAGGGCGTATGGAATGGTCGAGACGAACGAACCCATCGTCGTGACGGCGGGACTGACCAAGACGTTCCGCGACTTCTGGTTGCGGGAGAAGGTCACGGCCGTCTCGGAGCTGGACCTGGAGGTCCGCCCGCGGGAGGTCTTCGGGCTGCTGGGGCCCAACGGGTCGGGCAAGAGCACCACGCTGAAGATGATTCTCGGGCTGCTGTTCCCCACGCGGGGGCGGATCGCCGTATTCGGCCGGCGGCCGACGGACGTGCAGACGAAGAACCGCATCGGCTTCCTGCCGGAGGAGTCGTACCTCTATCCGTTCCTGGACGCGCGGGAGACGCTGGACTTCTACGGGCGGCTGTTCCACCAGTCCCGCCCCGAGCGGACGCGGCGCGTGGACATGCTGCTGGAGATGGTGGGGCTGTCGAGCGTGGCGCACCGCCGGATCGGGGAGTACAGCAAGGGCATGCAGCGTCGGATCGGCCTGGCCCAGGCGCTGATCAACGACCCGGACCTGCTGATCGTCGACGAGCCGACCAGCGGGATGGACCCGATCGGCACGAAGCAGTTCAAGGATCTCATCCGCACGCTGGCGGCGCGGGGCAAGACCGTGATCCTCTCCAGTCACCTGCTGGGCGACGTCGAGGACGTCTGCGACCGCGTGTGCATCCTCTACGGCGGCCGGCGGCAGGCGGTCGGCGGCGTGGACGAGCTGCTTCGGCGGACCGCCTGCACCCAACTGACCACCGACCGCCTGGACGAGGCCACGCTGGCGAAGGTCGGCGAGGTGATCGAGGCCGCCGGGCTGGGCATCCGCGAGGTCTCGGCGCCCCGCGAGCGGCTGGAAAGCCTCTTCCTGCGGATCGTCGAGCAGGCCCGCCAGCGCCGGGTCGCCACCGGCGGGGCAGTCGCCGGTGGGAAGGTCGCCGAGTTCCTCCGACAGGGCGAGCGGCAGGAGCAGCCCGGGGGGCGCGAGGTGATCGAGGGCCTCGTCGCGGCCGCCGAACCGGACCCCCCGCCCGAGCCGGAGCCCCGGACCGAGCCGGAAGCCGAAAGCCCGGCGCCCGAGCCCGCCGAGGACGTTCTCCGCGAGCTCGGCGAGCCGCGAGGGCCGGAGGCCGAGGCCCCGGAGGGGGAAGGCGACGGCGAGAAGCCCACCGGGCGCCCGGCCCCGCCGAGGCCCGCCGAGGCCGACCGCGGCCTGATCGACGATCTGATCTCGCGCGCCCGCAGCGACGGCGAAGGCGAGGGCGAGTCACAGTGACCGACCCCCTCGCCCATTCCGCCGGGCGGGGCGCCGCGGGGTTCCTCTCCGGCGTCTGGACCCTCGCGCGCGGGACCTTCGTCCAGTGCCTCCGCACCAAGGTCGCCGTCGTGTTCATCTGCCTGCTCGCCGCCAGCCTCGCCCTCCTGCCCACCGTGCTCGAGGGCGACGGCACGCTGGCGGGGCGTATCCGCACGTTCCTCGACTACGGCCTGACCGCCTCCGCAGCGCTGCTGGCGCTGACCGTCGTCTTCCTCTCGGCCGGGGCCGTCAGCAACGACGTCCGCGACAAGCACGTCTTCATCGTCTGCTCCAAGCCGGTGGGCCGGTGGCAATACGTGCTCGGGCGGTGGCTGGGCGTGGTGCTGCTGGCGGGGGTGCTGCTGGCCGTATCCGGGGCGGCGGTCTATGCCCTCGCCGAGTACCTCCGCGGGCGGTCGGACCTGGTGGTCCGCCCCGAGGACCGCCGCGCCGTCGAGACGGAGGTCTTCGCCGCCCGGCGGCAGGTCCACCCCGACCCGCCGAACGTGGACGAGGCCGTCGCCGAGCGCGTCCGCAGGAAGCGCGCCGACGGGTCTTGGGACGCCGTCGTCGAGGCCTACCAGCTCAACTACGAGATCCCCCGCGCCGCGGCCGAGAGCAAACTCGTCGAGGACCTCCGCCGCGAAGTGCTCGCCGAGGCCCAGTCCGTCGCGCCGGGCAAGGCGCTGACCTGGCGGTTCTCCGGCATCGAGGTCCGCGGGGAGACCTACGAGGGCATCGGACGCGTCGCCGCCGTCAACCCCGACGCGGGGCGCCTCGCCGTCGAGGCGCCCTTCGACGTCACCAGCCGGCTGGTCATCTACGGGCCCGTCGAGCTGCGAAGCGTCGAGTCCGGCGGCGGCGAGGGCGGCCGGGCCATGGGACGCGTGGTCGGCATCGCCCGGGAGGGCTTCCACGTCGTCGTGCCCATCGCGGCCATGCCCGCGCTGAACCCCAGGCCCGGGCGGGAGGTGAGCGTCCGCATCGAGCCGATGGTGCAGGTGGCCTGCAAGGTCTCCGCCTCGGCGGATGCCGCGGGCGCGCCGCTGCACGTGGGCTGGAAGTTCGAGAACACCGACGACGCCGACGCCTTCGTCTACGACCTGCCGCCCAAGGAGATCCGCCCTCGCCAGCGGACGACCGTGATCATCCCGGCCGCGACGGTCACCTCCGCCGGCCGACTGCACGCCCGGATGCTGAACTTCTCGCCGGTGAGCCTTACGGTGCTGAACGAGGACGTCTCGGTGCTGTACCGCGTGGGGAGCTTCGAGGCCAACTTCCTCAAGACGCTGGCGCTGATCCTGGCGGGGCTGATGTTTCTGGCGGGACTGGGCGTGTTCGCCGGGACGTGGCTGTCGTTCCCGGTCGCATGCCTGCTGTGTTTCGTGCTGCTGTGGATCGCCACGGCCACGCGGTTCCTTACCGAGGCGATCGGCAACGTCCTGCGGGCGCCCGAGGCCAACGACCTGGTGGGGCTGTACCGGCTCGCCCGGATCATGCTGGCGGCGATGAAGGTCGTCCTGCCGGACCTGACCTCGGCGATGGGCACGACGCACATCGTCGACGGCGTGAGCCTCGGGTGGGGGACCTTCGGCGAGGTCGTCGGCCTGACCGTCGGCGTCCGCGCCGCGGCGTTGCTCCTGCTGGGCTGCGTGCTCTTCAGCCGCAAAGAGCTTGCACGGGTGCAGGTATGACGCCGACGCGACGGACGCAGGTGAGCTGGCTTGCAGTCGCCGCGGCGTGCTTCGCGGCCGCGGGGCTGCTCCAGGGGCTCCGCCGCACGAAGGCCGACCTGTTCGAGATCGTCCCCGGGCGCGCGTTCCTGGTCAACTACCTGTGGATCCGCACCGACCAGCTCAAGGAGCAGGGGCGGTTCTACGACGCGATGCAGCAGGCCGAGCTGATCTGCCGCCTCCAGCGCCACTTCCCCGGCGTGTGGTCCTTCCACTCCTGGAACATGGCCTGGAACATCTCCGTCGAGAAGCACACGCCCGAGGAGCGCTGGCGGTGGGTCTACAACGGCCTGCGGCTGCTCCGCGACGAGGGCATCCCGCTGAACCGCAAGAGCATCGTCCTCTACAAGGACCTCGGCTGGATCTTCTTCTTCAAGATCGGCGGCTACCTCGATGACATGCACTGGGTCTACAAGCGCCAGTGGGCCGTGCGGATGCAGGACCTGCTGGGTGCGCCGCCGGACGGCAACACCGCGGAAGTGATCGACGCCTTCCGCCCGATCGCCGAAGCGCCGCTGGACAAAGACCTCGACCGCCAGGGCCGCGCGGTCATCCAGCCCGGCCCGCTCGAGGAGCTGCTCGCCGACTCCGCCGTCGCGGACTACGCCGAGTTGCTCGGGCGCGTCGGCGTGGAGGTCGGGCCCTCCTTGCTGGCCGCATACAACCGCTACACCGTCTCGCCGGACGTCGCCGCCGTGCGCGTCCGACCGCCGCAGCCGCGGACCGAGCACGAACGTGACGTCTACCGGCTGATCAACGCCCCCGACCACGCGGTCGCCAGGGCGAGACTGCTGGCCTTCGTCCGGGCGCAGGTGCTGTGGAACGTCTTCAAGATGGACCCGGACTGGATGCTGGGCCTGATGGAGCGGTACGGCCCGCTGGACTGGCGCCTGCCCCAGCCGCACGGCCTGTACTGGCTGACGCTCGGGCGGGAGGTCTCCACCGACGCCCACCTGAGCAACATCGACGCCCTCAACGCCCAGCGCAACGCCTTCAACTGCCTCAAGGAGCTCACCTGGCGAGGGCGGCTGACGATGATCGACGCCCGCCCCCGCGAGGCCGGGCCCGACGCGCTGGCGCTGGAGCCCGTCGCGGCCGAGAGCTCCATGGACGTTCCCCGCATCCGCCTGCGGCAACTGCCCGACCTGCGGTACGTCCAGCCGCTGCACGAGGCGTACCTCCGCGCGATCCACGAGCTGACCGGCGGCGTCAAGCGGCGGTTCCACACCAGCATGCTGGCCGACGGGCACGTCAACTATCTCCGCGGGGCGATCAAGGGGCTCTACGCCTCCTACCGCCGCGAGGAGGCCCAGCGATACTACGACTGGCTCCGGGAGAACTACCAGAAGAGCAAGGGCGAGTGGGCGTTCGACGACGTCGAGGACTTCGTTCTGTACGGGCTCCGCCGCGAGACCGAGCCGAACCGCGACCTGGCCGAGAATCAGATCGGCATGAGCCTCGTGGCCGGAATGGTGGCCCTCGGCCGGGGCGACAGCGCGATCTTCGAGCGGTCGCTGGCGTACGCCCGACGGGTTCACGCGGTCTACCAGGGAGCGTACCCCGTCAAACGGATGGGCCTGCCGCCGCTGGACAGCTACATCCGGGTGATCGCCGTCAAGCTGCTGGTCCGCCCGCGGTCGCTGGGCCACAACCTGACGCTGACCGAGCGGTCCCGCCTGTACCGTGCCATGGACACCAACCTCCAGCGGGATATCTTCCACACCGTCCGCGAGCCGCTTGAGGCCCTCTGCGAGACCGAGGGCGTGGACTTCGCCACCGCCTTTCCCGAACCGGAGAACGCTCGTCCGGCGCGGCGCCGACGCGGGGCCCCGGCGGGGGAGGCCGACATGCTCACGCGGTAGCCCGCCCGCGGCCGGGGGGCTTCAGCCGTCGCGCTTCAGGCACCACAGCCAGCCTTTCAGAACCACGTAGACCGCCCCGTTGGCCGCGATCGGCGAGGCCTCGCTGCCCAGGCGGCTCTCGTGGTGGAGGACCTGCTTCTCCCGCCCGGCCGAGAGGATCGTGAACGACCGCCGCGCGTTGAAGTACACCTTTCCGTCGGCGACGGCGGGCCCGCCCCAGGCCTCCCGGCCGCCGTCATGTTTCCAGCAGACCTTTCCGGTCCCGGCGTCGAGGCAGTGCAGTTCGCCGGTGATGTCGGGCGCGTAGACGAGCCCGTCGGCGACGGCGACGGTCGAGATACTCCGCTGGATGCCGTCGTACGTCCAGATCGCGCCGGTCTTGGTGACGTCGCCGGTCTTGGTCGCGTCGATGCAATGCAGCAACCCGATCCCGTTGCCGTGGGCGGGGTCCTGGCCGATCGGCAGGTACACCCGCCCGTCGTGGAACACCGGCGTGGCGATGATCTGGCTGGGGCCCAGGAACGTGCGGTCGTTCTTGTTCCCCCGCTCCTTGTACTTGCGGATCTTCCGCTTGTCGCCGGAGTAGTAGTCGATCTCCTTGCCGTCCCGGTAGCGGTACGTCGGCGGGTTGCAGTCGTACTTCCAGACGCGTTCCAGGTGCACGGGCTTCTTGTCCTCGGGTATGCCGTCCAACGCGGCGAACGCATACAGGAAGCCGTCGGCGGCGCCGAAGAAGATCAGTGTTCGCCCGTCCACGGTGCCCTTGTTCGGCGAGGACCACAGCCCATGCCAGAGCCGATGGCCGATCTTCTCGTTGTCGACGGCCACGACGCGGCCGGTGTGGCGGTCGAGGGCGACGAGGCTGGGCGCGTCGGGACGGGGCACGTTGCGGTGGGAGTTGTCCGTGGAGTTGCTGGTGGTCACGTAGAGCAGGTCGCCGTGGACCAGCGGCGAGGAACCCATCGCGTCGTGGGGTACGATGGCGATCCCGTCCTCCTCGTCCCACAGGCTCCGCCGCCAGAGGATGTCCGCGTCGGCCTCGGTCAACTCGATCGGGTCGCGGCGCGGCCCGGCCATGTACGTTGCTTCGTCCTGGCACGCCCCGTCGTTGCCGTTGGCCAGCCCGCGGGCATCCAGGCAAAGCACGTCGCCGTTGTTGGCGATGATATAGACCTTGTCCCCGGCCACCGCCGGCGAGGCGATCACGCCGAAGTTGAACTGCATGATGTTCGACTTGAAGGGCAGGTCCTGCTTCTCGGGGTGAGGGATCACGAGCTTCCACAACCGCTCGCCGGTCGCCTCGTCGAGGCACAGCAGGCAGCCGCCCTTCCTCAGCCGGAACCGCTTGTCGCCGTGGATCGCGCCGTTGTTGGTTCCCACGAAGACCCGTCCGTCGGCCACCGTCGGATTGCCGTACACGATCGACGAGACCTTCACCGCCCAGCGGACGTTCTCCGCCCCGGACAGGTCGGCCGTGCCCTTCGACGATGACGTCTTGCCTCGCTGGAACGCCGCGGGCAGGCCCTTCTCGTCCGGCGCGACGTTCCTGCCGCTCGCGCCGCACCACCTGGGCCAGTCGTCGGCCGCCGCCGTTGCGCTCAGCGCCGCCAAGACGAGCGCAGTCAGTCCGCTCAATGGTTTCACGTTCGCCGTCCTTTCCTGGCCGGTCTCGATCCCAGACCGTTCCCCTTTGAAACACGCTTCAAGGCCGCAGGGACGCGAGCTTCTCGGCATGGGTTTCCACGCGATGCCGAAGGACGCGAACCCCCAGGCCCCCGCCACGGAGGACTCTGAGCCGGCCGCCGAAACCAAACCGGGGTGACGGGGCGGTCAGGTCGTCGGCCAGGAGGAACCGCCCATAGTTGCCCTCGACGAACCGCACCCCGTCGCGCCCGGCCAGCAGACGCCGCTGGGCGGCCGAGAGGATTCCGCTTTCCCCGACCATGCAGCCGCAGGAGACCGTCACGCCGGCCTCGCGGGCGCGGTCCAGCAGGTCGGCCGCGGCGTCCAGACCCCCGCACTTGCTGATGCGGACGTTCCACCACACACGATCCGGGCGGGCCAGGAGGGCCTCGGCGTCGGCCGGGCCGAGAAGCGATTCATCGGCCAGAAGGGGCAGGGCGCATCGATCGGCGAGGGCCGCCAGCTCCGCCGCCGGGCAGAACACCGGCTGCTCGACGGCGCAGACGCCGAAGCCCGACAGCGCCGCGACGCGCTCGGCGGCGGTCTCGGCCGGCCAGCCGCCGTTGACGTCGACGCGGAGGCTCATCTTCCCGGCCGCGAGGGCGCGGCCAATCCGGGCGTGGACGAGGCGGAGGTTCTCGCCGTCGATCTCCTCGCCGAACCCGAGCTTGAGCTTGAAGTCCCGCAGGCCGAACCATCGCATCAGGCGCAGGCGCCGGGCCGTTCGCCCCGGGTCGGCCGACCCGAGCACGCCGGAGACCCTCGGGCCGATCCTGCCGACAGGTGGGGGTGGGGCGGTCGCGTCCCGACAGGCGAGCTCGACGGCGCACCGCGCGGCGTGGATGCAGCGCCCGTCTCCGTCGCGGAACGGCAGGGCGGCGGGGGCGCCGGGATCGGCGACGTCCAGCGCGGTCGCCGCCGGCCAGAGTGTCCGCTCGATCGCCGCGCGGGCGGAGTCGAGCGTCTCACCCGTGACGTACTTCCGCGGGAGCGTCTCGCCCCAGCCCTCGCGCCCGTCGTCCAGCCGCAAGCGGACCAGCAGCGCCTCGGCGAGCTCGCGGGCGGCCGCGGCGTGCTCGAACCGGCGCATGGGGATCCGCGAGCGAAACACATCGAGTTGGACGGCTCGGACGGGCATGGGCGAAGTGTACGCCCGCCAGGCCGAGGCCCGCAAGAGACCTGCCCCCCCGGCCGCCGTCGGGGGGGCCGAGAGGCCGGGCACGGCATCCGCCGTGGAGGCCGAGAGGCGGGATACCGGATCCCCGCTCGCCGAACGCGGCGTTCTCAGCGTCGGCGTTTGCGGAGGACGGCCGGGGCAAGGACGGCCAGCAGGCAGAGGGCGGTCGGCTCGGGCAGGGCTTCGCCGCTCCGGCACAAGCCCGCCCAGGTCTCCGGCGGGGTGGTGAGGAAGTCGTGGGGCACCGAGCTGTAGCCGAGGTTGAGGCGGACGGCGCGGAGGTCCTCGCTGTCGAGCCGGCCGTTGAGGTTGAAGTCGCCGTCGAA
Organism: uncultured Planctomycetaceae bacterium; assembly: GCA_964385465.1. GTDB lineage: Bacteria > Planctomycetota > Phycisphaerae > SM23-33 > SM23-33 > CAYLPJ01. The sequence continues at coordinate 16,623 of CAYLPJ010000015.1, read as the reverse complement.
CCAGGTCGGCTCGTCCATGCCGACGTTCCGCTTGAAGGCCAGGTAGTCCCGCGTGTCCACGTCGCCGTCGAGGTCCATGTCGCCCGGGAGCAGGTCGTGGAGGAGCTGCTGCTCGACCCAGTCGCTGTACTGCGTTACATCGGCGGCACAGATCGTGCCGTAGCCCAGATCGTCGACGGGCTTCCTCCCGATGCCGATGCCGGCCAGCAGCCAGCGATCCGCGTCGTCGGCGCCGTCGCCGTCGGCGTCGGTGAAGGGGTTGACGAAGACCCCGCTGCCGGAATCGTGCCGCCCGTAGCCGGCCTCGTACTCGGTCCCCATCACCGGCGGATCGAAGCGGGAGACGTCGTAATCCATGGTTATCGCGTCGGTCACGTGGGAGCCCGTGTATTTCCGCAGCCGCTCGGTCAGGGCGTTGGTGCCCCAGCGAAGCATGGGGTCTTCTTCGTCGACGTAGTAGGCCGTGCCGTCGGGCGCCCGGTACGGTCCCGACCCGCCGTCGCCCGTGCCGGCGAGGATGAACGTCTGCTCCTGGCGCAAGCCGTTGTGCACCGTGGCGGGATAGTCCCCCCGGTATAGCCCGTAGAAGCCCGGCAGCGGGCGGAAGGGCTCGGTGACGTTCCGCAGGTGCAGCACGCGGAGGTCCGGCGGGCGGCCCTGCCAGGGGCCGGCAGGGGGCGTCTCCGTTCGCATCACCTCGAAGACGTCACCGCCGATGGGGAGCATGGCGCCCCGTTGCCCCGCGCCGTCGTTGGCATCGACCTCGAAGTGGTCGGCGGTCAGGAGCGTGTAGTAGCCGATGGCCACCGAGCTGCCGGCCCAGACCCTGTGGATAGGATCGATCGTCATGCCATACCACGAGGATGTCGGATCGTGGAAGGGGGCGACGCTCTCGGCGGATGAGATCACCGCAAAGGCTTGCACCGGCGCAAGCACCCCGAGGCTGGAGACGGACAGGATGAGGACGGACCAAGGGCAACGGCGCGACGACACGATACACGACCTCCGTGCAGAGACCAACAAATGGACGGCCCACAGGCGCAGACAGGGAGCCCCTCCGATCGAACGCCTCTCTTCCATCCGGAACGCCTGAAGAAGCCACAATATAAGGTGATTCTCCCATTCTGTCAACGAAATCGGACCAAAAACCGACAATATTATAAGAAAACTCCGAAAAATAAGAATATATTGCCAAAACGTACAGGTTGAGCGCAGACAACGCACAAAGGTTTGAGGGGCCGGTGTGCCCTCGACTGACTGACGCCATGCAGGGCTCGCCCCGCCACGTCGACGCTCGGGGGGCCATCAATCGAGCAGGATACTGCGGCTGGCTGAGGGATCGCGCCGCTCAACACCGTGCGGTTCGGCAGGGCGTGTACATTACGGGCGAGCCCTGCTATCCTCCGGACCCACATGCCAACGGAGAGTGCCATGGAAACACGCAAGCTGGGCAAGACCGACCTCGAGGTCAGCCGCCTGTCGCTGGGCGGGCTGTTCGTGTCCTCCTTCGGGGCCGCGTTCGAGCAGGGGCGCCAGGCCGTCCTCAAGGCCGTCGAACTGGGCGTCAATTACATCGACACCGCCCCCGGCTACGCCGACAGCGAGCAGGTGCTCGGGCGGATCCTCGCCGACGTCGATGCCCCCGTGATCCTCTCGACCAAGCTCGGGGGGAGGCCCCAGCCGTTCGACGCCAAGGACAAGGCCGCCCTGCGGCAGTCCGTCGAGGAGAGCCGCCGCCTCCTCGGGCGCGACGTGATCGATATCCTCATGATCCACGAGCCCGACCGACCCGGTCAGTACGACTGGTGGACGGACCTCGGCGCGGCCGAGGGGCCCGTGTGGGAACTGCTCTGCGAGCTGCGGGACGAGGGCGTGATCCGCTACACGGGCCTGGGGGGCACGACGGCGTATACGCTGGCGCGACTGATCCGCACGGGCAAGTTCGACGTCGTGCTGACCGCCTTCAATTACAGCCTGCTCTGGCGGGAAGCGGAGATCGAGGCCCTCCCCGCGGCCGTCGAGCAGGGGATGGGCATCGTGGCCGGCTCGCCGCTGCAGCAGGGGGCGCTGGCGGGGCGGCAGGACGCGGAGGTCGCCGGCGGCGCGCCCTGGCTGAGCAAACCACGCCGCGAGCAGTTCCGCGCCCTCTACGCCCTGCTCGACGAACTCGACATGCCGATCGTCGAGCTGGCCCTCAGGTTCGTGATCTCCAACCCCGCCATCCACTGCACGCTGATGGGCGCCCGATCGGCCGACGAGGTCGCCCAGAACGTGGATTACGTTTCCCGTGGCCCGCTGGACGACAGCGTGCTCGCCCGGCTGGACGAGATCGCTGCCATGGTCCCGTTCCGCCCGTTCTGCGAGCCGTTCGGCCTGCCCTGGAACCGAGACTACAAGGGACCGGGACAGGCATGATGCGGTTGTCAGCGGCCGGCAGGCAGTGGCCGGCCGGTGCGTCTCGGCCGCGGGCCACGGGCTGGCGGCACACATCCGGAAGGAGTTTGGCATGAGAGCCGCGATCGTCGAGGGGCCGGAAAAGCTGGTGGTTCGCGACGTCCCCGAGCCGACGATGGGCGACTACCAGGCGCGGTGCGAGATCCTCTTCGGGGCCACGTGCTCGGGGACGGACAGCCACATCGTCCGCGGCGAGTTTCCCTACCTCTCCCCGCTGCCGACCATCCTCGGCCACGAGAGCATCGCCCGGGTCACCGACGTCGGGGCGAAGGTGCGGAACCTGAAGGTCGGCGACCTGGTCACCCGCGTCGGCACCACGCCGGTGGGGGAGTGCTCGGTCACCTGGGGCGGCTTCGCCGAGATCGGCGTGGCCACCGACTTCCGGGCCGCCGAGGCCGACGGCGTCCCGCCCGATACGTGGTGGGGCGCGCGTGTCAACCAGGTGTTGCCCGCCGACGCGGACCCGGCCGCCGCGACGATGGTCATCACCTGGCGGGAGACGACCAGCTACGCCAACCGGATCGGCATCCCCGACGCCGAGGCCGTGCTCGTGGTCGGCTCGGGGGGCAACGGGCTCTCCTACGCGGCCCACGCCGCGTCGGCCGGATGCGAACGCGTGGTGATGATCGGCTCGCCGGTTCGCCAGCCCAACGCCCGGCAGGTGGGGGTGACGGCGTTTCTGGACTACCGCGACGCGGGCGTCGCCGACGCCGCCCGCGAGTTGGCGCCGGACGGCTTCGACGTGGCCATCGACGCCGTCGGGCGGCAGGACGCGACGGACCTGGCGCTGTCGCTTCTGGCGGCAGGGGGGACGCTGGGGATCTACGGGATCGACGAGTTCGGCCGCCTGCGCCTGAACCCCGACGCGCCGCGGGGAACGTTCACGGTCTTCAAGGGCGGCTACGACGAGGCTGAGACGCACGAGCAGGTGGTGGCTCGATTCATGTCCGGCGACCTGGACGCCTCGGCCTGGCTGGACCTGGACAACCCCTTCGACCTGGCGGACATCCGCGCCGCCATCGACGCCACGCGGCAGCGCCGCCTCGTCAAGGCGCTTGTCCGCATCCGCGGGTGAAGCGCGAGCCGGCATCCGGTATCGGACATCGGGAAAGGCTTCGAGCCCGGGGCCGGGTGTCGGGAACGGCGGAACCCCGGGCGGCGCCGTCGCACGCATGCGACGGCGGCCGGGCCTCCCGCAGTTGAACGCTTGTGCTCAGAATCCTGTATCATGGGCGGCGGTGAACGCATGAAGCGACCGCGCGACTTCTTCCGCAGACTCGATCGACGCGAGCGGGACCAAGGCCCCGCCCCCGAGGCCGAGACCCCGACGGATGAGCTCCGCCGACGGCTCAAGAGGCGACTTCGACGAAGCGACGGTGACGCCGCCGGCGCGCCGGACACGCACCCGCCCGAGACCATCACCTTCTCCCGCGACCTGCCGCGGCGGGCCGCCGCCCCGTCCCCCACGCCCGGGATCGGGCCCCCGGTGCAACTCGCCGACGCCGCCCCCGGCCGGGAGATCGCCGCCGCCAACTCGGCCGCGTGGGTGATCGACCGCCCCGTCACATCCGACCCGGACGGCGGCCTCGATCTCTGCCGCGGCTTCGCCGAGACCCTCGCCGATCCCGCCGGCGGGCTGTGGTCGCACGTGGCGCCGCTGGCTCTGGACGGGGCGATCGTGCCCGGGGATTTCCTGTTCATCGACCTGGAGACCACGGGCCTGGGCTCGACGCCGCTGTTCCTGATCGGGGCGATGCTCTGGGAGGGCGACGGGTTCGTCGTCCGCCAACTGTTCGCCCGCGACTACTCCGAGGAACGCGCCGTGCTGGCGCTGTTCGCCGAGATGCTCGCAGAACGCCGCGCGCTGGTGAGCTTCAACGGCAAGAGCTTCGACGTGCCCTTCCTCCGCGCCCGCGCCGCCGCCAACGCCGTCGCCGTCACGATCGACCTGCCGCACCTGGACCTCCTCCATGCCGGCCGGCGGGCCTGGAAGCACCGCCTGCCCGACTGCCGCCTCCAGACGCTGGAACGCCACGTCTGCGGGCGCCTCCGCCACGAGGACATCCCCGGCGCATTCATCCCCGACGCCTACCACGCCTACGTCCGCACCGGCAACGCCGCCCAGATGACCACCGTCCTGGAGCACAACGTCCGCGACCTCGTCACGCTGGCCGAGATCATGCTCCATCTTCCCGAGCCGTCCGCCCAATAGCCGCGTTTCACAAGCAACCGCGAACGGCGCGTGAGATCTGAGACCTGGAATCCGAGATCGCAGACTCCATCTGTCACATCTCAGATGGAAGGTGTGTTGGCAGCCCTCGCGTCGGAACAGGTCGTCTGCCTGCACGGAAAGGTGCTCCCATGACACGCCACACCGCCTCGCTGGCCCTTGCTCTTCTCGCCGTTGCGTCCGTCGGCGCCGCCAGGGAGGGCGATCCCGGACCCGTCCCTGCCGAGATCTGGATTCACGCGGCCGAGACGTCCGCCGTGGTCCATTGGCAGACGCCGCGGCCCGGCACGAGCTGGGTGGAGTACGGGCCGACGGAGAAGCTCGGCAAGCGGACGGCGAATTCGCCGAACTCGCCGGTGACCGGCCGGCCGTGCTGGACGCATGTGCACCGCATCACCTGCCTGGAAACCGGGGGGCAGTACGCCTTCCGGACCGCGTGGCGCGGGGAGGACGGGCGCGTCGTCCGCGGCGAGGTCCGGCGCTTCAAGACAGCCCGGATCGACGGCGCGATCCGCGTCCCCGCCGATGGCCGGGGCGACCGGCCCATCGTGCTCGACCGCAAGGGCGCGACCTATGTGCTGACGCGGGATCTGACCGTCCCGCTGGGCGGCGTGGCGATCACGGCCGACGACGTCACGCTGGAGATGGACGGCCACACGATCACCTACAACACGCGCCCACGGCAGGCCCCCGACGACTGGCCGAAGCGGGCGTACATCACCGAGGGGCACGGCTTCGGGGTCAACGTGGCGGCCAAGGGCTCGGCCCGGGTGCTGAACGGGCGGATCGTGCAGGGGGACGGCAACACGCCGGGCACGCAGGTGGCCATCGGCAGCAACCCGGTCTACGTCCGCTCGGCGGCGGTGGAGCTTGGCGGGCTGGAGATCGTCTGGTCCGCCCGCGACGTCTCGGGCGTGTACCTGCACTGGGGCCAGGGCTCGCGGGTGCACCATTGCGTGTTCCACGACCGCGGCAGCGAGATCACCAACCGCCACCAGGCGGTGGGGGTGGTGGACGGCAACGGCAAGCACCGCGGGGAGGGCAATCTGGTCCTGCGGACGCGCCAGCAGGGCTTCCAGGGGGCTGCGAAGGCGCTGCACCACGAGGTGTACATCGACAGCCACGCGACGAATGCGTTCGCCATCGTGGGCAAGCCCGACGGCGACGAGCCCGTGGAGATCGCCCACAACCGGGTTGTCGGCATCGGCGAGCACCCGGTAGGCATCGCCATGTTCAGGCTCTACCCGCCGGGGACGAGCGTCCACCACAACGCCGTGGATGTCGAGTGCACCCGCAGCGGCAGCGAGTACGGCTACACCGGCAGCGCGTGCTTCCGGACCACCTGGGGCGCCGACAACCTCGATGTGCACCACAACACCTTCGTCGGGCGGGCGGCGATGCGCGGCGGCAAGGTCGCCAAGACCCGCGTGCTCTGGGTCGGCCTGCCGCACTTCAAGCCCAAGGGCGCCGAGGAGAAGATCACCGACGCGCGCGGTGTCTTCCGCGACAACGTCGTCCGCGCCGTGGGCCGCGGCGGAGCCAAAGCCGGCGGCATCTGCGTGGTCTGCCTCAACGAATCGCCCAACCTGATCTTCGCCGGCAACACCGTCGAGAGCACTTGGGCGGCCGTGCTGCTGGGGGACGGCTACGGCCACGCCGGCGGATACGCCAAGTTCGTGGGCAACCGCTTCCGCCGCCTGCCGGACGAGGCCGGCGAGTACCACGACATCCGCCAGGACCGCCCCCGCATCGCCGCCACCGGCGCCTTCCTGGACAACGACTACGCCGACGCCAAGGCCGCCATCCTGCTCGGCGAGCAGGGCGCCGACATCCGCTTCCAGGCCCTGCTGACCGTCCACGTGCGGAGCGTCGCCGGCAAGCCGGCGGAGGCGGAGGTCGTCGTCCGCGACGCCGAAGGAAAGGTCGTCGCTCGCGGCCGGACGGTCACGCGAAAGCGCAACGCCATGCTCGTCTCCGACGGCGAGACGCTGGCCGTCCGCGAGCCGGTGGCTCGCAGCGCCCGCGGCTTCGTGCGGACGATGGAAATCGCCCCCGGCTCCTTCGCGGCCGTGGTGCGCCGCGCGGTGCGGACGCCGGAGGGCATGCAGCGCGCGGGAGCGTACCATGTGACCGTCAAGCACGAGGACCTGTCGCCGGTGACGAAGGAAGTCCGGCCGGGGAAGGCTCCGGAGCTGACGGTCCATCTCCCGGGCAAGCTGTGATGCGGCCTCACAGCCGGCGGCTGCGGACGATGCCGGCGACCAGCCACAGCCCCAGCACGGCCGCGGCGACATAGCCGAGCACGCCGAGGGTCTCCAGTCGCAGGATGCCCAGGAGCATGCCGTCCTGGCCGACCAGCAGGCTGGAGCCGACCAGCAGCGCCGCGGCGATCAGCGCGAAGCTGATGCGATTGGAGCTCTTGTCCAGCGTGTGGGCGAGGTTCTCGAGGTGCTCGTGGTGGATGCGGAGCTGGAACTTGCCCTCGCGGAACTTGGCCACCAGCGCGTTGACGTCCTCGGGCAGGCCGGCGAAGAACTCCCCGGCGTCCCGCAGGCCGCGGCGGACGTCCCGCAGGACGCGCCGGGGGTCGAGCTGCTGGAGGTGCAGCCGGCGGGCGTACGGGCGAAGGTGCTCGACGACGTCGAAGCTCGGGTCCAGCGAGCGCGCGAACGACTCGATCGTCATCATGCTCTTGAGCATCATCGTGAACTCCGCCGGCGGGCGGATCCGGTGTTTGCGGATCAGCCGGAACCCGTCGGCGATCGTACGTCGGAACGAGATGTCCTTCAGCGGCACGTGCCAGTATTCCTCCAGCATCGCCTCGGCGTCGCGGACCAGCTCCTGGCGGCTGGGCGTCTCCGCCAGCATCTCCCACCGCTGGGCCACCGCAGCCATGCGGGGCACGTCGCGGTCCAGGATCGCCAGCGCCAGCTTGCGCAGCAGAAGCCGGTCCTGGCCCGTCAGGCGGGCGACCTGGCCGAAGTCGATCGCCGCGACCACGTTGCCCTCAAGGAAGAAGAAGTTCCCCGGGTGCGGGTCGCAGTGGAAGAAGCCCAACTCGAAGATCTGCCGCAGGCCGAAGTTCGCCCCCCGCGCGGCCAGGAGCTTGCGATCGAGGCCGGCCGCGTCGATCCGCTCGCCGTTGCCCGGGCGGATGCCGTCGATGTACTCCATCGTCAGCACGCTCTCGCTGCAGTAGTCTGCGAGCACTTCCGGAATGCGGACCGTCTCGTCGTTGCCGAACGCGCGGAGGAACCGCTGCTGGTTTCGCCGTTCGATGTCCAGGTCCACCTCGCGGACCAGCGCGGCCGTGAACTCCTTGACCATCCGCTCGGGGTCGATCAGGTCCTCGTCGGCGAAGAACGTCTTGTACAGCCCGCTGAGGCTCTCGAGGATCTCGCACTCGGTGAGCATTGTCTGGACGATGCCGGGCCGGCGGGCCTTGACGACGACCTCACGACCGTCGTGCGTGCGGGCCCGGTGGACCTGTGCGATGCTGCCGGCCGCCAACGGCACCGGGTCGAACCGCTCGAATACCTCCTCCAGCTTGCCCCCGAGTTCGCTCTCGATCTCGGCGCGGACGGCGTCAAATCGCTCCGGGGCCACCCGGTCCTGAAGCTGCTCCAGCTCCTCGACGTACTCCGGCGGGACGATGTCCGGGCGGGTGCTCAAGAGCTGGCCCAGCTTGATGAACGTCGGGCCCAACTCCTGAAGCGCCATCCGCACGCGCACCGGGCGCGAGCGGCGGCGGACGGCGCTGTCGGCGCGCGAACCACCCCCCGGCCGGGCCCGCACCGACAGCCGGCCGAACGAGCCGCCCATCTCCTCGAAGCCGTACTTCATCAGCACGCCGACGATATGGCGATACCGCCGCACGTGCTCGACGGTTCGTTTCAGCCCCGACCGCCCGGGCCACAAGGGTTACTGCCCCTTCTTGAGCTGCTTCTCGATCTTGTCCAGCTTCGCCTCGACGCTCTGGAGATCCTCCTTCGTGGCCAGCTCCAGCGTGTCCACCACGGCGTGGACCTGCTCGCGCACGATCCGCTCCAGCTCCGCACGCGTCCGGTCGGCGCTGTCCATCATCTCCTTGACGAACCCGCTCTTGTCGCCGCGGGCTTCCTGGCCCTTGCTGACGAACTCGTCGAAAATCCGCTCCGCCCGCTCGCGGGTCATGGACATCGCGCCCAACCCGGCCAGCAGGACCCTGTCGATCGTTTCGAACATGCCTGACTCCCGATCCTAAATCTCGGCTTCGTTCGCGGGGCCGCTCGCGTGGCGACCACGCGGCCGCCACGGCCCGCCTTCATGTTCCCACGATAGCGCCCCCCATGCAACCACCCCGGCCGCGTCGCCAGGTTTTCCGTCCCGGCAAAGGATGGACGGGGCCTTGTCATGGGCGGGCCGCGGCGCCCGCGGCGAGTGAGAGAGCTTCGGCGCCCGCCCGGAATCCGCTTGCCAGCCGACCCCCGGAACGCCACAATCAATGCTCCGCCACACGCGCCCGTAGCTCAATTGGATAGAGCATCGGTCTTCGGAACCGAGGGTTGGAGGTTCGAGTCCTCTCGGGCGTGTTCGGGCCGGCGCGGCCGCCGGTGATGTGTGAGGTGACCTCCCCCCCGACAACAGATGAAGGTGCGAGCCATGCACGGTGGACGATGGTTGGCGGCGTTGGGCGTTCTGGCGGTTCTGGCGGCGGGCGGCCGGGCCGTCGGCGGGGGGGGGCGGGGCAGCCACAAGGAGCTGTACGTCGTCCCCGCTGGGGAGGTGACGGTCGACGGCTCGCTGGGGGACTGGGACCTCTCCGGCGCGGTCGAGCACTACGTCGTCCCGGAGACCCGGCAGACCCAGAGCGCGAAGCTGGCGATGATGTACGACGCCGAGGCGCTGTACATCGCCGGGATGGTCCGCGACAGCTCGCCGATGATGAACCGCCACGACCCGCTGACCAAGCCGTCTCGGGCGTGGGACGCCGACGTCTGCCAGATCTTCTTCAGCCGGGACCCCGACGACACGCAGCCGCTGCCGTACAGCAGCTTCAAGGACGAGCACAAGCACGTCTCGCCCGTCGCCACGATGATGCTGTGGTACTTCACCGACCGCAAGGAGCCGTCGCTGGCGATGTTCCGCGGCATGGGCTTCACCAAGCCCGTCCGCCCCGACCTGCACGAGAACGGGCACATCCCCTCCGAGCACTTCGACGCCGCCTACAAGAAGGGCGACGACGGCCTGAGCTTCACGTTCGAGTACCGCATCCCCTGGAAGACGTTCGCCATGGAGCGAACGCCCAAGGCCGAGGACACCCTCGCCTGCTCGACGGCCGTGTTCTGGGGCCGCCCCGACGGGCTCAAGACCGCCGGCGGGGCGTCCTGGGCCTACAACGTCATGTCCGAGCCGGGCTTCCCGTTCCAGCAGGCCAACTGCTGGGGCACGCTTCGGTTCTCGCCGAAGGGCAACATCCCGCGGGAGTGGGTCGAGGCCGACCTTCCGCCGGAGCGCCCGCTGCCGCTGAGCTTCCGCTACGAGATGCCCCGCGAGGGCGAGTGCACCGTCCAGCTCTTCGACGCCGAGAACCGCTCGGCGCGGATCCTCGTCGCCCAGCAGCGCAGGCCCGAGGGCGTCAACACCGAGCAGTGGGACGGGCTCGACGCCAAGGGCAAGCCCCTCCCGGCCGGGACGTACCGCTGGGCCGGCGTCGTGCACGATCCGATCAAGGTCAAGTACCGCTTCAGCGTGCACAACTCCGGGCAGCCCCCGTACCCGACCGACGACAACACCGGCGGCTGGGGGGGCGACCACGGCCGGCCGTCGACGGTGCTGGGCTTCAAGAAGGGCATGATCCTGGCATGGGACTCCTGCGAGTACGGCTGGGGGCTCATCCGCACGGACCTGGCGGGCAAGAAGAAATGGGGCTCGAAGCGCACGGCCGAGCACCTGGCGACCGACGGCAAGCGGCTGTTCGTCGCCGGCGGGCACGGCTGGTCGGCGACGCCGGGTGTGAAGGTGCTGAACCTCGCGGACTCGCGCCCGCTGAGTTTCCGCCCGGGCGTCGAGGCGCTGCTGCCCCCGGACGGCGGGACCGAAGAAACCAACGCGGTGACGGGCCTGGCCTGCGACGGCGAGCGGATCTACGTGGCCTATGGCGGGCGGGGCGTGATCCGCGTGCACGGGCTGGACGGCAAGCTGTCGGCGGAATGGAAGGTCCCCCGGCCTGGCCGGGTGGCCGTGCGCCCGGACGGGTCGCTGGCGGTGGTCAGCGGCGGGCGCGTGCTTGCGGTCGCCGGCGGGAAGGTCTCCGGCGCGCTCGTCGAGGGGCTCGCCGAGCCGCGCGGCCTGGCGGTCTCCAAGGGCGGGGAGATCTTCGTCGCCCTCGCCGGGGAGGCCCAGCAGGTGCAGGTCTTCAGCGCCGAGGGCAAGCGGCTTCGCACGATCGGCCGCGACGGCGGCCGGCCCGCCAAGGGCCGCTACGACCCGTCTGGGATGTATCAGCCGGGGGGCATCGACCTGGACTCCCGCGGCCGGCTGTGGGTCGCCGAGACCACCGACGGGCCCAAACGCGTCAGCGTATGGGACGCGAAGACCGGCAGGAACGTCGACGAGTTCTTCGGTTCGTCGGGGTATTTCGCGTACGGCAATATCGACCCGGCCCGGCCGGATGAGATCCTCGCCCATCACGTGCTGTGGAGGATCGACTGGAAGAAGTACGAGGCCCGCCCGACGACGACGATCTGGCGGAAGACGGCCCCGAACATGGTCCCGTCGGTCGGGCCCAGCGCGTACGTGGACCAGGCGCGGATGCTGACGGCGGAGAACGGCCGACAGTATCTGTACGGGCGCAACCGCCCGCGTCGCTCGACGATGAACATCGTGATGCGTCGCGACGGGGACCTGTTCAAGCCGTTCCTGGCGGTCTTCCAGGGCGCGACGGGCATCCCGGCGGTGGACGAGCGGGAGCTGAACTTCCGCGAGGGCGACTGCCTCTGGCAGGACACCAACGACGACCAGTGCGTGCAGTGGTCGGAGGTCACGCGCCTGCCGCGGGAGATGCCCCACCACGTGGTCGTCTCGCTCGGCCGCGACCTGTCGCTGTACTTCAACGACGGCAGCCGCCTGCGCCCGGTGCGGACGACCGACGCCGGCCAGCCTGTGTACGACTTCGCCAAGGCCGAGAAGGTCGGCGTCGGGCAGGCGCCGGCCCACGACGGGTTCGTCTACACCTACGGCGGGCACGGCGGGACGCTGGCCAGGCGGACGCAGGATGGCGAGGTCCTGTGGATGTACGAGGACATCGTCTTCTGGAAGCGGGCGCTGGGCCTGCCGCCGGTCGGCCCCGGGCGGCTGTGGGGGATGACCAGCCGCATGGGCGTCGCCGGGGAGTTTCTCGCCCACATGACCTACTTCGGCGTCAACCACGTGTTCCACACGAGCGGCGTGTACACCGCGGCCCTGCTGAAGGACGGGCGGGTCCAGCTCGGGCGGGGCCCGTACCAGGGCCAGCCGGAGGGCCAGGGGGGCACGTTCGTGAAGCTGACGCTCGACGGGAAGGACCGGTACTTCGTTGTCCACGGCGGGCAGGACACGCGTGTCTGGGAGGTGCTCGGGCTCGAGACCGTCGAGCCGCTGGCCGGCGGGGCCTACGAGCATACCCCCGCCGCCGTCGCCAAGGCCGCCAAGGCCCTGGAGCAGTGGCGTGAGGCCACCGGTCAGGCCAAGCAGCTCACCATCGTGCGCGGGCGCAAGAAGCTCGACGAGGCCGAGCCGGTCGGCAAGGAGCTCGAGGGCGGGCGGGGGTTCGAGGTCCGCGCCGCCTACGACCGCGGCAACCTCTACCTCCGCTACGACGTGACCACGCCGCACCCGCTGGTCAATGCCACGGCCGAGGAGACCATCCTCTTCCGCGGGGGCAACTGCCTGGACGTGCAGTTCGCCACGAACCCCGCCGCCGACAGCAAGCGGACCAAGCCGGCCGTCGGGGACGTGCGGGTGCTGGTCACGCGGCGGGACGGCAAGGCGCTGGCGGTGGTGTACCGCCCGCGGGTGGCGGGCTTCGACGGCGAGCGGATCGTGCTGCGTTCGCCGACCGGCACCGAGCCGTTCGACCGCATCGAGACGACCGACCGCGTGACGCTGGACTACGAGAAGACCGACGGCGGCTTCCGGGCGGTGGCGGCCATCCCGCTGAAGGTGCTCGGCTGGAAGCCCACCAGCGGCGCGAAGGTGCGGATGGACGTGGGGTACATCTTCGGTAACGCCAAGGGCACGCGGGCGGGGGCGCGGGCGTACTGGAGCAACAACGGCTTCTCGGCCAACGTGGTCGATGACATCCCCAACGAGAGCCGCCTGGAGCCCCAGCACTGGGGCACGGCGGAGGTCGAATGAGTCCCCGGGCCATGGCCGCCGGGGGCCGGCTGCGGCGGGGCGCCGCGAGCCCCCGCCGCCGGACCCTTGCCGGAATCGCCCTGGCGGTGCTGGTGGCCGCGGGCACGGCGGGCGCCGACGAGGCGCCCTTCCGGGCGCGGTTCACGGTGCCGAAACCGGGCCGCTGCTCGGCCGGGGTGTATGACGCCGACGGCGTGCTCGTCCGCGAGCTGCTCCGCGGGGAGCCCCGCCAGGCCGGGCCGCTGACGCTCGGCTGGGACGGCCTGGACCGCGCGGGCCGGCCCGTCGCACCGGGGGAGTACGAAATCCGCCTGCTGCGGACGCCGGGCTTCACCGCGCGCTACGTGACCAGCCTGGGGATCAATCCCGGCTCGGCGCCGTACGACCGGTGGGTGGGCAACCACGGCGGGGCGGCGTCGGTGGCCGCCGACGGCAATGCGATGTTCGTCGCGGCGCAGATCACCGAGACCGCGCCGGTGCTGCTGAAGCAGTCCCTCGACGGGCGCGTCCGGCAGTGGACGCGCGGCCGCGGGGACGTGACCACCGGGCGCTACCAGGGCGGCGCGTCGCTGGCCGCCGACGGGCGGGGGCGGCTGTACATGCTCCAGCAGAACGGCTACGTGCAGGTCATCGACGCCAACGCCGGCGAGCGGGTGGCGACGTGGGACGTCCTGCCGGCCGGCAAGAAGCGCAAGAGCGACGGCGGGCCGACATACTTCATCTACAGCCACGGCGAGGAGGTCGCCGGCGCGGATCTCGCCGCCCGCGGCGAGACCGTCGTGGTCAGCTTCCGCGAGAAGGGCGTCGTCCGCTGGCTCGATCCCGACAACGGGTCGGTCGCCGCGGAGGTCCCGCTGCCCTCGCCGACCGGGCTGGCCGTCGGGCAACGCGGGGAGGTCTACGCGATCTCCGGCGACCGCGTGCTGGCCGTGGCGTCCGACGGCGCCCGCCGCGTGGTCATCGCCGACGGCCTGACCAACCCGCGCCGGCTGGCCGTGACGACCTGCGGGGACCTGCTCGTCGCCGAGCGCGCCCCCGGCCGGCAGATCAAGCGATTCGGCCCCGACGGGAAGCTCAAGGCGGCCTACGGCCGGCGCGGCGGCCGGCGGGACGGCCCGTACGTTCCGACGGACTTCCGCGACGTGACCGACGTCACCGCCGCCCCCGGCGGGGGGGTCCTCGTGGCCGAGCCGCACGCGCCCCCGCGGCGGGTGGCGCGGTTCGACGCCGAGGGCGAACTGCTCGGCGAGTGGTACGGGGGCCAGCCCTATTACGCCTGGGGCGAGCCGGACCCCCGCGATCCGTCGAAGGTCTGGTTCAACCCCGGGCCGACGCTGACGCTGGCGGAAATGGACTACGACGCGGGCACCTGGCGGGTGCTGGAGAACCATCATATCGAGGAGCTCGCCGACGGGCTCGTCCGGTCCGTTCCCGGGCACGCCGGACGCTGGCGCGTGCTCTACCGCGACGGGAGGCGGTACCTCGTCGCCACGCGAGGGCCGCAGGTGCTCGCCCACGCCGACGGGCGGCTGCGAGCCGTGACCGTGCTCGGGCGGGGCAAGGAGCTTCAGCGGGCAAAACGCCTCGCGGGCCGCGACGGCTCGGCGGGGACGTTCCGCTGGCTCGACGCCGACGGCGACGGCCGGGCCCAGCCGGGGGAGTTCACCTTTGCCGACGGCCGCGACCTCCCCGGCGGGACGTGGGTGGCCGACGACTTCACCGCGCTGGCCGGAACGGACGTCGAAGCCCCCGGCGGCGGGCGCGTCTTCCAGGTGCTCGCCACCAGGCCGACGTGGACTGACGGCCTGCCCGTCTACCCGATCGGCGACGAGCCGGGTCTCCGTCGCGTCGCGGCCGCGGCGCCCTGCGAGGGGCGGACCGGCAGCCGGGGTCGGGGCGTCTATCAGGGCCGCTCGGGGGCGTACTACGCCCACTACAACACCGGGGACGAACGTCACGGCGAGACCTGGCCGACGCACTGGGCCTCCGTCAGCCGCGTGCTGGGCTGGAGCCCGGACGGGCGGCTCCGCTTCAAGGCCGGCAGGCACGCCATCGGCGGCGGGCTCGGCGCCAACCCGCACACGACGCCGCCGGGGCGCCTGCACGTGCCCGACGGGATCATCGGCGAGGCCGGCGACGCGATCGTCGTCGCCGACCGCGTCGAGACGCTCGCCGGCGCGTGGACCACCGACGGGCTCTTCGCCGGCAGCTTCCTCGACGCCCGCGCCGACGACGGCCTGCCCG
The DNA here is from genome assembly GCA_964385465.1 of uncultured Planctomycetaceae bacterium. Classification (GTDB taxonomy): domain Bacteria; phylum Planctomycetota; class Phycisphaerae; order SM23-33; family SM23-33; genus CAYLPJ01. The sequence goes on along the minus strand of CAYLPJ010000015.1, from coordinate 1,319 downwards.
ACCGCGTCTACTACTGGTGGCGGACGCCCGACGGCACCGAGGCGATCACCACCTCCGACAACGCCGCCGGCGGACGCGTGATCCAGGCCGACGACGGCACGGTGCTGTGGTTCGTCCAGGGGCGAAACAGCGTGCCCGTCTACACCGTCTCCGGATGGAACGGCTGGGACCGCCTCCGCGAAACCGTCGCCGTCGCGGACGCCCCGCCCCACGCCGCCGCCGAGGGCAAGGGCTTGCGGGCCGCGTACCACTGCGGCCGTGAGCCTGCCGGAGAACCCGCCGCCGCGGGCGTCGACGAGCAGGTGTGGCACGGCTCGCCGCGACGCCGGCCGGGAAACGACCCCGTCCTCGACGGCTTCCACGCCGGGCCCGTCTACGACTGGTCCAAGGGCGTCGGGCCGGTCGGCCGCCGGGCCGGGGCCGCCGAGCCGTTCGCCGTCCGGTGGACCGGCGAGTTCGAGGCCCCGCTGACCGAGGCGTTCACGTTCTCCGTCTACGCCCGCGGGGGCGTGCGGCTGTGGGTCGACGGGCGGCAGCGCATCTTCGGCTGGAACGAGTGCTCCAGGCGGTGGCAGAGCGCGCCGATCCCCATGCAGGCCGGGCGGCGGTACGACGTGCGGCTGGACTTCTACAGTACCCATCCCCACCCGGCGTGCAGCCTGAACGTCGAGTCGTTCAGCCTCGACCGCCGGCGCGTGCCCACACGCTACCTGTACCCCGCCGCCGCGCCGGCCGACACCGCCCCCCGGCCGGATGCGCGCGAAGCGACGCGGCGAATCCCCGCCATCACCTTCGATGCCCAGTCCGGGCAGATCGGCGACCGCGACTGCCGCGGGGGCACGATCCGCGGGCTGCGGCAGCGGGCGCTGGGCGTCAGCGGGGCGTGGCTGGCGTATCGCCGGATCGACTTCGGCAAGGGGGTGGGGCGGCTGACCGTCGAGGCCACCGGCCGACCCGCCGGGCGGGGTGACTTCCCCGTCACGCTGGCCTTCCGCCTCGATGCCCCCGACGGCCCGACCGTCGCGGCCGTCAAGCTGGGCGAGGCCGGTCCCGTCCATGCCGAGACCGTGGGGGACGTCGCCGGCGTGCACGCGGTCTACGTCGTCAACACCACGGCGAAGGGCTGGCACTTCATCACGCTCGACGCCTTCCGCTTCGCCGCGGAACAGTAGCACCCTCCCGGCCCTGGCGACCGTCGCCCGCCGAAGGGGGCCCCGCGCGCCGCGTCGAGTCGGCACCCCCGCCATCGCACTCCCGAGGCCCACGCCGCCAAATGTGGAGTGCGGCGGCAACGACGCCGCTTTTCTTCGCCAACGGCG